>NZ_JAYGQQ010000011.1:0-249364 GCF_035012785.1 Xanthomonas sp. WHRI 8932A
CCTCGGCTGCTCCTGGAGACCGCTATCTGATAGCTGGCCGACCGCCGCTCGATTGCTTTTCTGCATGCCGACCTCCAGCCGCACGCGACCTACAAATAGAGAGGTGCCGCCCGTGAGGTGCCGCCCGTGAGGCGCCGCCCGCGCTGCAAGGGGCGACTCATGCCAGCGGAAGGTGACGCTGCCGCTGCCAACATGCCGGCGAGTGAGCTCGGCATAGCGTGTGACACTGACACAGACACAGACACAGAGGCATCGAGGCAGATGAACGATCATCGATCGAACGAGCTTTAGTGATCAACCTCGCTGTATTGGATCGAATCCCAACAGAGGTGAGACTACTGCCGGCATTCCACCGGCTAAAGAGCTTTTTAAACGAGGGCGTGCCGAACGGTGCCGCGAAGCCAGGCTGCAATGACCTGATGACCCGATGCATTCCACGACGCCAACCTCGATTGGCGACCCAATGCGCTTGGCCTGCTGGCCGCTTCATGCGTGAATCGACGACGCTTGATCGACGTGTTTCTATCCCAAACATAAAAAACCCCGCTCTCGCGGGGTTTTTATTGCGTGGTTGTCGATCAACCAGCCTTTCTTCAATCACCCAGTGTCAGCAGCGAGGCGTTGCCGCCTGCTGCGGTGGTGTTGACGGTGACAACCTTCTCTGTGGCGAAGCGCAGCAGATAGTGCGGGCCGCCGGCTTTTGGGCCGGTGCCGGAAAGGCCTTGGCCGCCGAATGGCTGGACACCGACGACGGCGCCAATCTGATTACGGTTGACGTAGACGTTGCCGACGGCGACGCGCGATGTAATGCGCTCGATGGTGTCGTCGATGCGCGAATGCACGCCCAAGGTCAGGCCGTAGCCAGTGGCGTTGATCTGGTCGATAACGGTATCGAGCTGGTCGGCTTTCCAGCGAATCACATGCAGAACAGGACCGAAAACCTCGCGTTGCAACTGGGTGAGCGACGTCAATTCATAGGCGCGCGGGGCAAAGAAACTGCCGTGCGCCGTGACGTCTTCCAGCTTGGTGGTTCCGATGAGGCGTGCCTCACGGTCCATGCGAGATGCGTGATCGTCGAGGATCTTGAGCGCATCTGCATCGATTACCGGACCAACGTCGGTCGAAAGCAAGCCAGGATCTCCGATCTTCAGCTCGCCCATCGCACCGGCGAGCATGGTCATGACCTTGTCGGCAATGTCGTCCTGGACAAACAACACGCGCGCCGCCGAGCAGCGTTGCCCGGCGGAGATGAAGGCGCTGGAAATTGCATCCTTCACCACGGCTTCGGGCAGCGATGACGAGTCGGCGATAAAGGCATTCTGGCCACCGGTCTCGGCGATCAGCACGCCGATAGCGGCATCGCGCGCGGCCAGGGTGCGATTGATGATGCGCGCGGTTTCGGTGGAACCGGTGAACGCCACGCCCGCCACGCGCGGATCGTTGGTCAGTGCAGCACCCACGGTGGCGCCGTCACCAGGCAGGAATTGCACGGCGGCTTCCGGTACGCCGGCTTCGTGCAGCAACTTCACTGCCGCGTAGCCGATCAGATTGGTCTGCTCGGCGGGTTTGGCGATCACGCTATTACCGGCAGCGAGCGCGGCGGCGACCTGGCCCAGGAAAATGGCAAGCGGGAAATTCCAGGGGCTGATGCAGACGAACACTCCGCGACCGTGTAATTGCAGTTCATTGGACTCGCCGGTCGGTCCGGGCAGGCGCTCGGGTGCGCCGAACTGCGCGCGCGCCTGGCCAGCGTAGTAGCGCAGGAAGTCGACTGCCTCGCGGACTTCGGCCACGGCATCGGGCAGCGTCTTGCCGGCTTCCTTGACGCAGATCGCCATGAACTCGGGCATGCGCGCCTCTAACAAGTCGGCCGCGTGTTCCAGGATGGTGGCGCGGCTCGCCGCCGGGGTGCGGTTCCAGCCCGGTTGGGCTGCAGCGGCTGACGCCAGCGCCTTCTGCACCGTCGCGGGATCGGCTGGTTGCCAGTGCCCAACCGTCTCGCGGCGATCGGCCGGGTTCAGCACTGCTTCGCTCTGGGTACTGATCACCGCGCCCGGTACAAGCGGCGCTGCCTTCCACGGTTTGACGGCGGCGTTGAGTTGCTCGGCCAGCTGCCGCAGATCGTTGTCGTTGGCGAGATTGGCGCCCATGGAGTTCTTCCTGTTCTGGTTCTGGCTGCGCAACAGATCGGTCGGCAGCGGGATCTTGGGGTGCGGGATGGAGACAAACGACGACACCGCCTCGACTGGATCGCGGATCAGGTCTTCGATGGCGACGTCCTCATCGGTAATGCGATTGACGAAGCTGGAGTTGGCGCCGTTTTCGAGCAGACGACGCACCAGGTAGGGCAGCAGATCTTCATGCGATCCAACTGGTGCATACACACGACACGGCAGACCCAGGCGATCGGCAGGAATCACCTCGGCATACAGGTCATCGCCCATGCCGTGCAGTTTCTGATGCTCATAGGTCTTACCCGCTGAAATCGCACGCACCGCAGCGATGGTCTGCGCGTTATGAGTGGCGAACATCGGATACAGCGCGTCGCTGTGCGCAAACATGCGACGTGCGCAGGCCAGGTAGGAGACGTCAGTGTTCTGCTTGCGCGTAAACACCGGGTAGCCGGGGTGGCCTTCGATCTGCGCACGCTTGATCTCCGCATCCCAATAGGCGCCCTTGACCAGACGCACCGGAATGCGTCGGCCAACGCGCCGCGCCAGGTCGGCCAGGAAGTCGATCGTATAGGGCGTGCGCTTCTGATACGCCTGTACCGCCAGGCCATAGCCTTCCCAGCCATCCAGCGACGGGTCGGAAAAGGTGGCCTCGATGATGTCCAGCGACAGCTCCAGGCGATCGGCCTCTTCGGCGTCGACGGTGTAGCCGATGCCATACGACTTGGCCAGCTGCGCGAGTTCCAGCACGCCGGGCACAAGTTCGGCCATCACGCGTGCGCGCTTGGCATGTTCGTAGCGCGGATACAGCGCAGAGAGCTTGATCGAAATGCTGGGCGCGGCGAACACATCGGTGCCGACGAAACTGCCGCTACGGCCGATCGCATGGATGGCATCGCGATACGCCTGCAGATAGCGCTGCGCATCCTTCATGGTCAATGCGCCTTCGCCGAGCATGTCGAACGAATAGCGGTAATCGGCGTTGTCGCCCTTGCGCGAACGCGACAACGCCTCGCCGATCGTGCGTCCCATGACGAACTGGTGGCCCATGATCTTCATCGCCTGCCGCACGGCCAGACGAATCACCGGCTCGCCGACGCGGCCGATCAGGCGCTTGAAGGCACTGGGCACATCGGCGCGGGTAAGGTCGTTGAGTTGCACCAGCCTGCCGGTGAGCATCAAGCCCCAGGTCGATGCGTTGACCAGCACCGAGTCGCTGCCGCCCATGTGCTTTTTCCAGTCCGCATCGCCGAGCTTGTCGCGGATCAGCTTGTCTGCGGTGTCCTGGTCGGGAATACGCAGCAGTGCCTCGGCCACGCACATCAGCAGCACGCCTTCCTCGCTGCCCAGATCGTACTGGCGCATGAAGGCTTCGATCGCGCCCTGATCCTGTGCGCGTGCACGCACCCGGGTGACCAGATCGGCGGCGAGTGCCTGCACCTTGGCCTGTTCTGCGGCCGGCAAGCGCGCCTGGTCGAGTAGTTCGTGCACGTGCTCGGCTTCGTCCTTGAGCCAGGCAGCGGTGATGGCAGCGCGCAATGCGCCGGGCGCGGCTGGTAACTCGGGCGCGAGCAGCGAGTGCGTGGCGGCGGTGGAGGCAAGTGAGTCGAGCTGAGCGTTCATGCGAAAGGTGCCTGGGAATCTTTGCGCATTCTAGAGAGCCGGAGCACCCGCACACTTGTGTGGAAGCGGCAGCTTTCCCGCCGTTTTGTGCAGGTCGCCCAAGGATGTGATGGTGGACCCGCTCACGGGCCTGTGCCGTCCGCTGTTTGAGTGAAGTATTTGATTTATGCGCATTTTTAGCTGCACTGCAGCAATTTGCTGATCGGCGGAAACGCTTGCCGCATGCGTTCGCGCGGGTCTACCATCGGGCTGTTCCCGCAGTCCGCTGCGTGTTGCCAATGATCGAAGTGCTGCCGTTGATGTCCGAAGGGGTTGGGACGCAATTGCGGTTGCGACCTCCGCGGGCGCTGTCGGCCAGGCAATTCGTGCTGTTGTTCGCAGTTCTGTCCGGAACGATGTGGGTCTTTGCGGGCCTGGGGTGGTGGACCGGTAATGTATTCGCGCCGGTATTCGCCCTGTTGCACAGTGGAATGGTGGCGCTGGCGCTACGTCAGTTGTGGCGAAGTGGCGAGCGCGAAGAAGCGATCCGGGTAGGGGAGACCGCAGTTGAGGTGTTTCCGTCCGGGCATGCGCCACCAGCGTTTCAGGCACATCCGCACTGGGTGCGGTTATTCATGGAACGCGACGACAGGGTGCTGTTGGTGAGCAGCGGCAGGCAGATCGAGATCGGAAGTTTTCTCGGGCCGGCCGAACGTGTGGAACTGGCAGATACCCTGAAACGCTTGCTCGCGGCCGCCAATGGCCGTCACCGATGACGTAAGGGTCTAGGCAATGACGCAACGCAGCAGCTGGAAGTCGACGTACACAAGGTTGGGCCTGGCGATGGCAGCGCTGGTCGGCGCACCGGGCGCCTGGGCGCAATCGGCTGATCCAAAGGAATGGCAGCTCAATATGGGCCGCGGGGTGACGCAGACCGCACGCATGGCCTACGAGGCGCATATGGTGGCGCTGTGGGTGTGCGTGGTGATCGGCGTCCTGGTGTTCGGGGCGATGGGCTATGCGATGTTCAAGTTCCGCAAGTCCAAGGGCGCGGTGGCTGCACAGTTCAGCCACAACACGCGGGCCGAGGTGCTGTGGACGGTGATTCCGGTGTTGGTGCTGATTGCGATGGCGTGGCCGGCAACGGCCAAATTGATTGCGATGTACGACACCCGCGAGTCGGAAATGACCGTCAAGGTCACCGGCTATCAGTGGATGTGGAAGTACGAGTATCTGGGCCAGGGCGTGGAATTCACCAGCCGCCTGGCGCGCGAGTCGGACCGCATCCGGCAGAGCGGCGAGCGCCCTACTGCGGCGTCGCAACCGCATTATCTGCTCGATGTCGATAATCGCCTGGTGCTGCCGGTCAATACCAAAATCCGCTTCGTGATCACCGCCGACGACGTGATCCATGCGTGGTGGGTGCCTGCACTGGGTTGGAAGCAGGACGCCATCCCGGGCATCGTCAACGAGGCGTGGACCAATATCGAGCAGCCGGGCGTGTATCGCGGCCAGTGCGCGGAGTTGTGCGGCAAGGATCATGGCTTCATGCCGATCGTGGTCGAAGCGCTGCCCAAGGCCGAGTTCCAGCGTTGGCTGGCATCGCGTCGCAGCGCCACACCAGCAGCGCCCGCGGCATCGACGGCAGCAGCCCCAGCAGCAGCGCCCACGCCCGCAGCACCAGCGACAGCACCTACCGGTGAGGCTGCACCCGCGGCGGCACCAGCAGCACAAGCTGCCGCACCGACCGCCGCTCTCTAATACCGCTCGCAACCGCACCGCTTCACAGAGGTCGTTCCGTCATGGCGCATACCGCAGTCGATCACCACGGACACCATCAGCCCGGCTTCGTCGAGCGCTGGTTCTTTTCGACCAATCACAAGGACATCGGCACGCTGTACCTGCTGTTCTCCTTCGTGATGTTCATCATCGGCGCGGCGATGAGCGTGGTGATCCGCGCCGAACTCATGCAGCCCGGCCTGCAGTTCGTCAAGCCCGAATTCTTCAACCAGATGACCACCGTGCATGCGCTGGTGATGATCTTCGGTGGGGTGATGCCGGCCTTCGTCGGTCTGGCGAACTGGATGATTCCGTTACAGATCGGCGCGCCGGACATGGCATTGCCGCGCATGAACAACTGGTCGTTCTGGTTGTTGCCGGTCGCCTTTACCTTGTTGCTGTTGACGCTGTTCCTGCCCGGTGGCGCACCAGCCGGCGGCTGGACGCTGTATCCACCGCTGTCGCTGCAGGGTGGCTACAACGTGGCCTTCAGCGTGTTCGCGATCCACGTGGCTGGCGTCAGCTCGATCATGGGGGCGATCAACATCATCGCCACCGTGCTCAACATGCGTGCGCCGGGCATCGATCTGCTCAAGATGCCTATCTTCTGCTGGGCCTGGCTGATCACCGCGTTCCTGCTGATCGCGGTCATGCCGGTGCTGGCCGGTGCGGTCACGATGTTGCTGACCGACAAGTTTTTCGGCACCAGCTTCTTCAACGCGGCCGGCGGCGGCGACCCGGTGATGTACCAGCACATCTTCTGGTTCTTCGGGCACCCGGAGGTGTACATCATGATCCTGCCGGCGTTCGGCGTGGTCAGCGAAATCATCCCCACCTTCAGCCGCAAGCCGCTGTTCGGCTATCAGGCGATGGTCTATGCGATCGCCGCGATCGCGTTTTTGAGCTTCATTGTGTGGGCGCACCACATGTTCACCGTGGGCATGCCGCTCGGTGGTGAGATCTATTTCATGTTCGCCACGATGTTGATCTCCATCCCGACCGGGGTGAAGGTGTTCAACTGGGTCAGCACGATGTGGAAAGGCTCGCTGACGTTCGAATCGCCGATGCTGTGGGCCGTGGCGTTTGTGATCCTCTTCAGCATCGGTGGTTTTTCCGGCCTGATGCTGGCGATCGTGCCGGCGGACTTCCAGTATCACGATACGTATTTTGTGGTGGCGCATTTCCATTACGTGTTGGTCACCGGCGCGGTGTTTGCCTTGATTGCAGCGGTGTACTACTGGTGGCCGAAGTGGACCGGGCGCATGTACAACGAGGCCTGGGCCAAGTTCCATTTCTGGTGGACGATGATCTTCGTCAACCTGTTGTTCTTCCCGCAACACTTCCTCGGTCTGGCCGGCATGCCGCGGCGCATCCCCGACTACAACGTGGTGTTTGCCGACTGGAATCTGGTCAGTTCGATCGGTGCGTTCGGCATGTTTGCTACGCCGTTCCTGATGGCCGCCATTTTGCTTGCGTCGCTACGCAGCGGTGCCCGCGCCGATGCGCGCGCCTGGGAAGGTGCAAAGGGTCTGGAGTGGACGGTGCCTTCGCCGGCGCCTGCACATACCTTCACCGTGCCGCCGGTCATCAAGCCTGGAGATCTTGCGCATGAAGACATCGGCCACTGAGTCGGCGTCGGAGCCGGCGGTGACGCGTCTACTTTCCGCTGCCGAACGGCAGGCGCAGCAGCGCCGCGCGGTACGCCGCACGGCAATCACGGTGGGGATCATTGCGTTGCTGATCTATGCCGGCTTCATTGCCTCGGGCGTCATCGGCCGATGACTGCGCGCGCGCCCACGCATGCGCCAACCGCCGGCTTGTTCAAGCTGCTGGGCGTGGTGCTAGGCGTCTTTGTGCTGACCTTTTCGCTGGTGCCGCTGTACCGCATCGCGTGCGAAAAAGTCTTCGGCATTCGCATGGAACGCGCACCGGGTAGCACGCGTGAGGGTGCATCCAATGCGGTGGGGGCTGGCAAACGCACGGTGCGGGTGGAGTTCGATGCCGGGGTCAATTCCAAACTGCCCTGGACGTTCCATCCCGAGCAAATGACGATGGACGTGGTGCCGGGCGAACTCAACGAGGCACTGTATTTCGCGCGCAACGACAGCAAGCGGGCGGTGGTGGGTAGTGCAGTGCCGTCGGTTGCGCCGGCGCGTGCGTCGGGCTACTTCAACAAGACCGAATGTTTCTGTTTCACCGCGCAGACACTGCAGGCCGGGGAGACGCGCGACATGCCGCTGCGTTTCATCGTGGACCCTGCGTTGCCTGCAGAAGTCACCACGATCACCTTGTCCTACACGTTCTATCGCAACGACGCGCTGACCTCCGAACTGCAGGGCGGCGCCGTATCCGGCGCGCCGCGCGCGGCGCCGTAACCTTCATCCACCCGTACCACGACACGGAAGCAACGCCATGGCCGATCACAGTCCCAACGCCGATGCGTATTTCGTCCCGACGCAGAGCAAATGGCCCTTTGTCGGGTCGATTGCGATGTTCGTGATGATGATTGGCGTGGCCAGTTGGCTCAACGATGCGGCCTGGGGACGCTGGACATTCTTCGCCGGCATGGCGATGTTGCTGGCGACCTTGTTCATGTGGTTTGGCGATGTCATTCGCGAGTCCAACGCCGGTAACTACAACCGCCAGGTGGACGGCTCGTTCCGCATGGGGATGGTGTGGTTCATTTTTTCCGAGGTGATGTTCTTCGGCGCCTTCTTCGGCGCCTTGTTCTACACGCGCGTGCTGACGCTGCCCTGGCTGGGTGGCGAAGGCGATGGCGTGATGACCAACGAGCTGCTGTGGAACGGCTATTCCGCTGCCTGGCCGACCAATGGTCCGGGCACGATCGGCGGGCAATTCCAGACCATTCCGGCCTGGGGGTTGCCGCTGATCAATACGCTGATTTTGCTCACCTCTGGTGTGACGCTGACCATTGCGCATCACGCACTGAAAGGCGGCCGGCGTGGTGCGCTGCTGCTGTGGTTGGGGTTGACGGTGCTGTTGGGTTGCGTGTTTTTGTTCCTGCAGGCAGAGGAATACATCCACGCCTACACCGAACTCAATCTCACGCTGGGCTCGGGAATTTACGGCTCCACGTTCTTTATGCTCACCGGCTTCCACGGCATGCATGTGCTGTTGGGCACGATCATGCTGGCGGTAATGTGGCTACGCGCGGCCAAGGGCCACTTCAGCCGCGACAACCACTTCGCCTTTGAAGCGGCCGCATGGTACTGGCACTTCGTCGACGTGGTGTGGCTAGCGCTGTTCCTGTTCGTGTATGTGCTTTGAGAATCGAGAATCGGGAATCGGGAATCGGGAATCGGGAATCGCCAGAGCGAGCCTGCTTTTGCTTCTACGATTCCCTACTCCCGATTCTCCATTCCCGGCCGCCTCAGCGTCCGATGCCATGCGGCTTGATCCAGCCGGTGTAGATGCCGATGATCACGATGGCGATCAATGCGACTGACAATCCAATGCGCCAGGTCAGTGCATTGACGGTGCGTTTGGTCTGGCCGCGGTCGGTGAGCAGGTAATACAGACCGGCACCCAGGTTCCACAGGATCACGATCAGGAAGGCGACAATCAGCAGCGTCTTGAGCGAATCGTTCACAACAGCCCCGGTGGTCGTCGACGTGGTCCGGGCATTGCACGCTTTTTTGCGTCGCTTGTCATGACGCGCAAGCACACGGCGGTGTTGGGTTGGGCGCTGGCCGTGCTGGTCAGCGCGGGGTTTGTTGCGCTCGGGCAGTGGCAATTGCAGCGCATGCACAGCAAGCAAGCGTTGTTGGAACGCGCCGCGCATGTGCGCGACACGCCGTTGACCCTGGTGCAGGCAGTGGCCGCGCGGCAGGAGTTGGCGTGGGTGAGCGGACGCGTACGGTTCTTGCCGCAGCAGGTGCTGCTGGACAATCAATTGCATGCCGGACGTGCCGGTGTGCGCGTCTACCAACTCGCCGCGGCGCAAGGCACATCGCATACGTTGCTGGTCGACCTGGGTTGGTTGCCGCTGCCGGCGAATCGGCAATTGCCGAGCATCACTGCACTGGAAGGTACGCGCGACCTGCAGGGGTTGTTGAGCGCGCCGCCGTCATCCGGTCTGGCAATCGGGCCGGCACTGGCGCCCACCGCCACGTCCAATACCTGGCTGGCGACACGGCTGGATGTGCAGGCGGTGCGCAGCACGCTGGGAAGGCGCGACATTTCGTCGCAGGTATTGCGCCTGGATCCAGTGGTGCCGGTCGGTTACGAGCGCGATCTGGAGATGCTTCCGAACACGTTGCCACCCGCGCGGCACTTGGGTTACGCGGTGCAATGGTTCGGTCTTGCAGCGGCGGTGCTGGCCACTGCAACGCTGCTGACCTGGCGTGCGCGGCGCCGTCGGCGGCGCGGGCACTGACCCGCGCGGCATGAGAAAATCGCCGGCATGACCTCTCCCACATCGGCCACGCCGCACTCGGTCAAACGCGGCCGCAGGATGCTGATTGCCCTGGCAGTGCTGTTCTTCGGCTCGATGTTGCTGGCCGGCGTGCTGCGCTTCTCCGGTTGGCAGCCGGCGTCGATGCGCAACAACGGACAATTGCTCAATCCGCCCGCCGACCTGCGTGCGCTGGTGCCGGTGCGCGCGGACGGGAAACCATACGCGTGGGCACCTGGCGAGCGCATCTGGCGGATCGCGCTCGCACCACCGGCAGACTGTGCGCAGCAATGCGTGGCATTGGCCGCGGAACTGGACAAGGTCTGGCAGCTGCTTGGGCATCGCGCCGACAAGGTGGAGGTGCTGTGGATCGGCACGCCGCCTGCCGGTCTGCCGCCAATGCCGGCCTTGCGCGTTCTGCGTGACGATGCCTCGTTGCGGCGCGCACTGCCGCGTGGCAACGATGCGGCCGGCGTGCCGGTGTATGTGATCGACCCCAACGGCTTCGTGATCCTGCGCTATGCCCCGGGTTTCGACCCGGCCGGCTTGCGTGCGGATCTGGTCAAGCTGCTGAAATTGATGTGAGCCCGTCTCGATGAATCTGTTTGCGCCACCGGCATTGTTCCGCCACTTCCACCGCATGGCCTGGCTTGCGGCGCTGTTCACTGCGAGCACGATTTTGTTCGGCTCGTTCGTGCGCCTGTCCGATGCCGGCATGAGCTGTCCGGACTGGCCGACCTGCTATGGCCGCGTCACCTGGCCGCAGACTGCCGACGAAGCCAACACGCACGTGGCCAGCAAGATTCGCCCGCTGGAATCGCACAAGGCCTGGCGCGAGCAGGTGCACCGCTTCCTGGCCGGCGCGCTGGGCGTGGAAGTGTTGGTGCTGGCGCTGCTGGCCGCGCGTCGCCGCCGCATGGGCATTGCGCAGGTCGTGTCGGCAGCGGCGCTGGTGGCGCTCTCGATCCCCTTGTACATGTCCGGCTGGCACACGCTGGCGATGGGTGTGGCAGCCGCCGGCGAGGCAATCCTGCTGCTGGCGGCGCTGCGCTGGAGCAATATCGATCTGGCACGTGCCGGCGTGCTGACGCTGGCGGTGGTGATCTTCCAGGCGCTGCTGGGCATGTGGACGGTGACGCTGCTGCTCAAGCCCATCGTGGTGATGGGCCATCTGCTCGGCGGCATGCTGATGTTTTCGTTGCTGGTGTGGATGGCGTGGCGGGCGACCCATTTGCCGATCACGCTGGCCGACGCTTCGCGGCTGAAGTGGCTGCTGCGTCTGGGTGTGGCGGTGCTGGGCCTGCAGATCGCGCTGGGCGGCTGGGTCAGCTCCAACTATGCGGCGCTGGCCTGCGGCGGCGGTAGCTGGTCTGCGGACAACTTCCCGCGTTGCGTCAGCCAATGGTGGCCGACGCATGATTTCCTCGAAGGCTTCACGCTGTGGCGCGGGATCGGTGTGGATTACGAAGGTGGCGTGCTCGATGGCGCGGCGCGTATCGCCATCCAGATGGCGCATCGCTTGTGGGCGATCGCGACCGCCCTGTATCTGTGGTGGCTGGCGTGGCGCTTGTCGCGTTCGCCGGGGATGCGCGTGTGGGCGACGGCGCTGGCGGTGCTGGTGGCGGTGCAGGTGACGCTGGGCATGCTCAACGTCAAGCTGGCCTTGCCGCTGGAAGTGTCGGTGCTGCATAACGGTGGCGCGGTGGCATTGCTGTTCGTGCTGGTGTCGCTATTGGCGCGGCTGCGCGCGCCGGAATGAGCATGGCTGTCAGTGCACGCGATTACTGGGATCTGACCAAGCCGAAGGTGGTGGCACTGATCGTGTTCACCGCGCTGGTGGGCATGTTCCTGGCCATTCCCGGCGTGCCCACCTGGGCCCAGGTGCGTGCGGGCACGTTGGGGTTTGTGGGGATCTGGCTGGCCGCCTCGGCGGCGGCAGCAATCAATCAATTACTCGATGCCAAGATCGACGCGCAGATGGCGCGCACGTCCTGGCGTCCGTTGGTAGTGGGCAAGGTACGGCCGTGGCAGGTGATGGTGTTTGCCAGCGTACTGATTGTGATCTCCATGACCATGCTGGTGGTCTGGGTGAACGTCATCACCGCGGTGCTGACCTTCGCTTCGATGATCGGCTATGCGGTGATCTACACCGTCTACCTGAAACGGGCGACCTCGCAGAACATCGTGATCGGCGGGCTGGCCGGCGCCACGCCGCCGATGCTGGGCTGGGCGGCGGTCACCGGGCTGCCGACCACCGCCGACTGGATCAATGCTTCGATCCTGGTGCTGATCATCTTCATCTGGACGCCGCCGCATTTCTGGGCGCTGGCGATTTTCCGCCGTGCCGATTACGCCAAGGCGGCGATCCCGATGTTGCCGGTGACCCACGGGGTGCCGCACACGCGCAAGCAGATCCTCATCTACACGATCGTGTTGGCGATCGTGACGCTGCTGCCGGTGGCAGTGGGCATGAGTGGGGTGTTTTATCTCGGCGGCGCGGTGGTGCTCAACGCGGTGTTCCTCTGGTATGCGTGGCGCATGCTGGACCCGCCGGACGAATTGTTTTCGATGAAGATGTTCGGCTATTCCATCGTGTATCTGATGGCGTTGTTTGCGTTTTTGATGGTCGATCACCTGCTGTTGCCGTGGGTGCAGTGAGAACCGCGGCAGACATCTGAGGCAGCCCGATTGCCGCTGCAAAGATGCCTGCCGGGTTGTGCTGGCTCAGCTTAGCCAGCTACTGCACGCGCTGGTGTTCTTGCTGTCGCAGCTGGCCTGCATTTTCTGCCGGAGTCGTGCCAGCACCGCGTTGCCTTCCTGGTGATGCTGCTTGCTCCAGGTCTTCAATGAGGCGCCCAGCCGGTCGAAGCGCTGACGGGTGCGCTGACGGTAGCCATCGGACTGTGTGGCCAGATCGCCGATCACCTGTGTGGCAGCTGCTTCGATGCCGGCGGTGTCGTCGGGGCTCAGCCGGATCAGCCCGTCCACATACATCATGCTGACCCGCATGCGGATAGAGGGGCCATCGGCAGTTTCATAGGCCTTCTTGAGCCAGGACAGCGCGGTCTTGCGATCGCCGCGTTCTTCGGCGAGCTGGGAGAGTTCCGGCATGTAGTAGTACGGAGTCTTGCTGCGTCCCAGTTCGGCCAGCAGCAATTGCTCGGCGGCGCTGCTGTCGCCTACCTCGCTCAACAACGAAGCCGCGTCGCTGATGATGGATTGCCGTTCCTCGACGGTCTTGGCCGCGTCCACTGCCGTTTGCACGCGCTGGTGCACGGCAGCGACCACCGCTGCCGGCAACGGCGGTTGTGGCCCCTTCGGCTCGGTCTCGGTCGGCTGCCCTTGCGCAAGGCGTGCAAGTTGCATCTTCGCGTACGCAGTGCCCAGGCGGTCGCTGATCGACACGCTGGTATCGGCATAGACGGTATCCAATGCCTGATCGAGCTTGGTCGACAGGGCGGCACGTTCGCCGGCGTCGGTACTGGCCGCACCGACCAGACGCGCGGCGACGTAGCTCAGCGTGCCGAGGTTCGCGCGCAGTTCGGCCGGATCGGCCAGGACCGCCTCCAACAGGGTGCGATAGGCCGGGTCTGGCGCGGGGGGCTTTTCCGCTGCGGCCAGCGCCGAGAGCGCAAACCGGTGTTGCAGTGCCGGTTGCGGGGCGGCCTTAGACAGGCGTGCGAGCAACCCGGCGGCGTCATCGGCCTTGATCAGCCGGTCGTCCATGCCCCAGGCATAGTTGCTGAGCACGGCCCAGTCGTCCGCGCTGAGTTCCTGCGGTGCGCGCTGCGCCTTGTCCAACAGCTGTTTGACGGTGGTGGTGCTGGTGGCCGCCACCCGCAGCACATCGGCAAGACGGGCGTTGTCGCTATCGCCGGCCAGACGGGTGATTTCGCTGCGGTCCGCGCGTAGCACGATGATGGTCGGGTAGCCCTTGATGCCGAATTGCTCGCCCCAGGCCTGCGCGCCTTGCGAGTCGCCATCCAGGTGCACCGCGACAAACTGCCGCGTGCGCGCGATGAACGCCGGATCCTTGAACAAGGTGGCCTTCAACTGGTTGCATGGTGGGCACCAGGCCGCGCCCCAGTACAGCAGGATCGGCTTGCCGCTTTCCTTGGCTTCGGCAAACGCGTCTTCGATGTCGCCTTCGTGCCAGGCGATCCCGGTGTCTGCGGCAGGTGCGGCGGCGGGTGTGATGTGTGCGGGTGCCGACGGTGGCACGGGCTTGTTGCAGGCGGTCAGGGTAGCAAGCACCGCAAGCAGTGCGATCAAGGACGGGGAAAGGCGTCGGCGGGACAGCTTCATGGGATCACCAGGGGAGGCGGCAGGGGATGGATCAGCGTGGGCTGCGCCCGCGCCGATCGAGGTCATGACCGTTGTATCCCTGCACACATGCCGGCAACGGCATCCGATGCGAATTGTTGTTACGCGCAACGCACCGGTCTGGGTGCGTTCGACGGCCAGCGCACGGCCAATCGTGCGAGCGCAGGCGATCGCATCGGCGCCGCCTGATCGCCGGGGTTCCCGCTTCAGTGGCGGCCGGTGGCCGGCGGCGGATCGCCCGGCGCGCTACGCGCGTAGCGCGCGGCTACGAACGCGCACACGATCAGCTGCAACTGGTGATACAGCATGATCGGCAACACGATCGCGCCCAGGCCGCCACCGGCAAACATCACCTTGGCCATCGGCACACCGGTGGCCAGGCTCTTTTTCGAGCCGCAAAACACGATGGCGATTTCGTCGGCGCGGTTGAAGCCAAGCCGGCGCGCAAGGAAGGTGATCGACAGCATGGCCACTGCCAGCAACAGCGCCGCAGCGCCCAGCACCGCGAGCAATGCCGGCAATGGTGTCTTCTGCCACAGTCCTTCGTTCACCGATGCGCTGAAGGCGGTGTAGACCACCAGCAGGATCGTGCCCTGGTCGGTATAGCGCAGCACTGCGCGATGGCGCTCGACCCAGCCGCCGATCCACGGGCGCATGAAATGGCCAGCCAAAAACGGCACCAGCAGCTGCAGCAGGATCTTGCCGATGGCCTCGGCCGGGTGCGCCATCGCGCCCTGGCTGCCGACCATCGCGCCCATCAGCAACGGGGTGAAAAACACGCCCAGCAAGCTGGAAAGCGAGGCCGCGCAAACAGCGGCCGGCACGTTACCGCGCGCCATCGAGGTGAAAGCGATCGACGACTGCACCGTGGACGGCAGTGCGCACAAGAACAGCACGCCGATGTACAGTTCCGGCGTCAGTGCGATATGCGCCACTGGCTTGAACAACAAGCCGAGCAGCGGAAACAGCACGAACGTGCAGGCCAGGATCACCAGATGCAGGCGCCAATGCAGCGCGCCTGCCTTGACCGCTTCGCGCGACAGCCGTGCGCCATGCAGGAAGAACAGCGCAGCGATCGCCACATCGGTGACATCGTCCATGATCGCGGCGGCAGCGCCGGAGACCGGCAACAACGAGGCGAGCGTGACCGTGCACAGCAGCGCGAGGGTGAAAGGGTCAATGCGCAACCGCGCCAGCAGCTTCTTCATCGAGATCCGACGGTATCGCGCGAACGTGCGCGGGGAGCGGATCATTCTACGACGCGTGCGGGCGCTGCCTAAGAGCGGTCAACACAACGACTGCGCAGCCGTCAGGCGGGCGCGGCCTGTGCTCGGTGCGGCATGTACCACCCGGACACTCCGGTTCTGAGCGCGCCTTTCACCCCCGCCTGACGACTGCTCGCTACGTGTTGTTAGCCGCTCTAAGCCTGCGTCGTTGTTGCCGCCGGTGTCCCCGCGGGGTCTCAGCGCTGCGGTTCGGCGCCGAGTTGCTTGCGTACAGCCGCTTCCAGCGATGGCTGCATGCCGGCATCGCGCCCGATCTGCAGCGCCTGTTCGGGACTGGCGCCTTCGCGTGCGGCGAGCAGGGCCAGCAGCGCGCCGGCGCGATTGCCGCTGGCGCAATGCAGTAACACCGTGCCCTGCTGTTGTTGATTGAGCACCCGCTGCAAGGCGCGTGCGGCCTCTGGCGTGAGTGCATCGGCGTTGCGGATCGGCAGGCGGACATAGCGCAGACCCAATGCGTTGGCGGCTGCGATTTCGTCGTAACCGCGTGGCTCCTCGGGGGCGCGTAAATCGATCACGGTGGTCACGCCCTGGGCAGCAGCAGCACGTAGGTCCGCCTGCGTGGGCTGGCCGGAACTGATGAGATTGCGAACGGTGCCTGCGGGCGTTGTCTGCGCCAACGCGGCGCCGCTGAGCAGCGCAATGCACCAGGCCGCATGGCGTAGGCACTGGAGCATCACAACGCTGCGAGCGCCTTGAGCAATTCGCGCATTTCGTATTTGTCGGTGTTGTCCAGGCCCTGCGCGCGCTGTTTGGTCTGCAGTTCTTCCACGCGCTGACGCAGTAACTGTTTGTCGAGTTGGGCGACGACGTCGTGCAACTCGATCGCCCAGCTGTGCTCGTCGCCGGGGAGCTCCTGCGCGGCCAGCTTCTGCAGCGCAACCAGTTCCTCGCGGTCGGCGAAGTGTTCCAGCAGCGCGCCGGTGCTGATTTCCGGCCGTTGCCGCACCAGCGCCAGCAGCTCCATCAACAGCTCGATGCCGGGCAGGCGCAACCCGGAAAAATCGTGGTCGCCTTCCAGGCTCATCGCCAGTGAGGGTTGTTGCAACAGAATGGCGATCGACGCACGCACCAGGCTGCGTTTCTGCGTGGGCGCAGCCATGCGCGCAGGCGGCCGCGTTTTGGAAGAGGACTGCTGCGCGGACATGCTCGCACCGACGCCGGTCATGCGCGCCAGTTCCTGCTTCATCAGATCGCCGAAGGCGCCTTCGGGAATCTGCGCCAGCATCGGCTTGGCACGCTCGGCCAGGCGCGCTTTGCCATCGAGCGTGTGCAGATTGATCTCGCGCGACATTTCGTCGAAGAAGAATTGCGACAGCGGCGTGGCCTGTTTCAGGCGCTGATCGAAGGCCTGCGCACCTTCCTTGCGCACGATGGTGTCCGGGTCTTCGCCATCGGGCAGGAACAGGAAGAACGCCTGGCGGCCGTCCTTCATGCGCGGCAGCACCGATTCGAGCGCGCGCCACCCAGCCTTGCGGCCGGCGTTGTCGCCATCGAAGCAGAAGTACACATCCGGCGCATTGCGGAACAGCAGTTCGGCATGTTCGGGCGTGGTGGCGGTGCCCAACGTGGCCACCGCCTGGGTGACGCCGAACTGGAACAGCGAGACCACGTCCATGTAGCCCTCCACCACGATCAGCCGCTCGATCTTCTGGTTGGCCTGGCGCACCTGCCACAGGCCATACAGCTCGCGGCCCTTGTGGAACAGTGCGGTTTCCGGCGAATTGAGATACTTCGGTCCCGGGTCGCGGCCATCGGCCGGCGCGCCCATGATGCGACCGCCGAAGGCGATCACCCGGCCACGGCGATCGAAGATCGGGAACATCACTCGGTCGCGGAATTTGTCGTAGACATGGCCGCGGTCGTTTTTGGAAAACAGCCCGGCACGTTCGAGCACGCTCATGCGGCGCGCATCGGTGCCCAGGGTGTCTTTCAATGCGCTGTAGCCATCGGGCGCATAGCCGATCTGGAAACGCGCGCGGTTGTCGGCGTCCACGCCGCGCCCATCCAGATACTCGGCCGCGCGCGCGCTGCCTTCGAGCTGACGCTGGAAGAACTTGGTGGCCGCTTCCAGTGCCGAATACAGCTCGCGGCTGTCGTCCTGCTGCTGCGGCGTGCGCTGT
This sequence comes from Xanthomonas sp. WHRI 8932A, assembly GCF_035012785.1. NCBI lineage: Bacteria > Pseudomonadati > Pseudomonadota > Gammaproteobacteria > Lysobacterales > Lysobacteraceae > Xanthomonas > Xanthomonas sp. WHRI 8932A. The sequence continues at coordinate 17,696 of NZ_JAYGQQ010000011.1, forward strand.
TGGGTATCGCGCGGAATTTCCATGCCGGCGCGCTTGGCCAGCTCGTCGACCGCATCGAGAAATTCGAGGCGGTCGTAATTCATCAAAAAGCTGATCGCGGTGCCATGCGCGCCGCAGCCGAAGCAGTGATAGAACTGCTTGGTCGGCGAGACCGTGAACGAGGCCGAGCGCTCGTCGTGGAACGGACAACGCGCCGAATACTCCTTGCCCTGACGCTTGAGCGGCACGCGGCCGCCCACCACTTCGACGATGTCGGTGCGTGCAAGCAGTTCGTCGATGAATGCGTCGGGGATGCGGGCCATCCCGCTAGGATATCGCAGCGGCCAGCGGCCGCCTTGTTTTAGAGGACGTCGGTATGCGCTAGCGATGCCCGCATCAGCTCACGCTCAGCTGTGCTGCGACGACGTCGGCTGTGGGGCTGCGGAAGCAACCTGCGCATCGGCTGGCGGCACCATGATCGGCGGGTGCTCCGGGTCCACGCCTGCTTCGCGCAACTTGCGATGCGAGCGCACCCGCTCATCGATCACCGCGGTGATCAATGCACCGACGAAGAACACCACCGAGGCGTAATACATCCACACCAGCAGGATCACCAGCGTCCCCATCGAGCCGTACGCGCTGCCGGGCGCCGCGGTGGCGATATACACGCCAATGGCATAACGGCCCAGCGCAAACAGCAGTGCGGTGATGATGCCGCCCAGAAACGCCTGACGCCAATCGACCGTGCGGTCGGGCAGATAGCGATACAAAAACGCGAACGCCAACGAATACAGGGCCAGCGTGGTGACGTAGCCCACGGCCGGCAGCACCGACGGCAGGCGCGCAAACACCACCTGCAACGCTGTGGTGGCGATCATCGACACGATCAGCAAAAAGCCCAACGCCAGGATCACACCGAACGAGAACACGCGCTTTTTCAGCCACGCCATCAGGCCGTCCAGACGCTCTTTGTCGGTACGGAAAATCAGGTTCAGCGCGTTCTGCAACTGCGCAAACACCGCCGTGGCGCCGATGAAAAGCAGCAGCGTGCTCCACAAGCCCGCCAGTGAACCCACGCCGGGCTGAGCGGTGGCGTTGCGGATGATGGTCTGCGCGACTTCGGCCGCGCTGCTGCCGGCCAGTTGCGCAACCTGCTGCACCAACGCCTCCTGCGCAGGCGGATACAACGAGGCCGTCAGCCACAACAGCAGCACCAGCAGTGGTGCCAGCGACAAGAGTGCATAAAACGACAACGACGCGGCCTGCGTCATGACGTCGATTTCGATAAAGCGGTTCAGCAGGGCCATCGGCACGCTGCGCTGCAGACGGCTCACATGCTTGTGCAGATAGGCGGTTGAAAGCGTCGTCACCGGCGGGAACATCCTTGGCGCATACCGTTGTGCGCGCAGGTGGGTCGGAGCAAGGTCGGTATGCGGAAGAACCTTGCCTACACGTGCGCTGGCGCACCCGTTCTAGCAGGGCCTGCTCGAAGGAGGGGTGAAAGCGCGTGTGTGGCGGTGCTGCGTGAGTGGGGTTGCGCGCGATGCGTGGGCGCAGCATGCGATGCAGCCGCTGGGTCGCGTCGTTGGTGACAGCGCTGGGGCTGCGACGTACGCAGTGTTTGGCGGGCGATGCCTGCAACGGCGGTGACGCGCGGGAGCCAGCCCGGACTGCGGCAACCCAACTGGGGGCCAGCATCTGCAAGGGGAAACCGGCCGATGACGCATCACCGGCGCGTTACAGCCCGACACCACACACCGTCCGCAGTGCCCCGGCCGTTGGCGCAGGGCAGTGCGGACGCGTGGATCAGCCTGCCAGGTGCTGCTTGACCAGGGTCGAGACCAGGCCCATGTCGGCCTGACCGGCCAGCTTGGGCTTGAGTGCGCCCATCAGCTTGCCGATGTCGGCCGGGCTGCTGGCACCTGTTTCGGTGATGGCGGCCTGGATGGCGGCGACGATTTCGGCTTCGCCCATCTTGGCCGGCTGGTAGCGTTCGATCACCACGATCTCCTCGCGCTCGATCTGCGCCAGGTCCTCGCGTGCGGCGGCTTCGAACTGGGTGACCGAGTCCTTGCGCTGCTTGACCATCTTGTCGAGCACGGCGATCACTGCGGCGTCGTCCATCTCGATGCGCTCGTCCACTTCCTTCTGCTTGATCGCGGCATTGATCAGCCGGATCACGCCCAGGCTGTGCTTGTCGCCGGACTTCATGGCGGCCTTCATGTCATCGGTGAGCTGCTGCTTGAGGGGCATGTGGTGACTCCTGGTTACGTGGTGAGGGGGGGCCGACGCGCTGCGGCTGGCAACGCGCACCGGCGAAACAGACGGGGCGGGCGAGAGGGCTGTGCCCGGCGTGGGGCCGGCGGCGCATCGCCCATGACGGGTTTGATCCGGTCAGCGGACCAATACAAAAAGCCGGCGACGCTTGCGCGTGCCGGCTCTTGGGTTCTCTTTCGATGAGTCGCGCCTACAGCGCAGACCCACCGGCAAGAACCGCGTTCGATCAGTACAAGCGCTGGCGCTTGGTGACGTCGCGCGAGGAACGACGCAACTGACGCTTCACAGCAGCGGCAGCCTTGCGCTTACGCTCCTGGGTCGGCTTTTCATAGAACTCGCGCTTGCGGGTTTCGGCCAGCACGCCGGCCTTTTCGCAGGTGCGCTTGAAACGGCGGAGCGCAAATTCGAAGGGCTCGTTCTCGCGGACTTTAACGCTGGGCATGGGTTCTCCAGATAATGGGATTTCCGTCCGGGAGCCCCGGGCGGGTGCGAGCGGACTCGCGTGACGGAATTTCCGGGTTGCCCCGGCGAGCCGCGCATTATAACGACTTGCCAACGACCTGCAAGCCCCTGCCGAAATTTGTGTCGAGAAGCCCGCCAGAGCGTGCGTTTGCGCCCGATCCGGCGCTGCGGATGCGGGCGCGCAGCATATCGCCAGCGGCGCATCTGCGCAGCACAAAAGCTGCGAAAATAGACGCTTGTTCTGCTTGCCGAGCTGCCGTGAAAGTCCTTGGGATCGAATCATCGTGCGATGAGACCGGCGTGGCGGTCTACGACACCGCCTTGTCCGGCGTGCCGGCGCTGCGCGCCCATGCGGTCTACAGCCAGATCGCGCTGCATGCCGAATACGGCGGCGTGGTGCCGGAGCTGGCCAGCCGCGACCATGTACGCAAGCTGCTGCCGCTGATCCGCCAGACCCTGGACGAGGCCGGTTTGCGTATCGACGAACTGGATGGGGTGGCTTACACCGCCGGCCCGGGCCTGGTCGGCGCACTCTTAGTAGGTGCCGGCGTGGCGCGCTCGCTGGCCTGGGCGCTGGACGTGCCGGCGATCGGGGTGCATCACATGGAAGGCCATCTGCTGGCGCCGTTGATGGAAGACGACCCGCCGCAGCCGCCGTTCGTGGCGCTGCTGGTCTCCGGCGGGCACACCCAGCTGGTGTCGGTGAAGGCGCTCGGGTATTACGAGGTCCTGGGCGAGACCCTGGACGATGCGGCGGGCGAGGCCTTCGACAAGACCGCCAAGATGATGGGCCTGCCGTATCCGGGCGGGCCGCAGCTGGCGGCGCTGGCCGAAACCGGCACGCCGGGACGCTATAAGTTCGCGCGGCCGATGACCGACCGGCCGGGCCTGGATTTCAGTTTCAGCGGGCTCAAGACCCAGGTGCTGCTGGCCTGGCGCGCCAGCGATCAATCCGACACCACGCGGGCGGATATTGCGCGCGGCTTCGAAGATGCGGTGGTGGAGACGCTGGCGATCAAATGCCTGCGCGCGCTGGATGCGGCCGGCTGCACTACGCTGGTGGTGGCCGGAGGGGTGGGCGCCAACAAGCGCCTGCGCGCGCAACTGCACGAGGCCGCGCAGCGTCGGGGTGGCCGGGTCTGCTTCCCGCGGCCAGCCCTGTGCACCGATAACGGTGCCATGATCGCCTTCGCCGGCGCGCTGCGCCTGGAGGCCGGCGAGCGTGCCGGGGCCGAGGTGCATGTGACGCCGCGCTGGGATATGGCGAGCTTGCCGCCGCTGGCGGCGCGGGAATCGGAACTAGGGAATCGGGAATAGTTAACAGCTTTACTCCGCCCCTGTCCTTGGTGTGCGCCGTGCTTTTGCTCCTCCCCATCCCCCATTTCCGACTCCCGATTCCCCATGGATAAAGTGTTTATTGAAGGTCTGGACATCGATGCGCTGATCGGCATCTACGACTGGGAGCGGCGGATCCGGCAGACCTTGCGGTTCGATCTGGAGATGGGGTTCGACAACCGCATTCCGGCGGCCAGCGACGACATTGCCGACACCTTGAACTACAAGGCGGTGAGCAAGCGCCTGATCGAATTCGTGCAGGCCTCCGACTTCGGGCTGGTCGAAACGCTGGCCGAGCGCTGCGCGGCGATCGTGCTGGACGAGTTTGGCGTGCACTGGCTGCGGCTGAAGCTGAGCAAGCCCGGCGCGGTGCGCGGCGCGCAGGCGGTGGGCGTGATCATCGAGCGCGCACGCTCGGACCTGAAGATTAAAGACCACTCCTAGCGGACTGTGCGGGCACGCGATGACGTCGATTCCTAGCGACAATGCGTCCGCAAAGCGTGCGCTAGATGTCTCCAATCCCGAATATCCGCTCCCGAAACTTGCATCATCGCGGTCGCGTCAGGCTAGAATTGCCGGCCATGTAAACGTTTTCTCAAGGATCTCATGGCTGCTGATCGCATCGAAACCCTGATTGCCCGGATGACCGTCGAAGAGAAGGTCGGACAGTTGGGTGTGTTCGCCGACATGGTGCGGCCGTTCGCACCGGACGTGAATCCCGAAGCCAATGTGCTCAACGCCGACGAGGTGCTGCAGCAGGTCCGCGAGGGCCGGGTGGGCTCGCTGTTCAATGGCGTCGGCGCCGCGCTGGGCGTGCAGATCCAGAAGGTGGCGGTCGAAGAAAGCCGCCTGGGCATTCCGGTGATTCTGGCCGCGGACGTGATTCACGGCATGCGCACGGTGTTCCCGATCCCGTTGGGCGAAGCGGCCAGCTTCGAGCCCGAGTTGGCCGAGCGCACCGCGCGCGCCACCGCGATCGAAGCCACCGCCGCCGGCCTGCACTGGACCTACGCACCGGCCGTGGACATCGCGCGCGACCAGCGCTGGGGCCGTGGCGCGGAAGGCGCCGGCGAAGACGTATTACTTGGCGCCGCGTTTGCCGCCGCGCGCGTGCGCGGTTTTCAGGGCAGCGACCTCACCGCCGACGATTGCCTGTTGGCCACGCCCAAGCACTTTGCCGCCTATGGTGCGGTGGCGGCGGGCATGGAATACAACACCGTCGATATCGCACCGCAGACGCTGCGCGATGTGCATCTGCCGCCGTTCAAGGCCGCCTTCGATGCCGGCGCATTGACGGTGATGTCCTCCTTCAACGACATCAACGGCGTGCCGGCCAGTGCCAACCACGAATTGCTGACCGAGATCCTGCGCGGTGAATGGCAGTTTCCGGGCGTGGTGATTTCCGACTACACCGCCGATATGGAATTGATCGCGCACGGCTACGCCGCCGATGAGCGCGATGCGACCAAAAAGGCGTTTCTGGCCGGGTTGGACCTGAGCATGCAGAGCGGTTTTTATGCCGCGCATCTGCCGTCGCTGGTGGAAAGCGGTGAGGTGCCGATGGCCACGCTGGATGCCAGCGTGCGTCGCATGTTGCAGCTGAAAGAGGCCATTGGCCTGTTCGACAATCCGTATCGCTCGCTGGACCCGGCGCGCGAAGCCGATAACGCTCACCTGCCTGCACACGATGCGTTGTCGCGCGATGCGGCGCGGCGTTCGATCGTGTTGCTGAAGAACGACGGCGCGCTGCTGCCGCTGAAGAAGAGCGGGCAGCGGATCGCGTTGATTGGCCCGTTCGTGCAGGACCGCGAGAACATCGAAGGGTGCTGGACATTGTTCGGCGACAAGGCGCGTTACGTGACGCTGGAGCAGGGCGTGCGCGCCGTGGTCGGCACCGACGATCTGAGCGTTGTGCAGGGCTGTGGCCTGGAAGAGGCGCTGCCGGGCGGTATTTCGGCGGCCATCGATGCCGCACAGGCTGCCGATGTGGTGGTGCTGGCACTCGGCGAGCCGCAGCGCTTCAGTGGCGAGGCGCAGTCGCGCACCGAGATCACTTTGCCGCCGGCGCAGCAGGCGCTGGCCGAAGCGGTTGCCGCCACCGGCACGCCCATCGTGGTGCTGTTGCGCAACGGCCGCGCGTTGGCGCTGCATGGCGCCGTGCGCGACGCCGAGGCGATTGCGGTGACCTGGTATCTGGGCACCCAGACCGGCACCGGTGTGGCCGATGTGTTGTTCGGCGACTACAACCCGTCCGCGCGTCTGCCGATCAGCTTTCCGCAGGTCACCGGGCAGCAGCCGTATTTCTACAATCATCTGCGCACCGGTCGTCCCGAGCTGCCGACGTTGTCCGAATACAAGGCGCGTTGGCGCGAAATGCCCAACGAACCGCTGTATCCGTTTGGTCATGGCCTGAGCTACACCACGTTTGCCTATGCGCAGCCGCAGCTGAGCGCCGCGCAACTTGGGTGGGACGACACGCTGACCGTCACCACGCGCGTGACCAATACCGGAACCGTGGCCGGCGAAGAAGTGGTGCAGTTGTATGTGCACGATCGCGTGGCAAGCCGGGTGCGCCCGGTGCGTGAGCTCAAGGGGTTCCGCAAAGTGTTGTTGCAGCCCGGCCAACACGAGGATGTGGTGTTCACGCTGACGCGCGATGCGCTGGCGTTTACCAATCCCAAGGGCGTGTTCGGTGCCGAGCCCGGCGTGTTCGATGTGTGGGTGTGCGCGTCGGCCAAGAGTGGCGAAGCGGTGACATTCGAGTTGCTTGGCGCCTGAGCGCGCTGGTCAAGGCGGTGGTGTGCCGTCGCGTCGATTTGCTGCAATGAGAGCGCGTGCAAGACGTGACCAACGCCACTGACTGCCGCTTGTGCTGTTAGCGGCAGGTAGCGCGTGATGGGGCAGGGGGAGCGTGGCCTGGCCTGCTGTCGCAGCGCAGGTGCGTGTTGAGATCGGCGCACCCATGCATGCACGCGTTGAGGTCATCGTCGCTGCGGAAACAAGCGCGTCCCAGCGCGATAGCGCACAGGCTTACGCGGGCAGTGACAGCTTGCGTGCGTGGCGCATGCAGCGCGCTGGCAAGACAGAATTGCCGCCATTGATGTGACTGTTGAGCACTGCAGAACGCGCGCCGAGATGCCGCGATGCACTGCCTGCGCATCTCGCTGCGCAGGCAGTGCCGATACTGGCCTATCTCACGCCGCTTACGCGTCGTTTTCGACCGCAGCCTTGCTCTTGGGGGTGAGCTTGAGCAGACGCCCGGTGCTGCCGCTGGCTTCGTCTTCCAGCAACCACAGCGCGCCGTCGGGACCTTGCTCCACTTCGCGGATGCGTGCGCCCATGTCGTAACGGGCCACTTCGCGTGGCTGATCGCCCAGCGAGACCTGCACCAACGCCATCGACGACAGACCGCCGATAAAGCCCTGGCCGCGCCACGCCGGGAACTGCGCGCCGTTGTAGATCACAAAACCTGCCGGCGAGATCACTGGCGTCCAGCTGATCTTGGGCGCGGCAAACTCCGGGCGCGTGTTGTGGTCGGGAATCGGCCTGCCGTCGTAGTGGTCGCCATTGGAGACGATCGGGTAGCCATAGTTGGCGCCGCGCTGGATCAGGTTGAGCTCATCGCCGCCGGCCGGGCCCATCTCGTGTTCCCACAACCGGCCCCTGCCGTCGAATGCGATGCCCAGGATGTTGCGATGCCCCAGGGACCACACCTGTGCAGCCACCCCACCCTGCGCGGCGAACGGATTGTCGGCCGGTACGCTGCCGTCGTCGTTGAGGCGGATCAATTTGCCGAGATTGGCTTTCATGTCCTGCGCCGGATCGAACTTCTGGCGCTCGCTGGAGGTGATCCACAGCTTGCCATCCGGGCCGAACGCGAGCCGGTGGCCGAAGTGGCCATTACCGGACACCTTGGGACTCTGACGCCAGATCACCTTGAGGTCGGACAAGGTGCCGCCACCGGTAGCATCCAGTGTGAGCTTGGCGCGCGCGACTGCCGCGCCGCGGATGTCGCCCTGGCCCGGTTCGGCGTAGCTCACATAGACCAGGCCATTCTTGGCGAAGCGCGGATGGGCCAGAACATCGCCAAACCCGCCCTGGCCGCCGTAAGCGACCGCCGGCACACCGGTCACGGCGCCCTTGCGATTGGTCTTGGGGTCCAAACGCATCAATGCGCCGCGTTTTTCGCTGACTAACAGCGTGCCGTCGGGCAGGAAGGTCATCGCCCAGGGTTCGTCGAAGTCGGCAACGGTGGTGGCCTGGAATGGCCATTGCGCCTTGGGAATGGAGGCGGCCGGGGCGGCCGCAGGTGCGGCCAGTGCGGCGCCGGTGGCGAACAGGGTGGCCGAACAGGCCAGAGCAAGCAGACGACGGATAGACATGAGGTCCTCCAGGGGATAGGCACGGTCACGCTGCAGCCCTCCCACAACGTGTTCCGCGTCGGGTTTTCAAGTACCTTACACGACGCTAGCGGGGCCGCCCTGTCGCAGATCACTCTCCGCAGGTCGGCCGCGTCTCACATCGTTGTTTCATCCTGCAGTTTCACCATGAAAAGGAGTTTCCATGGCCACGCAAAAAACCTCGCCCGCCTTTATCGCTGCGTCGTGGGCTGCCTTGTTGGCAGGCAGCGCTGCGTATCTGATCGGCTTATGGAACGCGCAGATGTTGCTCAACGAGAAGGGCTACTACTTCACGCTGCTGTTGTTTGGTCTGTTCGCCTCGGTGTCATTGCAAAAAAGCGTGCGTGACCGCGCGGACGGGATTCCGGTGACGGGTCTTTACTATGCCATCTGCTGGTTCTCGCTGATCATCGCCCTGGTGCTGCTGGCCATCGGCTTGATCAACGCAACGTTGCTGCTGAGCGAAAAAGGCTTTTATGCAATGGCGTATGCGTTGAGCCTGTTTGGCGCAGTCGCCGTGCAGAAAAATACGCGCGATGCGATGGATGCAGACGCGACCCAGCACACCTCGCGTGTCGCACCTCCGCCGCTCGACTGACGGGCGACTCTCCTTGATTCAACAACGCCACCTCGACGGTGGCGTTGTTTGTTTACGGCTTTGGCTTGCTGTCGCCCGAGACGAAATCCGCTGCGTTTTCCCACGCGCGCTTGACGGCGTGACGGGCCTTGCTCCAACTCAGGCCATCGGTGCCGCGCTTGGCCTCCCAGTCGCGATGCAGTTCGGCTTCGACTTGATCGTAGGCGCGCGCATTCTCGCGGATCCGTGCTTCATGCCCGACCAGATAGGCGCTTTCGTAATCTTCGTAACGGTCGCCTTCGGTGTAATACGGCTCTTCGGTAAAACGTTCACGCCAATAGCTGGATACGTTCTGGCTGCGGTCTTCGTCCGGCGCGCGGCCTGGAATCTGATACGGCACGTTCATGCTCGTCTCCGTCATTGCGAATGTGCGGACCAACTTAGGCAGCGGTGTGTTAACAGCGCGGCACGCGGGGTGACGGTGGGATCAAGACGCGCCGCAGATGCGTTGATGCGTTAGTCGGTAGCCAATGGGCTGCGCTTGGGTGCACGCGATGCCTTTCAAACTGCTGCCGACGCTGCCTCATACGGCAGCGGTTTGGCGCCGGCAGCGACGATTGACGGCTCCGCGGCCTGCAGCGCCTGTTCGTCGGCATCGATGACGACCAAGATGCGTCCGGCTTCGATTTCGTCCTCGAACTGACGACGCACCGGGTCGGGCACGGTGGCGCCGATCAGGGCCGACGACCAACTGCCCACCAGCGCGCCGGCCAGTGCCATAACGCCAACGCCGGCCAGGGTCAGGCCGATTGGCGGCACAGCGACTGCCACCAGGCCTGCCACCAACCCGGCAGCGCCACCGGTGGCCGCGCCGCGCGCTGCGGCCGGTACAAAATCGGTTTTGGCGTCCTTGCGCTCGTCCGGCACGTCGTGCAGTTCGATATCCGAGCGGGCGATTAGCGACAACGCCTCATTATCGATGCCGGCGCTGCGTGCGGACTGCAGTACGCGTTGCGCGCTTTCAAGATCGGGTGTGCTGTAGACGCGACGCAGTTTCATCGCAAGCTCCCATGCAAGTGAGAGCGCAGCGTTGAGCGTGCCCGGTTAGACCTGCGTGAGCGCGGCGCGAGCGTGTTGCGAAGCTGCTACACCGTCTTGCGCGGAAACAGGTAAAACGCCCAGCCCACCAGTAATGCCACGCCTGCCGCTGCCAGATTCTGCCAGCTGGCGCTGGCCAGCAAGCCGAGCGACAGTAACAACGCAGCGATGGGAATGAGTGGGCCTCCTGGCAACCGTAGCGTGTCGGTGCGCTGCCGATAGCGGCGCGCCAGCACGATCACCGCCGCCGCCGTGCCGATGTAGGCAAACAAGCGCGTGACCATCGACAGCAGTGCCAGCTGGGTGAACGAGCCCGACAATGCGAGCGCCAGCGACAACACGCCCTGGGTGAGCACCGCGGCTGCGGGCGTATGAAAGCGCGGATGCACGCGTGCCAGGAACGCCGGCCCGTAACCGTCCTGCGCGAGCGCGAACAGAAAGCGTGGACCGAGCATCACTGTGTTGCTGGTCGTGCCCAGGATGGAGATGGTGGCGCCCACGGTGAGAATCAGCGCCAGCGCCTCGCCGCCGAAGCTGCTGGCCGCATCCGCCAACGGGGTGGGCGAGGCCGCAAGATTGGGCAACGTCCCTTGCGCGACGACCTGTACGGCGGCATAGATCACGGTCACCGTGACGATCATGGTGATGAGCGCAAATGGCACATCGCGGCGCGGGTTGCGGTATTCGCCGGCCGCTGCAGGAATGTTTTCGAAACCTGCATACGCAAACAGCAGCAACAGGGCGGCCTCGCCGAGATTGCCCAGGTCGCGCAGGTCAGGAGATTTGCCGGCAAACGCCCACGACCAATCCACATAGAACAGCCCGATTGCCACGAACAACAGCAACGGCACCAGTTTGCCGATCACCAGGGCGATGCCGGTGCGCGCAGCCGACTTAACGCCGATGACGTTGATCGCGGTCAGCACACCTAGCGAGCCGACCACGACCAAGGTGCGCGCCCATGCATCGGTGGAAGCGGTGGGCCAGAACCGCGCCACCGCATCGGCCAGCCCGTTGCTCAAGGCCGCCGCCGAACTGATACGGGTGAGCCAGATCATCCAGCCGATCTGAAACCCGACAAAGGGGCCAAACGCCTCGCGCGTGTAGAGGTAACTGCCGCCGGGCGTATCGAAATAACTTGCTGCCTGCGCGTAACACAGCACCAGCAAGGCCACCGCCAGCCCGGCCAGCATCACCGCCCACAGGCTCATCGGCCCCAGCAGTGCCGCGGTGGCTGCGGGCAATAGATAGATGCCGCTGCCGATGACATCGTTGATCGATAAGCCGACGATCTGCCAGCGGCTGACCACACGCACCAGGCCGGTGCTATCGGACGGGGGCGCCGGCGTGCTCATGGTGCGGCCTCGACCAGATCGGGCAACTGCCACTGCGCTTGCAGGCGCGCGTAGTCGGCGCGCGGCAGCAACACGAAGAGCGGCTTGTCCGCGGGTTTCAACCAGGCCAGCAGACGCTGCATGTCTGCCGGCTGCATCGCCGTGCAGCCGGCGGTGAACTGCCCCGGAGTGCGCCACAGATGCGCAAAGATGCAGCTGCCGCGCCCGGCAATATTGTTGGGGTTATGCGCGATGACGAAACCTTCGCGATACCGCGCATCGCCGGGATGGCGCAGGTCCAGGCGCATCGGCTCGGTGGAACCGGCCACCGCCGCGTCACCGACCTGCGCAGCATCGACGATGCGGTTGTACAGCGGCGAGCTGGGCACATCCATGCAGTAATGCGTTGCGCTCATCGCCTGATACGGCATGGCGCTGTCGATGCTGGCGGAATAGCCAAATGCCGGGCCGATGGCAAAGACCCCGGCCGGGCTGCGGCCATCGCCTTCGCGCTTCTGTGGGCCTTGCGATTGCGCCGGGTGCAGACCTTCGCCCCAGGCGCTGCCATGCCGGCCGAGTGCGACCGCGAAGCCTGGCGCGGCCGGCGTCCATTGGCCATCGACACGCGTAAAGATCTGCAGCCGCGCCTGGGTGCTGTTCCAGTCCGGCGTGGTCACCACGATCAGCGCGCGTGCCTGCTGCAGCGCTTCGATCGGTTCGCCTGCGGCGGCGCCATTGCTGCACAGTGCCAGCGCCAGGAGCAGGGTGGATCGCAACAGGATGGCAAGGCGCATGCGGGCTCCGGACGGCAGGGGACGAACTGGTGAGAGTGGCGATGCATCTGTGTGGATGACGGCACGCCTACCGTAACCGATGGTGTCGGGTGGGGCAGGCCTACTGTACCCAGCAATGCGCGCGTGTGGCGCATTGCGATGTCGACTGCATGTGCGTCTTTGCAGTGCTGCGCTGGAATCACCATCGCTGCGTGCGTCGTTTTTCTACGGCATGGATCGCGCAAGCGGCTAGTTGGGGAATGCGCATATTCCTAATCGAGTGCTCGGTTGCTTGCCGCCCGACATGCCGCTTGCAACGGCCAGGTCAGTCGGGCAACAGCTCCAACCCGCGGATACGGCGGATGCCCAGCCCCGGCGAATCGTCGATATGGATCTGCGCCTCATCGAACTGCACGCCGCCCTCGGTGGGGTCGAACTGCCCCAACGCCGGCGCATCCAGATCGGCCAGGGTGATGCTGTCTGCCTTTGCTACCGCCAGATGCACGGCTGCCGCAACGCTGATGCTGGATTCGATCATGCATCCGATCATGCACGGCACGCCGTACAGCGCAGCGATATCGGCGATGCGGATGGCACTGGACAGGCCGCCGGTCTTCATCAGTTTGATGTTGACGATGTCGGCTGCGCGACGCTGGAGAAGGTCGATCACCTGCGGTGGAGAGAACACGCTTTCGTCGGCCATCACCGGGGTGTCGATACGCGCGGTGACGAAGGCCAGGCCATCGATATCGGCGGCCTTGACCGGTTGTTCGAGCAATTCCAGCACGATGCCGGCATCTTCCAGCACGCGCATGCTGCGCACCGCCTGTTTGGGTGTCCAGCCCTGATTGGCATCCAGGCGCAGCGATGCGCGCCCATCGACGGCTGCGTGGATCGCCTTGACGCGTTCGACATCCGACGCGCTGTCCTTACCCACTTTGATCTTCAGCGATCGATAGCCGCGCGCCAATGCCGACTGCGCCTGCGCGACCATGATGTCGATGCGATCGGCACTGATGGTGATGTCGGTGGTGATACGCGGCGTGCCGCCGCCGAGCAACTGATAGAGCGGCGCACCGAAGGACTGCGCCCACAGATCGTAGAGCGCGATTTCCACCGCGGCCTTGGCGCTGGTATTGCGTTCCAGCGCATGCTGCACCAGACCGCACAGCCGATTGAGATCGGCTACATCCTGGCCGATCAAACGCGGTGCGATGCACTGCTGGATCGCGGCAATGATGCTGCCGTGCGTGTCGCCGGTGATCGGCGCGGTGGGCGGCGCGGCGCCATAGCCGATATGTCCGCTATCGGTTTGCAGCAGCACCACCACGTCTTCGATCGCCTGCACGGTGCGTACCGCAGTCTTGAACGGTGTTTTCAATGGCACGCGCAGCATGCCGAGGCGGAAGCCGGTGATCTTCATGGGGAGCCGATCGGCGCGATGCGCTGGATGCGAGTGATGTGATCGATGAATGGTGTGCCATCGGTGGCCAGCAACGGCAACAGCGGCGTCACCGACACGCCGTTCAAGCGCGCGCGCTGCACACTGCCGTCGGCAGCGCGATAGTTGGCGCCGGCTACATCGTGAATCACCCACAGTGTGCCGCGCTCATGCCCGATCACCAACATCACGTGGCCAGGGATATAGATCAGGTCGCCGATGCGCAGCAGCGCCAGCTGCTGCAGACGCTGCGGTCGCGGCGCGCGTGCATCGAACGCAGCAGTGCGCAGCGCCGGGCTGCGCGCCTGATCGCCGGTATTGCGCGGCAGCGCAATCCCCAGACTGCGATAGATATCCAGCACAAACCCACTGCAATCGCGGGCGTCGTAATCGTTGCCCCAGCCGTAGCGTTCGCCGAGAAACTTGAACGCCTGGCGCAGCAATGCGGCATTGGTCGCGGGCAAGGGGCCAATGTGCACATCGACGCCACGCGGGATCAGGGCAGGCAGCAGTTGCAAGCCACCATCGGCATCGCGCACTGGGAGTTGCACCACGTGGGCCGCCAGCGGCAGTTGTCCGTTGACCGGCTGTTGCGGTGGCCAATCGGCATGCAGGGGCAGGCTGGTGCCCATGTCCAGCGACAGTGCCGAGAGGGCAGGCAGTTCGGGGGTGTACGCGGTTTGCACGCGTGCACCGGTGACGAGTATGCGTGGGCTGCGGTGTGCGTACTGCAGCACCTGCTCGCGACTGCCTTCGGCGATCTTGTCGGCAGCGATCCACGCCGCGTAGTTGGCCGCAAGCACAAACCGCCACGCGCCATCGGCACTGGTATGCAGCACGGCCACCGGCGTGCCTGGATACAGCGCGGACTCCTGAAAGCGGTCGATATCAAGATCGTCGGGACTGATGAACACGCGCTGGGAGGTGGGGAAGGTGCGCAGTGCCGCGCGCTGGACGACCAGTGCGAAGTGCGGCGCCACGTTTTCAGGAATTGCGTCCAATGCCAGCGTGTGGCGCAGCTCCGACAGGCGCGCTGCGTCGATACGCTGTCCATCCATACCGTACAACGCACGGGTTGGTGGCGCCGACAGCGCCTCGATCCGCGCTCGCACTGCAGCGCCGGGCATGACCTCGGGCAGCTGCGACAGATCGTGCATGGACGCATCGTCGCGCAACAGGCGGGCATTGAAGGTTGCGATCTGTGCGGCGTTCAAGTGCAGCGCCTGCGCTTTGCTGCTGCGCTGGATCCAGTAGTCCGGCGTCAGTTGCGTGTCGCTGACGGCGAAGGGTGCCGCTTGCGAAGCGGGCATGCTCGCGGGTGCGCCTCCGCACGGCAGCGCGAGTGCGATCAGCAGCAACGTCAGCAGGCGGCGCAACAGTGGCGGCATGAAAAACTCTCGATGAATGCATGTGGCGTGCAGTGCAGCGTGGAGGGAACAACAGCGTGCCGGCTTCCATTTGCTGCAACTGCGAGACTGATCGGGAGTGTACGCGGGACGCCTCGCGGTGCGGAGACTGCCAGCGGTGATCGCTTTGCAAAGGCGCGTGATTGCCTGGTGTGTGATGACGTGCCGCTGCCATGGGAGACGCCTCGGTCGAGTGGTCGTTGCCGCGCGCCTTGCCGCCGCGCCAACGCTGACGCGTTGTCTTGCCACCCGCACCTGCGGCACTCGGCAGACCATACCGTCGCCGGAAGCTGCATGCCGCACCGGTCGCGGGCGAAGGTTTGCGACCAGTCATACATAACTGCAGTGGCTGTCAGCGGACGCGGCCACGACGCGGAATCGGCATCGCCTCTCGTACACTGCAGTTGTCCGCATCTGTGTCCATCTGGCGACTGATTGCCAGCTGGTGTCAGCCGCCCTGAATGCCCGTCAAGAGAAACCCGATGTCGCCTATTTCCCAATCGTGTTCATCGGCCTGGCTGCGGGCACTGGTTTGCCTGGCTGCGTTGTCGCTAGGTGCTTGCGCGCATGCACCGCAACGCAACCCGCTTGCGCAGTGGGTGCCGTCGCCCAATTACGACACCCGGCGGCCGATTCTGATCGTGCTGCACTTCACCGACCAGCACTCGGTGCAGCAGAGCCTGAGCACGCTGCGTGGGCGCAACAGCGGCGGCCGCGTCAGTGCGCATTACCTGATCGGCGAGGATGGGCAGCGCTACCAGTTGGTCAGCGACGCGCAGCGCGCCTGGCATGGCGGCTCCGGTCGCTGGGGCACCATCACCGACATCAATTCGGCTTCGATCGGCATTGAACTGGACAACGACGGCAGCGAAGCGTTCGCGCCAGCGCAGATCGACAGCCTGCTGGTGTTGCTGCAAGACCTGTGCACGCGTCTGCGGATCCCGCGCACCCATATCGTCGGTCATGAAGACGTCGCTCCTACACGCAAGAACGACCCGGGCCCGCTGTTTCCCTGGAAACGCCTGGCCGATGCCGGCTACGGCCGCTGGCCCGCGCCGGACGCTCCGTCAGCACCGGCAGGCTTCGATCCCTGGCAGGCGCTTGCGTTGCTTGGCTATAGCCTCGACGACCCCGCCGCCACGCTGCAGGCCTTCCATCACCACTATCGCGGCAACAGCGCCAGTACGCTGGATGCCGAGGATTTGCGGATCCTGCATGCGTTGACACGACTCACCACTTCTCCCGCTGTGCCACTGACTCCGGGCGAGCTCGAAGCCAAGTGACGCGGTGCATCAGCGCGTGGGAAGGCGGGCTCCATTGGCGGCAGAGCGGGCCGCGTTAGGTGTGGAAGGAGTTAGGTGCCTTTCGTGATTGAGGCGGTTTTGTAAATCCACTGGATCTGCAGCGCATTCTTGATAGGGTTTTCCCCTGCCAATGATTGAAAGGATGTCGCGTGATGAGTCTCAGGAAGACAGCACTGTGTGCGGCAACGATGCTGGTCCTTGGCGGTTGTTCGGACAAGGCCAGCGACACGGCTCAGGCCGGCGCGCCGCCTGCGCCTACCGAGACGGCAGCCGCAACACCGACGACGTCTCCCGCAGCGCAGCCCCAGCAAGTTACCGCCGAGGTGCCGGCCGCTGGGCAAGTGCTGAACGACGTTTATGGAATGAAGGGCGACGGCTCAGCGTCCTACACCGTCGACAACGGTGCTCTGGCCACTTTCTGGTATGGCTATCGCTTCGACTTGGGCGGCAAGCACTACTACACCGGCTTCGCCAATGCCGGGCCCGGAAAGTATGGCAAGGCAGAGGAAAGCGACGGCCCAGATCCCGGCGTTGGGGTCAGCATTAGCCAAGCGACGTATGTGCTGGACGCAGTGGACGGCAAGCCGACCTGGACGCTGTTCCACGCCCAGCAGTGGGCCGGCGATTTCGGCGCGAACGAGAAGGCCGATCCGCTCGATGAGAAGCGCAAATCGCAAAGCACCGAAACCAAGGACGGCCACCTGCTTCTGGCGGTGCCGACCACACGGTTCGCAACCGGCGTCAGCATCCCGGGCTTCGCTATTTTCAGCTTCGACCCGAACAAGAACGACCTCGGCGATTACAAGGGCTGGGTTTACTTGGGTACCGTTGCGACCGGTGAAGACAACAGTGCAGCGTGCGACGACGGCGGGACGATGAAATGCGCCTCCAGCAGCGGTACGCTGAGCCTTGAGCCGAACAAGACTGGTTCCATGCCGACGCTGCGCGTTCTCATGACAGGCACTGCCGTCTCCGGTCCAGGCAAGGTCCGTGTCCTGGACGCCGCCGATACGGTGACCTACACCTTCGACGCGTCCAAACAGCAGTACACCCCGCCGCTGGATCAGTGAGCACTGCTCGAGCACCTTCGTGTCTTTCACGACCATCCCGCTGCGCGACGCTAGGCTCTCAAGTGCCTTCTGTCAGTATCTGTCCTTCTCAAGGAATAGATTGCTCAGGCGTTTGTTGATGCATCGATCGCCTATGCTTCGCAAATGGCGTACACCCCTCCAGTCCACATTCCAACGGTGCCTTCGGGCTGCCAAAAGCCTGCACTGCCGTGGCTGTTACTTACAGGGTCGTTGGTAAGCACATGCTTCGCTGCCACCGCAGCGCCGGTCATTTCGCCGGCGACCACTGCTGCAGAAGTTGGCCTGATCGATGTGCGCACGCTTGCGCCGGAGATCGCCGTCGACATGCGCTATGCGGGAAGCGACAACTTCACCGGACGCGTGGTGCCTGGGTATCTCGCGCCGCGGTGTTATCTGTTACGCCCGGCAGCCGAGGCGTTGGCCAAGGTGGCGCGTACGCTCAAGGCAGCGGGATATCGCTTGCAGGTGTTCGACTGTTATCGGCCTGTGCGTGCGGTGCATGCATTCGTGGCATGGGCGGCGGATCTGCAGGATCAATCGACCAAGCCGCAGTACTACCCACGTGTGGACAAGCGGGCGCTGTTGGGCGACTACATCGCCGAGACCTCTGGACATAGCCGCGGCGCGACCCTGGACCTGGGCCTGCTCGACTGCCGGCGCGGTGCGTGTGATGCGGTGGAGATGGGCACCGACTTCGATTTCTTCGATCCGCGTGCGCATACCGATGCACCCGAGATCAGCAGCGCGCAGCGTGCGCATCGCCAGCGCCTGTTGCGTGCGATGGCCGCCGAGGGATTTGCCAACTATCCGATGGAATGGTGGCATTTCACTTTCCGTCCCGAGCCCACGCCTGATACCGCTTACGATGTACCGGTGGACTGAGCGCGCCCACGCTCAGCCGCAACGGCTGCCGGTCTGGTTCTACGCGTGCAGTCGGTCCATCACTCGTACACTGCGGTCTTTGGCGCGGTGTTTGCCGCTTGGCCGGCCAACCGTCACGCTGCGCCTGCTGCTTGAGGAATCGTCATGTCCGACCCGGAACGCTTTTTGGATATTGCCTGCCCGTATTGCGGGGAGTGGATTACGCTGACGCTGGATCTTAGCGGTGGCGATCAGCAGTACATCGAAGATTGCCAGGTGTGCTGCAAGCCGATTTCGGTCAACGTGCAATGGGACGAGGATGGCGAGGCGCAGGTGACCGCGCGTGGTCAGGACGACTGAAGCGGCCTTGCCGACCGGACCTTTGCTCTCAGAGGCAGCAGATCGGGTGACCTGCCGTACTCTCTTTCATGCAGGCGCCTGGCACGCAGTCGCCGCTGCCTCGTTCGCGCGCTCGTCCACCAATTCGGCTTGCACCCGGATCTCTTGCCCTTAGCCGCTAGACTGGCGCGCCTGCTGCCTGGATCGTCACGATGAACCTGCCCCTGCACTTCGGCCTGCTTGGTTCGCTGGAGGCCGGCCTGATCGCGCTGGTGCTTGGGGTGCTGTTGTTCGCCGCGGTCGAGTACATCGGCCGACGCCTGCAATTCACCCACGGCCACACGCTGGGAATCGCCTGCCTGCTTGCCGTGGCCATCGGTGCCGGCTACGACATCTGGAATCTCGTCTACACCAGCATCGTCCGGCTGGAGTCGCCGTTGTATGCGCGGCTTGCACTGGCAAAGATTCACGACCCCAACGAACTGGGCTCGCGCGTCGTCCTCGAAGTGGCCGGTGCAATCGCCGGCGTTGTCGTGGGTTGGAAACTGTTCAGTTCTGGAAGCTGGGACGACGACACCCCGAACGCCTGAGGCGTATCGAAAAAATGCGGCGCAGTTCGCAAAAATTTCCACGTTGAATGCGCTGCTTCTGTTTGACTCACCAGCCGCTAACAGGCGGCTACGCACAACGCTCGGCGCTGTGGTTAAAAGGATGTTTTGCGGGAAATTAGCGCAGGTTGAGCGTTCATTTGCGATGGGTAGTGTGGTGCCATGTGCGGCGACACCGTGCATTCCCAAGCCAAGGAGACCACCCAAATGAAGAATCGCAACCGCATCTCGCTGCTCGCCGCCACTGCCGCTCTTGCTGCCGCTCTGGCGCTGCCGGCCATGGCGCAAAGCACCTCTCAGGATGCCGCAGCGCAGTCGGGAAGTTCGGCAACCGGGGCTCCGACCGGTAGTTCGAATTCCGGCGGTGGTGGGCAGACCTGGGCCAGCGTGGATACCGACAGCGACGGCGCGATCAGCAAGCAGGAAGCGCAGGTCAACGCAGGGCTCGCACAGATCTTCGACCAGGCCGATGGCAACACCGACGGCAAGCTGACCCCGGATGAGTACAAGGCATTCGTCGCCAAGCAGCAGGGTGGTGGCGCAGCCGGCTCGCAGGGAAACTGATCGGCACTGCCGCGATACACCCCTTGGATTTGCACCGATCGAAGAGGAGTGGCGTCTAAATGAGAAATAGCGAATGAGCCGCGTGCCGTAGAGCAGGCGCGCCATCGAACAGGATGGACACACGGGAGCGGCCTGCCAGGGTCGCTCCCGTTTTCTTTACGTCATCCCCGCTACGGTGACACGGTCCAACTCTGGCCTTCTTCCTATGCTGCAGCTGCGCGTTACCTTACTGGCCGGCCTGTGCAGTCCGCTGCTCGCGTTCGCCGCGCCGCCGGAGTTGCCGCCGGCCACCGCGCAGCAACCGCTTGTGCCGCCTGGCAGCAATGCTCCGGCCATGTCGCCCTTGCCGATCGAGCCGCCGCCTCCTGCAACGACTCCGCTGTTACCCACAGATCCCTCTGGTCCGCCCCGCGCCCGGAGCGGTGCCGAGTCCTCGGTGGCGTCGCCTGCCGGGACGCTGGCGCCGCGCAGCTTCCGCAGCCTGGATCGCGATGCCGACGGCTCGCTGACGCCGACAGAGGCCGCTGCCGACCCGATCCTGCGCGAGAAGTTCGGCGATTTCGACAGCAACGGCGACGGACGCCTGTCGCGCGATGAATTTGCCAGCTATCAACCCGGACCGGGCGACGCCGCGGGCGACTGACCGCAGCAGCGTGCTGGTGCGCTGCTAGACTTGCGCGATGACTTCTTTTGCACAGCGCGACGGCCAGGCGATTCAACTGGTCGGCTTCGATGGCGACGATACCCTCTGGAAAAGCGAGGACTATTACCGCAGCGCCGAAGCGGATTTCGAAGCGATCCTGGCCGGCTATCTCGACCTGGGCGACAGTGGCATGCAGCAGCACCTGCTGGCGGTGGAGCGGCGCAACCTGAAGGTGTTCGGCTACGGCGCCAAGGGCATGACGCTGTCGATGATCGAAACCGCCATCGAACTGACCGACGCCCGCATCGACGCGCGCGACATTCAGCGCATCGTCGAGATCGGACGCGCCACGCTGCAGCACCCGGTAGATGTGATCGCCGGGGTGCGCGAGGCGGTCAGCGCCATCGCCGCGGACTATGCGGTGGTGTTGATCACCAAGGGCGACCTGTTCCATCAGGAGCAGAAGATCGCGCAGTCCGGCCTGACCGATCTGTTCCCGCGAGTCGAAGTGGTGTCCGAAAAGGACCCCCAGACCTACGCGCGCGTGCTCGGCGAATTCGACCTGCCGGCGCAGCGCTTCGTGATGATCGGCAACTCGTTGCGCTCCGATGTGGAGCCGGTACTGGCGATCGGCGGCTGGGGCATCTACACCCCCTACGCGGTGACCTGGGCGCATGAGCAAGAGCACAGCGTCGCTGCCGACGAGCCGCGCATGCGCGAAGTGCCCGATGCCGCAGGCTGGCCGGCCGCCGTGCATGCGCTGGATGCGCTGGCTGGGCGGCACGCGCTAAGCTAAGCGCCGCGGCACGCGTCTGCGGTTAGAAGGAGCGGTCGCGACCGCTTGGGATACGTGCTCCGTGCCGACGTGCCTTCAGTGGTTGCACTGCCGTGGTACTGGCTGGATTTTCCACGTTTGCTGGACAAGCCAGGGTGGTTGCTACGCAGGCGCCGGTTTGCAGATGCGATGAATCGACATGCGGGCACATTGCAGTGCCCGTCAACAGGACGTTCCGGCCAGCAGGCGTGCATGGCCGACTTTGGAGGGATTGCCCATGAACATGTTGTCCGTCACCCATCGTGCAGTGCTGGCCGTTGCGCTGGGGCTGCTCGCCGGCACCACGCCGCTTGCGGCTGCCGAGCTCGAAGAAGAAATCATCAACCCCAGCGAGGTGATCTTTCGCGACGGGCAGCCGTACTACGAAGATGCGGGCGACTATGTGCGTCTTCGCACGCGCAAGGTGGGTGGGGAGATCGTGTATTTCCGCACCGTCCGCTTCGACAGCGAACAAGGCTATGTGGATGCGCACGGTGAGAGCATCGCGAAATTGCAGTCCCGCCCGACTGCAAGTGACCGCAGTTCTGCGTTTTCGGCCGATCGATATTCCGACGTCCGCTACGGCGGTGGCTATAGCGGTTACGGCTATGGCTATGGCCGCGAACTACGGTTTGGCGCATCGCGCAACCGTCCGTATGGGCAGATCTACTACGGCAACGGCCTGTATGGGCCGGACCCTTACAGCAGCCCGCACAATCGCGATGCGCGCCAGCGGTACATCGGTCCCGGCTACGTGGGTTCTTGCGATCTGAGCGGCTGCCGCGAAGTGCGCACCATCGGCTTCTACGATCTGCGCTGACACGCGTATGGCCTGACACCGGCGCGAGCATGCGGCATCATCGGGGCATGCCTGTCTTACGTTCACCTCGGTTGCGATCGCTGCCATTGCTGGCGGCCCTGCTGGTTCCGGTGCTGGCGCTCGCGCAGGGCGTGCCTGCGCCTACTGCCGGTAGCCAGGCGCAGGAGGCCGCGCCGGCGGTGATGCCCGGTACCGGCGATGCCTGGGTGGACCAGCATCTGGCCGACATGGGGAGCTACGCGCAGCGCTACCCCGACAGTTTTATCGATGAGGTGGCGCGCTACACCCAGACCCCGCGCGGCTACGTGCAGGCACTGCTGCAGGTGCACGGCTGGCATGCCGGCGACATCTATTTCGCCTGTGCGTGGGCGCACACGGTGCAGCTGTCGTGCCGCGACAGCGTGCGCGCCTACACGCGCGATCATCATGACGGGTGGGCAGGCGTGATCACACGGCTGTCGGTGGAGCCGGATAGCGCGCATGTCCGCGCGCTGCGGCATGCCATTGTCGCCAGTTACGACCGCTGGGAACGGCCGATCACCCTGGACGCGCTGTTGCGTCGCCAGCTCGGCGATCATGCGCAGCGGCTGGAGGCTGCGCGCGAGTCCAGCGAAGCGGCCGACGCCGCAGCGCAGGCGGGGTTGTAACGCGCAAGACGTGTCGCCGGCCCAGGCGCACCCCGGGCTGTCTACGCGCCAACGCGCGGATGCGATGCTGCCGTGCAGCTGGTCGCCGCAGGGCGTGGTCGGCGAGAATGCGCTAACGCTGGCATCGGCCGGCCTCTGCCAAGACCACGCCATGCGCGATACCGTGTTTGTCTCTCCCGATCACATTCGCAGCCTGTTCGCGCAGGCGATGTCGGACATGTATCGCACCGAGGTGCCGTTGTACGGCGACCTGATGACGCTGGTGGCGCAGGTCAACGCGCAGGTACTGGATGCCGATCCGGCATTGGCGGCGCGGCTGCAGCGCAACGATGAGCGCACACGGTTGGATCTGGAGCGGCACGGCGCCATCCGGGTCGGCACGGCGGCCGAACTGGCCACCTTGGGTCGCCTGTTCGCGGTGATGGGCATGCACCCGGTGGGCTATTACGACCTCTCCGTGGCAGGCGTGCCGGTGCATTCCACCGCGTTCCGCCCGATCGACGAGGCCGCGCTGTCGGCCAATCCGTTCCGCGTGTTCACCTCGCTGCTGCGGCTGGAACTGATCGAGGACGCCGCGTTGCGCGCGCAGGCCGCGCAGATCCTGGAGCAGCGGCAGATCTTCACCAGCGGTGTCGTGGAGTTGATCGAACAGCGCGAGCGTGTCGGCGGGCTGGATGCCGAGCAGGCGCGGCGCTTCGTGGCCGAAGCGCTGGAAACCTTCCGCTGGCATGGCGATGCCACAGTGTCGTTGCCCACCTACCGCGCGTTGAGCGATGCGCACAAGTTGATTGCCGATGTGGTGAGTTTCCACGGCCCACATATCAATCATCTGACGCCGCGGACGTTGGATATCGATGCGGCGCAGGCGCAGATGCAGCGCGCCGGTATCGATGCGAAGGCGGTGATCGAAGGGCCGCCGCGTCGGCGCGTGCCGATCCTGCTGCGCCAGACCAGTTTCAAGGCGCTGGAAGAGCCGGTGGGCTTTGTCGGCGACGGCGGGCAGCCCGAGCACGGCACGCACACCGCGCGCTTTGGCGAGATCGAACAGCGCGGGCTTGCGCTGACGCCCAAGGGTCGCGCGCTGTACGACGCGCTATTGGCGCAGGCACGCGATGCCGAGGGTGCCGGCAGCACCGGCGTCGATTACGCCACACGCCTGCAAACCGCGTTCGTGGCCTTTCCCGACGACGAAGCGCTGCTGCGTCAGGAAGGGCTGGGCTATTTCCGCTACGCGCTGACCGATGCCGGCCGCGCCGATCCGGCCCAGGTAGCTGCAATGCCGGCGGAAACTGCCATCGCGCTCGGCCTGGTCAGTGCCGATCCGATCATCTACGAAGATTTTTTGCCGGTCAGCGCAGCCGGCATCTTCCAGTCCAATCTGGGCGGCGCCGAGCAGCGCGCGTACGCCGCGCATTCGAGCAAGCGCAGTTTCGAGCAGGCATTGGGCGCGCAGGTGCATGACGAGTTCGCGCTGTATGCGCAGCTGGAACGCGCATCGTTGCTGGCGTTGGTGGTGTAAGGCAGCACCAATCGACGGTATCAGGTGGGTGTGTGAGGTAGCGGTATCCCGCAGTTTCAGTTGCTGCATGCGATATCGCCCAACTGCACGCACGACGAAGGGCGACTGATAAAGCTCTCAGCGCTGTCTCGATAGCGGCGGCGTGTTGGCCACACGCCCCTGCTTTGACGAATGGGTTGGTGTTGGAGGGAAGTGACATCGATCGGATAGAACTAAGCTGATCAGACCGCACCTAATCGAACTACCTCGCTCCATCCCCTGCTTGTAACCACGCACACCGACCATCTCCACTGGTCCTTGCCCGCCCACCGTCGCGGGACCTTGCACCGCGTAAGAGCTGACAAGGACATACTCGCAGCGTGTCCCGCGATGGTGGGCGGGCAAGGGCGCTGCAACGCAGCCGAAGACCATCTGCTCTGCACCCGACGGCATCTCAACACCGTTCGATGACCTCTCAAGGCGACCGGGATCTTGAGCTTCAGCGTCGCTTGGATGTTCCAAAGCGGAGTGTGTCGAGGGCGCGATGCCCTCACCGCTCGTGGGACACGCCGTGCATCCGTCAGTGGAGGCTCGGTGGCGGCATCGATGCCGCCACACGGTCCCGCGAGCGGCGAGGACACCGCACCAGAGAGTTGATCGGTAGCTTTGTTTAAAACCGTGCACACCGACACTCTCGACTGGTCCTTGCCCGCTCACCGTCGCGGGACCTTACGCGGCATGGATGCCGCGTAAGAGCTTACAAGGACGTACTTGCAGCGTGTCCTGCGATGGTGGGCGGGCAAGGGCCTTGCAGCCAAGCCGCAGATCAGCCGCTCCACAACCGCAACGCATCCACACCGTTCAATCACTACTCTTCGGTATTTGTCAGCGCGGCCTCAGTGCGCCGAGGCTGCGGGGCGCCGTGCCGCCGCGCGTTCGGCACGGCGTGCGCGCGCACGCGCGCGGCGCGCTTTCCAACGTTCGCTCAGGCACGAGAAGATCACATACAGCGCTGGGGTGCTGAGCAAGGTCAGGCTCTGCGAAAACACCAGCCCGCCGATCATCGCGATGCCGAGCGGGCGGCGCAGTTCCGAGCCTTCGCCCAGTCCTACCGCCAGCGGCACCGCCGCCAGAATCGCCACCATCGTGGTCATCATGATCGGGCGGAAGCGCACGATCGACGCTTCGCGTGCGGCTGCGCGCGCATCCATGCCATGCACGCGCTGCGCCACCAAGGCGAAGTCGATCATCATGATCGCGTTCTTCTTGACGATGCCGATCAGCAGCACCAACGCAATCATCGAGATCACCGACAGCTCGGTGTTGGAGAGAAACAACGCCAGCAGGGCGCCGACACCGGCGGCCGGCAGCGTGGACAGGATGGTCACCGGGTGGATCAGGCTCTCGTAGAGCATGCCCAGCACGATGTAGACGGTGAGCACGGCAGCCAGCAGCAACACCCCCATCGAATTGGGGCTGAGCTGCACATTGAAGCTGTTGTCGCCGCTGAGGCGGATGCCGTCGGGCATGCGCAATCCGTCCACCGTGGACTTGATGATCAGATCCGCCTCACCGGTGCTCACGCCCGGGGCGAGGTTGTAGCTCAGATCCATCGTGGTGTACTGGTTTTCGTGGATGATCTGCGGCGGCGCCAGGCCGGGGGTCTGGGTGGCCACCGCGGTGATCGGCACCATCTGCCCGGCACGGTTTGGCACGAAGATCTGATCCAGCGCCTTGGGCGTGGCGGTCTGTGAGGGCAGTGCGTTGACTACCACGCTGTACTGGTTGAGATCGGAGTAGATGGTGGAAATCGAGCGCTGGCCGAAGGCGCCATACAACGCGCCGTCGATCGCGCCGACCGTGATCCCCAGGCGCGCGGCCTTGGCACGGTCGATCACGATGTTCTGGCGCAGCCCGGCGGTATCCACGTCGGTGCCGACATCGCGCAGGCGTGTGTTTTTCTTCAACGCCGCCTGCAGCTTGGGCAGCCATTGCTGCAGCTGTGCAAGATCGTTGCCCTGTAGCGACACGCGGTATTGCGCGCCCTGGCTGGTACCGCCGCCGCCATCGCTGGGCAGGTCCTGGATGGCGCGCAGGCGCAGGTCCAGATCGGGGTAGCGGTCGGCTTTGGCGCTCAGGCGTGCGACCACTTGTGCGGTGGTGTCGCGGCGGCCCTCATTGCGTTTTTTCAGCTCGATATTGAACGACGCGCTCGACCCCTGGCGGCCGGAACCCAGCCGCGCGCCCACGGTTTTCACCGCCGGGTCGGCCATCAGCATGTCGGTGATGCGGCGCTGGCGGCTGACCATGTCGGCGAACGACACCGTGGCGCTGGAATTGGCGCGGCCCCAGATCAGGCCGGTGTCCTGCGCGGGAAACGAGCCTTTCTTGACCGCACTACCCAGAAAAATGGTGGCGGCGATCAACAGCAACGGCGTCAGCGACAGCAGCAGTGCGTGGCGCAACGAAAAGTCCAGCGCCACGGTGTAAATGGCGAGCATGCGCTCGTGCATGCGGTCCAGCCAGGCGCCGAAACGGCCGGGTTTTTCGGGCTCGGTATGCGCCGACAAGAAGCGGCTGCACAGCGCCGGGGTCAAGGTCAGCGATACCAGCATCGACACTACGATCGCCGCCACCAGGGTCACGGTGAATTCGCGGAAAAACGCGCCGACCATGCCGCTGGCAAACAGCATCGGAATGAACACTGCCACCAGCGAGGCAGTGATCGAGACGATGGTGAAGCCGATCTCGCGCGCACCGGTCAGGGCGGCCTCCAGACGTGGCATGCCTTCGTCCAGATGCCGCATGACGTTTTCGATCACCACGATCGCGTCGTCGACCACAAAGCCAATGGCGATCACCAGCGCCAGCAGGCTCAAGTTGTTCAAGGTGAAGCCCAGCACGTACATCACCAGCGCCGAGCCGGCCAGCGACAACGGCACGGTGACCGCGGCAATGAGCGTGGGCGCGAGCCGGCGCAGGAACAGCGCCATGGTCAGCACCACCATCGCCAGGCTGATCATCAGCGTGGCCTGCACCTCGTGCAGCGAGGCGCGGATGGTGGGCGTGCGGTCGAAGTAGGGCGTGAGCGTGGTGCCGGGCTGCAGGTAGGCGCGCAACTCGGGAATCTGGGTTTTGACCTGGTCCACGGTCTCGACGATGTTGGCGCCGGCGCGGGTGAAGGCATACATCACCACCGCCGGTTTGCCGTTGAACCAGGCGGCTTGATACGCATCCTGCTGGCCGTCGTAGACGGTGGCCACATCGCCCAGCCGCACGATGCGCCCGTTGGATTGGGTGGAGATCGCCAACTGCGCGAAATCGGCGGCCTTGGCCACCGAATCGTTGGCGATGATGGCCATGGTGGTGTTGCCGTCGGACAGGAATCCGGTCGGCGAGGTGACGTTGGCGGCGCGCACTGCGTTGCGTAGGTCGTCCGGGGTCAGCCCGAGTGCGTTGAGCGCACGCAGGTCCACGTCCACGCGCACTGCCGGCGTGGACGCACCGGCGATATCCACCGAGCTGATACCGGTGATCTGGCGCAAGCGCTGCGCCAGCAGCGAATCGGCCACGTTGTAGAGCTCATCGGCCGACTGGGTGTCCGAGGTCAAGGCGATGGCGATGACCGGGTCGTCGTTCGGATTGGCCTTGGAGTAAATCGGCGTGCCGAGCCCGGAAGGCAGGTCCGATTGCGATGCATTGATCGCGGTCTGGATGTCCTGTGCGGCCGAATCGATGTTGCGATTGCTCTGGAATACCAGCACCACCAGGCTGCTGCTCTCCGAACTGGACGAGCGCATGCGGTCGATGCCCGGCAGCTGGCCCAGGTGGCGTTCCAGCGGCGCGGTGACGGTGGAGGCCATGGTGCTGGCATCGGCGCCGGACTGCGTGGCGTGCACGAAGATCACCGGGATCTGGATGTTCGGCAACGCCGCCACGCCCAGCCGTAGATAGCACATCAATCCGATCACGAACAAACCGATCGCCAGCAACGAGGTGCCGATCGGGCGCTTGATGAAGGGCGCGGAGATGTTCATGCCTGTGGCGCCGGGAATCGGGAATCGGGAGTCGGGAATCGGCAAGCAAGGCCAACGCAACGCCCGGGTGCGCGTGTGGGCAGGCGAGGCCGCAGGCCGGCAATCCGATCAGCAATCGCTGCACCAGTCCTCATGCAGGGCGCTCCGAGGTGGGTGCGGGGTTTGCGCCATCGCGGCGTGCGGCACGCTGCGCACGCCATGCCCGCAAGCGCTCACCGGCGCGTTCCATGTACAGATAGATCACCGGGGTGGTGTACAGCGTCACCAGCTGCGACAGCAACAGGCCACCTACAATCGCGATGCCGAGCGGGCGACGCAGTTCCGAGCCGATGCCGGTGCCCAATGCCAGCGGCAACGCGCCCAGCATGGCGGCGGCGGTGGTCATCATGATCGGGCGGAAACGCAGCAGGCAGGCGCGGCGGATCGCCTCGTGCGCGTTAGCGCCTTCGCGGCGGGCGTCGATGGCGAAGTCGATCATCATGATCGCGTTCTTCTTGACGATGCCGATCAGCAGCACGATGCCGACGATGCCGTCCACCGACAGGCTCAGCCCGCACATCATCAACGCCAGCAACGCGCCGACACCGGCCGGCGGCAGCGTGGAGATGATCGTCAGCGGGTGGATGTAACTTTCGTACAGCACGCCCAGCACGATGTAGATCACCACGATCGAGGCCAGCAGCAACCACACGATATCGGTCTGACTGCCGGTGAATTCGGCCGCCTTGCCGACGAACTGCGCATGCACCTGGGTCGGGATCTTGAGGTCTTCGCGTGCCTTTTCGATCGCTGCCACCGCCTGCGACAACGAGTGCCCCGGCGCCAGATTGAACGAGATGGTCACCGCCGGCAGCTGTTGCTGGTGGCTCACCACCAACGGCGTGTTGGTGACCTTGGCTTGCGCCAGCGAGGCCAGCGGAATGATGCTGCCGGCGCCGACCACGATGCCGGTGTTCTGGTTGCCCACGCCGGTGGCGGTGGACGAGTTGGACGAGGTCACCTGGCCGAAGCTGGTGGCATTGGTGCCGGTCAGTGCGCCGCTGCCGTTGCTGGCCACCGCCAGCTGATTCATCAATGCGGTGCTGCTGCGGAATTCCGGCGCCACTTCCAGCACCACGCGGTACTGATTGAGCTCGGTGAAGATGGTGGAGATCTGGCGCTGGCCGAAGGCGTCGTACAGCGTGTCGTCGATGGTCTGCATCGGCACGCCGAGCATGCTGGCCTTGTCGCGGTCGATGGTCAGCTCCAGCGCACGGCCCTGGTTGGCCAGGTTGTTGTCCACATCGGCCAGCTCGGGCAGCTTGCGCATCGCCTCGGTCATGCGCCCGGCCCAGGTGGCCAGCTCGGTGCTGTCCACGTCCGAGATCGAATACTGGTATTCGGTGGCGGCCACGCGGGTGTCCAGAGTGACGTCCTGCACCGGCTTGAGGAACAGCGCTACGCCCGGAATGCCGGACACGGCCTTTTGCAGGCGCGGCAGCACCTCATCCAGGCCGTCGCGGTCGCCGCGCGTCTTCAGCACGATCGACAACTGGCCCTGGTTGAGGGTCGGGTTCATGGTGCCGGCGCCGATGAAGGCGGCCACGCCGGTCACCGCCGGGTCTTTCTGCAGCGCGGCGGCCACCGCCTGGGTGCGCTGCTCCATCTGCGGGAAGGCCACGTTCTGATCGGCCTGCACCACGCCGGTGATCAGCCCGGTGTCCTGCTCGGGCAGCAGGCCCTTGGGGATCGCCACATACAGCACCACCGTCAATGCCACCGCGCCGATCGCCACCGCCAGGGTCAGCGGCTGATGCGCAAGCACCCAATCCAGGCTGCGCTCGTACGCGCCCACCGTGCGTGTCCACAGATTGGTCTTGCCCGCCGCTGCTGCGCGTTCGTGCGCGTCCTCGCCTTCGGGCAGGGCGTCGGGCTTGAGCAGGTAGGCGCACATCATCGGCGTCAGCGTCAGCGACACCAGCATCGAGATCACCACCGCAATCGACAGCACCCACGCAAATTCATGGAATAGGCGCCCGGTGACGCCCGGCATCAGCAGCAGCGGCAGGAACACCGCCACCAGCGACACGGTCAGCGACAACACGGTGAAGCCGATCTGCTTGGCGCCGATCTCGGCCGCTTCCGGGCCCGTCTTGCCCTGTTCGATGTAGCGCACGATGTTTTCGATCATCACGATCGCATCGTCGACCACGAACCCGGTCGCCACCACCAGCGCCATCAGCGACAGGTTGTCCAGCGACATGCCGGCGAACGCCATCACCCCAAAAGTGCCGGCCAGCGACAGCGGCACCGCCACCGAGGGAATGATGGTGGCCCACAGCCGGCGCAGGAACACGAAGATCACCGCCACCACCAGCGCGATGGTCAGCACCAGGGTGAACTTCACCTCGTGCACCGAGGCGCGGATGGTTTCGGTACGGTCGGAGAACACCTCCAGATGCACGTCGGCCGGCAACACCGATTGCAGCTGCGGCAGGATGCTGCGGATCTGCTCCACCGTCTGCACGATGTTTGCGCCCGGCTGGCGGCGGATTTCCAGCAGCACCGCCGGCTTGCCATCGGCCCACGCGGCGAGCTGGTCGTTTTCCACCCCGTCCACCACGTTGGCCACATCGGCCAGCCGCACCGGGCGGCCGTTGGCGAAGCTGATGATGGTCTCGCGGTACTGCGCCGCATCGGTGAGCTGGTCGTTGGTGCCGATGCTGTAGGACTGGGTCTTGCCGTTGAGCGAACCCTTGGGCGCACTGACATTGGTCTGGGTCAGCGCGCTGCGCAGCGACTCCATGGTCAGGCCCATGTTCGATAGCTGCGCCGGGTTGACCTGGATGCGCACGGCCGGGCGCACGTTGCCGGCGATCGACACCAGGCCCACGCCCGGCACCTGCGACAGGCGCTGGGCCAGGATCGCATCGGCGTAGCGGTTGACCTCGCGCAGCGGCAGCGAATCGGAGGTGAGCTTGAGAGTGAGGATGGCCGCATCGGCCGGATTGACCCGGTTGTAGACCGGTTGATACGGCAACGACGAGGGCAGGGTGGCCTGGCGGATCGCCGCCTGCACGTCCTGCGAGGCGATGTCGATGTCGCGGTCCATCGAGAACTGCAGAATGATCGTGGACAGGCCCGCCGAGGAGTCGGAGGTCATCATCTGCAAGCCGGAGATCTGCCCGAACTGGCGTTCCAGCGGCGTGGTCACCAGCGAGGCCATGGTGGTCGCGTTGGCGCCGGGGTACTGGGTGGTCACGACCAGGCTGGGCGCGTCGATTTCCGGCAATGCCGACACCGGCAATTGCCGGTAGCCCAGGATGCCCAGCAGCAGGACGCCCGCCATCAACAACGAGGTGGCGATGGGGCGGCGGATGAAGATGGTCGAAAAGCCCACGGGGGAGTCCTTGCTGAAGACGTCAATCGGTGCCGGCGCGCAGGGCGCCGACGCGCACTGGCGACGGGGTGTCCCGTCGCCAGTGGTCAGGCATTAGCGCGGGCCGCCGCCACGTCGGCCGCCGCTGCCGCCGCCCTTCTGCTTGTCCTGCGCCGCCTTGAGTTCGGCTTCGGTGGGCTCGGGCGGGGTTTCGCCCGGCTTGAGCGCGCTGACCTTGCTGCCCGGCTTGAGCCGGAACTGGCCTTCGGTGACCACGCGCTCGCCGGGCTTGAGGCCCTTGGTGACCTGCACATGGCTGTCGTCCACTTCCACGCCCTGCACCACGGTACGCATCTGCGCGGTGTTGTCGTTGCCCACCACGTAGACGTAATCGCCTTCAGGGCCACGCTGCACGGCCTGGGTCGGCACCACGGTGCCGCCGGAGATGGTGCGCAGCTGCAGCCGCACGTTGACGAACTGCCCCGGCCACAACGCGTTGTCGGTGTTGTCGAAGATCGCGCGCGCGCCGAAGGTGCCGCTGTCGGCAGCGATGCGGTTATCGATGACATCCAGCTTGCCGTCGCCGCTGATGACATGGGCATCGCCGCGGTCCAGCGCCGCCACATCCAGCGGGGTGGCCGCCTGGCCGCTGCGCACCGCCTGCAGCTCGCGCTCGGGCAGGTTGAAGGACACGTAGATCGGGCGGATCTGGGTCAGCGTGACGATGGTGGAGCTGGCGCTGACGATATTGCCCACGTCCACGCCACGGATGCCGGCAATGCCGTCGATCGGCGCGGTGACGCGGGTGAACTGCAATTGCACCTGCGCCGAGCGCATCTGCGCATCATTGGCCGACACCGCCGCCTCGTACTGCGCCACCTGGTTGCGTTGGGTGTCCAGGTCGGTGCGCGAGACGTACTGCTTGTAGGCCGGGTCGTTGGAGCGCTGGTAGTTCACCCGCGCCGTCGCCAGCAGCGACTGATTCTGTCGCTTGGCCGCCAGCGACTGGTCGTAGCTGGCCTGCAAGGTACGCGGATCGATCTGGGCCAGCAGCTCGCCCTTCTTCACTTCCTGGCCTTCCTTGAAATTCAGGCTCATCAGCTGGCCGCCGACCTGCGGGCTGACCGTGACCGTGTTGAGCGCAGTCACCGTGCCCAGCGCGCTGGCATAGACCGGCACGTCCTGGGTCGTGGCGGGCACCACCGTCACCGGCACCGGGCCGCTGTTTTCAGTGCCATTGCCATCCGGCGCGTCCGCCTGCTTGCCGCGATTGCCCCCGCCCATCATCCGCATTGCGACAAACACCACGACGAGCACCGCTACGACCAGCAGTGTGATCTTCCAAAAACGCGACATGCGACAACTCCTGAGGGCGGGCCGGGCGCTTGGGGCGACCGTGGGGCGGCATTGCGAAGCATATCGTTGCGTCCGGGCAATTGAGCGTTACTGAAGTAACGGCTCATCGAACGAAACGCCCGCTTGGTTCACGGATGCGTGCAGCGGCAACGCGTCAGAGGCGCTGCGGTTGACCGCCGGGCTGAATCGGTCCCCACCATGGCCCGGGAGCCGGTGCCACCAGCCAACCAGGCCTTCGCCACCGGCCACGCTGCGCTCTGGCGGTGCGGTGCACTACAGTGAAGGCCACTCATTGGAGGATTCTCGATGCGCCATTCCCGCCTGCTGACCAGCGCGCTGCTGCTGGCCCTGCCTACGCTTGCCGCCGCACAGGCCGCGCCACGGCCCGAGGTCCAGACCGTCGCCAGCACGTTGCAGCCCAAGGTGGTGCAGTGGCGCCGCGACTTCCACCAGCACCCGGAGCTGTCCAACCGCGAAGAGCGCACCGCCGCCACCGTGGCCGCGCAGCTGCGCAAGCTCGGCCTCAAGCCGCGCACCGGCATTGCCCATCACGGCGTGGTGGCGATCATCAAGGGCGGCAAGCCCGGCCCCAGGATCGCGCTGCGCGCGGACATGGACGCGCTGCCGGTCAAAGAGCAGACCGGGCTGGCCTTCGCCTCCAAGGCCACCGCCGAGTACCGCGGCGAGCAGGTCGGGGTGATGCATGCCTGCGGCCACGACGCCCACACCGCCATCCTGCTCGGCGTGGCCGAAGCGCTGGTGGGCATGCGCGACCAGCTGCCCGGCGAAGTGATGCTGATCTTTCAGCCCTCCGAAGAAGGCGCGCCCGGCAACGAAGAAGGCGGCGCCTCGCTGATGCTCAAGGAGGGCCTGTTTGCCGACTTCAAGCCGCAGGCGGTGTTCGGCCTGCATGTGTTCTCCAGCGTGCAGGCCGGCAAGATCGCCGTGCGCAGCGGTCCGCTGATGGCGGCCTCTGACCGCTTTGCGATCAAGATGATCGGCCGCCAGACCCACGGGTCGGCGCCGTGGAACGGCATCGACCCGATCGTGGCCAGCGCCGACATGATTTCCACCGCGCAAACGGTGATCAGCCGCCGCGCCAACCTGTCCAAGCAGCCGGCGGTGTTGAGCTTTGGCGCGATCAAGGGCGGCATCCGCTACAACATCATCCCCGACGATGTGGAAATGGTCGGCACCATCCGCACCTTCGACGAAGGCATGCGCCAGCAGATCTTTGCCGACCTCAAAAATGTGGCCGAGCACACCGCCGCCGCACACGGCGCCAAGGTGGATGCCAAGGTGCCCGACCAGGACGGCAACCCGGCGACGGTCAACGACCCGGCCCTGACCGCCAAGATGCTGCCCAGCCTGCAGGCCGTGGTGGGCGCCGACAACGTGTACGAGCCGCCGCTGCAGATGGGCGCCGAAGACTTCTCGTTCTACGCCCAGCAGGTGCCGTCGATGTTCTTCTTCGTCGGCTCCACCGCCAAGGGCATCGACCCGGCCACCGCGCCCAGCAACCATTCGCCGCAGTTCCTGCTGGACGAATCCTCGCTGGACGTGGGCCTGCGCGCGCTGTTGCAGGTGTCGCTGGATTATCTGCATCAAGGTGAGACAGGCTGAATCGGGAATCGGGAATCGGGAATCGTGTGCAGTTGCACGATTCCCGCTGACCGTTGCCAATCAAGTGGGTCGGCTGGCTGCTTGAAGATCCGCTGCTGCTGTCGCCAGCTCGGTGCTCCAGTGTCCGCCATATAGCTCACGGCCAGTCGGCTCGGCCTAAAATGGCGCGATGAATACCCCAGAAGATTCCACCCTCGGTCGTGAGGTCGCTTACCCCAGCGGCTACGATCCGTCGCTGCTGTTTCCCATTCCGCGCGCGGCCGGTCGCGAGGCGATCGGCCTGACCGGCGCGTTGCCGTTCATCGGCCGCGATCGCTGGCACGCCTACGAGCTGAGCTGGCTGGATGCACAGGGCAAGCCGTGCGTGGCCACGGCCACCTTGCATGTGCCCTTCGATTCGCCGTCGTTGATCGAATCCAAATCGCTCAAGCTGTATCTCAACTCGCTCAATGCCACGCGCTTCAACAGTGCCGAAGCGGTGCGCACGCGCATCGTCACCGACCTGTCCACGCGCGCCGGCGCCGATGTATCGGTGGAATTCGGTTTGCCGCCGATCGATGCGGTGGGCGAAGGCGAGTCGATCGATACCCTAGATGTCAGCATCGACGATTACGGCCCGCCCAATGCGGCGTATCTGCGTGCGCAGACAGCGGCGGCCGTGGAAGAAATGCTGACCTCGGCATTGCTCAAATCCAATTGCCCGGTGACCGGCCAACCGGATTGGGCCAGCGTCACGCTGCGCTATCGGGGCGCGCCGATCGACCGCGAAGGCCTGCTGCGCTATCTGGTGAGTTTCCGCGACCACGCCGAGTTTCATGAGCAATGCGTGGAGCGCATTTTCAATGACGTGCTGACCCGTTGCGCCCCTGAGTGGCTGGTGGTCGAGGCGCGTTACACCCGGCGTGGCGGGCTGGATATCAACCCGCTGCGTAGCTCGCCCAGCGTGCCCACGCCGCTGTCGATCTTTCGCGATTTGCGCCAGTAATCGTTCGCGTTCGAGGATCGCGCCAGCTTCACGGCGGCGCGATCCACGCTTAACAGCGCTCCGCGCACCCTGCAATCCTCGTGATGCACGAAGGAACGCAGCAATGAGTGCCGATAAAAAAGCAGATTTCTCCAATGTGACGTCGTCGGTCGATAGCACCGCCGACGTGACGCCTGCGCCGGATTTTTCCAACGTGCGCACCAGCGTGCAAAGCACCGCAGAGCTGGTCGAGGAATCGGTCACTGTGCAGGCAGGCGACAGTCTGTCCAGCATCGCCAAACGTCACTTGGGTGATGGCGCATTGTGGCCGCGCATTTTCGAAGCCAACCGCGAAACGCTTAAGGATCCGGACAAGATTTTCCCGGGTCAGGTCCTGCGTTTGCCGCACAAAGCGTAGCTGCCCGCGCGATCGCCACTGCATTGCAAGGCGCGTCGCACGACGCGTGTGCGTCTTGCAAAAACATTCCAGAAACAACGATCTTTTCGATCATCGGAGATTGATCCATGCGTACCAAATCTGTTTCAAGCACGCTCGTGATTGCGCTTGCCGGCGTGCTCGCATTATCCGGTTGCAAGAAGGACGAAGACGCCAGCGTTTCGAAGGATCCCACCTCCGGCGCTGCCACTGAGGCGATGCCAGGTCCGGCTGCCACGCCGCCGGCCAGCGACCAAGCCGGGCAGAGCACCGCGACCGGCGCCGCCAGCACCGACACCGCAGCCGCGATGGGTTCTGCGGTGAGCGTCTCCAGCGTCGTAGTCGGGACCAAGGCCGCCGCTGACAAAACAGTGACACCGTCTGCCACCGTCGGCGCCAAGGACACCATCATCGTGTCGGTCAAGACCGATGGCAGCGCGAACAACGTAGCGGTCTCGGCCAAGCTCACCTATCAGGACGGCCAGGTGGCCGGCGAGCAGAACGCCACGCTGACCACCACGGGTGCAGAAACCACCAATCTCAGCTTCAGCAAGCCCGATGGCTGGCCCGCCGGCACGTACACCGCGCAGGTCATGGTCGACAGTAAACCGGCAGGTAGCGCGCAGACCATTACGGTCAAATAAGTGTCGTAATTGGCAGCCACCTGTGGCGACGGCTCTCTACGTGAGCGCCGTCATGTCCGCAGCCGGCAACGTCCGCCTGCATCAAACCGCAGCACAAGGCGCGATCGCAAGATTGCGCCTTTTTGCTATGCATTCATTCGGCAATGGATTCGTTACAGCTGCATCCATGTCGATTGGCCGTGTGGCGGGATGAAGCGTCCGCCTGTGGTCGCTTTACCCGGGCGCGGCTCAGACGCGACAATGCCGTGCTGATCCAATGCCGCGTCCGCCGCGCTGGCCGATCGGCGTGCCGCTAGCGACCCCCGTCGTGCACGCCAACGTCAACGTCGCCGGGCATCGGCGCTCCTCCCGACCACAAGAGCCATCGCACCTCATGTCGAAGACACCGAAGATCCTCTACACGCTCACCGACGAAGCTCCCTTCCTGGCCACGCAGTCGCTGCTGCCGATCATCGATGCCTACACCGATACCGCCGGGATCGTGGTCGAAACGCGCGATATCTCGCTCGCCGGTCGCATTCTGTCGTTGTTCCCCGAGAGCCTGACCGACGCGCAGAAGATCGCCGACGACCTCGCAGAACTGGGCGAACTGGCCACCACGCCGGAAGCCAACATCATCAAGCTGCCCAACATCAGCGCTTCAGTGCCGCAGCTCAAGGCCGCGATCAAGGAACTGCAGGCCCAGGGCTATGCGTTGCCGGCGTATCCGGACGAGCCCAAGGACGCCGCGGAAAAAGACATCAAGGCGCGCTATGACAAGGTCAAGGGCAGTGCAGTGAATCCGGTGCTGCGCGAAGGCAATTCCGATCGCCGCGCACCGCTGTCGGTCAAGAACTACGCACGCAAGCATCCGCACCGCATGGGCAAGTGGAGTAGCGACTCCAAGTCGCACGTGGCGCACATGGACGACGGCGATTTCTTCGGCAGCGAACAGTCCACCACGCTGGCCGAGGCCGGCACGCTGAAGATCGAATTCGTCGCTGCCGATGGCAGCAGCAGCGTGCTCAAGGATAAGGTTGCAGTGAAGGCCGGCGAGATCGTCGATGCCGCCGTGCTGAGCAAGCGCGCGCTGGCCAGCTTCATCGATGCGCAGATCGCCGATGCCAAGGCCCGCGACGTGCTGTTCTCGGTGCATCTGAAAGCCACCATGATGAAGGTCTCCGACCCGGTGCTGTTCGGCGTAGTGGTCGGCGAGTTCTACAAGGACACGCTGAGCAAGCACGCCGACGCGCTCAAGTCGGTCGGCTTCGATCCCAACAACGGCATCGGCGATCTGTACGCCCGCATCGGCGCGTTGCCGGACGCGCAGCAGGCGCAGATCAAGGCCGATATCCAGGCCGAATATGCGCAGCGTCCGGGCCTGGCGATGGTCAATTCGGACAAGGGCATCACCAGTCTGCATGTGCCCAGCGACGTCATCGTCGACGCCTCGATGCCGGCGATGATTCGTGACTCCGGCCAGATGTGGAATGCGCAAGGCAAGCTGCAAGACACCAAGGCAGTGATTCCGGACCGTTGCTATGCCGGCGTGTATCAAGCGGTGATCGACGACTGCCGCACGCATGGCGCTTTCGACCCGTCCACCATGGGCTCGGTGCCGAACGTCGGCCTGATGGCGCAGAAGGCCGAAGAATACGGCTCGCACGACAAGACCTTCCAGCTGTCGGCTGCCGGTACCGTCAAGGTCACCGATGCTAATGGCAAGACGGTGTTCGAGCATGCGGTGGAAGCCGGCGATTTGTGGCGCATGTGCCAGGTCAAGGACGCACCGATCCAGGACTGGGTGAAGCTGGCGGTCGAACGCGCACGCCTGAGCGATACCCCGGCCGTGTTCTGGCTGGACAAGGCGCGCGCGCATGACGCGCAGGTCATCGCCAAGGTCGAGACATACCTCAAGGATCACGACACCAACGGCCTGGACATCCGCATCCTGCCGCCGGTGGAAGCCACCACCTTCTCGCTGGAGCGCATCCGCAAGGGCCAGGACACCATCTCGGTCACCGGCAACGTGCTGCGCGATTACCTCACCGACCTGTTCCCGATCATGGAGCTGGGCACCAGCGCCAAGATGCTCTCCATCGTGCCGCTGATGGCAGGTGGCGGCCTGTTTGAGACTGGCGCCGGCGGCTCGGCGCCCAAGCACGTGCAGCAGTTCGTCGAAGAGAACTGCCTGCGCTGGGATTCGCTGGGCGAATTCCTGGCGCTGGCCGCGTCGCTGGAACATTTGGGCAACCGTTACAACAACCCGTCGGCCACCGTGCTGGCCAAGGCGTTGGACGTGGCCAACGGCCAGTTCCTGGACAACAACAAGTCGCCGGCGCGCAAGGTGGGCGAGCTCGACAACCGCGGCAGCCATTTCTATCTGGCGATGTATTGGGCGCAGGCCCTGGCCGCGCAAACCGAAGACACCGCATTGCAGGCCAAGTTCGCACCGCTGGCCAAGGCGCTGACCGAGAACGAAGCCACCATCGTGGCCGAGCTCAACGGCGCACAGGGCAAGCCGGTGGACATCGGCGGCTACTACCACCCGGACCTGGCCAAGGTCAGCGAGGCGATGCGCCCGAGCAAGACCTTCAATGACGTACTGGCGACGTTGAAGGCCTGATCCCCGCGCACCGCATGGCGGTGCGTGTAGTCAGTGCGATATGCAGGGCCCGCCTCGTTGACAGGCGGGCCTTGTCGTTTCATCGAAAGGGCGACAGCGCTGTCATTGCCCGGACCAAGCGGCGTGCGCGCCGCGCCATGCGGTGCTCGGCGTGCTGCTGAGGTGTCGCCGCGCTCGCCACCGCCGCGCGCCGCGCGGTCTGCCCTGCCGCTTCGGCTTGGGCTTCGATTTCGGCTTCGATTTCGGTTCCGGTTCCGGTTCCGGTTCCGGCCTCGACCTCGACCTCGGCCTCGGCCTCGGCTTTGGCCTTGGCCTTGGCTTCCACTGCCGTGCCGGCTTCTGCCAATTGCCGTGCAAGCGCCACGTCGGCAATGTGCCCGTGCTGGAACAGCAACTCGGTAAAGATGCGCATGATCCTGCCCCCACTTGAGTGGAAGCCACAGTAGGCGCAGGCTTGGCCCTGCAAAAGCGAGGCTTTTGCAAGTCTGTATTGAATTCCATTCAAGGGTGAGCCATGTCGCGTCCGCCGCTTCACGCATTGCAGGGCTTCGTCAGTGCGGTGCGTCTGGGCAATCTGTCGCGCGCTGCCGCGTCGATGCATCTCACCGTCAGCGCGCTCAGTCACCAGGTGCGTGCACTCGAACAGCGCCTGGGCTATCGGCTGCTGCAGCGGCACGCGCGCGGCGTCAGCGCCACGCCGCAGGGGCAACAGTTGCTCGACCGCATCGCACCGCATCTGGATGCGATTGCCGAGGCGTTCCAGCCGTTCGCCGCGCGCCGCGAAGACACACTCACCCTGAGCATCACCCCGTCGATGGCCTCGGCATGGCTGGTGCCGCGCCTGAGCGATTTTCTGGCAGCCCATCCCACCATCGAGATCAATCTGCTTTCCAGCGAGCGACTGGTGGATTTCGAGCGCCAGCCGGACGTGGATGCGGCCATGCGCATCGGCGCCGGGCAATGGCCGGGCGTAATCGCCGAACCGTTGTTCGACGAATGGCTGGTGCCGATGGCCAGCCCGGCGCTGATCGCGCGCATGGGCGGCATCGATGCGCAGCCGCTGCAGCAATGGCCGCTGCTGGGCGACCCGGATGGCGACTGGCCGCGCTGGTTTACAACCTTCGGTGGCGAGCCGCCGCGTCGCTATGCCGCCGTGCTCGACGACTCCGAGTCCCATCACCGCGCGGCGCTGGATGGCGTCGGTGTGGCGATGGGGCGGGTGACGCGCGCACGCCTGTTGCTGGCATCCGGCCAACTGGTGGCGCTGTCCGCGCAACGGCTCAAGACCAGCTGGTCGCATTACCTGGTGTACCCGCCACGGTCGGCCGCACACACCGGCTTTCTCGCGTTTCGCGCATGGCTGCAAACACAGGCGCGCGAACATGCTGCGCACGCGCAGCAGGCAGCGGTCGCCCCGCATGCTGCGCTGCCCACCCCGCGTCGCCGCAAGCGCTGAGTACACTGCCGCCATGAGCCAGCTCCCGTTACCGCCGCAATCCGAACGCCGCGCGCTGGCGATCGCCCACGCCGTGTACGAAGCGTTCGAGGATTACCACGCACGGTTTTCAGAGATCACCGCACGTGCCAAGCAGCGCTTCGAAACGCGCGACTGGAGCGCTGCGCGCGATGACGCCGTCGCACGTATCGCGCTCTACGATCAGTACATCACCGAATGCATGCTGCGCCTGCGCGCCGTGCTGCTGGGGCAGGCGCACGACCGCGCGTTGTGGATGCGCGCACGCGGTCATTACGCCGCGCTGCTGGCCGGGTTGATCGATCAGGAGTTGTACAAGACCTTCTACAACACGCTGACGCGGCGTTACTTCGGCACTCATGGCGTGGATGCCGATATCGAATTCATCGCGCTGGATATTGAGCCCACCGATGCCATCACCGTGCCGGTCGCACGGCATACCTACGCCGTGTCGCCGGGCCGGCTGACCGACATGCTGGTGCGCGTGCTGGGCGATTACGCATTCGCCGTGCCGTATGCGCACCGCACCCGCTGCGCGGCGGCCATTGCGGTGCGTCTGCTCGACGATCTGGCGCATTGGGGTGAGCACCCGGTGCGCAGCGTCGAACTGCTGGAAACGGTGTTCTATCGCGAACGTCGCGCGTATCTGGTCGGGCGTGTGTTCGGCGAGCATCGGTTTTCGCCGTGCGTCATCGCGCTGATCAACGACGGTGCCGGCTTGCGCGCCGAAGCGGTGCTGACCAAGCGCAGCGATGTCGCGCAACTGTTCAGTAACTCGCGCAGTTATTTTCAGGCCGATCTGTCCACGGTCGGCGATGCGGTGGTGTTTCTGCGCAGCCTGCTGACCCATAAGCCGGTCGACGAGCTTTACACCATGCTGGGCCGCGCCAAGCAAGGCAAGACCGAGCGCTATCGCACGTTTTTCAGCCATTTTCAGGCGCAGCCGTCCGAGCAGCTGGTGCATGCCGATGGCACGCCCGGCATGGTCATGGTGGTGTTTACGCTGCCCAGTTATCCGCTGGTGTTCAAGCTCATTCGCGACCGTTTCGCCTATCCCAAGACCATGAGCCGCGCGCAGGTCGAAGGGAAATACGAATTGGTCTTCCAGCTCGATCGCATCGGCCGCCTGCTCGACGCACAGCCGTATCGATTTCTGCGCTTTCCCAAGGCGCGCTTCTCGCCAGCGCTGCTGGAAGAACTGCAGACCAGCTGCGCGATGAGCCTGAGCGAGGACGGCGACGATGTCCTGATTGCGCTGTGCTACGTGCAACGGCGGCTGCGCCCGCTCAATTTGTACCTGCGCGAACAACTACCCGAAGCCGCGCATGCCGCCGCGCTGGACTATGGCCAGGCGATCAAGGACATGGCGCGCAACAACATCTTTCCCGGCGACATGCTGCTAAAGAACTTCGGCATCACCCGCCATCAGCGCGCGGTGTTCTACGACTACGACGAGCTGTGTCTGATCACCGACTGCACCTTTCGCGACTGGCCCACGCCCACCACCTACGAAGAACAACTCGCCGCCGAACCCTGGTTCCACGTCGGCCCACGCGATGTATTTCCCGAGCGCTTCGCCTTGTTCATGGGCTTGCCGGCCTCGCAACTGGAGGCGGTCAAACATATCCACCCGGAACTGTTCGACGCGCAGTGGTGGCGCAACCTGCAAGCCCGGCTGCGCGAAGACGATTATCCGGACACTCCGCCGTATGCGGAGTCGCGGCGGCTTGCCTAGGCCGTTTCGTTTATAGCGGCAGGCTGGTAAAACGTGCGATCAACCAATGGAGTAAGACAATGCAGTGGAAGCAACGGTTAGGTCTGGGCATCCTTTTTTCGCTGGCAGCGATGGGCGTTGCGCACGCCAAGCCGGACGCTGCGCGTGCGCAGATCGAAGCGAGCATGAATGTCACCGGCGAGTTGACGCTGACCCCCGACGGCACCGTGACCGCAGTGGCGCTCGTCGACGAGGAGCGTTTGCCTGCAGCTGTCCGCGAGCGGATCAAGCACTCGGTGGCCGCGTGGCGGTTCGATCCGGTCAAGGACG
The DNA here is from genome assembly GCF_035012785.1 of Xanthomonas sp. WHRI 8932A. Lineage (NCBI taxonomy): Bacteria > Pseudomonadati > Pseudomonadota > Gammaproteobacteria > Lysobacterales > Lysobacteraceae > Xanthomonas > Xanthomonas sp. WHRI 8932A. The sequence continues at coordinate 60,508 of NZ_JAYGQQ010000011.1, forward strand.
ATGGCAATGCCTTGCCGGCGCGGCTGCCGATGAGCTTGCTGCTGGTCGCCAAGCCTGGCGATGACAATCAATATCGGGTGTCGATCCGCAGCGCGCATTTCGGCGGCCAGACCCCGCAGGGCGTCAGCGCACAACCCAACGGCATGGCGCCGCCGCCCTATCCGGTCAATGCCTTCAGGGGCGGCGCTACCGGTGTGGTCTACCTGCTGCTCAAGATCGGACGCGATGGCAAGGTGGAAGATGTGGTTGCCGAACAGGTCAACCTCACCGCACTGGTTCCCGAGTCCAAGCGTGCGCGCTGGCGCAAGGAATTTGCCGACGCCTCCATCGCCAAGGCGCGCAGCTGGACCTTCACTGCGGCCACTGCCGGGTCTGAGCGCACTGCGCCGTTCTGGGAGATGCGCGTGCCGGTGACGTTCGACATCGCAGCGTCCGAGAAGGACCTGGATGCCAAGCAGAAAAAATGGCAGTCGTATTTGCCGGGCCCGCGTCAGACCGCGTCGTGGCGAATGCAGAATGACGCAGCCGCCACGACCGACAGCCCGGACGCCCTGCCGGGATCGGGATTGTTTTCCGTCCGCGGCGAAGGCGTACGCCTGATCACGCCGCTGCAGGAAGGCTAAGACGACTGGCGGTTCTGAATCGGCGCGGCGGGTGTTGCGCAGTCGGCCCGCTCTCAGATCAGCCCTCCGACGGCCGCTTGCACCACATACGGCCGTCGAGCTCTCGGTCAACACGGCAGTTGATCGGCAACGACCGCGCGCCAGTTCGAGCGAGCTTGGAAGACCAAGTGCTTTCTCACGCGAACGCCGCCCACAAAAAAGCCCCGCAGTGCGGGGCTTTCTCGTCGCGCTAATCCAGACCGGCCTCAGCGCTTCATCGAACTGAAGAACTCGTCGTTGGACTTGGTGGTCTTCATCTTGTCCAGCAGGAATTCCATCGCCGCGATCTCGTCCATCGGATGCAGCAGCTTGCGCAGGATCCAGATCTTCTGCAGCAGCTCCGGCTCGATCAACAGATCTTCGCGACGCGTGCCCGAGCGGTTGATGTCGATCGCCGGGTAGACGCGCTTTTCGGTGATGCGACGGTTCAAATGCACTTCGCTGTTGCCGGTGCCCTTGAACTCTTCGTAGATCACCTCGTCCATCTTGCTGCCGGTCTCGACCAGCGCCGTGGCAATGATGGTCAGCGAGCCGCCTTCTTCCACGTTACGTGCCGCACCGAAGAAACGCTTCGGACGGTGCAGGGCGTTGGCGTCCACACCACCGGTGAGCACCTTGCCGGAGCTGGGCACCACGTTGTTGTAGGCACGTGCCAGGCGGGTGATCGAGTCGAGCAGGATCACCACGTCCTTCTTATGCTCGACCAGGCGCTTGGCCCGCTCGATCACCATCTCGGCGACCTGCACGTGGCGCGCGGCCGGCTCGTCGAAGGTGGAGGAGATGACCTCGCCGCGCACGGTGCGCTGCATTTCGGTCACTTCTTCCGGGCGCTCGTCGATCAGCAACACGATCATGTGCACTTCGGGATGATTGCTGGTGATGGCCGTGGCCACCTGCTGCATCATCATCGTCTTACCGGCTTTCGGCGGGGAGACGATCAGCGCACGCTGACCCTTACCCTGCGGTGCCATCAGATCCAGGATGCGGCCGGTGATGTCCTCGGTGGACCCATCGCCACGTTCCAGACGGAACCGGCGACGCGGGAACAGCGGGGTCAGATTCTCGAACAGCACCTTGTTCTTGCTCGCTTCCAGCGGCTCACCATTGATGGTGTCCACGATCGACAGCGCAAAATAGCGCTCGCCATCCTTGGGGAAGCGGATGCGGCCGGACAAATGATCGCCGGTGCGCAGATTGAAGCGGCGGATCTGGCTGGGCGAGATATAGGTATCGTCCGGGCCTGCCAGGTAGCTGGCTTCGGCGGCACGCAGGAAACCGAAGCCGTCCGGCAGGATTTCCAGCACGCCGTCGGCGGCAACGCCTTCGCCATGGCGGGTCAGCACCTTGAGCAGGGCGAAGATCACGTCCTGCTTGCGCGCGCGCGCCACGCCTTCCTGGATGTTGAGCTGATCTGCGATGTCCAGCAGCTTCTGCGCCGGCATCCGCTTGAGATCGCTCAGGGAATACACCGGAAAGCCTTCCGGCACGGCCGGATGCGGACGCGCGATGAACGGCTCGTTGCTGCCATCGGAGGAGGGCATGCCGCCGCTTTCGTTGCCGAACCGATCGCGCGGGCCGCGGTCGCGGCGGTTGCGGAACCGGTCACGGCGGTTGCCCTGCTGGTTCTGCCCCTGACCCTGGCCTTGCTGGTTCTGACCAGCGTTCTGGCCCTGGCCCGGCTGCTGGCCTTGACCCTGACCTTGGGGCTGGCCCTGGCTTTGCGCCTGATTCTGGTTCTGCTGTTGCTGCGCCTGATTGAAGCGCTGCTGCTGCGACTGGCCGCCTTCGCGGGGCTCGCCGTGGCTGTCGCCGCCCTGGCTGTTACCGCTGTTACCGGGCGAACTGCCGGCGCCTGCGCCATCGCCGAACGTCTGCGCCGATGCCGAATTGGCAGCGTGCGACGGTGCCTGCGGGGCGCGTGGAGCGTCGGGTGCGGGACTGGCGGGCAAGGGCAGATTGGACTGCTGTGCGCCGGCATCGTCATGGGAGGCGGCGGTCTTGCTCACGCGCGGCTTGCGCACGCGCTTCTCGACGGGAGCGTCGACGCTGCTCCCGGTATCGGAGGAAGGATGATCGGACAAGTGCGTGATTCCTCGCTAAGGTGCGAGCGCCCGGCTGGGGGGCGAACTATTGGTAGATGGGAGTCTAGAAGAAGTTTCTAGAGGGGTACGGCGGCGCACGAACGTGTGCCGGACCAACTGACACTATCACCGCGACGCGCAACCGCGCAAGCGTCCGCCTTGGCAGGGTTTAACTACCGGCGAACCGCAGGGCGCCCATCGCTGGACGCCCGTTCACTCAGGCAGCCGCGCCGCCCAGGGTCTTGTCGATCATCTGGGTCAGCTGGCCCTTGCCGACCGCCCCGATCTGGCTCGCCTGCACTTGCCCGTCCTTGAACAGCAACAGCATCGGGATCGAGCGCACGTGGTATTTGATGGCCAGGGCGCGGTTCTGGTCCACATTGACCTTGGCAACCTTGAGCCTGCCCTGGTATGTATCGGCCAGATCGTCCAGCACCGGTGCGATCATCTTGCACGGGCCACACCATTCGGCCCAGAAATCCACCAGGACCGGTTCGCCGGATTGCAGTACTGCTGTATCGAAGTCGGCATCGCCGACATGTTGAACCTTGTCGCTCACGTTGGGTCTCCTGGAAACCAAACGGCCCACCCGGATCGGGCAGGCCGCCACATTGCGTTAAACTGGGGCATTGCGCGACTGAATCAAGTGTCAGTCCTGAAGCCGCGCTGTCCGCCACAAGAGCCGCAGTTTGCGACGCTGTCGGCATCGATGCAAGCCGCGCCCGGGCTGCCCAGGGCGCCTCACGAAGACGGAATAATGAGCGACAAACCGCTGACCGATTTGACTTTTTCCTCGTTCGACCTACAGCCGGCGTTGGTTGCCGGGCTGGAGAGCGCCGGGTTTACCCGCTGTACCCCGATCCAGGCATTGACCTTGCCGGTCGCGCTGCCGGGCGGCGATGTCGCCGGCCAGGCCCAGACCGGCACCGGCAAGACGTTGGCGTTTTTGGTGACGGTGATGAACCGCCTGCTGATCCGCCCGGCGCTGGCCGACCGCAAGCCGGAAGACCCGCGCGCGCTGATCCTGGCGCCCACCCGCGAGCTGGCGATCCAGATCCACAAGGACGCGGTCAAGTTCGGCGCCGACCTGGGCCTGCGCTTTGCGCTGGTCTACGGCGGGGTGGACTACGACAAGCAGCGCGAGCTGCTGCAGCAGGGTGTGGACGTGATCATCGCCACCCCGGGCCGGCTGATCGACTACGTCAAGCAGCACAAGGTGGTCTCGCTGCATGCCTGCGAGATCTGCGTGCTGGACGAAGCCGACCGCATGTTCGACCTGGGCTTCATCAAGGACATCCGCTTCCTGCTGCGGCGCATGCCCGAGCGCGGCACCCGCCAGACGCTGCTGTTCTCGGCCACGCTGAGCCACCGCGTGCTGGAGCTGGCCTACGAGCACATGAACGAGCCGGAAAAGCTCGTGGTGGAGACCGAAACCATCACCGCCGCACGCGTACGGCAGCGCATCTACTTCCCGTCTGACGAAGAGAAGCAGACGCTGCTGCTGGGCCTGCTGTCGCGCAGCGAAGGTGCGCGCACCATGGTGTTCGTCAACACCAAGGCGTTCGTCGAGCGCGTGGCACGCACCCTGGAGCGCCATGGTTATCGCGTCGGTGTGTTGTCCGGCGACGTGCCGCAGAAGAAGCGCGAGTCGCTGCTCAACCGCTTCCAGAAGGGCCAGTTGGAGATCCTGGTCGCCACCGACGTGGCCGCGCGCGGCCTGCACATCGACGGGGTCAAGTACGTCTACAACTACGACCTGCCGTTCGATGCCGAAGATTACGTGCACCGCATCGGCCGCACCGCGCGTCTGGGCGAAGAGGGCGATGCGATCAGCTTCGCCTGCGAGCGCTACGCGATGAGCCTGCCGGACATTGAGGCCTACATCGATCAGAAGATCCCGGTTGAGCCGGTGACCACCGAGCTGCTGACACCGTTGCCGCGTGCGGCGCGCGTGGCGGTGGAAGGCGAAGAGGTCGATGAAGACGCTGGCGACAGCGTGGGCACCATCTTCCGCGAGGCGCGCGAGCAGCGTGCGGCCGAAGAACAGCGCCGCGGTGGCGGTCGCAGCGGTCCGGGCGGCGCCTCGCGCAGTGGCAGTGGCGGCAGTCGTCGCGACGGTGGCAGTGCCGATAGCAAGCCGCGTCCGCGTCGCAAGCCGCGCGTCGAGGGCGAGGCTCCGGTTGCAGCGGCTGCAGCGGTCCCACCGGTGATTGCTGAAGCCGCTGCGGCTGCACCGTCCACCCTCGACGTCGACGTCGACGTCGAGGGCGAGCGCGCACCGCGCAAGCGTCGTCGCCGTCGCAACGGCCGTCCGGTCGAAGGCGCCGAGCCGGTCGCATCCACGCCGGTGCCCGCACCCGCCGCGCCGCGCAAGCCGACCCAGGTGGTCGCCAAGCCAGTGCGTGCCGCCGCCAAGCCGGGCGGCAGTCCGTCGCTGCTGAGCAGGATCGGCCGCCGTCTGCGTTCGCTGGTCTCGGGCAACTGACCACTGGCGGCATCAATCGCATCGCCGGTCTTCGGCGATGCGACGTAAGCGCTGGCGCTCCGGCATAATCGCTGGATGACCGTTCTGCGTTTCGACAACGTCAGCAAGCACTACGCCGGGGGCCACCAGGCGCTGACCGATGTCAGCTTCGAAGTGGCCGATGGCGAGATGCTGTTCGTGACCGGCCACTCCGGCGCCGGCAAAAGTACGTTGCTCAAATTGATCCACCTCAGCGAGCGTCCCAGCCAGGGCGCCGTGCTGTTGGGCGAGCGCAACCTGCTCAAGGTGCGTGGCCGGCAGATTCCGCTGCATCGTCGCCAGGTGGGCGCGGTCTATCAGGACCATCGTCTGCTCAACGACCGCAGCATCGCCGAGAACGTGGCGTTGCCGTTGATCCTGCGCGGCACCCGCCGCGCCGAGATCGGCAAGCGCGTGCGCTCTGCACTGGAACGTATCGGCCTGGCTCATCGCGAAAAAGCCTTGCCGTCGCAGCTGTCGGCGGGCGAGCAGCAACGCGTGGGGATTGCGCGTGCCATCGTTGGTGAGCCGCGCCTGCTGGTGGCCGATGAGCCCACCGGCAATCTCGACCCGGCACTGGCCGCCGAAATCATGCAGTTGTTTGCCGAACTGCCCGCGCGCGGCACCAGCGTGCTGGTGGTCAGCCACGACCTTGCCTTGCTCAAGCAGATGCGCAAGCGCGTGCTGATCCTGGATCACGGCCGCCTGGTCGACGACATCTCGCCGCAGGATCTGGCCGAATGAGCAAGCTCGCCAATACCGAAGCCGTGGCGCCGTCGCGCTTCGGCGTGTGGATCGACCACCACCTGCACAGCATCGCCTTCAGCCTGGGCCGCGCGATGCGCAAGCCGTGGGCAACGCTGCTGACCATCGTGGTGATGGCCTTGGCGCTGGCGCTGCCGCTGGGGCTGTCGATCGCGCTGGACAACGTCAAGCTGTTGGCTGGCAGCGTGCAGCAGTCGCGCGAAATCAATCTGTTCCTCAAGGTCGATGTCGCCGCCGATGCCGCGCAAGCGCTTGCCGGCGAGTTGCGTGCGCGCACCGACGTGGCCCAGGTGACGCTGCGTACGCCGGAGCAGGGGTTGGCCGCGTTGCGCGAGAGCGCAAAACTCGACGAAGCCGCCGATGCCCTGGGCGAGAATCCGTTGCCGACGCTGCTGATCGTCACCCCCACCGATGCGGCCGACGACGCGCAGCTGGCTAGCGCGTTGCAGGCCTTGCCGCAGACCGACCAGGTGCAGCACGACGCGTTGTGGCGCAAGCGTCTGGATGGCTGGCTGCATTTCGGCGAACGCCTGGTGCAGGTGCTGTCGGCGCTGCTTGGCATCGGCGCGGTGCTGGTGGTCGGCAACACGGTGCGGCTGGATATCCAGTCGCGGCGCGAAGAGATCGGCGTGCTGCAATTGCTCGGTGCCAGCGATGGCTTCATCCGTCGCCCGTTCCTGTATCTGGGTGCGTGGTACGGGCTGGGCGCCGGCGCTGTTGCGCTCGCTCTCATCGCCGCCTCGGGCTTGGCATTGCGCGCGCCATTGGCCACATTGGCCGATAGCTACGGCAGTTCCTTTACCCTGCACGGGCTGGATCTGCTGCATTCTGTGATGGTGCTGATCGGCACCCTGGTGCTGGGTTGGCTGGGCGCCTGGCTGGTGACCGGCCATTTCCTTCGTCAGACCCGTCCCACCGAGACCTGAGGCCTGCCATGCATCCACCAGATCTCAAACACCTGATCAGCGACGCACCACGTGTGATGGTCGTCGATGGTTCGAAGCTGGTACGCAAGCTCATTGCCGACGTGCTCCGGCGCGACCTGCCCAATGTGCAGGTGATCGGTTGCGCCAGCATTGCCGAAGCGCGCGCTGCGCTGGAGTCCGGTGCGGTGGATCTGGTCACCACCTCGCTGTCCTTGCCCGATGGTGATGGCCTGACCCTGGCGCGCAGCGTGCGCGAAGCGGCCGGCCAGGCCTATGTGCCGGTGATCGTGGTGTCCGGCGATGCGCAGCAGCATCTGGTCGAGCGTCGTTTTACCGAGTACGTCACCGATTATTTCGATAAGGCGCTGGGCCATGAAGCCCTGGCGACCTTTATCCGCGGTTATGTGCAGCCCGAGCCGGTGGTGGGCGCCACCGTGCTCTACATCGAAGACAGCCGCGTGGTGGCCGAGGCGACCAAGCGCATGCTCGAGCGCCAGAGCCTGAAAGTGGTGCACGTGCTCACCGCCGAGGATGCGTTTGCGCTGCTTACCGCCGAATCGCTAGGCCGCACCGAGCGCCGTATCGACGTGGTGCTGACCGACGTGACCCTGAAAGGCGAGCTCAACGGCCGCGATGTGGTCGAGCGCATCCGCATCGATTTCGCCTACGGCAAGCGCCGCCTGCCGGTGCTGGTGATGACTGGCGACACCAATCCGCGCAACCAGTCCGAACTGCTGCGCGCTGGCGCCAACGACCTGGTGCAAAAACCCATCGAAGAGCGCCTGCTGGTGACCAAGGTGTTGTTCCAATTGCGGCTGGCACGCCTGGAAGACCAGGCCATCACCCTATGACCGAAGTGGAAGGGCGTATCCAGCTGGAACCGTCGTGGAAGGCAAAGGTGGGCGACTGGTTGCTGCGCCCGGAGATGCAGGAGCTGTCGGCCTTTCTGCGCCAGCGCAAGGCGGCTGGCGCGCGGGTGTTTCCGCCCGGCCCGCAGATGTTTGCCGCCTTCGATGCCACCCCGTTCGATCAGGTCAAGGTGGTGATCCTGGGCCAGGATCCGTACCACGGTGAGGGCCAGGCGCACGGGCTGTGCTTTTCGGTCCTGCCCGGCGTGCCGGTGCCGCCGTCGCTGCTCAATATCTACAAAGAGATTCAGGACGACCTCGGCATCCCGCGTCCCGATCACGGCTATCTGATGCCGTGGGCGCGCCAGGGCGTGTTGCTGCTCAATGCGGTGCTGACGGTGGAGCAGGGCCGCGCCGGCGCGCACCAGAACAAGGGCTGGGAAGGTTTCACCGACCATGTGGTGGAGACGCTCAACCGCGAGCGCGAAGGCCTGGTGTTCCTGCTCTGGGGCAGCTACGCGCAGTCCAAGGGCAAGGTCATCGACCAGGCACGCCACCGCGTGTTCAAGGCGCCGCATCCTTCGCCGTTGTCGGCGCATCGCGGCTTTCTGGGATGCAAGCATTTCTCCAAGACCAACGAGCACCTGCAGCGTCGCGGCATCCAGCCGGTCGATTGGTCGTTGCCGCCGCGCAACGCCTTGGATACAACGTCGGCCGCCGGCTGAACAACCCTTGCGCACGCGCATTTCGCCACAGGTTTGTCACGGTCTGCGCAGGGGCGCAGTGGTAGCGTAGGGCTTGAATTCGGGGAGCTGTGCGGTAGAACGCCGCCAAGGCTGAAAGCCCGAACGTCCTATAAATGGAACGCTGGGAACTCTTTCTGTACCCGGCAGTCCAATAGTTCGACTGCTAAGATGGTGCCTATGAACCAGACTACCTCGACTGCCCTTGTGGCAAACAATCTCCCGATTCCCAGTGCGCTCGGTTCGCTGGACGCCTACATCGGTGCCGTGCACCAGATTCCGGTGCTGTCGGTCGATGAGGAACAGAATTTGGCCCGCCGCTTCCGCGACGAGCTGGATCTGGACGCAGCGCGTGAATTGGTCCATTCCCATCTGCGCTTCGTGGTGCACGTGGCCCGCGGTTACAACGGCTACGGCCTGCCGCTGGGCGACCTGATCCAGGAAGGCAATATCGGCCTGATGAAGGCGGTCAAGCGCTTCGACCCCGAAATGGGCGTGCGCCTGGTCAGCTTCGCGGTGCACTGGATCCGTGCCGAAATGCACGAGTTCATCTTGAAGAACTGGCGCATCGTCAAGGTCGCCACGACCAAGGCGCAGCGCAAGCTGTTCTTCAACCTGCGCAAGTCCAAGACCCGTCTGGGCTGGCTCAACGCCTCCGAAGTGACCGCGGTCGCCAAGGATCTGAACGTCTCCGAGCGTGAAGTGATGGAGATGGAGTCGCGCCTGTCCGGCCGCGATATCGGCTTCGATGCGTCGTCGGATGAAGACGACGATCATGGCCCGCCGTCGCCGGTCAGCTATCTGGTGGCTAATGAGGAAGATCCCTCGCAGGCCTATGAGCGGCACGACAGCGAAGACAACCAGCTGCAGTTGCTGCGCGAAGGCATGGCCGGTCTGGATACCCGCTCGCGCGACATCGTTAAGCGCCGTTGGCTGGATTCGGAGTCCAAGGTGACGCTGCAGGAGCTGGCCGACGAATACGGCGTCTCGGCCGAGCGTATCCGCCAGATCGAAGCGAACGCGCTGAAGAAGATGAAGGCACTGTTCGTCGCCTGATCGGTTCGATCACGCGGTACATGCTGCACGAACGGCCCGGTTGATCCGGGCCGTTTGCGTTGGCGGTGTGCGGTTTCCACGGACTCCAGAAACCTGACGCACTGTCCAGGCAATGCGGCCGGCATCTATTGCCATGAGCGACAACCACTACTCCGGCAAGCGGGCCACCGGCAGATGCCAGCCATAACGGATCGCCATGAAGCGCAGGCCAAAGCACACCCCGGCACCGGTTGCCAGCGACCAGGCTTGCGGCACGCCGAGCACATGTCCGACCGCAACGAGGCCACCGCCGGCAAGCGCGGCGACCGCATATAACTCCGCTTGCAAGACTACCGGCGTGCGGGCGACCAGCAGGTCGCGTGCGATGCCGCCACCGATGCCGCTGAGCATGCCCAGCAACGTGGCGCTCAACGGGCTGAGGTTGTAGTCCAGCGCCTTGCTGGTGCCGTAGACCGCAAACAGCGCCAGACCCGCCGCGTCGAAAATCTGCACCGGGTTGCGCAGGCGCTCCACTGCCGCGTGCCAGTAAAACCCGGCGACGCCGGCCAGGCAGGCGGTGAGCAGATACTGCGGGTGGACCAGTGCCGCCGGCGGGGTGGCGCCGATCAACACATCGCGCACGATGCCGCCGGAGACAGCGGCCGCGCACGACAGCACCAGCACGCCGAATAGGTCCAGGCGGTTGCGCACTGCCACGGTCGCGCCGCTCAGGGCGAACACGAAGGTGCCGAGCAGATCCAGCAGGAACAGGACAGTTGCCACACGTAGACCGTCGAATCAGGCCGCACAGCATCGCGCACGGCCGGTGGCGCTGTCATCCGTCCTTGGTGTTGGGCGGCGGGTCGTCGGTTGCGCCACCGAAAATGATGCGTGCGGCGCGCTGGTAGCTCCAGTACGCCATGGCCCAGTTCACCAACACCACGAAGCGGTTGCGGAAGCCGATTAGGAAGTAGACGTGCGCGGCCAGCCAGAACCACCACGCCACGATGCCGGACAGCTTGAGCTTGCCCACGTGCACGATGGCGGCCATGCGGCCGATGGTGGCCAGGTTGCCGAAGTCCTGATACCGGAACGCGGTTGCCGTCTGACCGCGCTGGCGCGCACGGATCGCCTTGGCGATGTGTTTGCCCATCTGCTTGGCCGCCGGCGCCACGCCCGGTACCGGGCGACCGTTCTGCTGCACCGACGCCAGGTCGCCGCCGACGAAGATCTCCGGGTGGCCTGGCACGCTCAGGTCCGGCGCCACCAGCACGCGGCCGGCGCGATCCAGCGGCACGCCCAGCGTGCGCGCCAGCGGCGAGGCGGCAACGCCGGCGGCCCACACCACGGTGCGCGCGGGGACGAAGCTGTCGCCAAGCTGGTAGCCCAGCGCATCGATATGGGTCACCGGCGTGCCGGTGTGGACTTCCACGCCCAGCCGCTCCAGCTGCTTGCGCGCCTTGTCGGTGAGATCGTCGGGGAACGACGGCAACACGCGCGGGCCGGCTTCGACCAGGCGCACGCGCGCCTGGCGCGGGTCGATGTGGCGGAATTCGTTCTTGAGCGTGTGGCGGGCGATCTCGGCCAGGGTGCCGGCCAGCTCGACACCGGTGGGGCCGCCGCCGACCACTGCAAAGCTCAGCCAGGCCGCACGCGCGGCTGGGTCGGATTCGGCCTCGGCGCGTTCGAAGGCCAGCAGCAGCTTGCGGCGCAGCACCAGCGCGTCGTAGAGGGTTTTCAGGCCGGGCGCATGTTCGGCCCATTGGTCGTTGCCGAAGTAGGCATGGGTGGCGCCGGTGGCCAGCAGCAACATGTCGTAGCCGAGCGTCTTGCCATCGGTCAGTACCACTTCGCGACGGGTTGGCGCGATTTCGGCCACATCGCCAAGCAGCACTTCGACATTGCGCTGCTCGCGCAGGATATGGCGCAGCGGTGCGGCAATATCCGGTGCCGACAGCCCGGCGGTGGCGACCTGGTACAGCAACGGTTGGAACAGATGGTGGTTTTGCCGGTCGATCAATGTGATGCGGATGGCGGGGTCATCGAGCGCGCGGGTCGCCCACAAGCCGGCGAAACCGCCGCCGACCACAACCAGATGCAAGGGAGCGGGGGAGGGAGATGAGGTCATCGTAGGTCCGATGGAAGGCAACGCGGGCACGACAGAATGCCAAATTTCCAATGAACATGACGCGTTGGCGCCGCGTGGCTGCGGCATCATGTCGCATCCACTTCTGACGGCCATCGCATGTCCTCATTGCCACCGCCCTTGCCGCCGCTGTCGCCAGCCGCCATGCCTACCGCAGCGTCGGCTGTCCCGCCCGCGCCTGCGGCCAGGAAAAAGCTCAGCAGCGTGGCGATCGGGCTGATCGGCGTGCTGGCTTGCGCAACGCTGTTCGGGATCGTGGTCCTGGCAGCGAGCGTGTGGCTGCTCGGCATCGGCTGGTCGTTGTTTACCGATCAGGCGCGTACTGCACTGCAAGCCGACGCCGTGGTGCAGGAACATATCGGCCAGATCCACACGATGCGGGTCGATCTGTACCGCACGAGTCTGGCGCAGGGAAGCGAGGAGTTTGTGTTCAATGTGGAAGGCGATCGCGGCGCCGGCCGCGTGCAGGCCACCTGGGTCAGTGCCGACTCCGAGCAGGAGATTCTGACCGACGGAGAACTCATCATGCGCGATGGCAGGCACTTCGCGCTGCCGGCCGCGGACGATAGCGAGCTCGAAACCGAAACCGAAACCGAAACCGAGATAGAAACCGAATCGGAAATAGAAACCGAATCGGAGATGCAAACCGACGCGGGCACGTCTTTGGAGGAACGCGCATGACCGACAATCCCGACAAACGGATCGCCTTGCTGATCGATGCCGACAATGCGCCGGCCGGCAAGATCGATGTGGTGCTGGCGGAAGTGGCGCGCTATGGCGTGGCCAACGTGCGCCGCGCCTACGGCAACTGGAAGAGCCCGCACCTGAAAGGCTGGGAAGCGGCCTTGCACGATTATGCGATTCGGCCGATCCAGCAGTTTGCCTATAGCTCCGGCAAGAACGCCTCGGATATGGCGATGGTGATCGATGCGATGGACCTGCTGTACGCGCGCAATCTGGATGGGTTTGCGATCGTCTCCAGCGATGCGGATTTCACCCCGCTGGTGATGCGCCTGCTCACCGATGGCATGAAGGTCTATGGCTTTGGCGAGAAGAAAACCCCGGCGCCGTTCGTCAACGCCTGCTCCAAATTCACCTATGTGGAAGCGCTGGGCGAGCAGGCCGCCGCGGCCCGCGATACCGCGGCCGGGCGCAAGGATGCCACCGCGTTGCGCAGCGATACGCGCCTGGTGCAGATGCTGCGCAACGCCATCGTCAGCGCATGCGAGGACGATGGTTGGGCGTTGTTGAGCGCGGTGGGCAAGCAGGTGGCTAACCAGGCTTCGTTCGATCCACGCAATTACGGCTATCGCAAACTCAGCGATCTGGTGCGCGCGATCGGCCTGTTTGAGCTCAAGCTGGACGAGCAGGCCTTGTGGGTACGCGATACGCCCAAGGGCAGCGACAACCTTGCGAAAACTGCCGTGCCTGCTGTTGCACCGGAGCCGCAAGCCAGCCCCAAGCGTGCAGCGCGCGCAACAGCCAAACCTGCCACCGGAAAATAACGATGACGCACGACGCGATGGCATCCGCACAGCCGACGATCACGCTGTGGGGGCGTCGTAATTCCAGCAATGTACGCAAGGTGTTGTGGTGTGCCGAAGAGGCCGGTGTGGCCTATACGTCGATCGAGGTGGGCGGCGCTTTCGGCGGCAATGACACGCCGGCCTATCGCGCGCTGAATCCGAACGGCGTGGTACCGACCTTGCAGGATGGGGAGTTGGTGGTGTGGGAATCCAATGCGATCGTGCGGTACCTCGCCGCGCAGTACGCACCGGCGTTGTATCCGTCATCGCCGGCCGAGCGCGCAGTGGGCGATCGCTGGATGGACTGGACCACCTCGACCTTTGCCAGCGTGTTTCGCGACCTGTTCTGGGGCGTGCTGCGCACACCCGAGGCCGAGCGCGATGCCGCACGTATCGCTTCAGCACTGGCGCAGTCGGGCGAGCTGCTGGCACGCGCCGATGCGGCGTTGGCGCAGCAGCCGTATCTGTCCGGCGAGCGCTTCGCGATGGGCGATATTCCGCTGGGCAGTTTCATCTATGCATGGTTCGAAATGCCGATCGAGCGGCCTGCGTTGCCGCATTTGCACGCGTGGTATCAGCGCTTGCGCACACGGCCTGCATACCAACGCGGCGTGATGACGGCGCTGACCTGAGTTTCGAGCCACCGCTCAGGCCAGCGTTGTTCATTGCAGGCACCGAACGCGCCGCCGACCCCACATGCTTCTGCAAGTGACGTGGGCCTTGTACATCGCGCGGCGCTGATAGCGCGCGTTGTCGTAGGAGCGCACCTGGGCGCGACGCAACGTGACCGGGAATGCCCTCGCGCCCAGGTGCGCTCCTACAGAACCTGGGTACACCGCGCCACGTGCGTCTGGCTGCAACTCCGTATGCGATACGCCCTGCGCTAATACAGATCGATCGGGTCCACATCCAGCGACCAGCGCACGCGGCGCGCCTGCGGGAGCGCATAGATGGCCGGAAGCTGCGCATCGAGCAGGCGATGCAGCGCCGAGCGTTGCTGTGCGGACAGCAACAACTGGGTGCGCTGGAAACCGGCGCGGCGCGGCATCGGCGCAGGCATCGGGCCGTAGCACTCCACCTCTGCAAACGCGGGCGATTGTGCGCTGGTGTCGGCCGTGGCCAGTTCGCGCACCGCCATCAGGAACTGGTTGGCCGCCGCGACATCCTTGGCTTCGGCGCGGAACAGCGCCAGATGCGCAAACGGCGGGAAGCCGGCGGCCTCGCGCTGCTGCAGTTCGGCATCGGCGAAGGCGTGGTAGCCGCCATTGACCAGGGTCTGCAGCAGCGGATGTTCGGGATGGTGGGTTTGCAGCCAGACCTCGCCGGGGCGATCGGCGCGCCCGGCGCGTCCTGCCACCTGGATCAGCTGCTGGGAGAGTTTTTCGGCGGCACGGAAGTCGGCGGAGAACAGGCCTTCATCGATGCCGACCACCACCACCATGGTCAACCGCGGCAGGTCGTGGCCCTTGGCCAGGATCTGGGTGCCGACCAGGATGCCGGCATCGGTGCCGAGCCGGGCGAGCTGGGTTTCCAGGCTGTCGCGGCGCTGGGTGGTGCTGCGGTCGATGCGCACCACCGGGAATGCCGGAAACGCCTCGGTCAGCCGTTCTTCCAGTCGCTCGGTACCGATGCCCTGCGGCTGCAAGGCCAGGCTGGCGCAGGCCGGGCAGGCCAGCGGCGCCTGCTGGCGGGCGCCGCAGTGGTGGCACTGCAGGCGGCGGCCGCCGGCGTGCACGGTCATCGGGGTCTGGTGCAGCGGCGTGCTGCAGCGCTGGCAGGCAGCGGTCCAGCCGCAGTCGTGGCATAGCAGCACCGGCGCATAGCCGCGGCGGTTCTTGAACACCAGCACCTGCTCGCCGCGCGCCAGGGTGGCGCCGATACCGGCCAGCACCTCCGGCGACAAGCCGTCCTTGAGCGGGCGCTTGCGCACGTCCAGCACACGCACACGCGGCGGGCGCGCGTCGCCGGCGCGCTGCGACAACCGCAGGTGCTGGTAGCGGCCGGAATAGGCGTTGTGCAGGCTTTCCAGCGACGGGGTCGCGCTGCCCAGGATCACCGGCACGTCCAGCGCCTTGCCGCGCACCAGAGCGAAGTCGCGGGCGTGGTAGCGGATGCCGTCCTGTTGCTTGTAGCTGCCGTCGTGTTCCTCATCGATCACGATCAGCCCGGCGTTGGGCAGCGGGGTGAACACCGCCGAACGGGTGCCGACGATCAGTTTGGCTTCGCCGCGCCAGGCCGCCGCCCAGACGCGGGCGCGTTCGCCATCGGACAGGCCCGAATGCAGCGCATGCACCGGCACGCCCAGGCGCGCGCGGAAGCGGCCGAGCGTCTGCGGGGTCAGGCCGATTTCCGGGACCAGCACCAGCGCCTGCTTGCCGGCGGCCAGGCAGTCGGCGATCGCCTGCAGGTAGACCTCGGTCTTGCCGCTGCCGGTCACGCCGTCGAGCAGATAGGTGGCAAAGCCGGTGTGCGCCCGGATCGCGGCGGCGGCAGCGCGTTGTTCGTCGTTGAGTGCCGGGCCAGTGCCGGGCCGTGGCGCGATGGCATCGGCCGGCACCGCCACGCGTTCGGCGTGGCCGCGCTTGACCAGGCTGCGTGCAGCCTCGCGCCACTGCGGCAGCAGCGGGTCCAGCTGTTCTTCGCCCACCGCACCGGTCTGCAACAGGGCGGCGAGCAGGGCGGGCCGGCTGCCCGCACGCAGGCTGCTCGCCCCGGTACGCCCGGCCTCGGTGAGCTGCCAGGCCCAGGCATGGGTGTCGGCCAGCGGCTCGCCGCGCCGTAGCGGGCCGGGCAGGGCACTGGCCTGGGCCTCGCCGAGGGGAGCATGGGTATAACGGGCCAGCCACCGCAGAGAGCGTGCCAGTTCATCCACCAGCAGCGGCGCCTGGTCGCACCAGGCCAGTGCCGGGCGCAGGCCATCGGCCGATGCCAGCTGGCCGATCTCCACCACCACCCCAATCAACTCGCGCGACCCGAACGGCACCCGCACACGGCAGCCGACCTGCGTTGGATCGGTCAGCGGGGCGTCGGCAGGTGGCAGGTAATCGAACAGCTGGGGCAGCGGCACCGGCAAGGCGACGCGCAAAGTGAGGACGGTGGAAGGCATGCGCTCAGTCTACCGACACTGTCCAGCACCCCCGACTTGCGCAATTTCACTCGTGAAGACGGTGTGATCACTTGCGGCGCCTTTCTGTGACCCAAGTGATAAATACGACGTAAACCTATGTGAGGCCTGAGGAAACGGGTTTATCCACACTGCCTGTGGATAAGCCTGTGAATTAGTCTCGTGCTCCACGCGGTGAAGGCGGATTCACTTGCCTTGGCAACCTCTTGGACATTTTTTCGCCACACATCGAAATTGAATATATATCAATAGCTTAGGCGTGAAACACGATTGCAACAAAGAAAAAACAACAGTTGACAGACGGTCGCGTATCGGTGTGTCTGCCGCTGTGCACAACGTACGCGGATAGCGCTCGCGACCGGATCGAGGGTCGTGCGATCTGTCAAGCGGTCGGCGTGGCGGACGTGCGTCGGTATCATGCCGGCCGATGCTGGAGTTCACATGACCGTAGTCCCTGATGCCCCCGTTACCCCCGCCGCACTATCAGCCTTTCTGCGGGGTGTGGAACGCCGGGGCCTGGTACTAGCGCAGCTGCAATGCGGCGACGTGGCGGCAGCCGAGCGGGCGTTGGCCGCTGCCCTGCGCGCTTTCAGCAGCCAGGCAGCGGGACGGCCGATGGCCGGCTGGCCGATGCGCTTCTGGAGCCTGCTGGCAACCGCGCCGCCACTGCGCCGCGAGCCCATGCCTGGCACCTGGCTGCCGCCCTTCACCGTACTGGGCCGGATGCAGACCTCCGACCGGCTGGCGCTGCTGCTGCGGATCGTGGCCGGGCTGGAAGAGGAGGCCGCCAGCGACGTACAGGGCATCGCGGTGGCGGATTATCGACAGTCGCTGGCGCGTGCCTGTCCACGCGATGCGGCCGGCAATCCCGATGCACAGGCGTGGCGGGTGCTGGCCGAGGCGGCGCAAACGGAGCTGCGCGATCTCACCCCGTCTCAGCTGACCCGGCTCAGCCAGTTGCGCGACGCCTCGCTGGCCGGCGTCGCGCTGCAACCCGCCATCCCGGCAGAGGCGCCGCCCGCGCCACGCCGCGCCACCCCGGCACAGGTCCGCCCCAAGCGGCAATGGCAGTGGCCACAGCTGGATCGGCGCCATGCCGGTATCGCTCTGGGGGGACTCGCACTGGTGCTGCTGCTGACGGTGCTGGGCTGGTGGTGGACCCACCGACGGCCCAGCTTGCCGCCCGAGCCGGTCTCGCAGGCGCCGGCCGGGGTGCTGCATGTCACCGATGCCGCGCCAGTGGTGGTGGAAGAACTGCCGGCGTCCGACCTGCCGGAGGCTCCTGCCGCCCCGGGCATGGATCCACGCGACCAGACGATGCTGGCCGACCCGGACCTGGAGTTGGCGCGTGCGTCAGACTTTTACGCCTGGTACGCCGCCGGCCACCCGGTGCCGGCTGACGAATCCGGCGCGCATGCCACCGCGGCTGAGCAGCCTTCCGCCCCTCTGGAGACGGTCGATGACGACAACTAAGTGGTTCGGCCTGCTGATGTTCGCCAGTGCCGGCATCGCCGGTGCGCAGGCCTTGCCAGCGGCATTGGACGAAAGCGGGCACACCGAACCTGCCAGCGCGCCCGCCCCGGCGGCAGCGCCCAGTGCCGCGCAGCAACGCGCGCGCTGGGCGGCACTGACGCCGGCACAGCAGGCCAACCTGCGTGCGCGCTATGCCGCGTGGAAAGACCTGACCGCCACCGACCGCGTGGTGTTGCGGCAGGCGCGCGAACGGCTGCACAGCCTGCCCGAGGACCAGCAACGCGCCTTGAGCACCCAGTTCAGCGCGATGGATCGCCTGCATCGCGATGGCTGGCGTCTGGGGTCGCAGGTGGGCGCGTTCTATCCGCAGCTGCAGCCGCTGATCGGCTATGTGCCGGTCGACCAGCGCGAGCGCGTGCTGGCGGTGCTGCGCAGCCTGGATGCCGGCCAGCTGGAACAGCTGGCGGTCCTCGCCCAACGCACCCCGCCGCAGGACCGCGATGGGTTACGCGATGCCTTGCTGGCCGAAGCCCCGGCCACCCGCAGCGCCTGGCTGAAGCGGCAACTGGCGCGCTGATCGCCGATGCGCGGTGCATTGCCGCGCGTTGGCGCGGCAAGTGCTCATCGACCTGCGTTGTGCGAATAACGCGTCCGTCAATCGCGTAACCCGCGTTGCACCGCGCTGTCGGGCCCGTGCGACTGCAGCGCCGCAGTTGCAGTACGCAGCGTCAAAGACGCGCCAGACTCGCCACCATCAAGAGCGCGGCAGCAAACGTGACCACGACGAAATAAATGCTGCCCAGGCCGAGGTATTTCAGCACCGTGGCTGACCACGATTGGCCGTACACGTGGCGCTGCATCCCCAGCAGATACAGCGGCATCCACACTGCCAGCCCGAATTGGAGCAGGCCGATGCTCCAGGCAATCGGGGGAGCCACCTGCGTCACCGATTCCCTGAGCAGCGACAGCAGCAGCATCGCCAGCAGGTTCAGGCAAAGAAACGCATGGCTGTACAGCGCCACCACCAGATGTTCCAGATACACCCGCCCGCTGCGCAGATAGAACACGCGCAACAACAGCGCAAACAACGGCACCAGCACCAGCAAGGTGGATGGCACCGCGGCGAAGAACGCGTTGTAGAGCAGTTGCGGATTGCTGCGCAGGCGCGGCAGGTTGGCGCGGATGTGGTCCAGCTGCACGTTGAGCCAGCGGTTGGCGAACTGCGGCAACGGCGCAACCGTCAGCGGGTTGCTGACCGGGTCCCAGGGTTTGCCTCCCAACGAAAAGAACGTGCTGTTGTCTGGGGCATCGACCGCCGGCGCAGCGCTTTCCAGCCGCGCGCCCTGGTGCAGTTGCGCCAGCCGCTTGCGCGCCTCGCTTTCGGCGCGGGCGATGCCGGCATCCACGCCGTCGCGCGCGATGCCTGCCGGCACTACCTTGCGGGTCTGGGTGAGCGTGCCGACGATCTGCGCACGCACCGCTTCCACCTGCGCCGGCGTGCGCGCATACGCAAAATCCTTCGGTACGGCGCTGTGCGTGGTGCCTGGCGCCGCGACGTCCTCGTCAGAGGCATGCACCGCGATACGTGCAATGAAAAAGGTCAACAGGCTGACCACCAGAAACAGCCGCATCGGCGCGACATAGCGCACCCGTTGCCCACTCAGAAACCGCAGTGCCACGCGGCCGGGCACCAGCAGATCGCGCAAGGTGCGGAAGATCCGCCCATCCAGGTGCCAGAACGACTCGAAGACTTCTTCCACCGCGTGCGCGACGCTGCGCACCGGGCTATGCGCGCTTTGCCCGCAGGCGTGGCAAAACGCGCCTTGCAATGCGGTGGAACAGTTTTCACAGTCCGATGGATGCAATGCGGTCGGGTGCAGGGACATGAGCCAGGTCCAGTTGGCGGTGATGGAGAGGCCACGTGCCCGATGCGATACCGCGAAGGTCCACGCCTGGCACACGGTATAGCGTCAGCATGCGGCTGCCGGGAAACATCGGCAGCTGCTTTTGTTGCCGCGCACATAGCAGCGAGCGCGGCGAGAACTGCCCAGGCGCGCGTCAGGGCGCAATCGGAAAGTACGCGTAAGATAGCGGCCCCACGCGACCCGGTGCCAGCGCCTCCCGGCACGGCCGTAGTCCGCGCAGCAATCGGTGTGTCATGTCTGTTTCTCCTGCCCCCGCGTCCGCGACGCCAGGCTTCGCCGCGGAAGTGCGCACCACCGGCCTGCTGGCCTTGCCGCTGGTGCTCGGTCACGTCTCTACCGGCTTGATCGGGTTTGTCGACAACGTCATCGCCGGCCACCACGGCACTGCGACGCTGGCGGCGGTGACCATCGGCACCGCGCTGCTATGGCTGCCGATGCTGGTGCCGATCGGGACGCTCATTTCCTTGACCGCCTCGGTGTCGCAATTGCGTGGCGCCGGGCGCGAGCGCGAGATTGGCCCGTTGTTTCGCCAGGCGTTGTGGCTGTCGCTAGGGCTGAGCGCATTGATGTTCGCGTTTCTGAGCGTGGTGCCGCCGCTGCTGCCCACTTTCGGGATTGCGCCGGACATCGTGCCGGGTGCCACCGACTTTCTGCACGCGGTGCGCTGGGGCGTGCCGGCGCTGACGTTCTACTTCTGCATGCGCTATCTCAGCGAAGGCATGCACTGGACGCTGCCGACCATGCTGCTGGGGTTTGGCGGCTTGCTGGTGCTGGCGCCGCTGGGTTATGTGCTGACCTACGGCAAGTTCGGCTTTGCCGAGCACGGTGCCGAAGGCCTGGGCATGGCCTCGGCCATCACCATGTGGGTGCAGGCCAGCGTATTCGCGCTGTATCTATGGCGCGCGCGGCGCTTTGCGCACCTGGAGTTGTTCACCCATCTGGAAGGGCCGCGTTGGCGCGCCATCGGCGATCTGTTGCGCACCGGGCTGCCGATCGGCATCACCGTGCTGATGGAAGGCGGCCTGTTTATCGTCACTGCGCTGTTGATCGGCCGGCTGGGCTCGACCGAAGCGGCGGCGCACCAGATCGCCATCAATGTGGCGCAGCTGTGCTTCATGGTGCCGATGGGCGTGGCCGAGGCCACCACCGTGCGCGTCGGTCACGCGGTGGGGCGTGGCGATCCGTTGGCCATTCGGCGTGCCACCTGGGCCGGTTACGCCATCGTGCTGGGCACGCAGGCGTTGTCGGCAAGTGCGCTGCTGCTTGGCCACGACGCCATCGTCGGTGTGTATACCAACGATGTGACGGTGGCCGCGCTGGCATCGGTGTTGCTGCTGTTTGCCGCCACCTTCCAGTTTCCCGACGGTATCCAGGTGCTCTCGGCCGGCGCGCTGCGCGGGCTCAAGGACACCCGCGTGCCGATGTTCCTGGCGATGTTCTCGTATTGGGGTGTGGGCATGCCGATCGGCGCCGGGCTCGGCCTGGGATTGGGCTGGGGGCCGCAAGGCATGTGGATCGGCCTGATCCTGGGCCTGACCACCGCGTCGATTCTGATGGGCCTGCGTTTCCGGCAGACCAGCCGGCGGCTGACTGCCGACGCGACCCCCTGACTTTCAGCGCATGCCGTGGGCGGTGCGCAGCCGGTATGCTGGGCAGCATTACGTACATGCAGCGTCTTTTCGACGGAGTTTTCCATGAACCACCCCGTGCGTCGCAGTCCCATCGCCAGTTTCTTCGTCGGCCTGTGGGACGTGATGAATTTCACCCGGCGCCTGATCTTCAATCTGGTGTTCTTCGGTTTCCTGTTCCTGATGCTGCTGGTGCTCGTGGTAGCGATGGCGCGCGGCGACGGCACCAAGCCGCTGGCCGAGCGCACAACGTTGGTCATCAACCCCGAAGGCACGCTGGTCGAACAGTTCAGCGCCGACCCGGTGAGCCGCTCGCTGGCCAAGGCCGTGGGCGACAAGAGCGCCGAAGAGGTGCAGTTGCGCGACCTGGTGCGGGTGATCGAAGCGGCCGGCAAGGACCGCAAGATCGAGCGGGTGTTGTTGAATCTGGACAAGCTGCAGCCGTCCGGCTTCGCTTCGCAGCGCGAAGTGGCCGCCGCATTGCAGAAGCTGCGTGCTTCCGGCAAGCAGATCGTGGCCTTCAGCGAGAGCATGAGTCAGGGCCAGTACCTGCTCGCCGCGCAGGCCAACGAGGTCTATCTGGATCCGATGGGCAGCGTGCTGCTGGAAGGCCTTGGGCGCTATCGCCAGTACTTCCGCGAAGGCTTGCAGGACAAGCTCGGCGTGGACGTGCACCTGTTCCGCGTGGGCGAATACAAGTCCGCTGCCGAGCCGTACATCCTCGACGCGGCCTCGGCCGATGCCAAGGAAGCGGATCTGTTCTGGATGAACGACGTGTGGCAGCGCTACCTGGCCGACGTCGGCACCGCGCGCAAGCTCACCCCGGCGCAGCTGACCGCCGGCATCGACACGCTGCCTGAAGGCGTGGTGGCCGCAGGTGGCGATCTGGCCAAGTTCGCGCTGCAGCAGAAACTGGTCGACGGGCTCAAGACCCGCGAGGACGTCGATGCGCTGCTGACCAAGCGCGGCGTGGCCGACAGCGATGCCGACAGCGGCTTCCGCAATATCGGCTTCAACGATTATCTGAGTCAGTTGCAGGCACAGCGCTCGCCGATGGACAGCCGTCCGCAGGTGGCCGTTGTTGTGGCGGCCGGCGAGATCAGCGGCGGCGAGCAGCCGGCCGGCCGCATCGGTGGCGAATCCACCGCCGCGTTGCTGCGCCAGGCGCGCGACGACGAAAAGGTCAAGGCGGTGGTGCTGCGCGTGGATTCGCCGGGCGGTGAAGTGTTCGCCTCCGAGCAGATCCGTCGCGAAGTGGTCGCGCTCAAGCAGGCCGGCAAGCCGGTGGTGGTGTCGATGGGCGATCTGGCCGCTTCGGGCGGGTACTGGATCAGCATGAACGCCGATCGCATCTATGCCGACCCGTCGACCATCAGTGGCTCGATCGGCATCTTCGGCATGGTGCCGAATCTGACCCGCGCGCTGGACAAGATCGGCGTGCACACCGACGGCGTGGGCACTACGCGGTTTGCCGGCGCGTTCGACATCACCCGTCCACTGGACCCGGCCGCCGGGCAGGTCATCCAGGCGGTGATCAATAAGGGCTATGCCGATTTCACCGGCAAGGTCGCGCAGGCGCGTCACCAATCGGTGGAGGCCATCGACAAGGTCGCCCGCGGGCGCGTGTGGAGCGGTGCGCAGGCCAAGCAGCATGGCTTGGTGGATGCGTTCGGCGGCATGCAGGACGCGGTGGCCGATGCGGCCAATCGCGCCAAATTGAGCAAGGGCAAGTTCCGCGTGCACTACGTGGAAAAGCCGGCCACGCCGTTCTCGCAGTTCATGAGCGGATTTGCCGGCAGCCGCATGGGTGCGTGGATGCTGAGCGACTCGGGCATGGCGCGTGCCATGTTGGCGCGCTCGCTGCCGGAAGTGGACACGCAGCTGCGTTTCGTCGAAAGCGCCGTGCACGACAGCAAGGCCGGTGGCACGCCGGTCAAGGCGCTGGCGTATTGCTTCTGCGGGTTCTAAAGCGGCAAACCAGGCTACTGACTGTAGCGACGACGCCGGCCTTGTGCCGGCGTCGTTGTTTTTGTGTCGTCTGATGCCGGACGCTCGCCTTGTGCGAGCGGCCTGACAGCGGCGTTGCGGTGTTGATCGCGCCTATCGCGCCTCGCGTTTAATGCGTGGCGGCGTCGATGGCCTTGCGCTGATCTTCCGCGGCCTGGTCGGTAGCGGCCTGCACCGCGTGCGCCTTGTTTAATGGCTGCTGGATGTGGTCGCGCAAGGCAGTGGCCTGCGGGTCGGGCTTTTGGTCGGTGGGCGCCGGTTGCGGGCGCTGACAGGCAGCCAGCGGCAACGTCAAAACGGCGGCAAGCATCCAGTGAAGTTTCATCGTCGTGACCTCGCGAGCGGTGGCGGTATCCTAACGCCGGTGCCGCAGCTGCGCGTCAACTGCGCTGCAGCGACCGTTTTTCCGCGTTTTGAAAGAGGATCACCCACGTGACAACGCAGCGTTGGCGGCTGGATGGACAGACCGCGCTCATCACCGGCGCCAGTGCCGGTATTGGATTGGCCATCGCACGCGAACTGCTCGGCTTCGGGGCGGATCTGCTGATGGTGGCGCGCGATGCCGATGCGTTGGCGCAGGCACGCGACGAACTGGCCGAAGAATTTCCCGAGCGTGAGCTGCATGGGCTGGCGGCCGATGTGTCCGACGATGAAGAGCGTCGCGCGATCCTGGACTGGGTGGAAGACCACGCCGACGGCCTGCATCTGCTGATCAACAATGCCGGCGGCAACATCACCCGCGCCGCGATCGATTACACCGAAGACGAGTGGCGCGGCATCTTCGAAACCAACGTGTTTTCCGCATTCGAATTGTCGCGGTATGCGCATCCGCTGCTGACCCGGCACGCCGCTTCGGCCATCGTCAATGTGGGCAGCGTCTCGGGCATCACCCATGTGCGCAGCGGCGCGCCGTACGGCATGACCAAGGCCGCGTTGCAGCAGATGACGCGCAATTTGGCGGTGGAATGGGCAGAGGACGGCATCCGCGTCAACGCGGTCGCGCCGTGGTACATCCGCACGCGGCGCACCTCCGGCCCGTTGTCGGATCCGGATTACTACGAACAGGTGATCGAGCGCACCCCGATGCGCCGCATCGGCGAACCCGAAGAAGTCGCCGCAGCCGTGGGCTTTTTGTGCCTGCCTGCCGCCAGCTACATCACCGGCGAATGCATCGCGGTGGATGGCGGGTTTCTGCGCTACGGGTTCTAGCCTCACCGGCA
Organism: Xanthomonas sp. WHRI 8932A; assembly: GCF_035012785.1. NCBI lineage: Bacteria > Pseudomonadati > Pseudomonadota > Gammaproteobacteria > Lysobacterales > Lysobacteraceae > Xanthomonas > Xanthomonas sp. WHRI 8932A. The sequence continues at coordinate 85,120 of NZ_JAYGQQ010000011.1, forward strand.
CACGATGCGGCCACTGTCAGGCGGCTGCGGCCGATCTGGCAACGGCGTGTAAACGAAAAGACGCTTAACCAGAGAAGGGCGCGTAATCCGCAACGCGCGCAACCAGAGGATTTCTGCGTCGGCACGGGATGCACTGGCACGGGAGACATCCCTTCCCCCGCATCGCGGGGGAAGGTGCCCGAAGGGCGGATGGGGGCATCGGTCATGTGCAGCCATGACGCACTCGCCATCGATCTGCTTCCGCACCCAACCGGTGCCGGCCGCCCGGGCTCGCGTAACGCCTGTCAGCTCCTTGCGCGCTGTGGTGATGGCAGACGTTGGCCGGGTATTGCCGCCAATCAGGGGAGTCTTTGCTACGTAAGCAGAAGAACCCCGCGTCGGCAGGAGATGCATCCCTTCCCCCACATCGCGGGGGAAGGTGCCCGAAGGGCGGATGGGGGCATCGGTGATGCGCAGGCATGACGCACTCGCCACCGATCTGCTTCCGCACCCAACCGGTGCCGGCCGCCCGTGCTCCCGTGACGCCTGTCAGCTCCTTGCGCGCTGTGATGATGGCAGGCGTTGGCTGCATGGTGCCGCGAGTGAGGGGAGTCTTTGCTACGTAAGCAGAAGGAGCCCCGGGTCGGCAGGAGATGCATCCCTTCCCCCGCATCGCGGGGGAAGGTGCCCGAAGGGCGGATGGGGGCATCGGTCATGCGCAGGCATGACGCACTCGCCATCGATCGCCTTCCCGCACGCAGCCCTGCAGAGTCAGTCAGGGCGCAGCGGATGGATTGGCGCAGCGGCTTTCGTCCAGCACCCGGCGCATCTGGTCGTAGCGCTGCTTGCGCTCTGCCGATTGCGCCTCGTCGGAGAAACGCCAGGTCGCCTCAGCCTGCTCGGCGCGTTTGCGCCAGGCCTCGCACAGACTCTGATCCGGCACCGGTGCGCAGCGGTCGGTGACCACTTCGCAGGCGCTGCCGCCACCGGTTGCCGGCCCGCCGGCCAAATTGGTGGTCTGCATCGGCAGGCAGCGTGTGGCCGGTTCTCGGTCTTCGGTGAAGTAGCGGCCATTGTCGTGTGCGGTGCATTCGAACAACGGCGGCGGAGGCAGCGTGGAGGTGGGCGTCAGCGGCGGTGGCGTCGATGCAGCTGCCGGCGCAGCAGGCGCGGCAGCGGGACTAGCGGGCGGCTGCCGTGCAGCTGGCGCAGTACGTACTGGTGCGGGTGCAGGCGTGCCGCCCGGTGCAAACGGCACCGCCGCCGGTGCGGTCATCATTTTCTTTTGTTGCTGCATGCCCTTCGGGCACGGCATGTTCTGCACGGTGAGCGCCCCGGAGGGATCGGTGCAGCGGTAGATGGCCACGTCCTGGGCGTTGGCGCCCGGTACCCAACCCAGCACCAGCATCAGCCACAAGGCGCGGCTCATGCGCCGCCGCAGTCGCGTTGCTGACGCGCTTCGATGCCACGTTGTTCGCGGCTGAGGTCCTGGCGTTCGCTCTGCAGCGCGCTGTTGTAGCGACGGATCAACTCCCAGCGGCGGTCTGCCAGCCGCGCGCAGACCTCTTGTTCGGGCAGGGCATGGCACTCGTCGCGGATCTGCACATTGCCGTAAGGCACGATCACCGTGCCGCCGTAGCCGCCGCCGTGGTAACTGTCCTGATAGCCGCCCTGGTAGCTACCGCCGCCAAAGCTGGCACTGCCGCGGATGCTGCCCCGCCCGGCGCCGCCCTGCACCGCAATCGCCGGGCGCGGGTTGACCGAGATCGGTGGACGCTGGATGCCGCCGCCGCTGATCGGCGGGCCAACCGCATTGCCCACGTAGGCCGGCCCCCAGGTCGGCACCCAGCGCGGATTGCCTTCCGGGCTGTCGCTGGTATAGCGCTCGCCGTCTTCGGTGGTGCACTCGTACATCGGCTGCGGTGGTTGCACGGTAACGATGCGCACTTCGCGCGACGGCGCGGCCGGAACGGGGACAGGTGCCTCCACGCGTTGCGGTCGCGGCGGCGGGTCCTGCGGGCGCTGCATGTCCAGCACCTGCTGGCGACCGCTGCTGCACGGCGCATCCTGCAGAGCCACGGTCCCGGTACTGCTGACGCAGCGGTAGACCCGCACGTTCGGGTCCGGCTTGGCGGCGGTGCTCGCTGCCAAGGCAGGCAGCGCGCAGGCCAGCAACAAAAAGGTTGGAAGAGTGCGCATGCGCCGAGTGTGCGCGCTTGGCGGCCGCGCAGCAAAGTGTGCGGACTGGCGCTGCTCAGGCCCGCGTGCGGGAAAGCGGGCGGGCCGGTGGATTCTGCGTCTGGGGCGTGGCGATGTGGCCGTCCGGCGGTCTGCTGCGTGACGTTGTCAGTGAGAGCTGGCGCTAGACCTGGAGCACGGCGATCTATGTAAGCGGGTTTGAAAGCGCCCTCGCCATGACATCACGTCGGTGCGCACCAGCAGCAGCTTGTTGTGATTGAAGCGGTGACCTTCGGTCGGCGCGTAGGCGCCGTGCACGATCTTCATGGTGCCGGTCGTCTCTCACCCGCCAGACGCCCGCTGCTGCGGTGCCAGAGGCCGCCCACATGCCGCAGGCTCAGTCGCGCAGGCTCTGACCGCTGCGCGCATCGCGGATCGGGGTGGGCTGCGCCAGCCCGCCGACATCGCCCGCCACCACGCCATCGATGGTCGCCAGCAGCGCCGGGTCCAGGGCCTCGCGGCTGCGTGCTGGTGGCTCGCCGGCCAGGTTGGCGCTTGTGGACACCAGTGGCGCCCCCCAGACCGCGCACAGCGCTGCCACGACCGGATGCGCGCTGATGCGTACGGCCAGCCCATCGTGCGTGCCGGTGACCCAGCGCGGCGCACGGGTGGTGACCGGCAGGATCCAGGTATGTGGGCCGGGCCAGCTGGCCAACACTTCATCCCGGCGGGCCGGCTCCAGCGCGTCGAGATCGACCCAGTCGCGCAGCACCTCGATGTCGGATGCCACCACGATCACGCCCTTGTCGACCGAGCGTCGCTTGATCTCCAGCAGGCGTAGCACGGCGGCCTCCTGTGCCGGGTCGCAGCCCAGCCCCCAGACCGCTTCGGTCGGGTAGGCGATCACGCCACCCTTCTGCAGGGTGGCGACGGCGCTGTCCAGGCCTAGCGTGTGATCCATGCGGGGCCTCAGCCTGCCGCCTTGCTCACGGTTTTCTTGACCACGCGCTTGGCGGCTTTCTTGGCCGCAGTCTTCTTGGCCGGCGCCTTCTTCGCAGCGGTCTTGGTGGCCGCTTTCTTCACCGCAGTCTTCTTGGCTGCCGCGTCTTTCGCTGCGGCGTCCTTGGCCACCTTGGCCGAATCCTTCACTGCATTCTTCTTGAGCGTGGCCTTCTTGGCGCCGAAGCCCTTGCGCACCGGCTTGCCGGTGTCGGCCAGCAACTGCTGCACTTCCTCGAAGGTCAGCGACGCCGGCTCGCGATCCTTCGGGATCTTGCCATTGAGCTTGCCATCGCTGATGTACGGGCCGAAGCGGCCGTTGAGCACCTGGATGTCGCTGCCGTCGAATTCCTTGATCACCCGGTTGCGCGCGATCTCTTCCTTCTCTTCGATCAGGAATACCGCACGCTCCAGATCGATGGTGTACGGGTCGTCTTCTTTCTTCAGCGACGCATACACGGTGCCACGGCGTGCAAACGGCCCGAACCGGCCGATGCCGACGCTGACGTCCTGCTCCTTGTCCTGGCCCAACGCGCGCGGCATTTTGAACAGTTCCAGCGCGTCCTCGATCGAGATCGAATAGATGCTCTGGCCCGGACGCAGCGAGGCGAACGTGGGCTTTTCTTCGTCTTCCACAGTGCCGATCTGCACCATCGGGCCGAAACGGCCGATGCGCGCGCTGACTTCCTTGCCGCTGACCGGGTCGGCGCCGAGCACGCGCACGCTGCCGGCGTCTGTCTTGTCCAGCGAATCCTTCTTGTCCTCGACCAGTTCCTTGAACGGGCCCCAGAACTTCTCCATCAACGGAATCCACTCGGCTTCGCCGCGCGACACCGCATCCAGATCGTCTTCCAGATTGGCGGTGAAGTCGTAGTCCACGTAGCGGGTGAAATGCCCGGACAGGAACTTGGACACCGCGCGGCCGACGTCGGTCGGGCGGAAGCTGCGGCCTTCCATCTCCACGTACTTGCGGAACTGCAGGGTCTGGATGATCGAGGCGTAGGTGGACGGACGGCCGATGCCGTATTCCTCCAGCGCCTTGACCAGCGCCGCTTCGGTGAAGCGCGGCGGCGGCTGGGTGAAATGCTGATCGGTGACGATGCGGTCCAGCGGGATGTTGTCGCCGGCTTTCATCAGCGGCAGCTTGCGGCCTTCGTCCTCGTCCTCGCTGCTCTTGGTGTCCTTGCCTTCTTCATAGACCGCCAAAAAGCCCGACACCACCACGGTGGTGCCGCTGGCACGGAACACCTGGTCGCTGCCGGCCGACAGATCGACGCTGACGGTATTGAGCGTGGCCGGAATCATCTGGCAGGCCACTGCGCGGCGCCAGATCAATTCGTACAGGCGGCGCTCGTCGTCAGACAAAAAGCGCGCGACCTGCGCAGGCGTGCGCAACGCGGAGGTCGGGCGCACTGCTTCGTGGGCTTCCTGCGCGTTCTTGGATTTGGTGGTGTAGGCGTTGGGCTGATCCGGCAACGACGCGGTGCCGAAATCGCGCGCGATCACGTCGCGGATCTCCGCCAGTGCGTCCTGCGACAGATTCACCGAGTCGGTACGCATATAGCTGATCAGACCGACCGAGCCTTCGTCGCCGAGCGCCACACCTTCGTACAACTTCTGCGCCACCTGCATGGTCTTGCGGGTGGTGAAGCCGAGCTTGCGCGACGCCTCCTGCTGCAGCGTGGAGGTGGTGAACGGCGGAGCAGGGCGGCGCTTGCGCTCCTTGCTGGCCACATCGGTGACATGCAGCACGCCTTGCGCGGCCTGCTGGATGCGCAGACGCGCGGCCTCAGCGGTGTCGCCGTCGGTCACGGTGAATTGTTCGAACTTCTGCCCGTCCAGCTTGATCAGGCGGGCGTTGAACGGCTGCGACGGATGCCGGCAATGCGCATCGATGGACCAGTATTCGCGCGCGATGAAGGCTTCGATCTCTTCTTCGCGCTCGACGATCATGCGTAGCGCCGGCGACTGCACGCGGCCGGCCGACAGCCCGCGCTGCACCTTGCGCCACAGCACCGGCGACAAGTTGAAGCCGACCAGATAGTCCAGTGCGCGGCGGGCCTGCTGCGCGTCCACCAGATCGACGGCGATCGCACGCGGCTTGAGCATGGCTTCCTTGATCGCGCGCGGCGTGATCTCGGTGAACACCACCCGCTGCATCGTCTTGTTCTCAAGCAGGCCGCGCTCTTTCAGGATCTCGGCGATATGCCAGCTGATCGCCTCACCCTCGCGGTCCGGGTCGGTTGCCAGATAGATGTCGTCGGCGCTCTTGGCGGCACGGGCAATGGCTTCGACATGCTTCTCGTTTTTCTCGATCAGGTCGTAACGCATCGCAAAGCCGTTATCCGGATCGACCGCACCCTCCTTGGGGACGAGGTCGCGCACGTGCCCATACGAGGCCAGGACGGTGAAGTCCTTGCCGAGGTATTTATTGATCGTCTTGGCCTTGGCGGGCGATTCGACGATGAGCAGGTGCTTGGGCATGGTGGCAAATTCTTGGGGCGGAGCCCGGGGGGCAGGTAGCGTGGCCTAATTGGCCGGTTGAGGGAAGCAGATCGGCCGTTTCCCACACGTTAACGCCCGGGGAGTACTCCCGGGCGTTCAGTTCTCTTATTAGAAAGATCACGGCGGACGCCGCCGTGTCAAGCGGCGGGCGCGGCGAACTGCTAGCTCTGGCTCATTCCGATCGTCGCCAGCATGATCACCACGACCACGATCGACAACACCAGCATCACCCCGTAAATGGCCAGCACCACGATCGACACCGTGTCCAGACCGCGCGACTGCAGCTCCGGGCGGTCGGTGAAGGCCCAGCGGTCCACAACCAGCGTGTCGCAGATCTTGTCGTGCGGAGTCTGCTTGCGCTGCGACATGCCGGCCATGAAGGCCGCCACGACCGCGCCGATCCCCAGGGTGAGGACGCTGATCAACATGTAGGCCAGATAGCGCAACACATTGCGCCAGAACCCGACCCGCGCTCCGTTGCTGTCGGCGCGCACGACCTTGATGCCGCAGGCGAGCTTGCCCAGGCTGGCCTGAAGCCGGCTGGACTGCATCCAGGCGAAATACAGCGTGGGGATGGCCAGGCCGATGCCGTAGGACATCACCACAATGGCGATGCCCAGCGCACTGCCGTCGTCCATCGACGACGCGGAATCGCCCATGCTGGTGCCGAGCGCCACGACGAACACCAGCGGAATCACGATCAGATAGACCGCGAAGGTGGTGATCAGGCTATCCAGGATGCTAGCCGCCACACGCCGCCATAGGCCCGCGTAGACCACTGGCGCGTCATGGGTGACGACTGCAGCAGCGGGCAGTGCGGCTACCGGGGTATCCCAGGCACTTGGCAACGGCGTGGCGGCCGGGGCTGGGGGCAGTGGGGTGGTAGCAGCGGTCGCCGCTGGGGTTGGCGCATGCACGGCGGGATCCACAGCGCCAGGCGTGCCGGGCCACGACTCGTTGCCCTCGGACGCGACCGGCGCAGAGGCGGTCAATTGACCGGCTGGCGCGTCCTCAGCCGTGTGCGGCGGATGGTCTGCGGCGCCCACAGGCGCGCCCGTCCAGGACACGGCGTCCGGCGTCGCGCCAGAGTGAGTCGGAGATGGTCCGGGTCCGGGCAGCGCATCCGCATCAGCCGCGGCAGGCTCTGCCTGTCTTGACCAGGCCTGCGATGGAAGGTCCGTCGCCGGGGCTGCGGCAACCGGGGGCGCATCCCGGAGCGCGGTGTCAGCAGGCAGTGCGACGGCTGGCGCAGCCTCGTCATGCGCGGGCATCGGCGCCTCTGCGGCGGGCGGGGATGCTGGCGCCAGCGTGTCCACGCCCAGTTCGGACGCAACTTCGCTCAGGGTCACCCACTGCGGCAGACCTTCGCGCCAGACCAGACTGGTGTGATCGATGATGCCCTGCGACAGGCGCGCGGCAAGCGTGTCCGTGTCGACCGGCCCCTGGCGTTGCCGCTGTGCGTCGGCGTAGTACCACTGCGTCATGATGTCCCCTTGGATGATGCGTTGTGCGTGCAGCGACCGGTCAGCCGCGGCAGTCCTGCGGAAGTTGGTTGTCGTCGATCTCGGAACTGCACTCCCAGGTGCCGGCATCCGCATCGAAATCCAGCCACAGCGCCTTGCCGTCGATCTTGGGCGAGCCGGGAGCATGCAGCAGCGCCTCGACGCCGCAGGCGCTGGTGTCGAAACGGCCGATCTGCACGCTGGTCAGGGTGCCGTTGGCGTAGTGCTCGGGCGTCTGGAAGCCGGTATCCCCATTCTCCGGGCAACGGCCTTCGCGCGCGAGAAAGTCGGCGATCTGCGGCTTCAGTGGCGCCAATGCAGCAACTGCCGCGGTGACCTTGGCGCGGGTCTGATAGTCCTTGTAGGCCGGCAATGCGATCGCCGCGAGGATGCCGATCATGGCAACGACCACAAACAAGCCTGCCACCGCGCCCAACACCAACAGCAGTGGCCATGCTGGCCCCTTGGCAGGTTGGCGCAGGTGCGGTGACGCAGGGTTGACCGGCGGGGCGCCCGCTGCTGCCATTGGTAATGGCGGCGGGACCGTAGTGGCATGCAGATCGGTGGAGATCGGCGGGCCGAGCGCGTCGGCACAAGCAGCCAGCGGCAGCCACTGCTCCAGACCTTCGCGCCAGACCAGCGTGTCCAGGGCAATCTGACGATCGCGATACAGACCCAGCAGAACCTCGTCGGCCACCGGGCCACGCCGCTGGCGGTTGCCTTCGGCGTAATACCAACTGCTCATCCCCGTCCCCTCGCACGCACGTCCGTGGCGGCTTCAGCCTTCAGTGTACGGGTTCAGGCTCGTCCAGGAACATCTGGGTTTCCATCCAGGCATAGGCCGCTTCCGCGCCCGGCTGGTTGAACAACACCATCAGCACCACCCATTTGAGGTCGTCCAGATCCAGCTCGTCCTGGTCCAACGCCATGGCGCGGTCCAGCACCAACTCGCGCTGGTCGGCATCGAGAATGCGGTGTTGTTCGAGGAACAGCAGAAATCCACGGCAATCGACATCGAGCTTGTCCAGCTCCGGGCCGTGATAAATACGCACGGGGCCATCGACATGCGGACGCGCCACACTTGGGCGCTGCTCGGAGAGCGCGTCCAGCCAGTCGAACGCCTTGCTGATTTCTGCGGGACTGAAGCCGGCCTGGATCAGGCCATTCTGAAGCGAGTCACGGTCACGGACCAGGTCCGCGTCTTCGCTGAAATAATGTTCAAACAGGTACAGCAGTACATCGAGAATGCTCTCTTTCATTGCCCCTCGGCCTGCGTCGCGCGACGCTGTGGAGGTGAAGAAACTAGGGATTGCGGGTATAGCGACCGTGCTCGGTGACCACGTCTCCCTCCAGTTCCATGATGAGCAGCATGGAGGACAGCGCGGCGGCCGTCAATCCGGTGCGTTCGACCAGGGAATCCATAGGGGTAGGGTCGTGGCCCAGTGCCTGCCACAAGCGCTGGTAGTCGGGGTCCGGGCGCGTGGAAGTGGTGGTGCGCGTCGTCCTGGGCACTTGAGTGGGGGCGGCCAGGCGCTCGCGCAAGGCGGTGGCCAACTCGCCCGACAGCAGTTGTAGTCCCTCGATGACCTGGGCCGGTTCCTGCGCCAGCGTTGCGCCCTGGCGGATCAAGTGGTGGCAGCCGCGCGCGAGCGGGTTGTGCAGCGAGCCGGGCAGGGCGAACACCTCGCGCCCGGCCTCGGCCGCCAGGCGCGCGGTGATCAGCGCGCCCGAGCGCATCGCCGCTTCGACCACCAAGGTGCCCAGCGCCAGCCCGGCAATGATCCGGTTGCGCGCTGGAAAATGCGCGGCCACCGGCCCGGTGCCGGGCAGGTATTCGCTGACCACTGCGCCGCGTGCGGCAATGCGATCGCGCAATGCCTGGTGATGCGCGGGATAAGCCACGTCGGCACCAGTGCCGACCACCGCCACTGTGATGCCGTCAGGCTGGGCGAGCGCGGCGTCGTGTGCGATCGCATCCACGCCGGCGGCCATCCCGCTGACGATGCCCAGGCCTGCAGATGCCAGGCTCGATGCGAAGGCGCGGGTGTGGTCGCGTCCGCCAGCGGTGGCGGAGCGGCTGCCGACCACGGCCACGCCGGGATGCCAGAGTGCGTTGGGGTCGCCGTCCACGAACAGCGCCAGCGGCGGGTTGGCGATGTGGCGCAGCAGTGCCGGGTAGTCCGGGTCTTGCCAGCCGATCAGGTGGTGGCCGGGTTGTTCGCACCAGCGCAGCGCCGCATCCAGTGCTTGCGGGTCGGGCGTCTGCAGCCGTTCCGATTGCAGGTCGTCACAGCCGGCCGCGCGCCAGGCGCCGGGCCCGGCAGTCAGAACGTCGGACAGGCTGGCGAAAGAGCTCAGCAGCGCGCGACGCGGTGGGCTGCGGCCGCCAGCCAACAGCAACATCAACATTGCGCGCAGATCGGGAGAGGTGGGAGCCATGCGCACAGCCTGGGCCGAAAACGACGACGGCGCCCTCGGGCGCCGTCGCGTTGCCGCATCGGACTTTCAGATTACTGCGCGTCAGGATGCTTGACGAAGTAGCCCAGGCCGGTTGGCTTGACGCTTTCCATCACCAGCGCATAGCTGACCTTGTCGAAGGTGCGGAACACCATCGCGTGCGAGGCATATTCATCGGGCAGGCCGACGGTGGAGCCGGACGGGCCGCTGAAATCGTCATCGGTACGCGAGAAGCGCGAATGCTTCACGCGGTCGCTGACGGTGCGTCCCTTGCGCCAGATCGAGAACACCGTGCCGTTGTTGATGCCTTCGCGCGCGCCGCCGGAAATGGCGATCACGTCGCGGGTACCGCCAACGATGAAGGCGTCGGAAATGGCCAGCACGCGCAGCTCGGTCTGCAGCGCCTGGTCGGACGGCGGATGCGGGATGAACTGCAAATCATACGGCTGCGCTTCCACTGCCACGATGCGATCGCCGGCGCGCACTTCGCGGCCGCTGTCCTGCAGTAGCAAGGTCGCCGCCTTGGAATTGCCGCCTGCCGCGCTGCGGGTGATGGTGCCGACGTTGACCTGCGCCATCTCATAGCCGAGGAACTCACGGCGCGTGCTCGGCGCGATGAAGTTCTTCCAGATGTTGCCGGAGCCGGCGGTGATATTGCCCGCCATATCCAGGTCTTCGTTGGGCTTGGGCAGGCTGAACTTCACGGTCGGACGCACCACCGCAAAGCGTTGGCCCGGCTGCGCGTCTTCCAGGCCGACCACATAGGCGACCTGCCCGGTGGTGGCGCGCGAGCGTCCGCCTTCCAGGCCAACCACGTAGGGCAGCTCGTCGAAGTCTTCGACCACGCGAAGATTCTTCAGGAACGGCTCGACATCGGCCAGCGGAATCGCGTTGATCGGCGCTTCCTGGCGCGGGCCGGGCTGGATCGTGCCTTTCCCCACACGGTCCAGGTAGGCCAGGCTGATCACGTCACCCGGATAGATCAGGTGCGGATTCTGGATCTGTGGATTGGCTTGCCAAATTTCCGGCCACAGCCATGGTTTTTGCAAAAAACGCCCAGCAATGTCCCAAAGGGTATCCCCCTTGCGGACCACATAGGTGTCTGGATGCTCGCCCACCGCTTGCGCGGCAGCGTAGGTCGCGACGGTCAGCATCGCCGCAGCGACGACCGTACGAAGTCGGTTCAACATGAGTGCCTTCTTGCCTGATTCCCCAACAGGTCCGCGCACTATAGTCCAGAAACCGGGGCGCCACGCAAGCATTGCGCTAGAATGCCCCCGTCTTGCCGGCGCCGCGCCGGTGTTTCTGGACGGGTAACCCCATGGCTTTGCTCCCTATTCTCGAATTTCCCGATCCGCGGCTGCGCACCAAAGCCGTGCCGGTCGATGCGACCGAAGTCACCAGCCCGGCGTTCCAGACGCTGCTGGATGACATGTTCCAGACCATGTACGAGGCGCCCGGCATCGGCCTGGCTGCCAGTCAGGTGGATGTGCACAAGCGCTTCCTGGTGATCGACGTCAGCGAGGAAAAGAACACCCCGCAGGTGTTCGTCAACCCGGAAATCATCACCAGGCAGGGCGAGCAGGTGTATCAGGAAGGCTGCCTGTCGGTGCCCAGCATTTTTGCCGATGTCAGCCGCGCCGATGCGATCACCCTGCGTTATCTCGACCGTCATGGGCAGCCTCACGAGCTGAGCACCGATGGCCTGCTGGCGGTATGCATCCAGCACGAGATGGACCACCTGGACGGCAAGTTGTTCGTGGATTACCTGTCGCCGCTCAAGCGCGAAATGGTGCGCAAGAAGCTGGCCAAAATGCGCAAGCATGTGGCTTGAGGGCGGGGATTGGGTGTTCGGGAGTGGGGATTGGCGAATGCGGTCCCCGTGCACGTGTTGACGCCGGTGTGCAGTTCGTTTGTTCAACAAACCTGATTGGCGGCGTCATGCATGGGGCGCGAGGTCGTGTGTCTCTGCACAGACCTGGTTTGAAGTCCGGCCTGTCCATCCCGGCGACTGAAAGCACCAGCCAACCGCTGTTGCCAATTCCCAATCCCACTTCCCCAATCCCCACTCATCGGCCCGCCGATTCCATTCGGCTGCGTCACCCGCCGTTGCCAATCCCCAATTCCGACTCCCGAATCCCAGCCCTATGAGAATTGTCTTCGCCGGTACGCCGGACTTCGCTGTCGCCTCGTTACGCGTTGCCGCGCAACGACATGAAGTGGTGGCGGTCTATACCCAGCCGGATCGGCCAGCCGGTCGCGGTCGCGGGCTGACGCCGTCGCCGGTGAAGCTGGAGGCGATCGCGCGCGGCATTCCGGTGTACCAGCCGCAGACGCTGCGCTCGCCCGAGGCGCTGGCCACGCTGCGCGGACTCAATGCCGATCTGATGGTGGTGGTGGCCTACGGGCTGATCCTGCCCAAGGCGGTGCTGGCTGCGCCGACTCACGGCTGCTGGAATGTGCATGCCTCGCTGCTGCCGCGCTGGCGTGGCGCCGCGCCGATCCAGCGTGCGATCGAGGCCGGCGATACCGAAACCGGCGTGTGCCTGATGCAGATGGAAGCCGGTCTGGATACCGGCCCGGTGCTGTTGTCGCAACGCATCGAGATCGGCGAGCAGGAAACCGGCGGCCAGCTGCACGACCGCCTGGCCGCGTTGGGTGCGCAGGTACTGTCCGATGGCCTGGGCTTGCTGCGTGCCGGCATTCGCCCGGTGGCGCAAGCGCAGCCGGCCGAGGGCGTCACCTACGCGCACAAGCTGGACAAGGCGCAGGCGCGGCTGGACTGGGCGCAGCCGGCGCAGGAACTGGCGCGGCGCGTGCGTGCGTTCAATCCGTGGCCGGTGGCCGAGGCCACGCTGGCCGGCGAGCGGGTGCGTCTGCATGGCGCGGTGGCGCTCGAGTTGGCCCATCAACAGCCGCCGGGCACCTTGTTGGCCGCCAGCAAGCAGGGCATCGACATCGCCTGCGGGCAGGGCGCGCTGCGGGTGCGCGTGTTGCAGCGTGAGGGCGGCAAGGCGATCACCGCCGCCGATTACCTCAACGCGCGCCGCGACCTGCCGGCGCTGCGCTGATGGCCGCCGACACCGCGGCGGCTGGCGTCGCCTCACGGCTGGCAGCCGCGAAGGTGCTCACGGCCGTGTTCGACCAGGGCCGTTCGTTGAAGGCCGAACTGACCGCTGCGCTGCCTGGCATTGCCGATCCGCGCGATCGCGCGCTGGTGGAGGCGATCTGTTTTGCAGTGCTGCGGCGCCGCCCGGCCTACGACGTCGCCTTGCGGCAATGGCTGGAACGCCCGCTGCCGCCGCGCGATGCCGAACTCAAGGCATTGTTGATGGCCGGCTTCGCTCAGCTCGACGTGCTGCAACTGCCCGCGCACGCGGCGCTGTCGGCCACCGTGGAGGCGTGTCGCGCGCTGGGCCGGCCGCGCCAGGCCGGCATGGTCAACGCGATCCTGCGGCGCGCGCAGCGCGAAGGATTTCCGGCGGTCTCGGACGATGCCGGTTGGCCGTCGTGGTTGCGCAAGCAGCTGCGTGCCGATTGGGGCGAGCAGGCCGAAGCGATCTTCGTCGCAAGCGCGCAGATGGCGCCGATGTGGCTGCGCGTGCATCGCGGGCGCAGCGACCCAGCCGCCTATGTGGCGCGGCTGGCAGAGGTGGGCATCTCCGCACAGATCGACACGGTGCTGCCTGATGCGCTGCGGTTGCACAGTGCAGTGCCGGTGAGCCAGTTGCCGGGCTTTGCCGAAGGCGAGGTCTCGGTGCAGGACGGCTCCGCGCAGCAGGTGGCCGACGCGCTGACGCTTACGCCGGCGGCGCGGGTACTCGATGCCTGCGCTGCGCCCGGTGGCAAGGCGGCGCATCTGCTGGAGCGTTACCCGCAGTTGCAGCTCACCGCGCTGGATGTGGATGCGCGCCGGCTGGAACGCGTGCAACAGACGTTGCAGCGCACCGTGCCGAACGCGCAGGTCGCGCTGCATGCCGCCGATGCGGCCGATCCGGCGGCATGGTGGGACGGTCAGCCCTTCGATGCAGTACTGCTGGATGCGCCGTGTTCGGCCACCGGCGTGGTGCGTCGTCAGCCGGATGTGCTGTTGCACCGCCGCGCCGACGACATCGATGCGCTGTGCGCCCTGCAGGCGCGCTTGCTGGATGCGACGTGGCGCACGTTGCGTCCGGGCGGCCAGCTGCTCTACACCACCTGCTCGCTGCTGGCGCGCGAGAACCAGGGGCAGGTCGAGGCCTTCCTGCAACGCACGCCCGATGCGCAGGCGCAGCCCTTGGGTGCGCAGTTCGGCCATGCGGCGGGCCCGGGACGTCAGCGGTTTCCCGGCGAGCAGCACTGCGACGGTTTCTTCTACGCGCTTTTGCTAAAAGCGTCCTGATCGCGCGCCGATGTCGGCGCTCCCTTTTCGCGTCCCATTGCCGCCCGCCATGCTCAAGACCCGTGCTTCAAAGGATTTCTGGTTGCTGGCCATCACCGCGGTGCTGGTGATCGGTGCCGGGCTGGGGTTGCGTGACCCCTGGCCGTCGGACGAGCCGCGTTTTGCGCTGGTCGCCAAGCAGATGGTGCTGAGCGGGGACTGGTTGTTCCCGCATCGCGGCAACGAGCTGTATTCGGACAAGCCGCCGATGTTGATGTGGCTGCAGGCACTGTTCTACACGCTGCTGGGCAATTGGCGGGTGGCGTTCTTGCTGCCGTCGCTGCTCGCGGCGCTGGGCACGCTGGCCTGTGTGTACGACCTGGGACGGCGGCTGTGGACCCGGCGGGTGGGGGTGTATGCCGCGTGGCTGCTGTTGTTCACCCTGCACTTCACCTTTCAGGCCAAGAAGGCGCAGATCGACCCGCTGGTGGTGTTCTGGATCACCCTGGCCAATTACGGGCTGCTGCGGCATCTGTTGATGGGTCCGGCCTGGCGCTGGTGGACGCTGGGCTGGTTTGCCGCCGGGCTGGGTGTGATCACCAAGGGCGTGGGCATCATCGCGCTGCTGATGCTGATCCCGGCCGGCATTGCCGCCGCACGCGGTTGGCCGGGTGTGCGCGTGCATGTGCGCGACCGTCGCTTCTGGCTCGGGCCGCTGTTCTTCTTCGTGGCGATCGCGCTGTGGTTCGTGCCGATGATGGTCACCGCGCTCACCGCCGGCCAGCCCGAATACCGCGTGTATCTCAACGACATCCTGCTGCGCCAGACCGCCAAGCGCTACGCCAGTTCGTGGGATCACGCGCAGCCGATCTGGTACCACCTGCAGAGCATGGCCACGATGTGGATGCCGACCGTCCTGCTGTTGCCATGGGCGATTCCGGCGTGGTGGCGGCGGTTGCGCCGGCGCGATGCGCGTTATCTGCTGCCGTTGGCGTGGTGGTTGCTGGTGCTGGTGTTCTTCACCATCCCCAGCGGCAAGCGCGATGTCTACATCCTGCCGGCGTTGCCGATGTTCTGTCTGGCGCTGGCGCCGTTGGCCGCGGGTTTGCTGCGCCGGGTCGGGGTGCAGCGGGTGCTGTTCGGTTTTGCGCTGCTGCTGACTGTGGTCTTCGCCGCAGGCGGGGCGGCGATGTTGATCGGGCACCCCGGATTCGAGCAGAAGATCATGGACAGCCGCGGGGTCGGCAACGAAGCCACCGACCCGCTGGGCTGGCTGCTGCTGGCGGTGGGCACCTGGGGCGTGGCGAGCCTGCTGCTGTTGCGCGTGCGCCGCTCCGCGCTGGCGGTGGTGTCGCTGCTGGGCGCGTGGTGGGTGGCGTTCGGGCTGGTCTGCTACCCGATCTTCAACGATTCCAGTTCGGCCGGTGCGGTGATGCGCGAGGTCGGGCGCCGTATCGGCCCGGATGCCCAGCTCGGCCTGGTGGCGTGGAAGGAGCAGAACCTGCTGATGGCTGACCGCCCGGCGCAGACCTTCGGCTTTAAGGTGCCATGGGAAGAACAGCTGCGACGCGGCGCGGCCTGGCAGGCCGAGCAACCGGGGCAGCGTTGGCTGATGGCGCAGGAGACGGCGCTGCTGGGCTGCGTGGACCGCAGTCGCAGCCAGCTGGTCGGTGTGGCTAATCGACGTCGGTGGTGGCTGGTACCGGGCGATGCGGTGCGCGGCGACTGCGTGGCCAGCTCCACGGAGCGGGCGGTCGAAGAAAAGGAGCAGGGCAACCTGGACGTCGAATGAGCCCTTCACGCGCGCATTTCAGGTCCTGCCTGCATCAGGCCACTGCAGTGGCTGGCGATTGTCTAGCAGTCATTCATGCGGGACATCGTTAGCTTGGTCGGCGTCGCTGACGTGCAGTGCCTGTCTCGCCCCCTTCCGCCACCGATCTTTCAATGAATTCACTGCGTACCCAGCCCACTTCGCTCTCGCAGTCCGCACCCGTGGCATCGCGCGCGGGCGTGGGCATCGCCGAGCTGGGGGTGTTCACGCTGACCGCGTTGGTGGTGAGCATGCCCAGCGGCTTGCTGCCGTTCGGCCTGTGCTTGTTGCTTGGCTCGCTGGTCGGCTGGCGCAGCTTGCGTGCCGGCATCGCGGCGCGCAGCGGCGCGTTGCGCGCGGTGGGGTGGCTGACGGTGGTCGTGATCGCAATGTCGCTGCTGTCGATCGCTTTGTTCGAGCACGGCCTGCGCGATGTCGACAACCGCTCGCGCTTTCTGGTGCTGCCCTGGGCTGCGTTATGGGCTTACGCCTTGCAACCCCGCCAGGTCTGGCTGTGGCGGGGCGCATTGGCCGGCGTGTTTGCGGCCATGTTGATCGCATTGCTGCAGGTGATGAATGGCGCCGACCGTGCAGAAGGCTTTACCAATGCGATTGTGTTTGCCGACATCGCGCTGATGTTGCTGGTGGTGGTGGCGTTTTGTCGTCCGGTCGGCGCTGTGCGCTGGCTGGTCGCTGCGGGGGTCGCAGCGGTGGTGGTGATCGTGCTCAGCGGCAGCCGCGGCGTGTGGCTGGCGTTGCTGGCCACCGTGGGTGTGCTGGCCTGGGGCGCGCCGTGGCATAGCGCGCGCATGCGGCTGCTGACTTTCGTCAGCGGTGCGGTGCTGGCGGTGGGCGTGGTCGTCAGCGTGCCCGCATTGACCGACCAGATGCGCCTGGGCGAGTTGCAGAGCGATCTGCAACGCTACGAAGTGGGCGACAGCGATTCGTCTGCCGGGGCCCGCATCGAACGCCTGCATGTGGCCTGGGATACCTTGCGCGCGCATCCGCTGACCGGCGTCGGTGTAGGTCGGTTCGATGATGCGATGCGCGAGTTGCCGGTCTGTTCCAGCGGCACCTGGCTGCTGCGCTGCCATCTGGGCCATGCGCATAACGATCTGGCTGAATGGGGTGCTACCCAGGGCGTGCCCGGGCTGTTGCTGCTGATTGCGGTCTATGGCGTGCCGCTGTGGGTGTTCGTGCGCTTGCATCGACGCAGCGGGCAGGTGCAGTTCCGCGGGCCGGCGGCGGCCGGGGTGATGATCGTGATCAGCTATGCGCTGTGCGGGTTGACCCAGTCGATGTTCGCGCACCAGGTCTCGGCAAGCTTCTACTCGGCGATGGTCGGCATATTGGTGGGCCTGGCCGCACGTCAGGCACAGCCGGCAATACCGAAGGCTGTCGGCAACGCGTAGCGAGCAGTGGTGAGTTGGAGACGCTTCGCGTGTTCGGAACCTGATCGGCTGGAGTGCGGCCAACAAGCATCCAGACCTGCGCAAACCGTCATGCGTCTGCCCGCCCATGCGAAGCGATTCATCTGCGCGACGGGTACGTGGCCACCGAGCGCATCAGTCGCGCCGCCTGGGATGAGCGCAGCAGCCGTGCTGACCGCGCTCAGTCGCTGTGTTGATCCGCAGCGCGCGGCGGGTCCTGTACCGGCTGGTTGTGCTGTAGCAGCCACAGCATGATGGTCTTCTGGCGTACGTAGTTGGCACGCACGTAGGCGTAGATCAGCCCGTGCCAGCCATCGCGAAACCCGCCGCGCAGCAGATAGCCGCGCCAGAAGCGCCAGGCCGGCGCCAACACCAGCTTGCTCCAGGTCGCGCGCTTGCCGCGGGCGTAGTCGTGCTCGGCCATCATCTGTGCGTAGCGCTGGGTCTTGGCCAGCTGCTGCATCAGCGACCGGTAGGGGTAGTGGACCAGGTCGCCGCGCAAGGTGACCACGGCACCATCGACGCTGGCCGCTTCGTGGATCTCGCGCTTGCCGCGCCAGCCGCCACGGCGTCGGTCGAACAGGCGCAGCACGCGGTCCGGATACGCATTGCCGTGGCGCAAGAAGCGGCCGAAATACTCGGAGAGCCGCGCAAAACGATAGCCGGCCGCGTCGGCAAAGCCGGCATCGCGTGCCGCCAGGATCGATGCGCGCAAACTGTCGCTGATGCGTTCGTCCGCATCCAGGCACAGCACCCAGTCGTGGCTGGCTTGCGCGACGCAATACGCCTTCTGGCTGCGGTAGCCATCGAAGGCGCGTTGCAGCACGCGCGCGCCATGCGCGCTGGCAATGGCAGCAGTGGCATCGGTGGAACCGGAGTCCACCACCACGATCTCATCGCAGAACGCCAGCGAGGTCAGGCAGTCGCGTAGGCGATCGGCCTCGTTGAACGCGATAATGCAGGCGCTAATGCGAGGCCGTTCGTCGGGTGCGGTCGAAGAGGACATGTGATGGCCGATTACCTGCTGTTCGCAACGGAGCGTTACGCGTTGCCTATTCTGGCGCCATTGGCGCAGGCATTACAGGCCCGCGGCGACACGGTTGCCGCCTGGTACGAAGGCGGTGCGCGCGGACTGGTGCTGCCGGGCGTACGCGAAGTGGGGTTGCGCGAGGCGCTGGCCCTGCGTCCGCGTGCGGTGTTCAGTGCGGCCAACTGGGTGCCGCCGTTTATTTCTGGCGCCAAGGTGCAGCTCTTCCACGGATTCAACGTGCAAAAGCGCGAGGACAATCGCGGCCATTTTCGCGTGCGCGGCTTGTTCGATCTGTATTGCACGCAAGGCCCGGCCACCACTGCGCCGTTTCGTGCACTGGCGGCGCGCGAGGGTCATTTTGCGGTGGTGGAAACCGGCTGGCCCAAGCTCGATCCGGTGTTTCGCGATGACGGCGGGCACAGCGCCACGCTGCGTGCGCCCGCTAACGGGCGGCCGGTGATCCTGTTCGGTTCCACCTTTACCGAGCGCCTGAGCGCGGCACCTGTGCTGTATGAGGAAATCGCCGCCGATATCGCGCGCGGTGCGCACTACTGGCTGCTCACCTTGCATCCCAAATGCGCGCCGGAATTGTTCGACCGCTATCGCGCGCTGGCTGGTGCCAATGCGCGGTTTGTCGAGCCCGAAGAGGTCGTGGCGGCGCAGCGTGCGGCCGATGTGCTGGTCTCCGATACCTCGTCGATCGTCTCCGAGTTCGTGGTGCAGCACAAACCGGTGGTGACCTTCCGCAACCGCGTGCCGCAGCCGCATATGCTGGACTTTCAGCAGCCGGCGCAGTTGCCGCAGCAACTGGCACGTGCGCTGGCGCCGGATGCCGAACTACGCGGCGCGCTGGCCAGTTATGCCGATGCGATCCATCCGTATCGCGATGGCAGATCGTCCGAACGAGTGATCGCCGCCACCGAGGATTTCATCGCCGGCAAGCTCGGTACGCTGCGACGCAAGCCGCTGGGCGCCCTGTGGCGAGGGCTACAGATTCGGCGCGAACTCGGCTATTGGGGTCCGGCGCAGCGCTGATCGTCGGTCGTGGACGATCTCCCTGCCGATCAGTGAGGCTGGTCCAATCAGCAATCAGCAATCAGCAATCACCAATCACCAATCACCAATCACCAATCACCAATCACCAATCACCAATCACCAGCGCAGCTTGCGCCGTGCCAGCGCGGCGCCCAGTTGGGTTTGCAGCGCCTGCGCCTGCGCCAAAGGCACAAAGCGCAAGCGCAAGGCCGGGCCGGTGGGACTGGCGCCGGCGGTGTCCAGCCACAGCGTGGAAGTGCCGGTCAGGCGATCCAGCGGCGAGCGTTGTAATTGCAGCGCCTGCAGCTTGTCCAGTTCGGCCAGCCGCCACCAGCGCTTCCACCAGCCGCCGCGTACCGCCACATAGCGCGCATCTACCGCATAGCCCATGCGGTGCACCTGACGATGCGCCTTGAAGGCGCTCCACGGCAGCCACAGCAGCAGCCACGCAGCCTGACTGCCGAACTGCCACGCTAGCCCGGCCACCAGCGGCAGCAACATCAGCAGCATCGGCAAACTCAGCCGCCACCAGCAGTGCGTGGCGATCGCCTGCCACTGCGCCGGCGGCCACGCAATACCCGGCAGCAGACTTTGCAACAAGGCATCGCAGCGCTGCGGCTCGGCGATCGGTGCCAGCTCTTTCAGCGCGCTATCGTGGTTGTCGCCGGTGTTGGTCACGGCGGTATCCACGCGCAACTGGCGGCGGCCAAACAGGCGATGCAGCCGGCTTTCATACACCGTCCATGACTGGATCCGCCGCAGTGCAACGCTGCTGCGGATCCGCGTCAGCAGGCCGCGCTCCACGGTGAGGCGCCGCTCTGATTCGCTGAGATGAAAGCCGTGGTATTGCGCCACGGCCAGGGCCACCGAGAGCGCGCGCATGGCCAGCAGCACCGCCACGACGGCGATCGTCACCAGGATCGTGGTGACGGCTGCACCCGGATGGATCTGGTTGACGTAGCGGTACGCGATCTCGCCATTGGTCTCGATAAAGCTGGACGCCACCCGGCGCGGAATCATCTGATAGATCACACCGAAACTGGCCGCGACCACCACCATGCCGCGGTTGGAAATCAGGCCCAGCCGGATCACTTCGCCCATCGGCAGGCGCAACAAGGTGGTGCGGTCGTCGGTCTGCACGGCAGCTGCAGCTGCATCGGCGTGGTGGGCGCGGCGCCGTATCAGATCTTCCAGCGCCAGCGCCTGATCCAGTCGCAGCACGCGCATTTCCGCTTCGGGTTTGTGCCCGCCGGCCGATTCCAGCCGCACTTCCGCCACACCGGCCAACCGATGCAGCAGCGATTGATGCACCACCACGTTGTGGATGCGGGCGAATGGAATGTCGCGCCGGCTGCGCTCCAGCAGGCCGCTGCGGATCGCCACGCTGTCTTGCCCAATGCGATAGCGATAGGTGAAGTAACGCAGCACCGAAATCGCCACCAGCACGGAGATCACCACGGCGGTGGCGATGTGGTCGGCAAAATCGCGGCTGCCGTCGCGGCTGCCGAACACGACCAAGGCGACCAACGGAATCAGGAACTGGCGAATCTGCTGCAGCAGCACGAACACCCACGACAGCGGATGCAGCCGCTGCTCGTCGTGGCCAGGGTGTTCGATGGCATTCACAGCGCGTCGTCGTGGTGATCGAGCTGGCGGGCGAGGCGGTCGCGCAGATGTTCGGCGTCGGCCTGATCCAGGCCGGACAGCGCCACCGCATTGAGCCGGCTGCCGGCGGTGTGCACCACCAGCGTGGTCAGGCGCGTGGCGCGTTCGATCGGGCCGCGGCGCAGATCCACGTGCTGCACGCGCGAGATCGGCACGCGCGTGTCGCTCTGCCACAGATGCCCGCGTTGCAGCGCCAGGCCATGCTGGTCGAGTTTCCACAGCGTGAGCCGGTGCCGTTTGACTGCCAGCCATGCGCACAGCATCGCCAGCACCAGCGTCACGCCCAGCACCGCCGGCCAGTAGTGCCAGGCATGCAGCGCAGTGACGGCGACACCGGCCGCGATCAGGCCGGCACAGCCACCGCCAAGTGCGCCATTGACCGCGGCCACGTAGGCGCCACGGCGTGGTAACTGCTGCCAGTGCGCGTGATCCACCGGCGGTGTGTCGGCAGGCGCGGCGCTGACCAGGATGTCGGGGTGCGGCGGTGGAGCGTCGTGCACGAGGCGTGCCTGCAGAAGCGGTGCGCAAGCATAGCCGGGTGCCCGGTCAGGGCGCATCCGCTCTGGCCTTGGGTTGCAAGGAACTGGGTTGGACGGCTGACAGACGCCGTCGTGGTGCAGCGGGCAACCACGTTCGGTGGTCGAGAGTGTTTCTAGAGCGGCTAACGAAACGTAGCGAGCAATCGTCAGGTGGGCGTGGGCGGCGCATTAGAAACCGGAGTGTACGAGTGGTATATGCCGCAGCGAGCACCGGCAGCGCCCGCCTGGTGGCTGCGCAGTCGTTTCGTTAGGCGATCCTCATCAGTGCGCGCGTTTGCGCTACACGGCGGGTCTCGCAGACCGACACCCACGCCGATGGCGCGCAGCGATGACGATCGAAACACGGAACTTCGTCAGGCAGACGTCAAAAGAAGGTACGCATTAGGCGCCGATGGCCGGATGCATCGGCCCCGGCACGCGCCTCCTGCGTGCCGGTGACACCCAGCCAGGCAGCCTGCTGCCCGCGCTTACTGCGCAGCCAGAATCAGCGCATCCACATCCAGCGCATGGCCGGCGCGCGCGGCCTTGGTGCGCAGATACTGCTCGTTTTCAGGGGTGATATCGCCGGTGATCGGGATGCGATCTTCGACAAAGATCCCCGCGGCGCGCAGCCGCTCGGCCTTGGCCGGGTTATTGGTCAGCAGACGGATGCGGCCGATGCCCAGGCCGCGCAACATCGCCACCGCGCTGCCGTAGCGGCGCTCGTCCGGGCCGAAGCCCAGCTGCGCATCAGCATCGATGGTGTCCAGGCCTGCATGCTGGTAGCCGTAGGCGCGCATCTTGGCGGCGATGCCGGTGCCGCGGCCTTCCTGATCCAGATACAGCAGCACACCGCCGCCGAGATCCTTCAACTTGGCCAGGCCGTGTCGCAGCTGGTCGCCGCAGTCGCACTTGAGCGAGCCGAACAGGTCGCCGGTGAGGCACGACGAGTGCACGCGCACCGGTACCGCGCCCGACAGGTCGGGCTGGCCCACCACGATCGCCACTTGATCGCGCTGTGCGACGCCGCCGCGGAACACCACGAATTCGCTCATGCCCAGGCCGCGCAATGGCACCGGCGTGCGGGTGACGAGCTCAAAGCCGGCCGCGGCCGATTTGGCGCAGCCACTGCTCAGATCGTCCAGGCTCAGCGACTGGCATCCGGCAAAGGCGGCGTGGGCGTGCACGTCGCGCAGCTCCACGGCCAGCAGGGCCGGCAGCAGCAATCCCAGCCGCGCGATCTCCACCCCGCCGGCATCCAGCGCATCGCCAGCCGCCCACTGCGCCGGCACCGTGGTGTCGCGCAGATAGGCCAATGCGGCGAGTTGGTCGTAGCTGTAGTCGGCCAGGGCCACGCGCGCGCCTTGCGGCGCAGTCAGCCCCAGCACCTGGGCGCGGGTCGGCGTGACGAACAGATAGTGACGGCCCTGCGCGGCACGTGCGAACGCGGCATACGACTGCGCCGTGCTGCTGTCCAACGCCAATACCGCACGCGCCTGCCCATCGGCGGCGGTCAACAGCACCGGCCGGCCGGCGCGCAGCTCGGAGGCGGCGCGCTCGCAGCGGATGGCTGCCGGGTCGCCGAAGGCCTGTGCGCTGGGGGAGGGGACGGGGCTGCTCATGCACGACTCCAGATGGGGATTGCCACGGCCGCTTCAAGGCGGACGCCGCCGCGCCAGTGCCGGCCGCATGCCGCCATTGTCGCGTGGTTCGCAACTGGCGGTTGCCACCATCGGGTGGAACGCTGCATCCAGTGGCTGCGATTGAGTGACGGCACAGGCGCCGATTGGTTGTGCGCCGCGCGCGTTGTTCAGCGCCCGGCAATGCTTTCTAATTCGATCACCTCTCAGCTCAGCGGATCCCATGCGTCTTATCGACTGCAGCGAAGCGCGTCACGCCAGCGCGATCCTGGACATCTTCAACGAGGCCATCGCCAACTCGACCGCGTTGTACGACTACCGGCCGCGTCTGCCGGAGAGCATGGTCGGCTGGTTCGCCACCAAGCGCGCGGGCGGCTTTCCGGTGATTGGTGTCGAAGATGCCGATGGCACGCTGATGGGCTTTGCCAGCTACGGCACCTTTCGCGCCTGGCCGGCGTTCAAGTACAGCGTCGAACATTCGATCTATGTGCACCAGGACCATCGCGGCAAAGGCCTGGGGCGCACGTTGCTGCAAGCGCTGATCGCCGCGGCCGAGCAGCGTGGCGTGCATGTGCTGGTCGGTGGTATCGATGCCAGCAACCAGGCCAGCGTGGCGCTGCACGAACAGTTCGGCTTTACCCATGCCGGCACCGTGCGCGAGGCCGGGTTCAAGTTCGGGCGCTGGCTGGATCTGGCGTTCTATCAACGCATTCTGGCGACGCCCGCAGACCCGCACGACGACTGACGCACCCGGCCCGGCTGCCGCGCTCGATCAGGTCGGCGCGACGATCAATGCGGATGCCGCTCGGTCGCGTAGGGGTTGGCCTCGCCGCTGCCGGGTGGGCGCAGCGTGTAGCGCTTGTAGGTCCACTGATACTGCG
Source organism: Xanthomonas sp. WHRI 8932A (assembly GCF_035012785.1). Lineage (NCBI taxonomy): Bacteria > Pseudomonadati > Pseudomonadota > Gammaproteobacteria > Lysobacterales > Lysobacteraceae > Xanthomonas > Xanthomonas sp. WHRI 8932A. Next base: position 109,109 of record NZ_JAYGQQ010000011.1, read on the forward strand.
CCGGGTCGCGCCGGGCGATCTGTTCGATGCCGGCATTAAGCGCGCTGGCGGCACGCACCGGGTCGGGGTCGGCCACTGCCGGGTCGGCCGGTTGCACGTGCAGGGCAAACTGCAGGTCCCCGCCAGCGCGTTCGCACCAGCCGTACAGCACGGTGGCGCCGGTGCGCTCGGCCAGCCGGTTGACCAGGGTCATGGTCAAGGCCGGGATGCCGAAGAACGGCGCAAACACGCCATCGCCCATCTTCGGCTGCTGGTCGGGCAGGATGCCGACCGCGCCGCCGTCCTTGAGCACCTTGAACAACTGCCGCACCGCCGGGCCTTCGGCACGCACCTGGCGCACGTTGTCGCCGCCGCGCGCCAGCTGCAGAAACCCGTCGACCGCCTCCGACTCGGGCGGCCGGTAGACGATGGCGATCGGCCCGCGCTCGGACAGCCACTGGTTGAGCAGCTCCCAGTTGCCGAAGTGCGGCGCCGCCACGATCACGCCACGTCCGGAGGCCAGCGCCGCGTCGTAGAGCTCCTGCCCGTTGCGTTGCAGGCGCGCCAGGTTGTCGGCCGGCGGGCGGGTCCAGGTGCGCAGCACTTCCAGGGTCTGGCGCGCGGTCGATTGCAGGATTTGCGCGTGCAGCTGCGCGCGCTGCGCGGCGGGTAACTCCGGGTAGGCCAGTTCCAGGTTACGGCGGGCCACGCGGGCTTCGCGCGCGTTGAGCTTGCGCCAGCTCCAGGCCAGCGCATCGGCCACGCGTTTGAGCAGCGGCCACGGCAGGCGGCCCACGGTGGCGGCGGTGGCATAGAGCAGTCGGGCGCGGACATCAGGTTTCATCCGCGCAATTCTAAACAGCGCAGCCGGCGAAGGCCCGCGCGTGACAGTGCGGACAGCGCTGGGCATGCTGCGCGGCACAGTTTGCTGGGCGAGAAAGCCAATGCTTGCATTGATCCAACGCGTTACCCGGGCCTCGGTCAGTGTCGAGGGCCAGGTCGTCGGGAAAATCGGCCCCGGGTTGCTGGCGCTGGTCGGCGTGGAGCCCGGCGACAGCGACGCGCAGATCCGGCGCCTTGCCGAGCGCCTGCTGAGCTACCGGGTGTTCGGCGACGATGCCGGCAAGATGAATCGCTCGCTCACCGACACTGCCGGCGGCCTGTTGCTGGTCAGCCAGTTCACCCTGGCCGCCGACACCAGTTCCGGTAACCGGCCGGGCTTCAGCACTGCGGCACCGCCGTTGGAGGCTGAACGGGCGTTCAATCAATTAGTGGCGATCTGCCGCGAAAACCACCACGTCGGGGTGGAAACCGGACGCTTCGGTGCCCATATGGTTGTCGACCTGGTCAATGACGGCCCGGTGACCTTCCTTCTCAGACCCTAGCCAGCGCAGTTCTACCAGCGGTCCCGTCTTGATTCCGGCAGACCGGGCTTCACGCTGGTATAATGCTAGGTTCTCTTTCCAATCTCAAAGCCGGTGGCGCGAGCACTCATGGCCAACGAACGTCCTGCCCAGCAATCCGACATCAAGCTACTGATCAGCAAGGGCCTGGAACAGGGCTATCTGACCTACGCCGAAGTCAATGACCATCTGCCCGACGACCTCGTCGACCCGGAGCAGATCGAAGACATCATCAGCATGATCAACGGCATGGGCATTGATGTCCATGAAGTTGCCCCCGATGCCGAAACCCTGCTGCTCAACGATGGCAACACCGGCAACCGCGAGGTTGACGACACTGCCGCCGAAGAAGCCGCCGCAGCGCTGACCGCGCTCGATACCGAAGGTGGCCGTACCACCGACCCGGTGCGCATGTACATGCGCGAAATGGGCACGGTCGAGCTGCTGACCCGCGAAGGCGAAATCGCCATCGCCAAGCGCATCGAAGAAGGCCTGAGCCAGGTCCAGGCAGCACTGGGCGTGTTCCCGCTGTCGACCGAAATGCTGCTCGCCGATTACGAAGCGCACAAGGAAGGCAAGAAGCGTCTGGCCGAGATCGTGGTCGGCTTCAACGACCTGATCGAAGAAGCCGATGCCGCCGCTGCCGCGTTGGCCGCCGCCGGCCCGGTTGCCGTCTCCGAAGACGATGCTGCCGACGACGACGACGCCGAAGATGGCGACGACGACGCTGCCGAAGAAGAGGCCGGCCCGACCGGTCCGGACCCGGTCGAAGTCGCCACACGCATGGAGAACCTGGCTAACGAATACGCCAAGTTCAAGAAGATCTATGCCAAGAACGGCGCAGAGCACAAGCTGGTGGTCAAGGCGCGCGAAGACATGGCCGCCATCTTCACCACGCTCAAGCTGCCGCTGCCGCTGACCGACGCGCTGGTCACCCAGCTGCGTGGCGTGGTCAACGGCATCAAGGACCACGAGCGCAAGGTGCTGCACCTGGCGACCACCGTGGCACGCATGCCGCGCAAGGACTTCATCCGCTCCTGGGAAGGCAATCAGACCAATCTGGAATGGGTGGAAGACGCACTCAAGCGCAAGCAGAAGTGGTCGTCCGCGCTGCGCGACGTCAAGGACCAGATCGTGTCCGAGCAGCAGGGCTCGATCGAGATGGAAAAGGCCAACTACCTGACCCTTGGCGAGATCAAGGAGATCAGCCGTGCGATGGCCTATGGCGAAGCCAAGGCGCGCAAGGCCAAGAAGGAAATGGTCGAGGCCAACCTGCGTCTGGTCATCTCCATCGCCAAGAAGTACACCAACCGCGGCCTGCAGTTCCTGGACCTGATCCAGGAAGGCAACATCGGCCTGATGAAGGCCGTGGACAAGTTCGAATACCGTCGCGGTTACAAGTTCTCCACTTATGCGACGTGGTGGATCCGTCAGGCCATCACCCGTTCGATCGCCGATCAGGCGCGCACCATTCGTATTCCGGTGCACATGATCGAAACGATCAACAAGTTGAACCGCATTTCCCGTCAGATGCTCCAGCAGTTTGGCCGCGAGGCCACGCCGGAGGAGCTGGCCAAGGAAATGGACATGCCGGAAGACAAGATCCGCAAGGTGATGAAAATCGCCAAGGAGCCGATCTCGATGGAAACCCCGATCGGCGACGACGAGGATTCGCATCTGGGCGACTTCATCGAGGACACCAATGTGGAGTCCCCGATCGACAACACCACCAACATCAATCTCTCCGAGACGGTGCGTGACGTGTTGGCCGGCCTGACCCCGCGCGAAGCCAAGGTGCTGCGGATGCGCTTCGGTATCGACATGAACACCGATCACACGCTGGAAGAAGTCGGCAAGCAGTTCGACGTCACCCGCGAGCGGATCCGGCAGATAGAAGCCAAGGCGCTGCGCAAGCTGCGTCATCCCAGCCGCTCGGAACAGTTGCGCTCGTTCCTGGACATCGACTGACCCTAGTCGTTGCTGGATAGTCGTCGCACAACAGCCCCGCACATGCGGGGCTGTTGCGTTTCAGGCACCTGCCCGGCGATGCTAGCCGGGCAGCAGCGGCGCAGATTCGGACGGCGTGGCTTCACGCCTTTGCGACGAAGCCGCACCGCAACGCACTATTAAGTGGATGTTTCCTGCAATCTCACGCGAGATTGCAACCGGCGCTTTACCTTCGAGCGCGACAGGAACATGAGACCGTCCGATGAGCAGACAAAGCCGCTTCGAAACCACCACGCACTGCGAGCATGAAATCCGTGTACGCGTCGAACAGGCTTCGCCGACAGCCAAGTGGACGCTGTGGGTCGATGTGTACGCCGGCGGCGGCACCCGTCTGCCACGCATCAACGACGGGACCCAGACTTGGGACACCTACCAGGACGCCATCGCGCAGGGGTTTCGCGCAGGTCGCCAGTTGATCGATAAGCAACGTCAGACTGCGGATGCTTGATGGTGTGGGTGTGTAGGCGCGTTTGTGATGTGCAGGCATCTATCTACCAAGCGTCCAGCAGATACCAGACGCCTGCATAGTCGCAGCAAGCGTGCGCAGATACGAACCCGCAGAGAAGACGGCGCCGCAGCAGACAAGCTCGCGGACAGACAGGTAAACTTGCTCGACTCCTGAGGGCCCGACGCATGGCATGCGGCATCAGCGAGCGCTGTGCAGCAGGGCCTATAGCTCAACGGTTAGAGCAGAGGACTCATAATCCTTTGGTTCCAGGTTCGAATCCTGGTGGGCCCACCAAAAAACAGTCCATGAATCGCTCCGGCTTTCCTACGACACCTTGCAGCCGTAACTCACGGTAGCAATAGGGGTGTCTATGAGCAGCAAGCGATACACCGAAGCGTTCAAGGTCGAGGTGGTCAAGCAGGTCACCGACCGTGGCCACTCAGTGGCCGATGTGGCCAGCCGGCTCGGCATCTCAATCCACAGCCTATATGGTTGGCGGAAGCACTAGGCCTACCCATCGTCCACGCATTCGGCGGCAATCGAATAGACCTCGGAGTTGCGGCGGGTCACCGACGAGCGAGACACACTAAAAAAGGCCGCAGCGCACTTTGCCAAGCTGGCCGGATGAAATACGCGTTTATGCTCGATCATGAGCGGGACTTTCGCCTTCGGAATATGTGCAGGGCGTTCGGCCTACACCCCGGCGGATACGACGCATGGCGGAGCGCGCCGATGTCGCAACGTGACAAGAATGGCGCGCGCGTTCTCGGTCTGATCAAGCCGTCCTTGCTGGAAAGCGGCTGTGTGTATGGTGACCGCAAGATCAACTGTGATCTTCGCGATATAGCTGAGTCGTGCGGCAAGCATCGGACAGCGCGACTGATGCGACATGAAGGCTTGCGTGCCCAGGTCGACTATGGCCGCCGGCCCGGTGTTCGTGGCGAGAAACTGGCCGCCGTGACCAGCAAGCAACTGGCGCGTCAGTTCGATCCTGGCGTGGCTAATCAAGCATGGGTCACCGGCATCACCTACATTCGAACGCACGGGGGTGTACCTGGCCGTGGTGTTGGATCTTTCCTCAAGGACGATCGTGGGCTGGGCGATGCAATCGACCATGCATACCGACCTGGTGCTACACGCATTGATAATGGCCGTATGGCGACGTCAGCCGCCTGCAGGACTGCTGGTCCACTCCGACCAAGGCACACAGTTCACCGGGAACGACTGGCAGGACTTTTTGAAGGCACACGGCTTGGTCAGCAGCATGATCCGTCGCGGCAATGACCACGACAACGCAGTTGCTGAAAGCTTCTTCCAGCTCCTGAAACGTGAGCGCACCAAGCGACGGGTCTATGTGATACGCGAGGAAGCCAAGTGCGATGTCTTCAGCTACATCGAGATGTTTTACAACACGCGGCGACAGCACGGTCATAACGACGGGCTGTCGCCGGTAGAGTTTGGAAAGCAGCAATCATCATGAGGCTGCGGGGTGTCTACAGAAGTCGGGACGATTCATTGCGCTGCTGGCACTTGAGCGCAACAAACCGAATTTGAAGCGCTTACGGGGTCCGTTCTGCGATGGCGGCTATGTCGGTGATCGCTTTGCAATGAGTGCGCGAGATATTGGGGGAGAAGTGCAGATCGCAAAGCAAAGCGAACTGCACATTTTCCGACCATTCGAATGCGATGACGCTCAATTTATCATCTGCAGAGTGCCATCTCTTTTCGTATCAGCGGGTCCCTGCTTTACACGCCTTGACGAGCGTCTTTTATGGTTTGCTGTCGTAACTGTTGTCTTCGTAAATGGAGAAGCCGCCCCTGATTTCCTTTGCCTTCAATGGCGTACTCGAGAGCATCAAATCGAGCGCTTTGCGGGGAGTCAGCTTACCTTTCACGATGAAAGTCGGAAGTTCTTTCACATCCGTGTTTGCGACTTCGTCAGCATCGATCGATACTGGGCAATGTGTCAGTTCTGTGAACCGAGCAACTGCCTTGCCTAGGGGCATAGATGGGATGTTCACTCGGATCGCTTTATTTTGACAATTGTAAAAGCTTGGTTCCTGCGCAAGTACGGTCTGGGAACTTATCGCCGATGCTAGTAGCGCAACTATCAGGTAGATTTTCTTCAATTTATTATCCAAGCGTTATCATGGGATTTATCATTTAACTACAAATCCGGGCTGGCATCCGCAATGCGCAAGTCATATTCAGCCTATGGATAGGGATGGTGGAGAGATATACTATATTTAATAACTATACATTTAAAGTATAGATTTGGCCCTGGCAACCTGCGCTACCTATCAGAGCCCGTTCAAAGTCTTCCGAGCAGCAAAGTCAATTGGATCATCTGCAAACTGGCATTGAGCTTGCGCTCGCAGTTTTTCCATAGCCTTGGGTTCTTCTCCAACCATGCAAGTGGGTCGGCAGTGATTCGGTCAAGCCAGTCAATTGATTTCGTAAAATGTTACGTACCTCGTAATTACGTAATGCCGGCCGTCGCAGGAGGAGCCAGTGAGAGGCGGTTCTCATGCGTGATAATTCTGGATGATTCCGTTGACAGTCAGGGCCACAGCTGCGCTCTGTTGTCGCATCCCGCGCCGCGCCGCGATGTTGGCATGGGCGAACCAATTGCCGCCGCTCGTCAAGACTGAACCCGTTGGGAGATCGGTGGCGCGTGAGGTGACAAACGCCTCGGGTTGGATTGGCATTGATTAGTCCTTTGGCGGTACTCAATCAGTATAGAGCTGAGTTTTGCACGCCTTCGCCAAGCTGCGCGAAGCTGCTGTCGCAGCTTAATTTTTTTCTGTTAATTACGTTACCTTGCGCTTGATTTTCTTGGGCATGGCGCGTCGACGACAAACTCATAATCCTTTGGTTCCAGGTTTAAATCCTGGTAGGCCACCAGGCGATGCAAGCGATTTCGTCAGGTGTAGTGCCGATAAGCATCACGCCGGACCGGATCCAAGCTGCGTTCAAGTTCAATGGCATGTATGTGCCCACGATTTTTATAGATCGGCACAGTGGATCCATGACGATGAAAGCTCGGACACCTTCGAGGGAACTTGCACTGCGGTTGAGCCAGACCTCACAACTTCTGAGGCGTAGCCCGGACTTCGGGCTGCACGAAGCACACACTGCTGTGTGCAGCTACGAGGCAGGCGCGGCAATGCTGCTGTACCGGCAGGTATGAACGTCCCCGCCCGTGCCGCGGCTCGGCCGCAATGCTTAAGAATGCGCAGCCTTCTATAGGCAGCCATTGATTAGCGCTCACGATCACGCAGTTCCCGGCGCAACACAGGCTTAAGCGATGCCTGTGCTGCGCCGCCGGCTCAGCCGGGTAGTCACTGCACTAGCCGTCATCGTTAGCCGAGCAGATCCTTTAACCACTGCTCAACGCTGCGTGGTGTGCTGCCAAGCAATTGCTGGGCGCTGGTGGCGGGGTTGATGGTGTTGGCAGGGGTTTGCCAAAGGGCTTGGTAGAACCCGGCGACGGCCATCGCAGCGGGGCCGAGCAGGGGCTGCAATTGCTCGCCGAATGCTTCGGGTTGCACGGGTTGAAAGTGCACATCGCGCTTGAAGTGCTTGGCCATTGCTGCAGCAAGGTCTGCGCCCAGCAGGCCTGGTAGCTGGCCGACGCCGACCACGCCGGTGATGGCAGGCTGATCGAACAGCAGGGCAGCAACGTCGGCGATGTCCAGGTGCGAGCTCCAGGACACCGGGAAATCTTCCCGTATCGGATAACCGAGGACGCCGTTGGCGTGCACGCCGCCGATGACCATGGGCAGCAGCAGGTTTTCCAGATACAGGCGTGGGGCGATGACGGCGCTGGAGACGCCGCTGCGCTGCACGCCATCGATCAGGAGGGCGATGGCCGAGTCGGGGGCTGCCTGCAATGCGTTGTCCGGTTCATCGACGATGCTGCCGCTGGTGGAGATCAGCACGCGCGCGGGCTTTGCGGCGTCGATGGCCTGGACGATATTGGTGGCGTAGGCCACGCGCACGTCCTCGGGCGCCTGAGGCAGGTGTATGAAGACGCCCTGCGCGCCGCGATAGGCATCGGTCAATGATTGGACGGAGCCATTATCGATCTGCACCGAAGGGCCGGTGACCGCCCCGGCGTTGCGCACTGCGGCCACGGCCTGCTTGCCGGCCTGCAACAGCACATTGAGCAGCGGGGCGCCTTGTGCGCCGGTGGCACCATGGATGATGTAAGTCATTGGCATACTCCTGTGGACGTGAGAGGGAAGCTGTGGCGCAGGAGCATGGACGGCGTACTTCGGTTACTTCAACTGCACTAATGGCGCGCTGCTGAATGCAAGTCGGCGTGGAGAACGAGATGATATCCAGGCAAAGGGTCGAGGTTGGTGTGGTGCTGTATGCCGATGCGCAGCAGGCGGCCGTGCTTGGCCTTACCGATCTGTTTGCGGTGGCTAACCGGCTTGCAGGCGCGAGCGGTGCAGCCGAGGGCGCATCGATCCAGGTCACGCATTGGCAGCAGGCAACGCCCAGCGTTGCGCCGTCGCGTGTAGGTGAGAGCGATACACACGTTGGTGCGCGCCTGTGTGCGTTGATCCTGCCGCCAAGTCTGGGCGATGCGCCCGATGAGGAGCGCAATGGCAGCCTGATTGGCTGGCTGCGCGCGCAACATGCCCAAGATGTCATGCTGTGCTCGGTGTGTGCGGGTGCGTTTTTGCTGGCCGGCACCGGCGTGATGGATGGACGTCGCATGACCACGCACTGGCTGCATGCAGACGCATTGCAGCAGCGTTTTCCGGCGGTCCGGGTCGATTCGGACGAGATGCTCATCGACGAGGGCGATGTCATGTCCGCCGGCGGCGTGATGTCGTGGACCGATCTAGGTCTGCGGCTGGTGGATCGCCTGCTGGGGCCGGCGGTCATGCTGGAAACCGCACGCGTGCTGCTGGTCGACCCGCCGGGCCGGCAGCAGCGCTATTACAGTGTGTTTTCGCCACGTTTGACGCATGGCGACGCGGCCATCCTGCGGGTGCAGCACTGGCTGCAGGAGACCGGTGCGCAGGATGTGGCGCTGACCCTTCTGGCCGCACACGCGGGGCTGGAGGCACGCACGTTCTTGCGCCGGTTCCAGAAGGCGACCGGCATGACCAGCACGGAGTATTGCCAGCGGCTGCGGATCGGCCGGGCGCGTGCCTTGCTGGAAGAAAATGCCATGACTATCGATGCGATTGCGTGGGACGTCGGTTACCAGGATGCGGCGGCGTTTCGCAAGGTGTTCAAACGCATTCTTGGACTGTCGCCCAGCGACTATCGGCAGCGGTTTGCGGGTGCAAGCAGTGCCAGGGCGACCTGAGCTTACCGGCCACTTTCTTCTTCGACGCGCGTCTCCAGCACGTCGAGCGGCGGTGGGATGTCGCTAACGGCCCGGTGATGTCGGCGGTGCCACTCGTCGTGATCACCAGGCAGGCGCATGCTGATGCATGGCATTCAACGCGAGAAACACCATGACCAAGGCCGTCATCGTCATCGATCTGCAGAACGATTATTTCCCCGGCGGGAAACTGCCATTGACCGGCATCGAACTGGCCGCAGCAAATGCGTTGTCGGTGATCGCCAATGCGCGCGACACGGGCGTTCCGGTGTTGCATGTGCGTCATGAGGCGGCTGTGGGTGCCCCGTTCCTCGTGGCCGGTTCGCAGGGCGCGCAGACCCATGACACAGTTGCGCCACAAGATGGCGAAGTGGTCATCGTCAAGCAGCACGTCAACGCCTTTCGCGAGACGCAGCTTGCGCAGCAGCTACAGCAACACGGTGTGACGGACGTGGTGATTGTCGGCGCGATGAGCCACATGTGCGTGGATGCCTGCGTACGCGCCGCCGCCGACATGGGCTATACGGTGACAGTGCTGCACGATGCCTGCGCCACGATGGACCTGGACTTCGATGGCACCAAGGTGCCTGCGGCCCACGTGCACGCGACAATGATGGCGGCGTTTCAGTTTGGCTATGCGGCAGTGCGATCCACGCAGGAGTATCTGCAGGGTCAGTGAGACAACGGCGCGCGCGTGGCGCCCGGTGCTGATGGTGCAGACCGATTGCCGTGCGGGATGCGCCTGGTCCGGATGTGGTGCGCAGCGCATGCAGTGCGCACCGCCGCGCGAACCCAGGTGTCCGGCTGCGACGAAGGGTCGCAGGTGGCGTGCGGTTTTTTCATTACACTTTGCGGGTGCGCTTCCGTCCCTCGCCCTTGTTCAGCATGATGCAGCGCCTGGCTTGCCTGGCGCTGCTATTGCTGTTGGTCGCGCCCTTGGTCAGCCGCACGCTCGAGAACGCCTCCGGCGTTCTGGACGGGCCGCTTTGCCACAGTCAGCCCTGGCCAGCTGGCGAGGCGGCCGATGCCGTCGGTGGCAATGCACATGCCGCGCAGCTGTCGGCAGACGCCCAGGCCGGTACAGCCAAGCGGTGGCCGAGCGCCGAACACGATCTGCACTACACCGATGGGGGCCATGCGTTTGCCTGCGATTACTGCCTGCTCGCCGCGCGGCTGCTGCCCTGGCTGCTGATGGTGTGCGTGCTGTTTGCGCTCCGTCGGGGCCGGCGTGCAGTTGAGCGTCTTGCCGCTGAGGCTCCATCAGCCGCACGCTGGTTGGCACATGCGCCACGCGGACCACCGCTGTTTGCCTGAAACATCGGATGGAGAGCCGCACCTGTCAGCGGGTGTGATGTTGGATGTTCTGGAGCGTGTAGATGACCTACTTTGCTTTGCCGCCCCGCGCGGCGGCGACGCCTTGCCTTGCTCTTTTGACGCTGGTGCCGACACTGGCGTTGATTACCCCTGCCCAGTTGCGCCGGCTGACTGCAGGCGAGCCGCAACAGCCGAGTCGGATTGCTTCGAGCGATGGCGTACCGAACGCGGAGCACTGCGACCAGGCAGTTGGCGTACAACCGTAGCAGCGCCGGTGAATGACACGGCGGACGAATGTGTGCAGCAAGGGCTGCGATTGCTGCCGATTCGCAATCAATGGCGCGCGATAGAACGGCATGCGCAAGGCCGCTCTTAATGGATGGGAATCAGGATGATGCAAGCAATGCGATCTGTGTGGAAGCGACGACTGTCGCACCTAATGCTGGGGTGTCTGGTCTGCGTATTGGCCGGATGTGGGCAATTGGGCGGCGGGTCCGCTCCCAATGGCGCAGACCTCAGCGCGATGGCGCGCGGAATGGATTTTTACCTTTACGACACCGAAGGCACGCCACGGCCATTGCGCAGTTTTCGTGGCAAGGCGTTGGTGTTGTTCTTCGGCTTCACCCATTGCCCGGATGTGTGCCCGACGACGCTGGCGCGTGCGGCGCAGGTCAAGCGCAAGCTGGGTGCGGATGCGGCGAAGGTGCAATTCGCGTTTGCCACGCTGGACCCGCAACGCGATAAGCCAAACGTACTCAGGACCTACGTGAAGGCATTCGATCCGGACTTTATCGGCTTGACCGGTAGCGAGGGCGACATCCGGGTGGCGGCAGGCAATCTGAAAGTGAGCTATGCAAAAGTGCCGATGGGGCCGACGTACACCATCGATCACTCCACCCGCAGTTTTCTTTTTGATCGCGACGGACAGCTGCGCGTGGGCCTGGCCCACGAGCAGACGGTGGACTCGGTTGTGCACGATATCCGGCAAGTGCTCTAACTGACGTAAGAGCGACCTGCCGGCTTCCCGAATTTCAACGTCGATGACCGCGATGCAAAGCGCTGTGGCGTACGCACGGGCTCGACCCAAGGAGAACGAAATGAAATTGCATCTGCTGATGGTGAGTGCATTGTCTGCCTTGTCGATGGTGGCCTGCGAGCGCGCACCTGCGCCCGAGGCCAACCCTGCGCCCGCTGTTGTGGCACCTGCGTCGACCGCAGCGCCGGCTGCAGCGCCTGTGGTGGTGGCGAGCGGCGCGTGGTCGCGCGCAACGCCGCCGGGGGCGCCGGTAGCGGGCGGCTACCTCACCTTGCGTAATCAGTCGGCAACGCCTGATCGCCTGGTGGCGGTGGAATCGCCGGCCAGTGCACAGGTGGAAATCCATGAGATGACGATGGATGCGGGTGTGATGAAGATGCGCCATCTGGAACAGGGGCTGGTCTTGCCGCCAGGCAAAGACGTGGTGCTGGGTAGCGGCGGCACGCATCTGATGTTCATTGCACCGCACGCGCCATTCGAACAGGGCAAGCCGGTGGTGGCTACGCTGGTGTTCGAGCATGCGCCGCGCGTCGAGGTGCACTTCGACGTTCGTCCCATCGGCGCATCGGCGCCCGATGCCGAATCGCATGACCAGCATATGCACTAGGCAGCGTCGTTGGGAATCGATGTGCCAGCACGGCGGCGTGCTGGCAGCCAGGGGTCGTTCACTGCCAGGATCAGCCAGCCGATGGAAAGGTCAACAACTCCGTGTTGTGGTGTCGCGCGTTTTTTCCGGTTGCTGGAGGGGCCATGGGCGTCGTTGATCGTGCGCGAGCTGCTTGCGGGGCCGCGCCGGTTCACCGAACTCAGACAGCTATTGCAGGGCATCAGCGCACATACATTGACCAGTCACCTGCGGCGCTTTGAGGCCTCCGGTCTGGTGGCGCGCACCGCGTATGCGCAGACGCCGCCGCGCGTGGTGTACGAACTCACGCCATTGGGTGAAGGGCTGCATGGCGTCTTCGATGCGCTGCGCGAATGGGGCGAATCGCTGCCAGCAGACACTGTTGCGGTGACGCAACCGAAGGATGGCGTGGCAATGAGCATGCGGGAGATTGCAGCGGTCTGCCCGCTTGCCAGACCTTGAGCAAGCGTTTGGCACAAGCGCCACGGCATGGTCTACAGATGCGGGCGGTGTCGTCGTGTGATTCCAACGGTTGATGCGTGGGCAGCTGCAAACCCAAAGCAGCGAGCAACGTGGTACATCGATCGAAACCCGCAAACAGCGTGTGGCTGGACTACAGCCACACGCTGCGCGACAGGTTGCCTAGAAGCGATGGTTCACGGTGAACTCCAAGCGTCGATCCGGGCCGTATAGCCACTGCGTTTCGGTGTAGTACGCGGTGGTGAAGTACGCCTTATCGAACAGGTTATAGATGCGTGCCGTCAGTGCCGTGTCCTGACGCACCTGCCAGCGTAGCGATACATCGGTGGCGGTGTAGCCGGGTAGTGCCAGCGCGTTGGCGGTATCGGCATAGCGCGTGCCCACATAACGCAGGCCCGCGGCGGCTGTCCAATCGGGCTGAAAGTTCCAGCTGAGCCATGCATTGGCGAGCCGTGCGGCGACATTGGGCGGGACGTTGCCTGCCCGCGAGATGGCAACTGCAGGGGCACCGGTGGCCTCGGTGAAGTCGTCGTAGCGGGCGCGTAATGCGGTTGCGTTGAGATCCAGTTGCCAGCCGTTGTGGGTGGCGAGCGAGAGCGCTGCTTCGATGCCGCGCGTGCTTTGTGCACCGACCTGCACGCGCAGATCGGGGTCGATGGGGTCGCGGGTGAGTAAGTCGGATTTGCGGATGTGATACGCGGCCAGCGTCCATTCGCCGCGTCCTTGCGCAAATGCCTGTTTCAGGCCCACCTCGGTTTGCCGGCCTTGCGACATCGCAAAGCGGCTGTTGGCCGGGCTGAGCATCAGCAAGCCGCCGACCGGGTCTGCGGCGCGCGCATATTGCGCGTACAGCGCCAAGCCGGGCTGCAGATCGTAGACCGTGCCGATACGCCAGCCAACGTTGGAAAACGTGGTGCTGAAGGCCTGCGTACCGGCGACAAGGTTCTGCCGATCGAGCGTGGTGTGGTCATAGCGCATCCCGCCGTGCACCGACCAGGCCGTGCTCAGTGCGAGCCGGTTTTCCAGGAACAACGCGTACTGCCGGGCACTGTTGCGATACCGGGGAATGGTGGGAATGTCGCTGCTGAAACGCCCGGGCACCGGTGCGTACGGGTCCACCGGACCGGCGCTGCCGACATAGGTGTTGTTGGTGTGCTGAAAGCGGCTGTCATTGGCATCGACACCGAACGAGAACGTGTTGTCGAACCCTCCCACGCGTCCTCGCACGACGCTATTGGCGGTAAGCCCGGTCTGTTGTTGGTCGTGACCGATGGCCGTGTTGTCGGAGCGGTCGATCAAGCGCGTGGCGGAGTCGTAAAGATAGGCTTCGGCGTTGCGCCAATCGCGCTGACTGTCGATGTGGTACAGGCGCATGGTGAGCGTGAGTGCGGCGGTGGGCGTCCACACCGTATCCAGCTGGGTCCACTGGTCGCGGAAGCGGATGACGCCATCGCCGATGTTGTAATTCTTATGGCGCAGCGCGGGTAGCTGGCGTCCATCCACCAGTGGCGTGCCGAAGTAGCGCATCGGGGTCTGATAGCCGTAGGCGTAACGCAGGGTGGTGTGCAAGGTGGGGGCGATCTGCCAGCGCAGTGCGCCGGAAAAAGTGGCATCTGCGGCGCGGCCACGGTCTACCCAACCGCCGGTGGTATTGCCGCTGACATCCATGCGGTAGGACAGGGCATCGGTCAGGCCACCGCCGCTGCCGAAGGCCAGGCGTGCGGTGTCCTGGGTCCCGAGAGTGGCCTGGATGTCGTTTTGAATGGCACCGGCGCTCGGCATTTTCGGGATGATGTTGACGACGCCGCCAATGGCGCCATCGCCATAGATCACCGAGGCCGGCCCACGCAGGACTTCGATGCGTTCGATGGACCAGGTGTCGAATGGAAAAGTGACGCCCACGCCGCCGTATTGGCGCAGGCCGTCATATAGGCGCATGACCGATGCGCTGTCGGTAAAGCCGCGGGTGGAGAGCGCGCTCAGCCCGTTGCCTGGATGCGCCATGGCACTGATGGCACCGGCGCGGGTAATGGCGTCGGTGATGTTGCTGTCGCCGCGTGCATCGAGTTGATCGCGGGTGATGACGTCCAGGCTGGCCGGTGTCTGGAACGGGCTAAGCCCCAGCGACGTGCCGGTCGATGCAGGTGTGTCGCGCACGGCTTGGTCCTGGCTGACGAAGATGGTGGACAGCGTGTTGGGCGTGTCCTGTGCGATTGCATAGAACGCAGTGCAGAGCAGTGGCGCGGCCATGGCGCTGCGCAGCGCCATGGAAAGGCGGTGCGGGTGGGGCAGGTCGGTGTGCATGGACATATCCAGGCAAGCGGCTCCCGTGACGGGTGCCGGTATCGAATAAGAAACAGGTGCGCGAGTGCTGCCACCTGTGCTGGAGCCCGTGTGCAACACAAGGCAGCCAGGCACCGCGGTGGTGTGGTCGGACGCGCGGGGCAGCGACACGTGGACGGCGACGAGTGCCGCCGATGCCATCCCTGTCGGTTGGACGTTTAAGCGCTGGCCGGCGGCCCGCGTGGAGCGTGCGCGTAGCGGAATCGCCCGGTATCGATCGGCAGCGTATCGGGCGAGGCGAACACCGGCGGAGCGGGCGCAGCAAGCGGCAACCATACGGCAAGTAGCACCGGCAGCATGCGCGCCGCCAGTGCGCAGTAATCGCATGCATCGTGTTGCTGGGTGTGGTCGCTGCCGATTGGCGCGCCGCCCCGTGCGTGTGCAGTGGGTGTGGCCGCTTCGGTAATCGCCGCAACTGCTGTCTCGCCGTGGTGGCAAAGCTCGCTGACGATGGGAGGTGCGACGGCAGCCGCCTGCGCCAAGCGTGAGACAACCGGTGCTACGGCCATCAGCATGGCAGCCATGATGGCTAACCAGGCAAATGTGCGTAGAGGTGTCCGCCGCCGTCTCATACTGCAGATTCTATGTCAGCTGTGCGCACGCGATGCGGCAAGGCGATGCGTCGGCGGCATTTGGCGTGCTGGTGACGATTCTGCTTTGTGCCGCGGTCGCCCGTGCTTACCGCGCCGAGTATCTGTTCGGTTGTGTGCTGGGCATGACCTTCGTGTTCGACGCGGTGTTGCCATGCATCGTGTTCGTGGTGATTGCAACACTCTCTGCCGTTGCGCATTTCATGCTGTGGCCGGCGCTACTGTAGGGCGTCGGCAAAGTGCGCGTGCGCCAGCCCCAGGTCTGATCCTGCGTCGGCATGCAGGGCTCTACGGGTGAGCGCCCTCAGGCCACCGCCGATGCGTACCGAACCCTGCCGCACGGGCTGCTCATCCCGTCGCGCGGCTTGTCGTCGAATATACGGTTCGTATACGATGTGTATATTCAAAGCCGGGAGCCACCATGGGCATCGTCAATATCGATGACGACCTGCACGATCAACTGCGGCGCGCGTGTACCGTCACCAGCCGGTCGATCAATGCGCAGGCCACTTTCTGGATCAAGGTCGGCATGTTGTGCGAGATGCATCCGGAATCCTCGTTCCAGGACATCGTGGCGCAGGAGCTGCGCGCGGCGGGAGTGCGGCCGCAAGCCTTGAAGCCGCCCGCGGCAAAACCAGGGCGCGCATGATCAAGTCGCCGGATGAGATCGCACTGATGGCGATCTCCGGGCAGCTGCTTGCGCAGGTGTTTCATGCGCTGGATCGGCTGCCGCTGGAAGGGCGCAGCACGTTGGAGCTCAATGCCTTTGTCGAGCGCATGATTGTGGATGCGCTGGACGCACGGCCTGCAAGCAAGGGGCAGTACGGGTTCGAATTCGTGCTCAACGCGTCGATCGACGATGTGGTTTGCCACGGTGAGCCGTCGGCCGACGATGTGCTGCGCAGCGGGCAGATCGTCAATCTGGATATCACGCTGGAAAAGAACGGTTTTATTGCGGATTCCAGTACCACGTATCTGGTGGGCGAGGTTGCCTATCCGGCGCGGCGGCTGGTGCAGACCGCCTATCAGGCGATGTGGAAAGGCATCGCTGTGGTACGGCCCGGTGCGCGCCTGGGCGATATCGGGCAGGCCATTGCGCGGCATGCGCGCGATCACGGCTATAGCGTGGTCAAGGAGTACTGCGGGCATGGCATCGGGCGCGAGATGCACGAAGAACCGCAGATCCTGCATCACGGCCACGCAGGAACCGGCCTGACGCTGCAGGAAGGCATGGTGTTCACCATCGAGCCGATGATCAATCAGGGCCGCGCAGCGATCCGTTCGCAGCCTGACCAGTGGCCGGTGTACACCCGCGATGGCAAGTTGTCGGCGCAGTTCGAGCACACGGTGGCGGTGACGCGTACCGGCGTGCGTGTGCTCACGCTGCGGCCCGACGAAAAGCCGCTGTGCCCGGTGGAGTGATGCACCGCAACGCGTGGCGCGCGGCGGCTGTCATTCTGGCGATGCGCGCCTGGACCCGTCGGGGAAGCGTGGGATGAGCGGAGTGGTGTTGGTCTGCAGTAGCGTCTGTACGGTTGTTTCCACACCGATAAACCGTCTGCGTTGCAGCAGATAGACCACCATGAGCAGCGCCAAGAACATCAGCGTTACGCCTGGCTTGATGATGACTGCGGGAACCAGAATCCCAGCCACGATATACACCATGGTCCAGTTGCAGTAGCCGGTGATAGTGATTTCGCGGTGCCTGCGGTCGACCGCGATGTGCCCGCGCATGATCGGTGGGTACATCGGGCCGATGATCACCAGAAACGTCTCGCGAAACGCGTAGACATGCTCGGACAACGGATGGAATCTCAGTTCCGGCCAGCGCGACTGATCGAGCGCATGTTCCACCTGCGCCAATGAAAAACAGTCCAGTGCCTGACGGCTTGCCGGAATCCGGCGCCGGAACACCGGCAATCCCCATCCGAAGTACATGCGGTTCCAGCTGATCGACAGAACGCCTTCGATCGCGATCACTACCAGCAGCAGGTTGAACATCGAGGCTCCTTATCGTGTATCGGCTACTGCTGCGGGGTATGGCGAGGGACTGCAGTCACTCGGTGCCACCGCCGACTGTAGCAACCCCGCATGTGGCACAGGCCATCGCGCATCCAGCGCGCAGCATTCAGGGGCGCTGTGGCTGCCAGATTGCGTCAGGTCAGCGAAGCTGATGCACACTAAGAGCGGCAAAAATGTAGCGAGTCGCCGTCAGGTGGGTGTGGACGGCGCACGCAGAACTGCAGTGTACGAGTGATACATGCCGATTCCGAGCAACCACCACACCCGCTCGGCGGCTGCGCAGTCGTTTTGTTAACCACTCTAATTTTCACGGTTGAGGTCGCTACTGGCGACGTGCCGATCCAGCGAACCCCTGGTGCCATGCAGCCACAGTCTCACAATATCTTTCCTGCGCAGTCGTCCACTGCCGCGCAGCTGCGCCGACCCGTCGAGTGGTTGCGCCGGCAGTTGCGTGCCAACGACCTGTGGTTTATCGGGCTGGCTGCGCTGGTGGGATTGGTCGCTGCCGCATTGATGGTGCTGCAGGCCGGGATCGCGCACGCGTTGCAGGCCTGGTTGTACGGGTTGGGGCCGGATGCGCGGCTCAGCACGGCAACCTCGATCACGCCCACGCAATTGCTGGTGCTGCCGCTGGGCGGGCTGCTGGTGGGCCTGGTGGCGTTGATGGCGCGACGGCGCAAGCGGCCGCTGGTGGATGCGGTGGAAGCCAATGCGCTGCACGGCGGGCGCATGTCGATGCGCGATAACCTGATCGTTGCGGTGCAGACCTTTTTGTCCAACGGCTTCGGCGCATCGGTCGGGTTGGAGGCGGCGTATACGCAAATGGGATCCGGGGCCGGCTCGCAGCTCGGTCGCATCCTGCGGGTGCGCCGCGCGGACATGCGCACTCTGGTCGGTGCCGGTGCGGCGGGTGCCATTGCCGGCGCCTTCGGTGCGCCGCTGGCGGGTGCGTTCTACGCGTTCGAGATCGTGATCGGCGCCTACACGCCATCGGCGTTGGCACCGGTGGCAGCTGCGGCATTGGCCGGCGCGTTCATGGCCAGCGCGCTGGGCGCAGCGCCGTATTCGTTACCGGCGGCGGTGGCGTACCAGTTGCAGCCACGCGACTACGCGATCTACGTTGCGCTGGGGTTGGTGTGCGCGTTGATCGGCATCGCCGTGATGCGCCTGGTGGCCGGCATCGAACGCAGCGTGGGGCGCATCAATCTGCCGCTATGGGGCCGCCCGGTCATCGGCGGGTTGCTGCTGATTCCATTGGCGATGTACTCGCCACAGGTGTTGTCCTCCGGCCACGGCGCGTTGCACCTGGATATGACCAGCAGCACCACCTTGCAGGTACTGGCCACGCTGTTGGTGCTCAAGTGCATTGCTTCCGGCATTTCGCTGGGTTTCGGCTTCCGTGGCGGCTTGTTCTTTGCGTCCCTGTTCATGGGCTCGTTGGTCGGCAGCCTGTTCGCAGTGGCCGTGAACCTGTTGGTAGGCGCGGCAGTGGTAGACGCGACCAGCGCCGCGTTGGTCGGTATGGCCGCACTGGCGGCGGCGATCGTGGGTGCACCGATGACCATGGCGATGCTGATCCTGGAGGGCACGCACGACTTTGTGCTGGCCAGCGCGGTGATGGCGGCAGTGCTGGTGGCCAATACGGTAGTGCGTCAGGTGTTTGGTTATTCGTTCTCGACCTGGCGGCTGCATCTGCGTGGCGAAAACATCCGCAGCGCACGCGACGTGGGCTGGGTCCGCAATCTGTCGGCCGGCAAGATGATGCGCAAGGACGCCAACCACACCGCGCACGACATCAGCGTTGGCGAGTTTCGGCGGCGTTTTCCGCTGGGCTCTACCCAGCGCGTGGTGCTGGAAGATGCGGCCGGGCACTATGCCGGCGTGGTGCCGCTGGCGGTGCTGTATGCCGACAACGTGCAACCGGATGCGCCGGTCAGCGACTACGCCAGACATCGCGATGCGGCGTTGCTGGCAGACACCGACATCGTGGCGATCATGAAGGTCTTCGATGCGACGCAGGCCGACGAGCTGGCGGTGATCGATACCGACCGCCGGGTGCTGGGCGTGTTGTCCGAAGGCTTCGTGCGCAAGCGCTACGCCGAAGAGCTGGAAAAGCGCGAGCGCGAGTTGATGGGCGAACGGGCCAGCGGCGACGACTGACGCCATGGGACGAACCCGGTGCGCTCGCGTGAGTGCTGGATTGCGTCGACCAGTGCTGCGATGCGCGGCATCTACGACCACGCGACACGCGCCGGCCAGTGCGTGCACCGCGACGCGCGTGCGCCTACGCCTACGCGGGTGTCACTACACGGCAGCTGGCGAGTTGGCTCGTTCGCTGGCTATCGCGGCTGTGTCTGATGGGTGTGGCGCAAGCGCATGCGCAGCCATCAACGCGGTGAGCCGGCGGTGGCAGTCGCGCAGGGCAAGTGCGGAGGCCGGCATGTTGCAGGCGTCAAAGGTGTGCGCTTCCGCCTTCCAGGCGGCGAGCAGGTCTTCCAGGTCACAGAGCAGGCTCGGCATGGGGAGGTTCTCCGATGGGCGTTCTGTACCTACGGCTGCTGACAGCGGACGGATGCAAGACCGTTGTGTTGCAGGCTGACTCGGTTATTTAACAGCGGCTAACGACACGACTGCGCTCAACGCCAGGAGGCGTTGCCGGTGCTCGCTACGGTATAGATATGCGTACACGCCGGTTCTGAGCGTGCCGTCCACATCCCCCTGACGACTGCTCGCAACGTTTTGTCAGCGGCTCTAAAGCCACAGCGCGGTGAGCCGCCCCAACGTGGTGACATCGCAATCGATATCGGCCGTGTGCCCCTCCGGCTTCTCGCGCCCGCCCACCGTTGTGTGCAGGGAAGCGCCGGCGCCTTCGCCGGCCCGCGCTAACGCTGCACGCCGCTCATGCCGCCGTGCGCAAGCCACACGTGCGCGTCACGGTGTCGGGAGGAGGGTGGCTGTACGGCTTTCTGCTACAGGAGACGCGCATGCGCACTCAAGAGAACGATAACGTCCGGATCGACGATCCCAGCCCGCCCGCCGGGATCAAGGCGCCCGGCAAGAACGATGATCTGCTGCAGGATGGCCCCGCGCAGGACAGCGAGATCGATGACGACGACAACATCGATGGCGATCGCGACGAAGACCAATAGGTCTGGGCGGGTGGTGCTGCACGGCGTGGTGCTGCACCGCGTCGTGCACACGTGCAGCGGGGGCGTGATCGATGAGAAGCACTACTTTGCTGATGTCGCCGCCCGCTGTTGCGGATGCATCTTGCTGCGATGGTCCAGACGCCGCCATCGGCCTCTCGCCGTCTGTGGCGCCCCGCTGGCATCCCCAGTGCAGCATGGGACGCGGATACGGCAACCGCCATGTGCGCATCGAGCTCACTCGTAAGCACGCAGCGTCCGACCTACACTGCACAGCCTTCCAGACTGTTGAGTGCCATGGAAACGTTGCCGCCATTACCGACAATCGCACTGGGCGAGTATCGCCACTTCAAGGGCGGTCGCTACGAGGTGCTGGGTGTTGTGCGCAGCAGTGAAACCCTGGAGCCGCTGGTGCTGTATCGGCCGCTGGACAGCGAAATCGGCCTGTGGGTGCGGCCGTACGCGATGTTCATGCAACAGGTGGACGTGGATGGCGTGATGCGTCCGCGCTTTGCGCCGGTGGCGTGATCGGCGTGTGCCGTGATGCGGTAGCTTGCATGTGCCCGATAAGGCAGCCGTGAGCACGGCCAAAGCGCCGCTCACCACGCCCGACGGGCGCTACCTGATCGTACGTGGCCGGTTGTGGCGCACATCCGATCCACAGCTGAGCGCAGCGGTGCGCGCGAGGTTGGTCGCCGAGCTGATGGATGCACGTCGTGCGGTCAAGGCAGCCAAGCGTCACGACGACGCGCAGCAGCTGGCGCGCGCACGCGCCGAGGTCGATGCCGCCAAGATCGCCTTGGGAGAGCGCGGCCCGGTATGGTGGACAGACGGTGCCGACGACCTCACTCGGCATTTGGTCAAGAACACGCCATATGCGGACTGGTTTGATGGTCTCGACGCCGCGCACTAGCGTGCACGCGGCAACATGCTACAGAGAGTGATCGCCAACAGAGGCGACGAAACCGCAGCGATGGCAGTGCCGCACAGCACTGCGCACATCCGCGTGGTACAACCTCGCAAGAACCTGTCGGCTCAGTACGCAAGCTGCCACACGCACAGCCGCGACCAGTTGCAACGACCCAGCTCGATGCCGCCGGGCTGGGCCGTTGCTGCCTGCGTAGGCGACTCAGCCCAGGTCGCAGTTGCTCGGCTGCGGCCAGGTGGTGGCGGGCAGCATCGCCTTGACGGCGGCCGGTGCGGTGATGCCGATGGTGCTGGCACCGTATAGGTCTTCAAGCTCGTCGATGCTGACGATGTAGCTGTCCAGCGAACCCAGATTGGCGCTGTTGGGAATCAGCCAGCTGATGGCGCGCGTGCCGCCGCCGGGGTTGGCGGTGATGATGGTCTTCCAGAAGAAATCCGGTGTGCGAATGCCGTGGCTGCTCAGAAAATAGTCGTTGCTGGTGTCGCTATAGATCACCCCGCCGTAGACCTGCACGCTGGCGATATCGCGGTAGCACTCGGCCACGTTCTCTGCGCGCACCCAGATGCCCTGATTGAAGCTGGACACCTGCGGCACGATGTTGGACATCAGATTGGCGCGACGGATGTAGGTCGCGTTGTAATCCATGTGGTTGGAGGTCACCAGGTGGCCGCGGTCGTAGCCGCTGCGCACGCTGGCATACGACGCCGCAGTGGTCTGTCCGCCGCAACCGCTGGGCAGCTCGGTGTCCAGATTGAAACTGGATGGACGCGCGGCCGATCCGGTGTCGGCTTGCAGTACGTATTCGTAGCGCAGCGCGGTGTGGTTGGTGCAGTCGTAGCGCAGCGTGTAACCGCCCTTGTTGAGGGTGACGACTTGTGCCTGGGCTGCGGCACTGAAACCGGTGAGTAGCAGAACGGCAAGCAGGGTCCTGAAGCGCATGGGAGTGAATCTCCTAGGAATCGTTCGGACGCACAACGCCACCGCCGATTGCTCATTGAGCAGATCGACGTTCAGCGGAAAGTGCGCTGGTCGGGGGACAGGTTGGCTCGGTCTTTAGCGAGCACAACAGCTATCGCATGCAAATGTTTCTCGTTGGTGACGTAAGCGTGAGGAATGTGCACTTGCACCATTTTTTTCGATGAAGGTGCGATAGAGATCACACATTTCCGTGCATACATCGCGCACGCGATAAGCCTTCGGTTATGC
Organism: Xanthomonas sp. WHRI 8932A; assembly: GCF_035012785.1. NCBI lineage: Bacteria > Pseudomonadati > Pseudomonadota > Gammaproteobacteria > Lysobacterales > Lysobacteraceae > Xanthomonas > Xanthomonas sp. WHRI 8932A. The sequence goes on from NZ_JAYGQQ010000011.1 coordinate 131,983, forward strand.
CTGGAGCACCTGCAGACGCGACTGGATCACACTTCACACTTCACACAGCGCACCGACAAGCACGCCGCGATTGACGTCTGGGTAGCTACGGACGCCGAGAGTCGGCAGTGGCGTCCGTACCCTCTGGTGCGTGGACACGATCGGTTTCCACACCGCGAAGGTCATCGACGCACCAAGTACGCGCGCTTCGCCTGGCAACGGCGCCGCATCACCACATCGTCGCGCCGGCGGACACAAAAAACCCCCCTTCCGCAGTCCGTGCGAAAGAGGGGCATTTGCGCGTGTCGTGAGACACGCCGTTCGAGTGGTCGATGCGCTATGCGACGTTTCTTTCCAGGTGCTGTCCGCTTGCAGGCTCCAGCTGGAACTGCGTCAACGTGCCGGACTGCTTTTCCATCGCGCGTGCTGCGGCCATGGCTTTTTCCACCAGTCGATCAACGGCACTCATCCGTTTTCGCCAGTACCGCTGCGGCCATCAACCGAGCGCGATTGCTGCAGATCCGACCGCAGCGCGCGTTGGACGAGCTTACTGACCGGAAGTCGGCAACTTGACCACCACCTTGATCTCGAAGCGGAAGCCGGCCAGCCAGGTCACACCGACGGCGGTGACGGCGGGGTAGGGCGCCGGGCCCCAGTAGCTGGCCCAGCGGTCCCACGCCGCATCGAACACGATCTCGGGGTTCACCATGAACCAGGTGACATCGACCACGTCCTGCGATGTGCAGCCGGCGGCGCTGAGGATGGCATCGAGATTGGCGAACGCACGCGCAATCTCTGCGTCCAGCTCCGGCTCGGGCGAGCCGTCGTCGCGGCTGCCGACCTGGCCGGCGACGAACATCAAGCCATCGGCACGCACCGCGGGCGAATACCGATGACGCTCGTACAGCGCGTGGCGGCCTTGCGGAAAAACAACGTCACGTGTGGCCATGGAACTCTCCTTCAAAGTGCGACAGAACGGACGCCCACCCTAAGCGCCTGGTCGCGCGCGATAAATCCGTAGCCTTGAGCAACACTGTTTGTAGAATCCAACTAATCTTGGCGCAGGAGTGGCGATGGATCGGTTTGATGCGATGCAGGCGTTTGCGCGTGTGGTTGAGGCCGGCAGTTTCACCAAGGCGGCAGACACGCTGGAGATGAGCCGGGCCAGCGTGACGCATCTGGTGCAGCAACTCGAAGCGCGGTTGCGGGTGACGCTGCTCAACCGCACCACCCGCAGGGTGCACGTGACCGCCGACGGCGCCGCCTATTACGAGCGCGTGGTACGCCTGTTGGCGGACATGGACGATGCCGAAACCAGCTTGTCCGATGCATCGACGCTACCGCGCGGACGCTTGCGTGTGGATGTGCCCAGCCCGTTTGCACGCTTGATCCTGATGCCGGCGGTGCCGGCGTTTCATGCGCGCTATCCGGATATCCAGCTGGATATGGGCGTCAGCGACCGGCGCGTGGATCTGATCGGCGAGAACGTGGATTGCGTGGTGCGCGGCGGCACCATCGCCGATCAGTCGTTGATCGCGCGGCGGGTGGGTGATCTGCAGACCGGCGTGTATGCAGCGCCGAGTTATCTGCAACGGCTGGGCACGCCTGCGCATCCTTCGGAACTGGAAAACACCCGCCACCGCTGCGTCGGTTTCATGCGCTGGGGCACCACCACCACCGTGCCCTACGCGATGCAGCGTGGCGAGGAAGCAGTGACCGTACACGGCCGGCATGTCGTTGCCGCCGACGACGGCAATGCCTATCTCGCCGCCGGGCTGGCCGGCATGGGCGTGTTGTGGCTGCCGGTGTATATGGCCGCCGCACACGTGGCCAACGGCGAGCTGGTACCGGTGTTCGAAGACTGGCAGCTGGAGCCGATGCCCTTGTCGATCGCGTTTGCGCCCAATCGCCACGTCAGCGCCAAACTGCGGGTGTTCATCGATTGGGTGATCGAGCTGATGGCCGCGCATGTGCATGTGGCGCGCCCGAGGTTGCGTTAAGTCGCGCGTGATGCGTTCGGTTTACGCAAGAGCGATGGCGCGGGGCAGGCGCTGCCTCATGTCTCATGAAATATTGGGCGGGGCCTCCGAACTGGCGGGTCTGATGCAGGTGCCGCTGGTTTATGCGTTCAAGCTCACTTCCTACGACTGACGTTCCGTCTCAACAGTCGACATGTCGAGGCGATGATTTGACCTCATCTGCAACTTGCACACAGCGACGCAGGCCCGGACGCACGCGCCCCATCGTGAGAACACGCACGCACCGTAGAGACGCAATCGTGCGCTGCGCACGACGCAGCCAGTTCAACGCACGACCAATCCCATTGTCTTACTCTGCCAGTTCGCGTCGGACCGGATAACGCCAGCCGCTGATCGCCGCGAACGGCGATCGCGCGTAGATCCATTGCAGGCGTGCATCGCCATCGGCGCGGAATCCGGTATCACTGGCGAGCTTGCGTTCGAATTCGGCGCGCAGTGCGGCGTCGTGTTGCAGCAGCCCTTCGGTGAAAGTCACCAGCTCGGTGCCATACAACCCGCTGTCGGGACTGCCGGCATTGCGGAAGCGCCCACTGACCAGTAGCGAATCGCTGCTCTGCGGTTCGAGCAATGCAGCGGCCAACATGCGCATCGGTTGATCGGCTGGCACGCGAACGCTCCCCGCCGGGAAGGTTTCTTCCACGCGGCTTGGATGCGGTTGTTGCGTGTCGGTGTCCTTGAGGATGCGGATCTGCTGCACCATGCGTGTGCGTGGCTGCGACAGACGCTCGTGGCGGATGCCGTGGGCCTTGAGCAGGTCCACCACGTCGTCGTTGCCCGGTGGAATCCACCACGCCAGTGGATACTGCACCGCCTGCGTTTGCCGGTAGCCAATCACCGGCATCGTCCAAGTTTCATCGCGGCCTTCCCAGCGCAGCTCCTGGCGACCGGAAACCGGCGACAGCGCACGGGTATAGCTCACTCCCTTGAACGGTACCTGCGCTATCGGCTGCGGCAGGCGTTCCCATGCCACCATCAACTCCTGCGGCCGCGCCGCGCGATCTGCCTGCTTGGCTGCCGCGATGGTGTGCGCATCCCGGCCAACCAACTGCAGCGCCGCTTCCAGCAGCACGTAATCGCCGAGCACGCGTTGCCGATACGACTTCAGGTGGTGATTTTCCACCAGCACGGTGGGAATGCCGGCGAAGTCACCGTAGCCGGTGGAGTAGCGCGGGCCTTCCGGCGCGTGGCGCAGCCCGGAGCGCGGGTTGTCCTTGTCGACCAGGCTGGGGTAGATGGCGGGGGAGTGGCCTAGCTTGCGCAGTGCGTCGCTGACCACCGGCGTGAAGCGCTGCTGCAGCCAGTCGGCGGTGGCACGTGAGCGCGCGTAGGTACCCCAACCGGCGTAGGTAAAGGTGATGTCATATTGATGATCCAGCCCATCGCTGACGTGCAGATCCAGATACAACGCCGGGTCGAGTGCGTGCAGCAGCGCCACCATCGCACGCGTTTCCGGCGCTTCCAGCGCGAGATAGTCGCGATTGAGGTTGAGGCCGCGCGTGGTGCTGTTCCAGCCCATCTGTTGCGGGCCACGCAGTGCTGCACCAATCAGCGGGCCGCGCTGTTCGTGGCCGTCGATATTGAGGATCGGCACGAAGACAAAATCCACATCGTCGAGCAGGTGGTCCTTGCCGCGCTGTGCGATATCGCGCAGCAGCATCAATCCCGCGTCCTTGCCGTCGATCTCGCCGCCATGGATGCCGGCCTGCGCCAACACCACCGGCTTCCCGGGCTTGCCCTTGTGCGCACGGACCAGCAGCAACTCGCGCCCTTCGCCCGTTTTGCCGAACACTTCCAGCGTCAACACCGGCGAGGCGGCGACCAGGCGCTCCAGCCATTCGCGCGTCTGCGCATAGCTGGGCGTGCTCGCAAAATCGCTGCGTTCCACCGGAGTGCGCCACGGATCGCCTGGCCCGGCAATCAATGCTTCGCTTGCACCCTGCCACGCGCGCACCGGCGGTAGCAGCGCGGTGGTATCGATGGGCTGCGCGCCGAGCTGTGCGGCACTGAATAGCGCTGCGACCAGGACGGTGGCGGAGGCAGCGTTGATGCGGCGCGTAGCGCGATTGACCGCAGGGCACGTGCTCGGTTGCGATGCCCGTGCGTCGAACAAAGGAGGATGCACAGCGGTCGTACGTGGATCGGGGCTCATGTGGGGCGTCGTGATTCCGTTGGTAGAGGCTGCAGTGATGACGCGCGAGACGGGTGTAGCGGTCTGCGCAAGGACATTGGGCTCGATGGACAGCGGCTGTCCTGATCAAGCGTGTCGGCCTTGACCAAGCGCGTTGCATGGCGGCTATGACGATGCCTGGAAATGCGAGCGCAGCGCGGTGCTGTTTGCGTAATATTGTAACAAATATGTCGGCGCCCTCAAGGCAGCGGCACTGCAGCTGGAATCTCACGGACGGCATATCCGACTCACTTTGCGAGCACGCACGCACAACAGATTCCCCCGAAGCAATCACAGCCAAGCTCCCTCTGCACTGGGAGAAGGTCAGTGGTAAGAGGCCGTCGGCCAGCAGACAATCGCTCGCAGATAAGCGCTTTGAGCGCCGCTATCGCAAAGCCCCAACGCTGCAATAAGCCCGCTCATGCAACGCTTGTTACGCGTGACGCCGAACCATCCTCAAATAAGGTTGCCGACATGCGCGTCAACGCAGTCCAGCAGCCACAAACTCAAGTAATCTGAGCTATGTGATAACGTATCACTTTGCTCGCCCACCCCACGCCATGCTCCCAAACCTGCAGCCAAACGCCGCGATTTCCATCCACGATCTGCACGTCGCCTATGCCGGGCGCGCGGTGGTGAAAGGGCTGAATCTGCACATCGCGCCTGGCAGCGTGTACGCGCTGCTCGGCGGCAACGGCGCCGGCAAATCCTCCACGCTGTCGGCGCTGCTGGGCTTCGTCAAACCCGTCTCCGGCAGCGTGCGGGTAGACGGCATCGACCCGGTCGCCGCGCCTGGCAAGGCACGCGCGCGGTTGGCGTATCTGCCGGAAAACGTCGCGCTCTACGAGCATCTGAGCGCGCTGGAAAATGCCGACTACTTGCTTGCGCTCGCCGGGCAGCGCTGCAGCCAGGCCGACATCGGCCAGGCGTTCGCGGCCGCAGGCTTGCAACGCGAAGCCTGGAGCCAGCGCCTGGCTGGGTTTTCCAAAGGCATGCGCCAGAAGGTGGCGATTGCCGTGGCCACGCTGCGGCAGGTGCCGGTGCTGTTGCTGGATGAGCCGACCTCCGGTCTGGACCCGCGCGCCATTGCCGACTTCAACCATCTGGTCAGCGGCGTGCGCGAGCGCGGCGGCGCGGTGCTGATGGTCACGCACGATCTGCTGGGTGCTGTGGACGTGGCCGACCGGATTGGATTTCTCGAAGACGGCCGCATCGTCGAAGACCTCGGCGCCGGCGACAGCGGCTTCGATGTGCGCACCTTGCACGCACGCTTTGCACGGCCGCAGGAACGCGCTGCATGAGCGTGCATGCATGAGTCCTGTGTGGTTGGTCGCGCGCGAAGAGCTGCGTTTCATGGCCCGCAATCGCTCCGCCGCCATCGGCGTAGTGTTGCTGATGCTGCTGACCTTGGTGGCGGCTTTGACCGCCGCGCATCACCAGCGTGAGGTCACCGAATTCCGTGCGCGTCAGCAACAGGCCGCGCAGCAGGCCTTCGACGCGCAGCCGGACCGTCACCCACATCGGGTGGTGCATTACGGTCATTTCATCTATCGCCCGTTGCCGGCACTGGCCGCGTTCGATTCGGGCGTGGATGCCTTCACCGGCAACAGCATGTTTCTGGAAGGCCATCGTCAGAACACCGCCAACTTTGGCGATGTGCGTCAGAGCTCGCTGCTGGTGCGCTTCGGTCAACTGACACCGGCCTTCGTGCTGCAGGTGCTGGCACCGTTGATGCTGGTGTTTCTGGGGTATGGCGCGGTGGCCCGCGAACAGGAGACCGGCACGCTGCGCGTGTTGCTGCTGCAGGGCGCCACGCGCCGGCAACTGCTTGGCGGCAAATATCTCGCGCTGGCCGCCGTGGCCGGCGTCTGTCTGTTGCCGGCCTTGGTCGGCCTGATACCGATCGCGTTGTTGCCGGGCCAGGCGGTGCTGGTCGCGCTGCTGGTGCTGGCCTATGGCGTGTATCTGCTGGTGTGGTGTGGCTTGGTGTTGGCGGTGTCGATGCTGTGCCGGCGCGGCCGCGATGCGCTGCTGGTGTCGCTGGCGTTGTGGGTGTGGCTGGCCCTGCTGGTGCCGCGCGTGGCGCCGGATGTGGCCAGTGCGGCGTACCGGCTGCCCACACGGTTGGAAACCGATGTGGCGATCCAGCGCGACCTGCGCACGCTCGGCGACAGCCACAACCCGGACGACCCGCACTTTGCGCAGTTCAAACAACAGGTGCTGGCGCGTTACGGCGTGCAACGGGTGGAAGACCTGCCGGTCAATTACAAAGGGTTGCTGGCACTGGAAGGCGAGCGGCTCACCGCCAGCCTGTTCGAACGCTACGCGGCGCGCGATGCACGCATCCAGCAGCAGCAGAACCTGCTGGTGCGCACGTTTGCCTTGCTGAGCCCGACGGTAGCGTTGCGCGAGATTTCGATGACTCTGGCGGAAACCGATCTGCGTGCGCACGAACGCTTTCTCGTACAGGCCGAGCGGTACCGTTACACGCTGGTGCAACAGCTCAATCAGCTGCAGGCCGATGCAGTGAGCATTGCCGACGACACCGCGCAGGATGCCGGTGCCGATCAACGCAAGCGCATTGCGTCGGCGCATTGGCAGCGCATTCCGGTCTTTACCTTTACCCCGGCGTCCAATGCCGACGTCGTAGGCGCGGCAGGTGCTCCGCTGGGTCTGATCGCGGCGTGGATGCTGGCCGTCTTGTGCATATTGCTGGCCGCCGGGCGGCGCGTGGGAGTGGCACGCTGATGGTGCTGTGGAAATACGAAGCGTTGTTGTTGCTACGCGCACGCGCGGCCGTGGCCGGGTTGCTGCTGCTCACCCTGCTGACGGTGTGCAGCCTGCTCTCCGGGCAGCACGTCATCGACGCGCAACGCGCCAACATCGCACGCATCGCAGCGCTGCAACAGGAAGACAGCGCGGCAGTGGAAGCGTATGTCGCGCGCTCCAACGATGCCGGCAGCGCGGCGTACTACAGTTTCCACCCGACCTGGGACACGCCATCGCCATTGGCCTTCGCCGCAGTGGGCATGCGCGATGTGGCGCCGTACATCTTGCGGATACGCGCGCTGGGTCTGGAAGCGCAGATTTATGATGGCGACAGTTATAACCCCGAGCTGGCGCTGGCCGGGCGTTTCGATTACGCCTTTGTACTGGTGTTTCTGTTACCGCTGTTCGTGATCGCGTTGCTGTTCGATCTGCGCTCCGGCGAGCGCGAGGCCGGGCGTGCGCGCATGTTGGCGGCATTGCCAGGCGCGGGCACCGCCTTGCTGGTGCGCCGCGTGGTGGTGCGTGCGGTGGCGGTGCTGGCCTGTTTGTGCGTGCCGTTCGCAATCGCTGCAAGTCTCAATGCGGTGCCGCTGCTGCAGCAACTGGCAATACTGGCGCTGACCTGCGCCTATCTGCTGTTCTGGGTGCTGCTGGCGGTGGTGGTGGGTCGCATCCGTTGGCGGCCGGCCGCGCATGCGACAGCGCTGGCCACCTGTTGGGTGGTGCTGGCGCTGGTGGCGCCGGCCTTGGCGCATGTGGCGATCAATCAGGCAGTACCGGTCAATCAGGGCACCGAAATTGCGCGGCTGCAACGCGAGGCGGTGAACCATGCCTGGGATATTCCACGCCAGGCCACGTTGCAGCGGTTCTACGCAGGCAATCCGCAGTGGGCGGATTCGCCGCCGTTGACCGATGCGTTTCACTACAAGTGGTATTTCGCCTTCCACGAAAACGGCGATCAGCAGGTCGCCCCGCAGGTCGCCGCCTATCGGCAGGGCTTGCTGCGCCGCGAAGCGCTCGCGCGGCGCGTGGCCAGTGTGTTGCCGCCGGTGGCAGTGCAGGCCGCGCTCACGCGCTTGGCGCACACCGATCTGCAGGCGCAGCTGGCCTATCAGGATCGCATTCGCGCCTATCACCAGGCATTGCGTACGTTCTATTACGGGTACCTGTTCCGCGACCGGCCGTTTACACGCGACGACTTCCCGCGTGCGCCGCGTTTCGATGCTGCCGTCAAGCCTGCGCCGCAGGGCAGCTAAGCGCGGCTAACGAAACAACTGCGCCTACCGCCAGGCAGGCGCGGCTGGTGCTCGGTGCGGCATGCGCCACTCGCAGGCTCTGCTTCTGAGTATGCGGTCCACACTCACCGGACGATGGCCCGATCAGTTTTTTAACCGCTCCCAGTAGTCGCCAGGACGTGCGTCTGCGTTGCGCGTCGTGGAAGGTATGCCGGGGCCTGACGATGCAGCTCGATGCGATCTCTTGATCGGTCGGTGTCTCTATCAGCCACGTAGACGATGCAGCGTCGGCGGCTCGATCAAGATGTTTTGACGCTAGCGCAGCAGCGCCGCACGACATGTGGTGGTGGGTAAATACCTTGCACAGTGAATGACGCAAGCACCGCAATCACCCAGCGCTGCGCCGCTTCGACGTGCCACTACGGCTGCGCTTCTTGCCGGGGGCAAGTGGTGCGGCCGTTTCGTCGGCCAGCACGCCGCCGTGTTGCATCTGCTCCAGCCACGACAACGCATCGACATAGCCGAGGAAGTGCTGCAGATAGCCGGGCGAGCGTTCGCGCATCAGGGTGATGCAGCGATGCACCAGCACGCTGGAATTGAGCGGGCCGGCATCCTTGGGGGCGTCCTGCAGCGATTGACGCACCTGGCTGGCGGTGCGCACCGTGGTCCAGGTGCGGCGGAAATCGTCCAGCGCCGGCAGCTCCGGAAACAGCTGCGCATCGGTGGCCGCGGTCTTTCTGCTGTCCACCTCCATCAACGCGGCGTGGCCTGCCAGCTGGTCGGTCAGGGCACCGAGCGGGCTACGCTGCGTTGGCTGCGACGCAACGCCGGCCTTCGTGCCGCGCGCAGTTTTCTTGATAGTGGCTGCATACGCATCGACCAGGCCGGCAAGCGTTTGTTCCAGCACCGCACGCACTGCATCGGCCTGCGTTTCGGCACGCGTCGCCAGGGTCTGCATGAGATGGAAGCGCACCGGGTCCAGCCGATCGGCGCCCTGGCTGCGCCAACGCTCCAGGCGCGCGCGTGCGGATGCCGGTGTGCTCATCGTGTAGCGGCGGACTGCGTGGGCGCGGCGCGCTGCGCACCGGACGGGCGCGCGATCGGGGCGATCTCCACACGGCGATTCTTGGCGCGGCGCGCTTCGTCTGCGTTGGAGTCCACCGGTTGCTGCGCGCCGAACGCCGCAGCGAACACCGACGCGGCCGGCACGCCTTCGGCGATCAGTGCACGGGTCACGGTGAGTGCGCGTTGCGCGGACAATTCCCAGTTGTCGGCGTAGCGGCGGTTGCCGCCCAGCACCGGGCGGTCGTCGGTAAAGCCGCTGACCATCAGCAGTTCCTCGCGCGCGCTCAGGTACTGCGCCAATGGCGCCGCAAGCGACTTCAACACTTCGCGTCCTTCCGGCTGCAGTTGATCGGAGTTGAACGCAAACAGCACGTTGCCGCGAATGCCGATGCGACCATCGACCAGGGTGACGCGGCCGGCAGCCAGCGGCGCGGCCAGCGCCTGTTCCAGGGTCTTGCGGCGCTGCGCTTCGGCCTGGCGCTGTTTGACCTCCTGATCGAGACGGCTGGACAACTGTAGCTGCACGCCGATCACCCCGACCAGGATCAGCACGAACGCGCCCAGCAGCACCGACATCAGGTCGCCGAATGCGGCCCAGATCGGGGTGCCCGATTCGCCATCGCTTTCGATCTCGTCGCTCATGCCGGCTCCGCTGCGCCGGCATCGCTGCGGCGGCCCTCAAGCTGGCGCAGTTCTTCGATGATCTGCTTCTGCGACAGCATGCTGAGGTCGACCACTTCACGCGCCTGCGCCACGTAATACGCCAGCTGGTCGTCGCTGCGCGCCAGCGAAGCATCCAGTGCGGTGGCCACGTGTTGCAGACGTTCGTTGAGCTCGCCGGTGGAGCTGCTGAACAACTGCACCGCCATGCCGAAGGCTTCGCCGAGGCTGGCCACTTCCACCGCGCTGCCACTGACGTGCGCGGCCACCGCGCCGAGCTTGCCGGTTTCGCTGCCGATCTGTTCGGTGAGTTGGCTGCCCACGCGCTGCAGCAGATCTGCCGAGGTGGTGACCAGCGCATCGACGGCTTCGCGTTGTTCGGTGGAGGCGTGATTGACCGCGTTGAGCAAGGTGTCCAGCGTGGCCAACAGGCGGCTGCGTTCTTCCAGCATGGCGGTGTCGCGCACCATGCTTTCCGACAGGTTCTGGCGCAGCTCGGCCACCACATCGGCCGCGGCCTTGGGCGCTTCGGAGGCGATCTGCATCAGGCGCGAGACCTCGGCAATCGTGGCGCTGGTTTGCGCCTGCGCCTGCGTGGACAGTTCGCTGGCGGTGCTGGCCAGGGTGTCGCAGATGGCCTGCTGTTGCTGGGTGACGCGCTCGCCGGTCTGTTCCCACTGCTTGGCCAAGGTGGCGCTCATCGCGGTGAAGCGATCGCTCCACACTGCAAGACGCTGCGCATCGCGCGCTTCCAGCGCGGCCTGCAACTCGGTGTGCGAGTGCTGCAAGGTGCCGACAAGGTCCGCGGCATGCGTATCGAAGCTGGCGGTTGCGGCGGCCAGCGCGTTCTGGTGCTGGGTGGCCAACGCGGCACTGGCGTCTTGCTGTTGTGCCAGCGCGTCGCTCCAGGCAGTGGCGGTCTCGCTGCTGGACTGCTCCATGCGCTTGGACACCGCATCCACCAGCGCGTTCGAACGCGCATCGAAGGTGCTGGCGAACTGCGTCAGTGCGTTCTGCAAGTCGTGCGTGAGCGTGTGATTGGCGCGCTGCTGTTCGGTCACCGCAGCGGTCCAGGTGGCTGCGGTGGCGGCGGTGCTGGTCTCAAAGCCGCTGGTCAAGCCGTCCAGCTGCTGCTGCACCGCCTGCTGCACGCCATGCTGCAAGGTGGTGGTCTGCTCGGCAAGCTGTTCCAGCGTGGCCTGCAACTGCGTACCGAGCGACTGGGTGGTGCGTTGTTGTTCGGCAAGCACCGACGCCCAGGTGTCGGCGTTGGCGGCGGTGCTGCGCGCAAAGCCGTCATCGAGTGCGCGCAACTGTTGCTGCACGGCGGTGCCGACGCTGTCCTGCAGGGCGGTGCTGCGTTGCTCGACCTGCGCCAGCATGGCCTGCATCTGCTCGATGAGCGCCTGCTGCGTACGCTCCTGCGCGGCCAGTGCGGCCTGCCAGTGCTCGGCCGCAGTGCGTGCGCTGTCCTTGAAGCCGGTGTCGAGGCCATGCAGTTGCTGCTGCACCGCTGTGCTCACGCCCTCCTGCAATGCAGTGGTGTGCTGGGCGATCTGCGTCAGCGTGGTCTGCAGCTGCGTGTCGAGCGCCAGCTGTGCGTGTTCCTGCGCGGCAAGCGCGGTGGTCCACTGTTGCGCGGCGCTGCTGGCACTGCGATCGAATCCGCTGCTGATGCCGTCCAGCTGCTGTTGCACAGCCTGGGTCAGCTGCGCGTGCAGCGCGGCGGTGTCGCGCGCGATGCTGGCCATGGTGGTCTCCATCGCCGGCTGCAACGCCGCGCCAACCGCGCGCGCGCTGTCTGCAACGCCGGCCTGCAGCGATTGCTCCATCGAGGTGGCCAGCCGCGTGTAGGCGGCTTCGGTTCTGGCATGGAACTCGGCCTGCTGTGCGGCCAGACGTTCGTCGGCGGCAATGCTCTGCTGCTCGATGCTGCCCATCAATGCCTGCAGGCGATCGATCAATGCCGGCATCAACGCGCTTTGTTGCTGCTGCAGCTTGAACACTTCACCGCGCTGGTGCGCGTCCGAATGCGGATGCAATTCGGACGCGATCTTCAGATCCAGCCGCTGCACGGCCTGCAGCCGCTCGCGGCGGCACAGCGCCGACAACAGGCCCAGCATGGCCGAGGTGGCAACACCGGCGATGGAGGTGCCGAAGGCGAATGCCAGGCCTTCCACCGGTGCCGCCAGCGAGCCGCGAATGGCCTGCAGGTCGGTGGCGCTTTGCAGCGCAAACCCGGTGCCCTTGAGCGTGGCCATCATGCCGAGCAGGGTGCCGAGCATGCCCAGCAACACCAGCAGACCGACCAGATACGACGTCAGCACCGGCGCCGGCAACGCCACACGCGCACCCTGGATGCGCAGACGCACCGCATTGCGCAGGCTCGGGTGCAGCTGCTCCAGCCACGCGTCCAGCGCCGACGGCGCGGCGGTGAGCCCGGTCACTGCGGTATCCAGCGTGGCGCTGGCCTGACGATAGCGATACAGCTCCAGCGCACCGGCGAGATAACACGCGCCGATCAGCGCCGCGACGCAGGCACCCAACGGGTTGTTACCCAGATAGCCGAGCCCGACCCAACAAACCGCCAACAGGCCGACAAGAAACACACACACGTGTACAAGAGTTTTGAACATGACGTCCCAGTTAGCGGGTACGAAGCGCTGCAAGCAGGCCTTCGATCGGGTGAAAACGAACATCCAGTTCGGCGAGCAACACGCTCTGCATGTCTTTGCGAAATACATCCAGCCAGCCATCGGACACCGCGCGCGGCGCGATCTCCTGATCGGTTGGCGCGCTGTGCGCGTACGCGGCCTCGCGCAGGCGGTCGAAATGCGTGCCCAGCAGGCCCGGCACGGTGTTCAACAAGGTCTGCTCGCGCGGGCTCAAGGTCAGCTCCATCACCGCATCCACTTCGGCCAGCCGTGCCATGTCGCTGGACACCAGCGCCAGCAGGTCGCGCAGCCGCCCACGCAGATCGCCGGTGGCGGTGCGCATGGCACGTTGCATCGCCAGGTAGTGCTGCCGGAACGGCGCGTAGTCGGGCACGGGCGGCGCTGCCTCCGTGTCCGTCGTAGCGCGCGCTTCGCTGCGCAACCGCGCGACCAGCGCATCCAGATCGGCCACGCTGCTGGTCGCAAGGCCGGCGCGCACGCGGGCGCAGGCGTCGGCATCGAGCGGACGCGGTTCTGGCAGGTCGTCGGTCTCGGGCAGCTTGCCATCCAGCGCCTTGGACACGGCCACGGCGCGTGTCCAGTCGATCCACTGGCTCAGCCGGTCGGCCAGCGCATGGTTGGACTGGGCGACGCGGACATCGCTGAGGCGTGCGAGCAGGCGAATGAACGCCGGGCCCGAGAGGGGCGCCCGTGGAGCAGCTTTCGCCATTGTTCCGGTCAAAGACCGCGCATTTTACACGGGAATGACAGCGGGTCGGCCGGCGACACCGGGCGTGCGCTGCGGTGGCTGGTGACGTTCATGGTTGGGCAGAACTGCGGTCAGGGTGTCATTCGGGAGTCGGGCTCTGGCGGGAGGTGACTGGCCGGAGCGTTGTCAGCGCAGACGGCCGCTGCAATCGGTCGAGCCGGCAGCGTCAGGTGAGACGGTTGCGGCGCCTGCGCTTGCGCCGATTCATGAATGACATTCATGACCGCATGCCGCCTACATGGCATCGCGCGGCGCGCGGGTTTGCTACAACCACAGCAGAGCAGCCGGCGCCCGCCATGCAGGGCTGTCGTCGCGCGCCAGGCACTAGCCATCGCGCCCAGGCACTCGCTATCGCCGGATCTGGCGCCATCGCAGACCTGCCGCTGCGGCGCAGGCCGCCCGCACCCCTCAGGAGCATCCGCATGAAGTTCGACACTCCCGCAGGACCCAACCCCAGCGACCAACTCAAGGTGCTGGGCCAACCGGTCGACCGCGTGGACGGGCCGCTCAAGGTGACCGGGCAGGCCCGCTACGCCTATGAATGGCACGACCAGCCCGGGCAGATGGCGTACGGCTACATCGTCGGCGCGGCGATCGGCAAGGGCCGTATCACCGAGATGGACACCGCCGCCGCACGGGCGGCGGCCGGGGTGATCGCTGTGCTCACCTACCAGAACGTGCCCACATTGGGCACCGGCGAGTTCTACGTGCAGCGGTTTCTGGCAGCGCCGCAGGTGGACCACTACCACCAGGCGGTGGCCGTGGTGGTGGCCGACACCTTCGAGCAGGCCCGTGCGGGTGCGGCGCTGGTGCGGGTGCGTTACGCGCGCGAGCGCGGGCAGTACGACCTGGCCGCCCAGCAGGCCAGCGCCCCGGTGGCGCCGCAGGCCCCGTTCGGTGGGCCGCCACAGACCGCACAAGGCGATTTCGCCGCCGCCTATGCCGCCGCGCCGTTCACCGTGGATGCCACCTACCGCACCCCCGACCAGGCACACGCGATGCTGGAACCGCACGCCACCATCGCGCGCTGGGAAGGCGAGCAGCTGATCTGCCACACCGCCATCCAGCAGATGAACTGGGGCACGCGCGATCTGGGCAAGGTACTGGGCGTGCCGAAGGAGCGCATCCGGCTGCTGTCTCCGTTCATTGGTGGTGGCTTCGGCGGCAAGGGCACCGCGCAGGCGGATCTGGTGCTGGCCGCGCTGGCCGCGCGTATCACCGCACGGCCGGTCAAGCTGGCCCTGCAGCGTCCGCTGATGTTCAACAGCACCATTCACCGGCCCGCCACCATCCAACGCCTGCGCCTGGGCGCCACCGCCGACGGCCGGCTGACCGCGATCGGGCATGAGAGTTGGTCGGGCAATCTGCGCGGCGGTCGCAGCGAGCCCGCCACCTTGTCCACCCGTGCGCTGTATGCCGGTGCCAACCGGATGACTGCGGTTCGGCTGGCGGTGCTGGATCTGGCCGAAGGCAACGCCATGCGCGCACCCGGCGAGGCGCCGGGGATGATGGCGCTGGAAGTGGCGATGGACGAACTGGCCGAACGCGTGGGCATGGATCCGGTGCAGCTGCGCATCGTCAACGACACCCAGGTGGACCCGGAACAGCCGCAGCGCCCGTTCTCCACGCGGCCGTTCGTGGCCTGCCTGCGCAGCGGCGCGCAGCGCTTCGGCTGGTCGCAACGCAATCCCACCCCCGCCAGCGTGCGCGATGGCCGGTGGCTGATCGGCATGGGCATGGCCAGCGCCATTCGCGGCGCGCCGATCTCCAAGGCCGGCGCGCGTGCGCGACTGGACCGCAGTGGCACGCTGACCATCGAAACCGACATGACCGATATCGGTACCGGCAGTTACACCGTCGTGGCGCAGACCGCAGCCGAACTGCTCGGCGTGCCGCTGCAGCAGGTGGTGGTGCGGCTGGGCGATTCGAGCTTTCCGGAAACGCCCGGTTCGGGCGGGCAGCAGGGCGCTGCGTCGGTCACTGCCGGCGTGTATGCCGCCTGCATGCAGCTGCGCGAGACAGTGGCGCAGCGCCTGGGCATTGCCGCAGACCAGGCCCGGTTTGCCGATGGCATGGTGCATGTGGGCGGCCGCGCCATCCCGCTGGCGCAGGCCGCCGAGCATGGCGAGCTGGTGGCCGAGGACGCCATGGAATACGGCACGCTCAAGCAGCAGTACGCGCAGCAGACCTTCGGCGCGCACTTTGCGCAGGTGGCGGTGGATGCCGACACCGGCGAAATCCGCGTGCGCCGGCTGCTGGCGGTCTGCGCCGCCGGACGCATCCTCAATCCCAAGACCGCGCGCAGCCAGGTGATCGGCGGCATGGTGATGGGCGTGGGCGCGGCGTTGATGGAAGAGATGGCGGTGGATACGCGGCTGGGCCTGTTCGTCAATCACGACCTGGCCGGCTACGAAGTGCCGGTGCATGCGGATATTCCGCATCTGGAGGCGCATTTCATCGACGAGGTGGACCCCACCATGTCGCCATTGAAGGCCAAGGGCGTGGGCGAGTTGGGCTTGACCGGCGTGGCGCCGGCGCTGGCCAATGCGATCTACAACGCCACCGGTATCCGCGTGCGCGACTATCCGATCACGCTGGACAAGCTGCTGGCGCAGCTGCCGCGCAGAGCGGGGTAAGTGCAGCAGTAAAAAGGCGGTGTGGCGCCGGCCGGTGTATGCACCGGCGCCAATGCCCGTCAGCGAGCCATCGCGCGTTGGGTTGGCGATGGAGGCGATGCATCAAGCCGCGGACGCATGCATCCATGTGCTAGCTGCTGTGCGTGCGATTGAGCGCACCTGACACTGCGTGCTGCTAACAAAACTTAAGGTGCTCATCGCCAGGCATGCGCGGCCCGTGCTCGGTGCGCATGTGGCCCTCATACACTGCGGTTCTGAGCGCGCCATCCGCAACCACCTGACGACTGCTCGCGATGTGGTGTTAGTCGCTCTGATTGGAAGTTTTTCGCATCGATACGGATGCAGGTCGGGCAGCGCAAGATCACCTGTCATGTGCGTCTCTGACGACCTCTTGCCTGTGATCGCACACTAACGAGCACGACCGTGCAGTTGAGCTGTGCACTGATCTACGCAGCATAAAAACCGTGCCGTTGGGCGAGCCTGGGCGCGATGGATACACTGTTCCAGCTGCCTCTGTACGTGTCTCTCTAACCAATTCAGGTTGTCGCGCACTGTCACCGAATTACTTCTGTTTTGTAAGGTGAACGGGTATAAGCTGCCGGCCGGGGAACACCCCAACGAGGAACGCAATGGACCACTCCGACATGCAAGTGTCCGATCTGCTGGTCTTGGAGCTGCAAGGGTTCCACGACGCCTATGGCAGTGGACCGGACTTCTGGGACGCTTATCAACGCATCATGGGCGTGGCGGCGCAGGCCGGCGGCAACATGATCAATCTGGCCAACGAAATGGCCTCACTGGCACAAGGGCTCGGCGCCATCGATCGCGCGCAGCTGCTGTAACTGCCTCTCGCGGTCTGGTGCTGGCGTGCGGCTGCCGCCACTGCACCGTGCACGTTGTGCCACCGTCGCATGCGTGAGGATCCGCGTGCTCACCTCATCTTTCTGTCGTTTTCACGCACGCCTGCTGTGCGCATTTTTACGGTTGGCGCATCGATGGCACGTTCGTGATCTTCGCTGATCACGCAGTGTCGGTCGGGGCGCTATCGCAATGCGCTGGGCAGTGGAGATGCGACGCGCCTGCGTTGCCCGCCAGTGCAGCAGTGCCCCCAACCCGTGCCGGATGCGGTGATCCGGCACCTTGTTGAGGAGCCAAGGTGTGAGCGAAACAGTCGAAGGCGTGCGTGTGCATCTGGTCGGTGGCCCGCACGATGGGCAGATGCTATGTGGCACGTCATTGCCGGGCGTGATGCTGCCGGCGGGGTATCGCATGACGCCCTGGCCGGGCGGCCAATCCGGCATTCATTGGCACCGTGAGCTCAATCTGGCTTGCGTGCATGGGGCGCTGGCGGCAGATGAAGTGTGTGCAGCGCTGGGTGCGCAATGGCGTCGCTATCTGGCGATACGGCGGCAGCAAGCCGCTGCAGGCAAGGACGTAGACCTGCCCGACGGGTGTGCGAAGACGGCGTTGGCGTGATGACGCTAGCGCCGGCCGAGTGCGCCGCTTTCTGCGTAGGACACACATTGTTGGCGAGGCGGAGAACGCTCAGCGCGTTCGCTATGGTGCGGTCGCGTGCATACGGCAGCCGGGCGCTAGACAAGGCGCGGTCGATTCACTGACTCAAGGATTCGCGGGTGTGCATGTGGTGCGACATCCGCAGCGAATGCGCGGCGTTAAAGGCAAACGCAATACCGCGCGCTTGGCAGGTGATGCTTACTCCGCGTCGGCGGGCGCCTTGGCCGGTGTGACCACGGCATTGTCTGGCGCGCCGCGCTTCTTCTCACGGCGCAGCGGCGTGTCGCCCAGGCGCTCGATCGCGCCACCGGATTGCTGAAACGCTTCCAGGTCGGCAGCCAGACGCTGTTCGGACAAACGCGGCTTGCCCGGTTGGTTGCTCACGGTCATCGACTGGCGGCGGGAGTTATTCATCGCGAATCCTCATGCGTTGTAGAGCGTCAAGGGGATGCCCCGCCGGCGCTGATCGTCGTAGGTGGCACGCACGTCGCGGCAGTACGGGCCGGACATGACAAAACGCCGACAGATCGCCGGGCGCGTTTCATAGATCGAGCAGCACATGCGCGCGGAATCGATCGCCACGCACCAACCTTCCTCATCGCGCGCCATTACGTGCCAGCCTTGCGGTGTCACGCTGGTCAGATGCTCGGGGATACGGTCGGTTGGATCGACCATGACGGTGAGCCGGCAACAGACGGCATCGCAGCGTTCGCAGAGATTCTTGATGGAAAAGGCCAGATTGAAGTGAAGGCGACACCGGGCTCCGGCCGCAGTTGCACCATACACCCTGCACGCGGTCGGATGTGAACCGGCGCCCGCAGGGCCCGCTATGAACGCGCACCAAGGGACGTGCGGGCTGAGCGGCGCGTCTCGGCGAGTTGCCCGCCGGCAGCAACGCACGCCCGCGACTCGGCAAAGCGCGGATGCACCGAGATGACTGGCAGCATTGGCGCCTGGACGCGCCGCTTGATCGATGCAGGTGACTCGCTGTGCTGACCTTGGTCGTCCCGGTCGCTGAGCAACTGGCCTGAAGAATAGGCCCGCGCCGCGTTGCCTTTGTCACGCCGGTGCGAAGACGGGTTTCACCCCTGCCATTGATGGCGCGCCGTAGCGTGGTGGTTTCCGTAGCACGCATCAGGAGTACCGCAATGAACACATCCAGGCAGCCTCCATCCGCGCACGACCAGCCCGCAGGTCACGACCAGGACCACAGCGCCAAGCAGAAGCAGGACGCGCTGCAGGACGAGGCGGTGGAAGAAACCTTCCCGGCCAGCGACCCGGTATCGCCGTTCGTGCCGGCCAAACCGCTGGACTGAGCGCGGCGATTACGACACCCCAGCTGCCGAGGAGTGATGAACGCTGGTGGCGATCAAAACCAGGAAGGCCCGGTCACTGACCGGGCCTTCCTGGTTCATGTAGTTGGATACGACGCTTAAGGCGTCAGGACCACCTTGCGACAGTCATCCTGCTTCTTGTCAAACAATGCGTAGCCCTGCGCTGCATCGGCCAGCGGCATGCGGTGCGAAATGATGGCATTGGGCTTGAGCTCACCGTTGCCGATACGCTCCAGCAGAGACGGCATATGTTTTTGCACGTGCGTCTGGCCCATCTTGAAGCTCAGCCCCTTGTCGAAGGCATCGCCCAGCATAAAAGCGTGAATAAATCCGGCATACACGCCGGGCACGCTGACCACGCCGCAGCGCCGTGTAGCCGCGATGCATTGGCGGATCGCCACACCGCTGCTGCCCTCCAGTTTGAGGTTGGTGAGCGCAGTTTCGATTGCACTGCCTTCGGCCTCAAAGCCCACCGCCTCGATGCTGGCATCCACGCCACGGCCGTCGGTCTGCGACACGATCACGTCTGCCGGGTCGTCGATCTCGTCGAAGTTGATCGGGATCACGCCGTAGGCCTTGGATGCGAAGTCCAGACGGTACGCATGCCGGTCGACCATGAAGATGCGTTCTGCGCCCAGCATGCGGCAGCACGCTGCAGCCATCAGGCCCACCGGGCCGGCGCCGAAGATCGCCACCGTGGAGCCCTGCTTGACGCCCGCATCGACGACAGCCTGGTACCCGGTGGGCAAGATGTCGGACAGGAACAACACTTGTTCGTCATGCAGCGCATCCGGCACCACCAGCGGCCCGATGTTGGCCTTGGGCACACGAACAAATTCGGCCTGCCCGCCAGACAAGCCGCCGTAGAGATGGCTGAAACCAAACAAAGCCGCAGGCGGGCGCATGTCTTTGTGATTCAGCGCGGCGCCCTTGCCGGTATTGGTAGTTTCGCACGCAGAAAATTCTTGCAGCATGCAGTGGAAGCAGCGCCCACACGCCACCACGAACGGAATCACTACGCGGTCGCCCGGCGTGACTGCGGTAACGTCCGGGCCGACCTCTTCAACGATGCCCATGAACTCGTGGCCGAGAATATCGCCATGGCGCAGGTCCGGAATCTTGCCGCGGTACAGATGCAGATCCGAGCCGCAAATTGCCGTGGCGGTGACGCGCAAGATCAAATCATCGCGTTCGACCAGAACCGGGTCCGGTACGGTTTCTACCCGCACGTCGCGTGAGCCGTGGTAGTTGAGGGCAAGCATGTGGATCTCCTGAAGGCCGACGGGGCGCGGCAATGCAGAGCAGTGTTTGCATCTGGCCGTTAAGCCAGTCAGCACGGTGCGTGCGCACGGTGTGCACGCGCTTGCTCGACGACATCGCGTTGATGCGCATGTCACGTCTGGATAACCCGCGCGCTCGCAGTCTGATTTCACGCGCAGCACTGCGTTGCAACGCGGATGCGGTGATGCAACCCCGACAATTCATGATCGCCACGTGCGATCACTCAGGAGACAGGCATGGGACTTTTCAAGATGGTGACGGCCGGCGCCGTGGGTTATGTGGCATATAAGGCTTGGCAGCGTAGTCAGGGTCTGGCAGCGGACACGCAAGTCGAGCAGGGCGCACGCGAGGATCGCCAAACCGCGCAATCCTCCATCGGGACCACGCCGCCGCATGGCGACCCGCTGCGCGCCAGTGTTGGTGATGCACGCGACCGCCAGCAGGCGCTGGGCGCGCTGGCCATCTTCAACGAGCAGGAGCGCACGCTAGCGCAGCTGGCCGTGGTCAAGGGCGTCGAAGGCGAGCTGCTGGATTTCGCACGCAAGATGGATGAAGCACATAGCGCTGCATTGACCGACCTCAGCCGTTTCGCACCAGACCGCAGCGGTCCGCTGGGGCAGGCCGCATCTGCGCGTTCGAAGAGCGCACGCGACCAGCTGCAAGCGTTGCACGGGCAGGCATTCGAAACGCAGTATCTGCAAAGTGCCGTGCGCAGCCACGCGCAGGCACTGGAACTGCTGGATAAACAATTGAGCAGCGAGCCGGGCTCCAGCGATCTGGGTAAGGAGCTGCAGCGCACGCGCGAAACCATCGCCGAGCATTTGGACCATGCCAAGGCACTCAGCGCGAAGCAGACCCAGCCGCACTGAGATCAGCTAGCAGTAGTGCAGAGCAGCTAATAAACGGCTGCGCTGCCGGCAGGTGGACATGATCGCCGCTCAATGAGGCATGTACCACTCGTACAACCGATTTTGAAAGTACTTTCTACGCCCATCTGACATAAGTCAGTGACACTCTGCTAGCCGCTCTAGTGCCAGCAACAACGTGATGTTTGACCAGGGACTCAGGCGGGCGCCTTGAATACTGGGTGATGTGTCTGGTGGGCGCGAACGTTGAACTCCAAGTTGATCATCGCGCAACGTAGATAAGACAGGCAGCCAAAGCTGCCTGTCTTTTTGACTGAAGTATGGTGCGCGATTGCGCACTGTAGTCACCTGGCGCAACCGACGCAGTGCGGTCTTGCGTTGGATTGAATAGGCAAGCCGAACAGTATGTTTTTCATGCTGTCGCGCAGGTGCCGGCTTGATTCCAAGCAAGCGGCAACCCTATCTCGGTCGAACAAACCCGCATCCCCTACGGATGGCGCGGGCGCGATCACATAACGCGCGTTAAAGCGTGACAGCGCCGCCGGAGATCGTCAGGAGCGTGCCCGATGTGTAGCTGGCCGTGTCGGCTGCGAGCATGACGTAGGCCGAGGCTAATTCCACCGGCTGCCCGGGACGTCCCATCGGTGTCTGCGCTCCGAAATTCTCCACCGATTCTTCGTCCATGCCGGAGGGAATGAATGGCGTCCAGATCGGGCCGGGCAGCACTGCGTTGACGCGGATCTTCTTTTCGGCAAGTACACCGGCTAGGCCGATGGTGAGATTGGCCAAGGCACCCTTGGTGGCCGCGTAAGGCAGGATGTTGGGGGTCGGCTTCTTCGATTGCACCGATGCAGTGTTGATGATGGAACCACCATCTTTCATCAAGGGCGCAGACAGTTGCACCAGATTGAAAACGGCGTGTACGTTGGTGTCGAAGGTCTTGCGCCACTCGTCCAACGTAATGTCTTCGAAGTTTTGGAAATATTTCTGATAGCCGGCATTGTTGACCAGGATATCCAGGCCGCCGAAGGTGCTGTTGACCTTGTCGATCAATGCGGCTGCCTGACTAGGGTCGCTGATATCGCACCCCACCAGCAATGCCTTGACGCCGGCTTTCTCGATCAGTGCTCCGATCTTGGCGGCATCTTCCTGCTCATCAGGCAGAAATGCGATGGCCACATCGGCGCCTTCGCGTGCATAGGCGATCGCAACGGCCGCACCGATGCCGCTGTCGCCACCGGTGATCAACGCACGCTTGCCCTTCAATTGCCCATGTCCGACATAACTGTCTTCGCCGTGGTCCGGGCGTGGGTCCATCTTTTCGGTGCGGCCCGGGAAGCTTTGCTGCTGGGGCTTGAATGGCGGACGCGGGTAATTGGGTACGGGCATGATCGTCTCCTGACATTGGGTTCGCTGACGTGCAGCGCGCGAGTGCTGCGGTGAAAGCCAGTGTGAGCATGCAAACGTAAACATCAGGACTAGGCGATGTCGGCAGCGCGTGTGCTGGCGACCCACGCGTGGGTGGCGCAGCTATCTGTTCGGTTACGGCGTTGCATTGATCGGCGTGCGCGTCGTTGCGAACTTCATGTGTTCTTGCTCACTGCATTCGATACTGAGCGAATTGTCAGGAGACCCACCATGTTTTTGCGCCGTAACGGGCTGTCGTTGTGTCTGCTTGCGCTGACCTTGTTTTTCATCGGCTGCCAGATCTATGCCGGGCTCCACGCCTACAACACGGAGCTGCGCGAGCATGGATTGCCGACGCTGCAGCTGGCTGCCTATCTGCACAGCCCGCACTTCATGTCTGCGTTGTTCGAGAATTGGGAAAGCGAATTTTTGCAGATGGGCATGTACGTGTTGCTGACGGTCAAATTGCGTCAGGTGGGGTCCGCGGAATCGCGCCCGCTCGACCCCGGTCAAGAGCACACGTCGATCAAGCCAGGCCCTGCGCCGTGGCCGGTACGTGCCGGTGGACTGTGGCTGCGCCTGTACCAGCATTCGCTGGCGATCGCGTTTGGCATCCTGTTCCTGATGAGTTTTGTGTTGCATCTGATCGGCAGCTGGCGGCTGGAGCTGCTGGAACGTGCACAGAAGGGCCTGCCACCGATCAGCATGCTCGACCATTTCACCGATGCCGGGTTCTGGTTCGAGTCGATGCAAAACTGGCAAAGCGAATTTCTGGCGGTGTTTTCACTGGTGGTCTTGACGATCTGGCTGCGCCAGAAGGACTCGCCACAATCCAAACCAGTCGAGGCGCCACATTCGCAAACCGGCGGATGATGGTGGTGGCAAGCCCCTGCGCAGATACTAGGCGGACCCGCTAGAGAGCACTTCACGCCATCACACAACGTCGTTCACCGCACTGCAATGTGCCTTTGCCTAGCGTGACATCACACCGTGACGCAGGAGATGCAGATGGGGACCGAACCGAAAAAACCATGGGGCCCTGACGCCGATCAGAGCAAGCCATTTACGCCGCAGGAAAGACGCAACGAAGATGCGGACTGGAAAGTGCACGACATGCCCGACGAGGACCGTGACGTGAACAAGGCCGACCCGGAGCACGATTACGAACGACCGGATGGATCGGAAAAGAGCTGAGATTTCTCGCAATTGGATAGCACAACGCCCGCAAATGCTGACGTTGTGCTATCTGCCGCGTTGCGATGTCATGCCCGCACTCCACGCCGCGCAGCGCTGGAGCAGGCTCAATGGTGATAGCCCACATCCGCCGCGATCTTGCCGCGGAACACGCGATACGACCACACCGTATATCCCAACACCAGCGGCAACAGCACGACCAGGCCAACCATCGGAAAGATCTGCGACGACGGTGGCGCGGCCGCCTGCCAGATGGTGTAGCTCGGCGGTACCAGATACGGCCACATGCCCAGCACCAGCCCGATAAAGCCCAGCACGAAGATCGCCAGCGTCAGCAAGAACGGCGATGCATCGCTGCGTGAGCTGTCGCTGCTGCGCCACAGCGCCACTGCCACTGCCGCGGTCACCACCGGAATGGGCGACAACCACCAGAAGTTGCCATGCGCAAACCAGCGCGCCATCACGTGCGAACTCAGGAACGGCAGCCACGCGCTGACCAGCACCAAGAAAGTCACCACCACACCGACCAGCGGCTTGGTCAATTGACGCGCCAGGGTGTGCGTGCGCCCCTCGGTCTTGAGGATCAGCCAGGTGCTGCCGAGCAGCGCATAGCCAAACACCAAGGCCGCACCGGTGAGCATGGTGAACGGGCTGAACCAGCCGAATACTCCGCCGATATAGCGCCCATTCTCCAACGCCATGCCTTCCACCAGCGCGCCCAGAATGATGCCTTGCGCGAATGCGGTAAGGATCGATCCAGCGATGAACGACAGCGTCCACAGCCGTCGCGAGCGATGCGCCTTGAAGCGGAACTCGAAGGCCACGCCGCGGAACACCAGCGCCATCACCATCAACAGCACCGGCAGATACAGCCCGGACAGGATCACCGCGTACGCCGCTGGAAATGCCGCGAACAAGCCTGCGCCACCGAGCACCAGCCAGGTCTCGTTGCCGTCCCAGATCGGCGCGGCGGTGTTCATCATCAGGTCCACTTCCTGCTCGTCGCGTGCGAACGGCGCCAGCATGCCCAACCCCAACACAAAGCCATCGAGCACCACGTACATCAGCACGCCAAAGCCGATGACGCCGAACCACGCCACCGGCAACCAGTAACTTAGTTCCACGGTGCGTTCTCCTGCTCCAACGCGGTGTCTGCTGCCGACAACGGGCGTGCTGGGGTGTGTTCGCCGCCGGCCACGTCCGGGCCGTCGTGACTGGGCTGCGGGCCGGCGCGGACCAGCTTGGTCAAATAGAAGATGCCGAAACCGAACACGAACGCGTAGCCCAGCACATACACCAGCAGCGACACCGCCACGGTGGCTGTCGATTGCGGGCCCACCGCGTCGGCGGTGCGCAGCAGTCCATACACCACCCACGGCTGTCGCCCGATCTCGGTGACGAACCAGCCGGCGACCAGGGCGATAAAGCCGGCCGGCAGCATCACGTTCCAGGCCAGGATCAGCGCTTTTGCATGCAGTCGGCCGCGCCACCAGGCGATGGCGGAAATCCACGACAGCAACAGCATCGCCATACCCAGGCCGACCATGATGCGGAACGCAAAGAACACCGGCGCCACCGGTGGCCGCTGATCGCGCGGCACCGAGGTCAGCGGGGTGATCTCGCCATCGGTGCTGTGGGTCAGGATCAGGCTGCCCAGACGCGGAATAGCGACTTCATAGTCGTTGCGCTCGGCCTCGGCATTGGGCAACGCAAACACCACCAGCGGCACGCCGGCGCCGGCTTTTTCGTTATGCCAGTGCGCTTCCATTGCCGCTACTTTGAGCGGCTGATGTTCGAGCGTGTTGAGGCCGTGCTGGTCGCCGACCATGACCTGGATAGGCAGCACGATGGCCGCAAAGGCCACCGACAGCCGCAACATGCGCGCCGCCTCGGTCAGATGCACGCCCTTGCGCAAGTAATACGCCGCCACACCGCCCACCACGAAGCAGGTGGTGATGAACGAGCCCAGCGCCATATGCGCAAGCCGATACGGAAACGATGGGTTGAAGATGATCTGCATCCAGCTCACTGGATGCACGATGCCATTGACCATCGCGTAGCCCTGCGGCGTATGCAGCCAGCTGTTGGACGACAGGATCCAGAAGGTGGACACCAGCGTACCGATCGCCACCATGCAGGTCGCAAAGAAGTGCAGCTTCTCCGACACGCGACCCCAGCCGAACAGCATCACGCCAAGAAAGCTCGCTTCCAGAAAAAACGCGGTGAGGACTTCATAGCTCAGCAGCGGCCCGATCACGCTGCCGGCAATGCGGCTGAGCTCCGGCCAGTTGGCGCCGAACTGGAACGCCATCACGATGCCGCTGACCACGCCCATGCCGAAGGAGACGGCGAAGATGCGCAACCAGAAAAAGTACAGCCGCTTCCACCCCTCGTCGTGCGTGCGTAGCCAACGCCATTCCAGAAAGCCCAGCAGATTCGCAAGGCCAATGGTGAAGGCGGGGAACAACACATGGAACGAAATGACGAAGGCGAACTGGATGCGGGACAACAACAGCGCTTCCACAGGGATCTCCCTAGTGCCGGACGAGCGTGGGTACGTTCACGGCGACACTGGCGTGGCAAAGGTGATGGTCATTGGTGATCGTGATCGTGGATCGGGGCTGACGTACAACGTCAGCATCTCGGGAAAGCGCTGCGCTATCGCGTTGCGCCTCGTCATGCTGCGGACCGCAAGCGTGTGCGCATGCGGCACTAAAGGGTGATCCGGCGTAGCGAGCGCAACTGCAAGGTGGCAGTGCCGCGTTGCCGCGCCCGTTATCCGTGCCGGCCGAAGCGTTGCCTGCAACGGCGCGCCGACTACGCGCTGCGTAAATGCCGCAGGCAGCGTGGTGCCAGCCAGTCGGCAAGGGCCGCATTGGTCGAACCCGGGGTCAGACACAGTGCGTCGCGCACTGCCTTGATCGCCTGATGTTCGGTCAGATCCGGCTGCGCGTTGTAGGCATCGCAGACGGCGCGCACAGTGCTTTCGGGGATGCCATCGAAGGAGTGATAGCCCAATTGGCCACGCCGATGCTGGTCCCGCCAATACGTCAATTCGTTTTGCACATCGGCGTGGCGATGTACCGACACTGCATGCATGAGACACCTCGCTCGGCTAGGTCAGGGAGCAATGTTTGCGCGTTGAAAGTACGTTGCTGTGAGGATGGCCTGCACGCCGTCTCCACACGGCACGCGCCGGCAGTGGATCGCGTCTCAGGCCACTACGTTCACTGGCCGACTGGTTTAATACAGCTGTCGGCATCAGCTCACATCACTTCCGGCCAAACCACCGGTTGCGATGCAACAGCACAAGCGAACTGATCTATTGAGTTCAGCCCGGCTGCGCACTCCAAGAATGCGCGGCAACCGTGCTGGCAAACCTTGCACTGTTTGGCGTTTCGGCATGCCCGGCGCGGCGACCGACCCCGACCATGACGCTTGGCACTGGCAAATTCAGGCCCAGCCGTGCGTACTTCGCGTATGACGCGGCGAGCTCGACTTAGGGGGAAGGGCGCCGTTCGATCACGATGGTCGTGACTGCAGCGTGCAATCTCGTGGTGATACGCAGGCGCACTCTTCGCGCCGCCGTCACAATTCTCAACTGAACATGTACTAGTCATTGCGGACAGAAGCGCTCATGGACCGTCTTTCCTGCGCCATCATCGACGACGACGTGGAGTTCTGCGATCAGGTGGTGGAGTTAGCCACCGATAGCGGCTTCCGTGCCAAGGGCATTCACACTCTTGGCGAAGCCAGCCGTTGGTTGGACAGCAATTTCCCCGATCTATTGGTCGTGGACGTTGGCCTGCCCGACGGCAGCGGTTTCGATCTCATCGAACGGTTGGACCCGGACCACACACCGAAGATCGTGGTGGTGTCGGGCGATTACGCCTATGAAACCCAGGGCCGCGCGCAGCAGTTCGGCGTCAGCGAGTTCTTGACCAAGCCGTTCGCGCCGGAGCGCCTGGAGCGCGTGCTGGGTGGCCTGCGTGAGGCGCAGCAGGGCAATCTGGGCATCATTGGCAATAGCGACAGCATCGTACTGTTGCGCAAGGACATCGTGCGCGTGGCGCCGACCGATTTGAATGTGCTGGTGACCGGCGAGACCGGCACCGGCAAGGATCTGGTCGCCCGTGCCATCCACCGGGTGTCCGGCCGTCGCGGTCGCTTCGTGCCGGTCAACTGCGGCGCGATTCCGGAAGAGTTGCTGGCCAGCCAGCTGTTCGGCCACGAGCGCGGCAGCTTCACCGGCGCCGACCGTCGTCACGCCGGATTCCTAGAACAGGCCGCCGATGGCACGCTGTTTCTGGATGAGATCGGCGAAATGCCCAAGCGGTTGCAGGTCTATCTGCTGCGGGCGATCGAATCGCGCAGTTTCATGCGTATTGGCGGCAACGAAGAGATTGCGCTGGATGCGCGCGTGGTTGCGGCCACGCATCAGCATGTGCAGCGCGAGCACGCGGTGCTGCGCGAGGATTTGTTCTACCGTCTCAACGAGTACCCGATTCAGGTGCCGGCGCTGCGCGAACGCCGCGGCGATGCGCGGGTGCTGGGGCTGCGCGTGATCAACGAACTCAACGTCAAATACGGCAAGCGCAAGCTGCCGACCAAGTCGCTGCTGCGCTATCTGGCGTATCACACCTGGCCGGGCAACGTGCGCGAGCTGCGCTCGTTCATCCACTATCTGTATCTGCGCTCGGACGGCGATCTGCTGACTGCGCCGGATGTGGAGCAGACCGTGCCGCAGGCCGACGAAGAAGGGTTGTTGATTCCGGCCGGCTGGACCATGCGTCAGGCCGAGGACGCCATGATCGAATCGGCCCTGGCACGGACGCGCTTCAACAAGAAGGCGGCGGCACGCGAGTTGGGGATCAGCGTGCGGACGCTGCACAACCGGTTGAGCGACAAGGACGCGTAGTGACGGACGCTGCATTGCAGGGACGGCAGCGCGAGCTGCTGCATCAGTTGCGTAACCGTCTCAACGTGATGGGTTTTGCGTTGTATGCCTTGCGCAACGACACCTCCAAGCCAATGGAGACGCTGCGTAACGCGCATCAGTCCGCCACTGAATTGCTCAACCAGCTGGGCGAGCAAGAGCGTGCCCAGCAGCTGGCCGACGACCCGCACCCCGAGGCATCGCCGACAGCATCGCCACCCGACGACCACTGATCCGTCGTGCTCTTCTGACTGGGTGTGCTGGGTCTGCGATCTGGTAATGGTTAGCAGTCGTGTCGATGCGGAGGCGCTGCGCGTGCAGATGCAAGTGCATCCAGAGGTACAAGCCCATCGATGCTTCAGCGGTGGCCCTACTCGTATAACCGCCCTTCGGAGTCGAAGGTTTCGCGTGGCGAGGTGGTGCTGTGTCAGGACATGGAAGCACCCTTCGTGCGGAAGCTCGCCTGTCCGCGCTATGCATTGGTAGATAGTGACTTTGTGCAGATACTGGAAACGAGCTGGGTATGACCCACGGACGTTTGCAGTCAATCTCGAAGAGCTGTGTGACGCCAGCCAAGCGATTGAATCGTCCAGTAAAGCGTTTCTATCGCCAAACGAAGAGCGATGGACACCGAACGATCCGCACCCTGGCCGTGCTACGCCGCCAAATGGCAAACCCGGCCACGGCACGCTCGCTGAAGCGCGCGCGTGCCGTGGTATCGAGCGCGGGCCGATTCCACTGGCGGTACGGTGCTGTCCTTGATCCACAGTGCCGTCCCAGCAATAGCGCCGCCCCGCATAGTCGATCAAGCCGCCTTGCTGGTCCTGGCTGCTTTCTGGTTGCCGCCTTGTTCGGCAAGCAGGGTCAGCTTTTCGTCGGTGGCCTTTTCTTCTTCCAGTGTGGCCAGCAGCAGCGGCAGCGCATCGGTGTAGCCGAGTTGCTTGGCCATTGCCGCAATGGTGCCGTACGAAGCGATCTCGTAATGCTCCACCTTCTGTGCGCCACCGATCAGTGCGGCGTCGCGCACGGGGCCGGCTTCGATTTCATCGATCACTTCGCGGCTTTCTTCCACCAGGCCTTCCATCGCCGCGCACTTGATGCGCTTGAGTTTGATGCCCAGCACCTCGACCACCTGGTCGATCCGCTCGATCTGACCCTGGGTTTCTTCCAGATGGGTTTCGAACGCGTTTTTCAATTTCGGCTCAGTCGCCGCACGTGCCAGACGCGGTAGCGATTTGGTGAGTTGCTTTTCGGCGCTATAGATGTCCGACAGCTCGTGGATGAAAAGTTCTTCGATCGTCTTGATCGCCATGGGTGGCTCCCGTTATTGGTCAGAGGTTTGAAATGTCGCGTTCGCCGCCTGGCGTTAACGCGTTTTGGTTGCTCGCGTTCGACAAACGCGGGCACGATGGTTTTCTGATACGTGATTAGCCAGCCGGCCAAGGCGTCTGGCCTTAGGCCCTACCGCGTGATCGCTAAGCTAGTCTTGCGAGTGTTAGCGCGATTGGTGGAAACGGTGATCCCGATGCGATGGCGGCCTGTGCCGTAACGAGTGCGTGCACGCATCGCTCACGTGGGCGCGCGTTAGAGCACGCCAAGAGCTGGCGGACAGATGTTTCTACGTGAGCGTGCGTGCATCGCGGTCGCCTGCATCGGGCTGTACAGATGCGACGCGGCATTACTACGGATGCCGTCTTACTGAGATAACGACAGGCCATGCGCAGGCAACGTATCGGCGATGGCATGCATGTCGGTGGCGTGTGTGCATGCGGCATAGACGGATGCGCTACAACGCAGTTCACACGCCTGCACGAGATGTCCTATGACCCCGCTGGATAAACCGTTACGTCGTGAGCTACAGATCGGCGACCAGGCATATACGTTGATCATCGACCCCGACGGGTTGAAGCTGGTCGAGAAAGGAAAACGCAAGGGCGTAGACTTGCGCTGGGACGCGCTGGTCAACGGCGATGCCGCACTGGCCATCGCCTTGAATGCTTCGCTCGGCGATGGGTGAGGCGTTCAAGGCGCCGTGCATAGCACCGCGACGACCCGCTTGGCTCAGGTCCTCGGAAACAACTGCGCCAGCGTGCGCACTGCCGCTTCGGTTGCGGCACGGTCGGGAGTTGCATCGGCATTATTGAAGTCGTTGGCGCCCTGCGCCTGTACCAGCAGCCCGTCGCGACGCGGCACCACATTGAGATTGTGGCCGCGCCAGACCAGACCGTAGGTGACCTCCGGTTGCGGGATCAGGCGTGCGGTCTGGCCACGCACCGGAATCACGCTGTCGTCGCCCAGCAGTGCACGCGCGCCGTAGCCGGTGGCGTTGATCACGATTTTTTCGCGCAGGTCGGCAAACTGACGCGGATCGTCGAAGCTGCGCGTGTAAAGCTCGCCGCCCGCCTGCAGAAAATCCTGCAGCAACAGCCGCGCATATGCGCTGATGTTGAAGGTCAGCTGGCTGTAGCGCCGCACGAACGGCACCGGGAACGGGTGGTTGCCGGCAGTCAGTGCTTGCGAGCGCGGGCCAAGGTCGTGCAGCAGCGTGCGCTCCAGTGGCGGGTAGTCTGGTTCGTGCGCCTCGGCCGAGGTGACCGGTTGATCGAACGGCACATCCGACAATGCATAGCCATCGCGCCATTCGATCGGCTCGCCGGGTAAGCCAAGCAGGGTCTGATATCGGCGAAACGAGATCCGCGCCATCTCTTCCCAGCGCGTCTTGAAATCGGCTGTGGCGTACTCGCTGGTGCAGACGCGCGAATCCGGCGACCACACGCCGGTGGCATAGAACGAGCGCACGTCCGGCAGCCGCTCGCGGGCATAAATGCGCACGCGCAGGCCGGCGCGTTGCGCTGCCACCGCCGTGGTCAGCCCAATCGCGCCGCAGCCGATCACTGCCAGCTCGCGCACGTTTGCATCGGCCGCGCGCACCAGTCGCAACGTGTGTTCGGCCGCGCCCCACGACAACGACCAACCGCTGCCTCCGTGCCCGTAGTTGTGCACCACGGTCTTGCGTCCGATGCGTTCTGCCTCGATGCGCGGACCCTGCGCACGGAACGGCCGCGTGCAGCCGTCGATGGCGATGATTCGATCGACCGATGCGCGCATCGGCGTCAGTGCAGGCGCGGCAGCGAAGGGAATCGGCAATGCATCGGGCGGCGGCAACGGTGTGGACGGCGCAATGGCCGCCTTGCCGGTGGCAGCCCAACTGCCGGTCGAAGCGGCCGCAAGCGCAAGGCCTGCGCTGTGCAAAAAATGACGGCGGTGCATGCGACTCCTGCGCGGTGGTGTGGAGGGTGGTCAACCGACTGCGATGTAAGACGCGCCGCCGTCCCGCAGCAACACAGCGGGGCCACCCGATGGCAACGCACGCCGACCTGGCACGACAGCGTGCTAGGCCGCCTGCCTTACGGCAACCAGGCAAGCGGTCTGTTGCTTGCCTGTGTCGAGCATACCGCGCAGGGCTTGGCCTGCCGACCAGCCAGGTCGGGTTTCGTCCTGCGATCCCGGCACTTGAGGTAGCGCTGACGGCCATTCGTCGCCCAGGGCTTTCGCAGCGGCACGTGCCGGCTATGCTCGCTCCCGTCCCATCTCCGACGAGTCCCTACCGTGTCTGCCAGCGTCTTTCTGATCGTGCGTATCGTGTTCGCCTGGGCTGCCGCGCTGGTGGTGGCGGGCAGCATGTGGGCGCAGCTGTTCGGCTCTACCGGCGCGTTCTTCGGCCTGATCTGCATGGTGCTGTTGACGTTGGCGTTGATGAGCGCGATCACCCATGTGCGGCGCGTCCGCCTGATCGCCGGACGGTTGGACCACGACACCTTGTCTACGCGTCAGCGCCGCCAGATCGAAGTGCCGCTGGAGGCGCAGGCCAGCTTTGCTGTGGTGGAAGAGGCAGTGCGTGCGCTGCCTCGCGTGCAGGATGTCGAATGCGCGCCGGGCAGCCTGCTGATCCGTGCCAAGATCCGCCGCTTCGACCCATACGCAGGCCGCAAGCCTTCGCGCTGGAATCTGTTTGCGCGCTTTGCCATCACCCATAACCAGGTGCTGGTAACGATTGCGCCGGGGCAGGGCACCAGCAGCGTCACCGTGTTGTGCGAGCCCGATGCCGGCGCCTGGGTGGACCTGTTTGCGGTGGACGAAGGCAGTAACTTCGAGAACGCCGAAGCGATGAATCGCGCGGTGGTGCGCCGGGTCGGTGAGCAGCGTCGCGACGAGCAGGCTGCCGCCGAGCAATCGGTGATGGAGAAGGAACTGGCCGTGGCGCGCTTGAACCTGCTGCATGCGCAGGTGGAGCCGCACTTTCTCTACAACACGCTGGCCAGCGCCCAGGTATTGGCGCGCACCGATCCGCCGCGCGCCGACATCATGATCGGCCACTTGATCCAGTACCTGCGCCGCTCGCTGCCCAGCGCGGACGATGCCACTTCCACATTGGGCGAAGAACTCGAACGCACCCAGGCGTATCTGGAAATCCTGCGCATCCGCATGGGCGCGCGGCTGGCGCTGCAGGTGGAAGTGCCGTACGAGCTGCGCGGCCTGCAGGTGCCGTCGATGATGTTGCAGACGCTGGTGGAAAACGCCATCAAACATGGACTGGAGCCCAAGCCCGGCGGCGGTACCGTGTGGATCCTGGCGCGCCGCCTGGACGAGCACCAGGCCACGCTGACCGTGGCCGACGACGGCCAGGGGTTCAACACCCATAGCCACGGCACCGGCATCGGGCTGAAGAATCTGCGCGAGCGGCTGCAGCTGATCTATGCCGGCACCGCCAGCTTTGCCATCGTGTCCAATTTCCCCAGCGGCGTGGCGGCCACGCTCACGCTGCCCTTGCCGGCGCAACCGGCCGCGCCGCGCCCGCCGCCGCTGCCTGACGCCGCCACCACCACCGAGCAGGTGCAGGCGTGAGCGCGCTACGTGCGGTGATTGCCGAAGACGAGGCGCTGCTGCGGCAATCCTTGCTCGCGCTGCTGGCCGAGGTATGCCCGCAACTGCAGGTAGTCGGCGAATGCGAAGACGGCGCCAGCGCGCTGGAGACCATCGCCACTCAGCAGCCGGATGTGGTGTTTCTGGATATCCGCATGCCCGGCCTCACCGGCATCGAGGTGGCACGCGCGATGCGCGAGGTCAGCCCGCGCACGCAGGTGGTGTTCGTCACCGCCTACGATCAGTACGCCATCGATGCGTTCGAACACGGTGCGGTGGACTACCTGCTCAAGCCGATCAACCGCGAACGTCTGCAGGCCACCTGGCAACGCGTGCAGCAACGCGCCGCCGCCGGTCAGCCGGACGGCAGCCTGCTGGAAGCGCTCTTGCAGCGTCTCTCTGCACGCCCGGCAGCGCCCGGCGTGGCGCCACCACTGGCCTGGCTCACCGCCACCAGCGGCCGCGAGACGCGTCTGATCGCACTGGATGAGGTGGCGTATTTCCAGGCCGATCAGAAATACACCACGGTGATGACGGCCGGCGCTGAGGCGCTGCTGCGTACCCCGCTGCGCGAGTTGCTCGATGTGCTCGACCCGCAGGTGTTCAAGCAGATCCACCGCTCCACCATCGTCAACATGAAGGCGGTGGCCTCGGTAGTGCGCGACGACACCGGCAAGGGCCGGCTGGCCCTGCGCGGGCGCAGCGAAACGCTCACCGTCAGCCAGCCGTTCATGACCCTGTTCCGCGGCATGTAATCCCCCGTCTCCCCCATACCGCATCGACAAGAAAGGACTGCTTCCATGCGCCTGATCGCCTCCCTGGTGTATTGCCTGCTCGCCCTGGCCGGCTGCCACGAACGCAACGGCACCACTTCGATCACCCGCGCCACCAGCGATGGCCGCGACGTGCTTTTCAGCAAAACCTTGGTCACCGACGCCGAGACCAATGTGCATTGCCTGGCCAGCAGCAGCGGCCAGTGCCATTACCTGATCTATGAAGAGCAGTGCCCGGCTGCCACGACCGCCGCCACGGCCAGCGGCGGCACGCCGGCGCCGGTGTGTGCGCGCAAGACGCTGGACAGCTTTGCGCTGCTGCCCGGTCAGGTTCGCGCGCTGCGCGGTCTTCCGGCGGCAGCCCACACCTGCGTGGACCGCAGCGTGCCCGCTGCCGAGTGCCACGGGTAAGCCGCGGCGCGTGGCAGCGTGGCAGCGCGGCAGCGCGGCAGTGTTGCGTAGTGCAAGCAACAACTGCGACGGGCGCACGGGTGCGCGCGCCGTCGCATCGCGGCGTCGCGTAGAGCCTGAATACGCACTGACGACAAGCGGCCGCTTCTGCGATCATTGTCGGCTTGTTGCCGGTTTGCGGCGCCCTCACTGTCAGGCTTTTCATGTCCGAACATTCGTTGCGCCGCGACGTCGGCCCTTTTGCGCTCATGCTTACCGGGCTGGGCTCGATCATTGGTTCCGGCTGGTTGTTCGGCGCCTGGCGCGCGGCTGGGCTGGCCGGTCCGGGCGCCGTCTGGGCCTGGATTCTGGGTGCGGCGATCATCACCACCATCGCGCTGTCCTACGCCGAACTGGGCGCGATGTTCCCCGAATCCGGCGGCATGGTGCGTTACAGCCATTACTCGCACGGCTCGTTGGTGGGCTTCATCGCCGGCTGGGCGAACTGGATCGCGATCGTTTCGGTCATCCCGGTCGAAGCCGAAGCCTCGGTGCAGTACATGGCCTCCTGGCCGTGGGCCTGGGCGCAGGGTCTGTATGTGCAGGCACCTGGCGGAGCTGGCGAGTTGTCGGTGCCCGGGCTGCTGATTTCGGCGGTGCTGGTGCTGGTGTATTTCTTCCTCAATTTCTGGAGCGTCAAGCTGTTTGCGCGCTCCAACACCTTGATCACCGTGTTCAAGCTGGTGGTGCCGGCGGCGACCGGCGTGGCCTTGATCGCCAGCGGCTTCCACAGCGAAAACTTCAGCGTCGGCATCCATGGCGATGCCCACGTGATCGACCTGGCGGCAGTGCTCACTGCGGTAGCCACCGCAGGCATCGTCTTCAGCTTCAACGGCTTCCAGAGCCCGGTGAATCTGGCCGGCGAGGCACGTAACCCGGGCCGCAGCATTCCGTTCGCGGTGCTCGGCTCGATCGCGCTGGCCACGGTGGTCTATGTGATCCTGCAGGTGGCCTATATCGGCGCGGTGCCGCCGGATCTGCTGGCCAAGGCCGGCTGGCACGGCATCGATTTCCGCTCGCCATTCGCCGAGCTGGCCATCATCGTCAACCTGCATTGGCTGGCGATGCTGCTGTACATCGATGCGTTCGTCAGCCCCAGCGGCACCGGCATCACCTACACCGCCACCACCGCGCGCATGGTCTATGGCATGGAAAAGAACGGCACCATGCCGGCCGCGCTGGGCAAGCTGCACCCGGTGTGGGGCGTGCCGCGCATGGCGATGTTCTTCAACCTGGCGGTGTCGTTCGTGTTCCTGTTCTTCTTCCGCGGCTGGGGCACGCTGGCGGCGGTGATCTCGGTGGCGACGATCATTTCCTATCTCACCGGGCCGATCAGTGCGATGGCGCTGCGTCGCCACGCGCCGGAACTGCATCGCCCGCTGCGCATCGCCGCCTTGCCGGTGCTGGCCGGCGTCGCGTTCGTGATGGCGACCGAGCTGCTGTACTGGGCGCGCTGGCCGCTGACCGGCGAGATCATCCTGCTGATGGTCGTGGCGCTGCCGGTGTACTGCTACTACCAGGCCAAGCAGGGCTGGCCGGATCTGCGCCGCAATCTCAAGGGCGCGGCCTGGATGATCTGCTACCTGCCGATCATTGCGCTGCTGTCCTGGGCCGGCAGCAGCGATTTCGGCGGCCATGGCTACCTCAGCTACGGTACCGACCTGGCGGTGGTCGCCGCAGTCGGCGTGGTGTTCTACATCTGGGGCGTCCGCAGCGGCTGGCGCACCCCGTCGGTGGAGCAGGCGGTGGCGCGGGCTTGAGTGGGGCGTGTCAGCGGAATGCGGGTTGGAGACCGCTGCGCGCAGCAGATAGTGCAGATGGAGCTTGATCGTAGCGGGGTTCCCGCCTGCGATGACGTTGCCAGCCGATCGCACTGGAATATTCGCCACGATCCGATGACATAAAAAACGGCCGGTGCACTGCGCACCGGCCGTTCTTGTTTGGAGTAGTCACCGTCTACCCACGGCGTGCTGCAGCAACATCCATCGCTGCAGCGGTGCGCTGGTCGCTTAGGCGTTGACGACCAACCGTGGTGCGCCATCGAAGCGGTCCAGGTCGCGCAGCAATTCGGTGTAGCGGCGCAGGCGGCCCATCTCACGCATATTGACGATGTCCTCGTGGCGCAGTTCGCGCTTGGAGGTCACTTCCTGCTTGTAGTGCAGCACTTCCGGGTAGCGACGCGTCATGTCCAGCGCGTCGGCAACGCACTCGACCGAGTCTGCATCCGGCGCCACCCGCGCGCGGCTGTTGAAGGCGCGCAACCAGCGCTCGAAACCGGCGCTGTGATCGAACAGATCGGCGATGTACCACATGATGAACAGGATCGACGCCCACGAGGTAAAGATGATCACCACGCGGCTAAAGGTCAGGTGGTAGTCGTTCTGCCACAGCTGATGCGTGATCACGCCGAGCAGCACCAGCGAAATCGCCTGCCAGCCGATGATCGAGGCGATCACCCATTGCTTCTTGGCCACCTTGAGCAGATCGAGCTCTTCGTCGAGCTGCGTGTCGGTCTTGTCGCGCCAGTAGACGACCTGCTCGTCGAAGGAGCGTCGATGGAGTGCGTTGTCCTGCAATAGCAGGCCTAAACCCTGAAACAAAGCGATCATGACAAGCTCCTAACGGATGACTGGTACGAACGACTTGCTGCACCGGCGGTTGCTGGTGCCCTGGAGCGACCGACGCGCCTTGCGCTGCATGACAAGGTCGGACGGCTCTAGTTCTAGCACTTTCGCTGTGCATGGCAATGCCTGCGGCGAACCTGTGGCCGCGCAAAGTTGCGCACTTGCGCACAAAACGCTGAATTCAGGCGGTTTGTCTGCAATGCCATGGCATCGCGCGCGCATTGCATCGCCACTCTTGTTGCACTGCACACTTGCTACTGCGGCGATCCCGCGCGTGACTTGGCTTAGCCAGGCTGGGGATCGGGACGCGTCGGCGGGGGTGGGCACGCGGCTACCAAAACGACGGCGCGGCCTCGGGGTGGGCGCGGCCGGTGCTCATCATCGGAACTCCCCTGCGGACGAGACGGCTCGCCCGCGCCGTCCGCGTCCACCTGACGACTGCGCTATTAGGTGATGGTGGCTCCAAGTGCGGGCGCTGCGCCCCCGCAGCTGGCTAAACAAGAACGACGGCGCGTCGCTGTGGCTGACCGGTGGATGAGGCAGCTGTGGGAGGGTAGTCCCGCACTGACGTGATCGTGCAGGCGCATCCGTATCATGGTGGCATGTCAGCCGTCCTGCGTACCCTCACTGCCCCCGCCGCCGAACAGATCCGCCGCTGGGTGCTGGGCGCGTTTCCGCGTGGCCAGAGCACCATCGAATACGATCAGCCGCTCGGCGATCCCGGCATTTTCGGGCCCGACAGCGTCACCTGGCGCGTGCACTCCGAATTTCCCGGCATGTTGTCCGGCGGGTTGTGCGCATTGATGCTGCAACTGTTGCACCCGCGCGCGCTGGCCGGGGTCTACGATCACTCCAACTTCCGAGCCGATCTGGTCGGTCGGCTGCGGCGCACCACTAACTTCGTCGCCGGCACGACCTACGCGCCGCAGGCCGAAGCCGAACAGCTGATCGCGCGCGTGCGGCGTATCCATTCGCATATCCGCGGCCAAACCGCCGACGGCGTGCCGTACGAGGCCAACGATCCTGCGCTGCTGACCTGGGTGCATGTCACCGAAGCCTACGGGTTTCTGCAGGGCTGCCGGCGCTATTGCCGTGATGTACCGGACGCAATTGCCGACCGCTACTACGACGAAGCGCGACGCGTGGCCGAAGCCCTCGGCGCGACCGATGTGCCCGCCAGCGAGGCCGCGGTGGAGGCGTATTTTGCGTCGGTGCGCGGCGAGCTGCGCATGGACGCACGCTCGCGCGAGGTGCTCGACATCCTCACCAGCATCCAGCTGCCGGTGCCTGCGGCAGGGCTGTCGCGCGGCGTGTTCCTCGGTGCCGGCACTGCGTTGTTGCCGGGCTGGGCCAGCGACATGCTGGGCCGCACCACCACCCAGCGCGCACAGGCACGCGCATCCGCCCGCCTGCTGCGTAGCCTGTCGCCGTTGTTCCGCACCGCGTTGCGCGACGGCTTATCGGCCCGTGCCTGCCGGCGCATGCAGTTGGAACCGGCGACGTTGCTGCAGTGGCCTGAGTAGCGGTTTGGCAGGTGGGATTTGTGTGTGGCTTGCGTACTGGTTTAGTGCTGCATGGTGCTGCGGGTGCGGTTACATCGCCACGACTACCGACCCTCACCCCAACCCCTCTCCCGGTGGGAGAGGGGCTTGTCTGCGGCGCCTTCTCGCAAGGCTGCAATAACCGATCAATCCTGCAGTGAATGACCTGCGATGTGTCTGCGCATCCGGCACCAAGTTTGTCTCACGCAGCGATTTGACCTGCGGCGTGCCCGAGCGAGCGGCCTGCAACGTTTTCTCTCGCGGTGATTGACCTGCATGTAAAGAGCAATCGGCAGCCAAGACCCTCTCCCCCGAGAGATGCGTTTGGGTGAGGCAACAGCGCGCGTGGGGCGACAACGCCAGTAAAGAGCAATCGGCAGCGAAGACCCTCTCCCAACGAGAGATGCGTTTGGGTGAGGCAACAGCGCGCGTGGGGCGACAACGCCAGGCATGTCGGGCCGACATCAGGCCGACACTGCAACCCACTACACGGGCCGCGTTGTGGGCGATGGCCGATTGAGCAGTATGACCGTCCGATGATGGCAGGCACGCTGACAGTTGTGGTTACATCACCGCTTCACGACCGGCACCAACACTTACCAGATCTTGACCCGCTGCTCGGGCGCCAGATACAGCTGTTGGTCCTGCGTCACATCGAAAGCCGGGTACCACGCATCCAGATTGCGCACGGTCTGCGCGCGGAAGCGTCCGGGAGCGTGCACATCGGTGAGCACGGCGTTGCGTAGTGCGGCGTCGCGGTACTTGCCGCGCCAGGCTTGCGCAAAGCCGAGGAAGAAGCGCTGATCCGGGCTGAAGCCATCGATGGTCTGCGGCTGCTTGCCCTGCAGCGACAGCTGGTACGCATCGTACGCGGTGGCCAGGCCGGCGACGTCGGCGATGTTTTCGCCCAGCGTCAGCTTGCCGTTAACCGCCAGATCGTCAAACGGCTTGTACGCGCCGAACTGCGCGGCAAGCGCATTGCCGGCGGTCTCGAATTTCTTCAGATCCTGCGGCGTCCACCAGTTGTGCAGCTCGCCGTGTTCGTCGAACAGTGCGCCCGTGTTGTCGAAACTGTGGCTGATCTCATGCCCGATCACCGCGCCGATCGCGCCGTAGTTCACCGCATCGTCGGCGGCTGGGT
Organism: Xanthomonas sp. WHRI 8932A; assembly: GCF_035012785.1. Taxonomy (NCBI): domain Bacteria; kingdom Pseudomonadati; phylum Pseudomonadota; class Gammaproteobacteria; order Lysobacterales; family Lysobacteraceae; genus Xanthomonas; species Xanthomonas sp. WHRI 8932A. The sequence goes on from NZ_JAYGQQ010000011.1 coordinate 171,941, forward strand.
CGAAGAACGGCGGTTGCAGAATCGCGGCCGGGAACAGCAGGCGATTTTCCAGCGGCACATTCAACGCGTTGACCTCCTGCGGCAGCATGTACCACTCGCGATGATCGACCGCCTTGCCCAGCTTGGCGATGTTGCGGCGATACTCGAACAGGCCGGCGCGTTCCACGTTGCCCAGCGCATCGTCGCGACGTACGTCGAGCGCGCTGTAGTCGCGCCAGCTGTCCGGGTAGCCCACCGCCACGGTCAATCCGGCGATCTTGGCCTTGGCGTGCTGTTTGGTCTCCGGCGTCATCCACTCCAGCGCATCGATGCGCTTGCCGAATGCAGCGATCAGGTTCTTGACCATCTCTTCGACGCGGGTCTTGGTTTGCGCACTGACGTACTTCTGCACATAGCGCTTGCCGACCGCTTCGCCCAAGGCGGCGTTGGTGGCATCGATCCCACGCTTCCAGCGTTGGCGTTGTTGCGGCGTGTCTTCCAGGGTGGTGCCGTAGAACGCAAACTGCTCATCGGCAAACGCCTTGGACAGATACGGCGATGCACGATCCAGCGCACGAAAACGCAGATAGTCCTTCCAGGTCTGCAGCGGCTCGGACTGCACCAACGCCGACAACCCGCGCACGGCTTGCGGCTGCCACACGATGAAGTCCTGTTGCGCTTTCAGACCGGCGGCATCGAAGAACAGCGGCCAGTCAAGGCCGGGAGCGTTCCGCACAAAATCGGCCTGTTTCCAGGCATTTGCGCCCGCCTGCACGTTGTTGGTCTGCTCGGGCGTGGCGTGCACGCGCGCGATTGCGACTTCCAGTGCCAGGATGCGCTCGGCCTTGGCCGGAGCATCGTCGATGCCGGCCAGTTCCAGCAACTTGACGATGTGGGCGCGGTAGGCATCGCGCAGCCGCGCCATGCGCCCGCCGTCCAGGTAGAAACTGCGCTCGGGCATGCCCAGGCCGCCTTGCACCAGGTACGGCGCATAGCGGCCGGGGTTGTGCAGATCCTGCGAGACCCACAGGCCGAACAGACGGTCGGTGTAGAAATTCGTCGAGTTGAGCAGGTCCACATCGGCGCGTAGCTGCCCACCCAGGGTGCGTGCCAGCGCCTGCTTGTCTTCCAGCTGCGCGATGGCGTCGAGCTCCGGCTGCACCGGCCGCACGCCCTTGGTCTCGATGCTGGCTTCGTCCATATAGGCGGCGTAATAGTCGCCGATCTGCTTGTCCTCACCGGTGACGCGGTCGTTGGCGGCGGCGCCTTCGATGATGTCGCGGCTGTGGCGCTCGGTGTCGATGGCGATGCTGACGAAGCTGTTCAAGCTGGAGCGGTCGTCGGGAATCTGCGTGGTCTTGACCCAGTTGCCGCTGGCGTAGCTGAAGAAATCGTTGCCCGGCGCCACGCTGCGATCCATGCCTGCCATATCGAAGCCGAAATCACCGAGCTTGGGCGTGCTGGGGGCGGGCGTGGTGCGGGTGTCGGCCGCTGGTGCCGCGCCATCGCGGTGACAGGCTGCAGTGGTCAATGCCGCAGCAGCCATGGCAGCGATCAGGACAGGGCGGTGCAAAGAAGCCATGCGGCGCAACTCGGAAACAGAAACAAGGACCGCAGTGTAAGTGGCATGCGGTGCCACGTCCCGATTTGAGGGCAGGCGCCTATGCATCCTGGCGCGTTGTGGACACGCTCGGTTCAGCGCCGTCGCTGATACCAAAAACCCAGCGCGTCGCGGGTCTGCAGCATGCGGCGCCCACGCCACAGGAAACGCAGCAGCAAGCCCAGGTGCTCGCGCTTGGAAAAACTGCGCAGCTTGCGGTCTGATGTGTGCACGGTCTGGCGCAGGATCACAAAGCGCCCGCAGCGTGCCAGTGCACGGCTCAAGGCCACATCTTCGCCGGCGTAGTACCGCGTGTCGAAGCCGCCCGCGCTGACGAAGGCCACGCGCGTGCAGAACAGAAAGCAGCCGGGCGCGATGCCGGTAACGCGAAAGAACCAGCCAAACGCAGCCTGCGCTGCACGTTCGAACCACACCCGGTCGCCCTGCAGATGCACCTGCGCACCGCCGCCCACCGCGCCGGCCTCCAGCGCGGCCAGTGCGGCGCCGACAACCTGCGGGTTGATCAAGGTATCGGCATCCAGAAACAGCAGGCGCTCGCCTTGTGCGGCCTGCGCGCCCGCATTGCGGGTGGCAGCGATATGCCGCAGCTCTACCTCCAGCACCTGTGCTCCGTTGTCGCGCGCAATGCGTGCGGTGTCGTCCTCGCAAGCATCGGCCACCACGATCGCTTCGTAGTCCAGGTGCATCGCCTGTGCGCAGGCATGCAGGCACTGCAGCGTTTCGCCGATCAGTGCAGCCTCGTTATGCGCGGGAATCACGAAGGACAGCATGGGACGTGGTGTGAGCGACGATGCGCCGAGTGTGCAAGCACCGGTGGTGCGATGGCGTGAGTGCATGCGATCGGCACAGCCATAGCGTGCTCGGCTGGACGTGGCCGTCGGGGCGAGGCGCGCATGTCTGTCGCTCGTATTTCTTCGTGCCGGCGCTGTGCACAGACGCTTTCAGTCGCCCAGCGCGAGACCGCAGCGATTGCTGCGGTCTCGCGGTTATGGCTCAGCGGTTGACCGCGCCCATCATCGCTTCGGGGTAACGCGTGCCGGCCGCAGCCTGCGCCGGGAAAATCGCATCGATGCGCGCCAGTTCGTCGGGCATCAGTGCCACCTCCAGCGCGGCGATGTTCTCGTCCAGATATGCCGCACGCTTGGTGCCGGGGATCGGGATCAGGTCCTGGCCCTGCGCCAGTACCCAGGCCAGTGCCAGTTGCCCGGGTGTGATGCCCTTGTCGGTGGCGATCGCCTTGACCTGCTCCACCAACTGCAAATTGCGGGTGAAGTTGTCGCCCTGGAAACGCGGCGAATGCCGGCGGTAATCATCCGCGTCGAAGTCGTCGGGCGATGAGAACGCGCCGGTGAGAAAACCGCGGCCCAGCGGCGAGTACGGCACGAAACCGATGCCGAGCTCGCGCACGGTGGCGAACACGCCGTTGTCTTCCGGCTCGCGCGACCACAGCGAGTATTCGGTCTGCACCGCGGTGATCGGGTGCACGGCATGCGCGCGGCGGATGGTGGCTGCGGCCGCTTCCGACAGCCCGAGAAAGCGCACCTTGCCCTGTTCGACCAGACGCGCCATCGCACCGACCGTGTCTTCGATCGGCACGTTGGGATCCACGCGGTGCTGGTAATACAGATCGATGTGCTCCACGCCAAGACGGCGCAGGCTGGCCTCGCAGGCGGACTGCACGTAGGCGGGGCTGCCATCGATGCCGCGCACCGACGGGTCGTTGGGATCGAGCTTGATGCCGAATTTGGTGGCCAGAAACACCTCGTGCCGGCGGGATGCGATTGCCTTGCCCACCAGCACTTCATTGGTGTGCGGGCCATACATGTCGGCGGTGTCGAGCAGGCTGATGCCGCGGTCGAGCGCGCGATGGATCACCGCGATCGACGCAGCCTCATCGCTGCGGTCGCCATAGAACGCGCTCATGCCCATGCAGCCGAGGCCGAGTGCGGAAACGGTGGGGCCGGAACGGCCAAGTGTGCGGGTTTGCATGGTGGGGGAAGCTCCGTGCAGCGAGGTAGGCGGGGAGAGTGGCGCGGCGTGCGTTAGCGCGATGTGGCCCACGCGCGAATGCTTGAGGCCGGTGAGTGGGGGGCGATGCTTTTTTTCTTTGGAATTGCAGCGCTGTGCAGTTTCCACGGATTTAACAGCGGATGCGCTGAGCAAGGGTCCAGTTGTTGAAGGCACTGATGACACGACAGCGTCGCGTAGTAAACAGCGTTTGCTGCAGCATTCGATGACCTTTGGCGACACACAGCGTCTGCGTCTCGTTGCGCTTGCCGTATCGCCCATCGCGCGCGACGTGTTGCCGACGCCGCCATCGGCAGCCTGGCTTGGCCTGGTGCCGAAGACTGCGCGTGCGATGTTGCGGAACATCATGCTGTTGTCGACGCACGGCACGATCTCGCATTGCCACGCGCTTTAGGTATCACTGAGTGCAGTGCGCGCAGCCCCAGCGATCCGCCAGTGGTCACACGACGCAGTCAATGCCAACGACATCGGCCAACCTGCACGCGTTCTCTCGGCGCCACGCCTGCAACCGCATCGTTAAACAAACCAACGCCCGCGCGTATCGGGCCGCCTCAAGCCGGCCCAAACGCGCGGGCGCTGCGATGGTGGCCTTAGCCCTTGAGCTTGTTGGCAAACTCGGCGACGCGCTTGCCAAGCAGCCTTGCGGTTTCCAGATCGCCGCTGCGCGGGGCTTCGTCCGGCGATGCGTCCGAGGGCGAGATTGCCAGCGCGCCGCCCCAACCGGCGGTCCAGTTGATGTCCTGCGGCCCGTGCGCCTTGGTGTTGGACGGCGGCAGACCGGTGCCGACCCAGACCTGCCCGTGCTGCTGCGACAAGGTCCAGAAATACTGGATGGTGGCGTACTTGTCGCCGTTCACCGAGGCCGAGTTGGTGAAGCCGGCGGCGACCTTGTCCTTCCATGCCTGCGCAAACCACGGCTTGGAGCTGTCGTCGGCAAACCTCTTGAACTGCCAGGCCGGCCCGCCCATGTAGGTGGGGCTGCCGTAGATGATCGCGTCGGCTGCGCCGATCGCCTCCCAGGCGTCGTCGGGCAGTTTGCCGTCCTGGTCGATGCGGTACAGCGTGGCCTCGCCGACACTGGCGGCCCCTGCATGCACGGCTTCGGCCTGCTTGACGGTGTGGCCGTAGCCGCTGAAATACACGATGGCGATCTTGCTCATGGACGCTCCTGCTGAACGAGGGAGGCCGATTGTGCGCACACCAGCCGCGACAGATGAATGACCACGTGCGGGACGAACTGTTGCCGCGGCCGCTTGGGGCGGCCAATACAACCACTGCACAGCCACCGGGCAGGCGCAGCCGGCGTTCTGTGCTCACATGTCCTGGTTCTGAGCGCGCCACCCACACCAACGTAGGATTGCTGACGCGTGTTGCCGGCCGCCGCTTTAGCCAGTCGCCGGCGCTAGGTGCGGCGTGTGCCAGGCGCGCTGCCACACCAACCGACGATAGCTGACGCGTGTTGCCGACCGCGCTTAGCCGGCCGCCGGCTCGGCCAGGCATTCGAGCAGGTAGTCGATGAAGCTGCGCACCTTCGGCGCCAGATGGCTGCGGCTGGCGTACACCGCAAAGATGCCGATCTCGCCGAGTTGGTAGTCGGGCAGGATGCGCAGCAGGCGACCGCTGGCGATATGCGCATCGGCCAGGAAGTCCGGTTGCATCACGATGCCCTGGCCGGCCAGCGCCGCCGCATTGAGCACGTGGCCGTTGTTGGCGCGCAGCCCGCCGTGGATGCGTACATCGACATCGCCGTCCGGGCCATGGAAGCGCAGCTCGTCGCCGCTGGGCGAGTATTGGTACAGCAGACATTCGTGGCCGGCCAGGTCGGACGGATGCTTCGGCGTACCGGCGCGCGCCAGATACGCCGGCGCTGCGCAGGGCAGCAGCCGAACCTTGCCCAGTTGCCGCGCGATCAGCATCGGCGCCGGCTGGCGGGTGATGCGGATGGCCACATCGAAGCCTTCTTCGACCATATCGACCAGGCGATCGGTCAGCGACAGGTCCAGCTCCACCTGCGGGTAGCGTGCGCGAAAGCCGGGCAGCAGCGCGCCCAGACGCTCGATCCCATAGCTCACCGGCGCATTGACTCGCAGCACACCGGACGGCTCCAGCGCCTGCGCGCCGATGGTGGCTTCCAGGTCGTCCAGATCGGCCAGCAACTGCAGGCAACGCTGGTAGTACGCCGTGCCGGCGCTAGTCAGGCTGACCCGGCGCGTGGTGCGGTTGAGCAGGCGCGTGCCCAGGCGTTGTTCAAGCGCGGCGACCTGGCGGGTGACGTTGGCGGTGGAACGGTCCAGCGCATCGGCGGCGGCGCTGAAGCCGCTGCGTTCGGCCACCGCGGTGAACACACGCATCGCATCGAGGGTATCCATGGCCGTTCCGATTGTTTCTTTGGTTGCAATAAATTATCCGAATCCGATGTATTTATCAGATTTTAGTAAGTAATAGGCTGTGTGGGTCCTCAACGGAGTGCCCGTCATGTCCACCCACCTCGCACCGCCTGGGACTGCTGCCTACGGCGCGGCACTGCTGCGTATCAGCCTGGGCGCCCTGTTTCTGGTGCATGGTCTGACCAAGCTGTTGGTGTTCACCCCGGCCGGCACCGTGGGCTACTTCCAGTCGCTCGGCCTGCCCGCCGCGCTGGCCTATCTCAGCATGGCGCTGGAACTCGGCCTGGGCCTGGCGTTGCTGTTGGGCCTTTACGCACGCTGGGTGGCGCTGCTCGGCGTGCCGCTGCTGCTGGGCACCATCGTCAGCGTGCATGGCGCCAACGGGTTCGGTTTCTCCAACCCGGGTGGCGGTTGGGAGTATCCGGCGCTGTGGGCGGTGTTACTGATCGTGCAGTCGCTGCTGGGCGATGGCGCGCTTGCGCTGAAGCCGGCGCGCTGAAGCCTGTCATTTTGAAGCCTGTCATATAAGGAGACACGCATGAGCCGCATGCCATCGTTGTACATCTCGCATGGATCGCCGATGACGGCGTTGCAGCCTGGCCAGGTCGGGCTGCGCCTGGAAGAACTGCGGCAGCTGCTGCCACGGCCGCGCGCGATCGTCGTCGCCACCGCGCACTGGCTGGGCCGTCGCCCGCTGGTCAGCGCTGCCGCGCGGCCGGCGACGATTCACGACTTCGGCGGTTTTCCTGCGCCGTTATACGAGTTGGAGTATCCCGCGCCCGGGGAGCCTGCGCTGGCGCAGCAGATCACCCGCCGCCTGGAACAGGCCGGCCTGCATCCGCAGCTGGACCCGCAACGCGGCTTCGATCACGGCGTGTGGGTGCCGCTGCGCTTGCTGTACCCGGCGGCCGACATCCCGGTGGTGTCGGTGTCGATCCAGCCCGAACTCGGCCCTGCCCACCAGTTTGCGGTGGGGCGCGCGCTGGCACCGCTGCGCGACGACGGCGTGCTGGTGATCGGCTCGGGCAGCATCACCCACAACCTGCACGATTTTCGCCACGGGTATAGCGTGGAGCGCGAGGCGCCGTATGTGCGCCCCTTCATCGAATGGACCGAGCGCAAACTGCTGGAAAACGACATCCCCGCGCTGCTCGACTATCGCCGACAGGCGCCGTATGCCGAGCGCGCGCATCCCAGCGACGAGCACCTGTTGCCGCTCTATGTCGCGATGGGTGCGGCCGGTGGCGACCAACTCGGCGCGCAGCGGATCGATGCCGGGATCGACCTGGGCTTTCTGGCGATGGATCTATATCGCTTCGACGGTGATGCCGCGATTGCCGCTTGATCGGGTTGTGAAGGCAGTGCCGCTAACGCGGCGGCACTGGAGCACTAAGGGCGGCACTTTGACACACGGCGGTAACGGCGTGACTGCCGTGCCGCAGCGTTGGGTGCAGTAGTGCTACGCCGCAGCGATAAGCGCATTCGGCCGTACCGCAGCGCTGACGACATCACCGCGGCACCGTAGTGTTGAGGCATCACCACAACACCGCAGTGCTGAGGCATGACTACAACACCTCAGTGCTGAGGCATCACTACAACACCGCAGCGTTGAGGCATCACCGCTGCCCCGCAGCGCTCTGAAGCATTCACGATCTGCTGCGGTGCAGTCTCATAGGCTGAGACGCCCTGGCTGCATGCTGCCCGCGTGAAAATCCTCGACAAGCTCGCCGTCCTCGCCGACGCCGCCAAATACGATGCCTCGTGCGCCTCCAGTGGGGCGAACAAGCGCAATTCGCTCGGTACCGGCGGGATCGGCAGTACCGAGGGCATGGGCATCTGCCACTCGTACACGCCCGATGGCCGCTGCGTGTCGCTGCTGAAGATATTGCTGACCAACTTCTGCATCTTTGACTGCGCTTACTGCGTCAATCGCGTGTCCAGCAATGTGCGCCGCGCGCGCTTCACGCCTGAAGAAGTGGTCACGCTGACGCTGGATTTCTACAAGCGCAATTACATCGAAGGCCTGTTCCTGTCCAGCGGCATCATCCGCAACTCCGACTACACCATGGAACAGCTGGTGGAAGTGGCGCGGCAGTTGCGCGAGGTGCATCGTTTTGCCGGCTACATCCATCTCAAGACCATTCCCGACGCCGCGCCCGAGCTGCTGGCTGCGGCTGGCCGCTATGCGGACCGTCTGAGCATCAATGTGGAGTTGCCGACCGAGCAGGGCCTGACCTTGCTGGCGCCGGAAAAAAGCGTTGGCGGCATTCGGTCGGCGATGGGCGAGCTACGTTGGCGCATCGAAGAAAACCAGCTGGAGCGCAAGGCCGAAAAGGTGCGCCGGGCCAAGCCGCCGCGCTTTGCGCCGGCAGGCCAGAGCACGCAGATGATCGTTGGCGCCGACGATGCCAACGACCGCGCCATCTTGGACACCAGCCACAATCTCTACGGCAATTACCGCATGCGGCGGGTGTATTACTCGGCCTTCAGCCCGATCCCGGATGCATCGTCCAAGCTGCCGCTGCAGGCGCCGCCGTTGCAGCGCGAGCATCGGCTGTATCAGGCCGATTGGTTGCTGCGGTTCTACGAATTTTCGGTAGAGGAAATCGCGCCTGCACAATCCAGCGGCATGCTGGACCTGGACGTGGACCCCAAGCTGGCCTGGGCGCTACGTAACCCGGAGCGGTTTCCGGTGGATCTGAATGTAGCGCCGCGTGAGATGTTGTTGCGGGTGCCAGGGTTGGGTACCCGCAATGTGGAGCGGCTGCTGTTGTCGCGCCGGCATGCACGGTTGCGGGTGGGCGATCTGGCGCGGCTGCGGGTGCCGATGAAGAAGCTGCTGCCGTTTGTGAGTGTGCTGGATCATCATCCAAGACAGCGCCTGGACGATCCGGCACGGTTACGTGCGCAGTTGGCGCCCGCACCGCGGCAGGCAAGTTTGTTCGATTGATGCTCCTGCCTTCTCCTATCGGGAGAAGCTGCCCGAAGGGCGGATGAGGGTGCGCCCGCAGGTATGAGCTGGACGTTCTTGATGGCTGCCACGAATCTCCAACTTCGGTCGCCGAATTCCTGCTCCAAGCGTTTGGGTACCTTGCGGCGCGGGTGATGTGTCTTGGCAGACGTCACCAAAACCGCCATCGCCCGATGCGATCCTGCGCGGGAGCGACAAAGCGATAGCAGCGATAACAACTGAAAAAAAGCAGCAGTAAAGATGCAAGACACAACCAGAGTGCCGGCGACGAAGCGACAGCCGGATCGGAAATCTTGAGGTCAGGTATACGTAATGTTCAGCGCTGAGGTCGAACCACCGTGGAGTTTCGAGGCGTGGCGTGCGTTGGCGCGGGCGGGGTGGTGTGCGCAGGTGGAACCGGACGATGTGGCATGGAACGGTGGGGCGCAGGGTGGGTTGTTGATGGGGCAGGGGTTGCTGGAGTTGCCGCTGACCGTGCCGCCGCCGCGGGTGTCGGCGGACTTCATGCAGCTGGCTGCATCGGTATTGTGTCATCGCGATCCACAGCGGCACGCGGTGCTGTATCGGTTGTTGTGGCGAATCGCTTCTGGCGAAAAGGCGCTGCTGGAGCGCGCCACCGATGTGGATGTACACCGGCTTCGGCAATGGCAAAAGGCGGTGCAGCGCGATACGCACAAGATGAAGGCATTCGTGCGCTTTCGGCGTTTGCCTGGAGAAGAGGAAGATTTTGTGGCCTGGTTCGAACCCGAGCATTGCATCGTGGATCGGGTGGCGCCGTTCTTCGCGCGGCGGTTTGCCGGCATGCAGTGGGCGATCCTCACGCCATACCGCAGCGTGCGCTGGGATGGCGAGGCGTTGTCGTTTGGCGATGCGGCGGTACGGTCGCAGGTGCCGGCCGACGACGCGCAGGAAACCCTGTGGCGCACGTACTACGCGCATATCTTCAATCCTGCGCGGCTCAACCCCACCATGATGCGGCAGGAAATGCCGCAGAAATACTGGAAAAACCTGCCCGAAGCGGCGCTGTTGCCGGAGTTGATCCGCGAGGCGGGTGTGCGCGTACGCGAGATGGCCGAGCGTGCGCCCGAGCCGGTGCGGCGGCGCGTGCCAGCGGCGCCCGCGCCCGCCGTGGAAGTTGCAACGCAAAGTCTGGCGCAGTTACGCACGGCCGCGCGCGACTGTCGCCGCTGCGAGCTGTGGCAACCGGCGACGCAAACGGTGTTTGGCGAAGGGCCGGACGATGCATCGGTGATGGTCATCGGTGAACAGCCCGGCGACGAAGAGGATCTCAGCGGGCGTCCGTTCGTGGGCCCGGCCGGGCGTCTGTTCACCATGGCGCTCGACGAACTGGGCGTGGATCGCCAGGCCTTCTACGTGACCAATGCGGTCAAGCATTTTCGTTTCGAGCAACGCGGCAAGCGGCGCCTGCATCGCAATCCGGAGCGTGCGCATGTGCAGGCATGCAGTGGCTGGCTGCAGGCCGAGCGCGCGCAGCTGCGGCCCGCACACATCGTTTGTCTGGGAGCGACTGCGGCACAGGCAGTACTGGGGCGGGGCTTTCGTTTGATGCAGCAGCGTGGGCAGTGGCAACGGCTGGGCGACGGCACGCCGGTACTGGCGACGGTGCATCCGTCTTGGGTGCTGCGACAAGGCTCCGAGGCGGCGCGCGAGGAAGGTTATCGCGGCTTTGTGGAGGACCTGCGGCTATTGTTGGCGCCGCCGAGTGCGGCAAGCGATCTGGCCAAGGCATAAAAAAAGCGCGTGCAAATGCACGCGCATGGTGTCGGAGAACAAGCCACCAAGAGAGGTCGCCGGCATGCCGGCGACCTCGTTACCGCCGCTTCGCGGTTGGGTCGCGCGTCTTGCAACTGCACGCGCATGAATCGGCGCGTCGATGGGCCAGTGGACACGACCAACTCGTGCCCACAACGATCGCCCACCGACGCCATGCAATCACGCATCAGCGAATGCGTCGCTAAGCGCCCACCGACGAACATGCGAGCCGTTTGCGTCGGTGGGAAAGCCGGGCATGCGCCAGCGACGTGCCTGCAGTTACGGCATCAGCACCTTGTCGATCACATGGATCACGCCATTGCTCTGGTTGACGTCGGCAATGGTGACGGTGGCGGTGTTGCCCTTGGCGTCGGTGAGTGTGACTTTCTTGCCATTGAGCTTTGCGGTCAGCGGCTCGCCCTGCACGGTGGTCAGCGTGGCACTACCGCCCCCGGCCTTGATCTTGGCGATCAACGAGGCCGCGTCCACCTTGCCCGGTACCACGTGGTAGGTGAGCACCTTGGTCAGCATCGGCTTGGATTCGGGCTTCAGCAGCGTGTCCACCGTGCCGGCCGGCAATGCGGCAAACGCAGCATTGGTCGGGGCGAAGACGGTGAACGGGCCCGGGCCCTTCAAGGTGTCGACCAGGCCAGCCGCTTTGACGGCTGCCACCAGGGTGGTGTGATCCTTGGAGTTGACCGCGTTGTCGACGATGTCCTTGGTCGCCAGCATCGGCGCGCCACCCACCATCGGATTGGACGCAGCGTAAGCGGGAGCCATCGCGCTGGTGAGGGCAATAGCGGTGGCAATGGCAAGCGACTGGAATGAGGTCTTCATGAGGCATCGATCCTTTGGGTGAGCGATTACCTGGATGGCAATCGTGGATCTTGATACGCGGCCAGATGCGGCGCGGATGCATCACGTGGTTTTTACATAAGGATGCTGCGCTGCACCGTTGTCATAATCCCCAGTAGCAAACCGCGATCGAATGGTCCGTGGTTGAGTCTGTTCGATCAGCAATGCCCGCACATTCCGACCGACGGTTGAAAAACTCCTTGGCGAAACTGCAATGCAGGACGCGCGATCCGGCTGTCACTAAGAGCAGCTAACCAACCGACGGTGCAGCTGCCAGGCGGACACGGCCAGTGCTCGGTGCGGCATGTGCCACGCGCACACTGCGGTTTCTCCGCGCCGTCCATACCCACCCGACAATTGCTCGCTCCGCGTTGTTAGCCACTCTAATTCCAGCGGCGTCGCCGCTATCGCATGACCTCCCTAATGCTGCACGAATGTTCGCGATTGGAAAAAGCGACATCGGTCAGTGCGATTAGTCTTGACGCCCTTGCGTGATAATCCTTTCTAAGGCGCTGTAGACCATGAAGTCCCAAAATAGTGAATTCAATCGACTGGTGCTGCCGACAGTGTGGGTGGCAGGCGCGCTGGCGTTATTCGGCATTGCACACGCTTCAGCCGTCACGCCAACGCCTGCGCCATCAGCGACCGCTGCAGTCCCTGCGAGTGACAGTTATCGACCAGGGCAGAAATGGATTGTGCCGGGGGAGTGGGAATTCACGGTTGATTCTGCGCGCGTGGCCAAGGTGAAGATTCCCAACCACGGCGGCGGCTCGTGGGTTCCCACGCAAGTGATCCTGCTGACCTATAGTTACAAGAACATCGGATTCGACGACAGCGCTAATTACAAGGACGGCGGCCCGTCGACGCTGGCGTTTTCGAAAGCGCATATCGACGTGTCCGATGCCAACGATGCGGACAACGGCGGCGCAGGCAATTACCCCGTGCGTATCAAGCTCGTCGGAGACGCTGACGGTCAGGCGCCCGGGCAGGAGATGCTGGGCGCGCAATGGCCGTACGCCTTCAAAAAGAAGGTCACGGCGGTCAAGGTGACGGTGAGTCACTACGACTCCAAGCTGAAACTGCATGAAGCGACCTTCCTGGTCCCGGTCGAGGGCGCTCGGCAATCGACGCCGCACGCAAACAGGCACGTGCACCACAGCTGATCCTCGGTCGGCCAATCTGCGCGGGCATGCCGTCGGCATCCGCGACGTCGCGAGGGATCATGTGCCGGTTGCTTTCGACGGCACTGCGTTCCAGGCGACCGAGCGACTGTTGGCCTTGGCGATGGATCCATCGTCTGCCCATTGCCCACTGCCTGCAACGCGCAGGTGCATTGCGGGCCTGTTGCAGTGCCACGATGGCGCAGCGGCTTATCGTGCCGCAGGCCATCTGTCTTGACGAAGCACCGCCGCATCGTTGTGTCGTCCTGTCCGTCCGGCAGCCACAGTGGCTGATCGATGCACACCCGCCACAGCGCTGCAGCACCACACCCCTGTGGCGGCCATGCACAGGACCACGCCCAGGCCCAGGCGGTGCAGTGGTTTCATCACCGGTTGCAAACCGGTATGGTCCCGTCAGTACGTGGTTGTGCGTCGCAATATGACGATGCCGCACGTACGGCCGTTTCTTCTTCCGGGTTTTTATGCATTCGATCGATGTCGTCCTCGCCATGTTGCTGGCGGTCGCGGCCAGCGGTTATCTGATCCGCATCCTGCCGTTCTCGCTGCCGTTGCCGCTGGTCCAGATCGCGCTAGGCGCGGTGGTCTCCGGTGTGTTCGATGCGGGGCACGAGCTGGAGCCGGAGCTGTTCTTCCTGTTGTTCCTGCCGCCGCTGCTGTTCCTGGACGGCTGGCGCATTCCCAAACAAGGCCTGTTCCGCGACAAGGCGGCGATCCTGGAGCTGGCGCTGGGCCTGGTGGTGTTCACGGTGGTCGGGGCGGGGTTGCTGATCCATTGGCTGATCCCGGCGATGCCGTTGGCGGTGGCGTTTGCATTGGCGGCGATCATCTCGCCGACCGACCCGGTGGCGGTGTCGTCGATCGCCTCCAAGGTGCCGATCCCCAAGCGCCTGATGCACATCCTGGAAGGCGAGTCGCTGCTCAACGACGCTTCGGGCCTGGTGTGCTTCCAGTTCGCGGTGGCTGCGGTGCTCACCGGCACTTTCTCGGTGGCGACCGCTTCGCTGACCTTCTTGTGGGTGGCGCTGGCCGGGCTGGCACTGGGCGTGGCCACTACCTTTGGGCTGAGCCGGATCCAGGCCTGGATCTGGCGTCACTTCGGCGAAGAACCCGGTTCGGCGATCCTGGTTAACCTGCTCACGCCGTTTGCCGCCTACCTGCTGGCCGAAGCCTTCCACGCCTCCGGCATCCTGGCTGCGGTCGCGGCCGGCATCACCATGAGCTACGTGGAAATGGCCGGCAACGCACCGGGCAACATGCGGCTGCAGCGTTCGGCGGTGTGGGACACGGTGCAGTTCACCTTCAACGGCATCATCTTCGTGCTGCTGGGCGAGCAGTTGCCGGGCATCCTGGATGGCGCAGTGCGCAGCGTGCAGGAGGCCGGGCACCTCAATCCCTGGTGGCTGGCGGTATATGTGGCCACCATCAGCACCAGCCTGATGGCGTTGCGCTTTGTGTGGGTATTTTTGTCGCTGCGCTGGAACATCTTCAAGGCGCAGCGGCGCGGCGAGCAGCATGTCAGCCCGCCGTGGCGGATTGTGGTGGCGGTGTCGCTGGCGGGCGTACGCGGCGCGATCACCCTGGCCGGCGTGCTGACGCTACCGTTGATGCTGGAAGATGGCTCGCCATTTCCGGCCCGCCAGCTGGCGATCTTCCTGGCCGCCTCGGTGATCCTGGTGTCGTTGCTGGTGGCCAGCGTGGCACTGCCGCCCCTGCTGCGCGGACTGGAATTGCCGGAAGAAGAAGACGAGCAGCAGAAAGAAGACCTGGCGGTGAAGGCGGCCTCGCAGGCAGCGCTGGAGGCAGTGGAAAAGCTGCGTCAGCGACTGGTGGAAGACAGTGCCCATGCCGAGCGCTACAACGCCGCCGCCAACCAGGTCAGCCAACGCTACCAACGCAAGCTGGGCGCAGTGGACATGGCCGAAACCGACCCTGAAGAAGCCGGTGCTTACGAGCAGGCCTTGCGCCAATTCCGGCACGCGGCCTTGGTGGCCGAACGGAACGAGTTGTTCAAGCTTGCGCGCCGTCGCGAGATCTCCGACGACCTGTCGCGCAGGCTGGTGCGCAATCTGGATTTGATCGAGTCACGTAAGCGGGCTTGAGGAACGGGACTAGGGCGTCGGGAGTAGGAATTCGCAAGAGCCGGGCAACGGCACGCCGGTCGTAGGAGCGCACCTGGGCGCGACTGAGCCGTACGTGTGGATGCGCGCGGTGAAGCGGGAATCGTATGAGCACCCGCACCCGCACCCACACCCACACCCACACCCACACCCACACCCACTCCCGCCATCACGGCGCCTCGGGAGACACCATCCCATCTGCCCCCCTCCCATCGTCACGGCACACCGCCTACCCTGGGCGCTTATCGTTTCCGTACAAAACCCATGACGCCCATCGTTTCCATCCAGGGATTGAGCAAGACCTACGCCGGTGGTTTCCAGGCCCTCAAACAGGTGGATCTGGACATCCAGCGCGGCGAAATCTTCGCGCTGCTCGGCCCCAACGGTGCCGGCAAGACCACCTTGATCAGCATCATCTGCGGGCTGATCAACCCCAGCACCGGCAGCGTACTGGCCGATGGCCACGACATCGTGCGCGACTATCGCGCCGCGCGTGCCAGCATCGGGCTGGTGCCGCAGGAACTGGCCACCGACGCGTTCGAAACGGTGTGGGCCACGGTGCGTTTCAGTCGCGGCCTGTTCGGCAAGCCGGCAAATCCGCAGTACCTGGAAACCGTGTTGCGCGAGCTCTCGCTGTGGGACAAGCGCAACAACAAGATTTCCACGCTGTCCGGCGGCATGAAGCGGCGCGTGTTGATCGCCAAGGCGCTGGCGCATGAGCCGCGGATTCTGTTTCTGGACGAGCCCACCGCCGGTGTGGACGTGGAACTGCGTCACGACATGTGGCAGATGGTGCGGCGCCTGCGCGAGCAGGGCACCACCATCATCCTGACCACCCACTACATCGAGGAGGCCGAAGACATGGCCGACCGCGTCGGCGTCATCAATCGCGGCGAGCTGGTGCTGGTGGAAGACAAGCACACGCTGATGCGCAAGCTCGGCAAAAAGCAGCTCACGCTAAGCCTGCAATCGCCATTGCACACGCTGCCCGCTGCGTTGGCAGACTTGCCGCTGGAACTGTCGGCCGATGGCAACAGCCTGATCTACACCTTTGACACCCAGGCCGAGCAGACCGGCATCGGTGCGTTGTTGCGCCGACTCAACGAGCACGGCATCGACTTCAAGGACCTGCATTCCAGCGAGAGTTCGCTGGAAGAAATCTTCGTCAACCTGGTGCATGGCGCACGCAACGCGGAGGTGCGCGCATGAACCGGCATGCGATTGCAGCGATCTATCGTTTCGAAATGGCGCGCGCCTTCCGCACGCTCACTCAGTCGATCGCCTCGCCGGTGCTCTCGACCTCGCTGTATTTCGTGGTCTTCGGCGCGGCCATCGGCTCGCGCATGGGCGATATCGACGGCATCAGCTACGGCGCCTTCATCATTCCCGGGCTGGTGATGCTGTCGCTGCTCAACGAGAGCATTTCCAACGCCTCGTTCGGCATCTATATGCCGCGTTGGGCCGGCACTATCTACGAG
Organism: Xanthomonas sp. WHRI 8932A; assembly: GCF_035012785.1. NCBI lineage: Bacteria > Pseudomonadati > Pseudomonadota > Gammaproteobacteria > Lysobacterales > Lysobacteraceae > Xanthomonas > Xanthomonas sp. WHRI 8932A. Next base: position 188,331 of record NZ_JAYGQQ010000011.1, read on the forward strand.
GTGTTGTCCGCGCCGGTGGCGTGGTGGGAAATCGTGATCGGCTATGTGGGCGCTGCGGCGACCAAGTCGGTGATGCTGGGTTTGTTGATCCTGCTCACCGCGCGCCTGTTCGTGCCGTATGAAATCGCCCACCCGGTGTGGATGCTGGGCTTTCTGGTGCTCACCGCGCTGACTTTCAGCCTGTTCGGTTTCATCATCGGCATCTGGGCCAACGGCTTTGAAAAGCTGCAGGTGATCCCGCTGATGGTGGTGACGCCGCTGACCTTCCTGGGCGGCAGTTTCTATTCGATCAACATGCTGCCGCCGTTGTGGCAGAAGGTCACCTTGTTCAACCCGGTGGTGTATCTGATCAGCGGTTTCCGCTGGAGCTTTTACGGCAAGGCCGACGTGCATATCGCGGTGAGCACCGGCATGACGTTGCTGTTTCTAGTGGTGTGCCTGGGCGTGGTGGCGGCGATCTTCCGTAGTGGTTATCGGCTCAAGGCTTGAGTGCAGTGGTTTTGTCGGCTGCATCCTGGTGGGTGCGGTCGGAAGCCCAGGTCAAACGCTGGAGTGGGTCGAGTGCGCGGTGCCCGCGCCGCTTGCGGGACACGCCGTGAATCCGTCCGTGGAGGCTCGGTGGCGGCATCCATGCCGCCACACGGTCCCGCAAGCGGCGAGGACACCGCATCGGCCAGTTTGCTGATTGCTTTATTGAGAGCGATGCACACCGACCATCTCGACTGGTCCTTGCCTGCCCACCGTCGCGGGACCTTACGCGGCATGGATACCGCGTAAGCGCTTACAAGGACTTACTTGCAGCGTGTCCCGCGAGGGTGGGCGGGCAAGGGCCCTGCAGCAAACTCGCAGCTCAGCAGCTCTGCAATACAACAGCTTGAAGTAGTGTGGTCAGCCGCTCTTACTCGGCAGCAGGCTGGGCGTCGGGCTTGGTGTCCAGGAAGTAGGCCACCACCTCACCCTTGACCTTCATCGTCATCGGGTTGCCGCGCCGGTCGCGCGCCTTGCCGACCTGCACCTTGATCCAGCCTTCGCTCACCGAGTATTCCTCCACGTTGTCGCGTTCGACCCCGTTGAAGCGCACGCCGATACCGCGATTGAGGACGTCGGCATCGTGGAACGGGCTGCGTGGGTCGATGGCCAGATGATCGGGAGGGGTATCGCTCATGGGGAAGGCGTCATGACGGACCGGGATAGCCGTCTTCGGCCGCACAGGATACGGGCCTGTGCCGGGAAGACCAGCCCTGATGCCACAGACGCGCTCACCCGCCGGTTTGCTTGCGCCGCGTGAGGCGTCACACTTCGCACCTGCAATCCTTGAGCGAGACCGCCATGCCCGACAACAGTGCCGATTACGAAGACGACGAAGGCTTGCCGCCCGAGACCGACGAAGACGATGTCGACGACCATCCGGCGCGGGTCTGGAATTTGCTGGTGCTGATCAACCCGGGCGACGAAGACACCGCACTGGGGCAGTTCGACGCCTGGCGCGAAACGCAAGCCGAGGCGGACGACGACGATGAGGGCGACGATGCCTGGCTGTGGGCGTTGAAGGACGCGATCGACTGGCGCTCGGGGTTTTATGTCGACTGGAAGGATACCGATTCGTTCATTGCCGCCATCGACGAACTGAGCGCGCGCTGGAACCTGCGCATCGCGTGGGGCGGCGATCTCGACGACGAAGACTTCGCCAACGGCCTTGGCGTGCCCGACCTGATGGCGGTGGCGTTCGACCGCCTGCGCGAGCATGGCTATTCGCTGTGGAACTGGAACACCGGCGGCGATGCCTATGCCGGCTGGATCGCGCTCAGTCGCGACGACGAGGCGATGCTGGCGCTGACCTCGTTGCTGGACGTGGAAGTGCGGCTGGGCAACGAGGCGTTCTAAGAGCGGCGAACACAACGTAGCGAATAGTCGTCAGATGGGTGTGGACGGCGTGGAGGAACCGGAGCCTACGCGTGGTCCATGCCGCACCGAGCAGCGGCCGCACCCGCACCCGCCTGGCGGTGAGCACGGTCCTCTTGTTAGCTGCTGCAAGCCAGCCGCACGCCTGGTGCCGGAAGTGGCGTGCACCACCTCCGGCACGCTTGCCGATTACTGCCGCGCCATCAGCGACACGTTGTTGAACCCCCCTGTGCCGCCGACCAACTTGATGTAGTAGGTGCCGGTCTGCGGTGCGGTCAGCCGTAGCGTCTGCGCGCTGCCGGTGCGTGCGGATTTCAACTGGTAGCTGCTGGTGGTCGGCTCGACGTCGTAGCTGAGATACAGCGCGACGTTGCCGCCGCCACCGAAGCTGAGCACATTCAAGGCGCTGCCGGCGTTGGCGGTAAAGCGGTAGGTCTTTTCCTCGCTTTGACCGCCGCTCTGGCCGGTCAGGGCATCGCGGTTGGTCAGGCTCACGGTGACCGGTATGCAGGCGCTGCCGCTGCAGCTGTTCTGCACGTAGTCCAGTGCCGCGGTGGCATCGACAATCCCGGTGCCGATCGCGCGACCGGCCGGTGGTCTGACCGGGAAGGCGCGCGCAGTCTGGCGCAGCATGGCTTCCATCTGCGCAGCGGCCAGCGGGGTCTTGCCGGAGGCGGCCAGCGCGCTCTGTACCAGGGCGGCCACCGCGGCCACATGCGGCGTGGCCATCGAGGTGCCGGCAAAGCCGACGTATTCGTACTCGCCGGAGGTCGGCGTGGTCTTGCCGCTATAGCCGGTCGACAGCACCACCCCGTCCCAGCCGCCGTTGCCGGTGTCGTCGGTGGCACCGCCGCCGGGGCCGGACAGGTCCACGCTGCTGCCGAAATTGGAGTAGAACGCGATCCCGCCGGTGATGCGGGTGGCGCCCACCGTAATCACGTTGCCGCAGCTCGACGGGCTGAACTGCGAGGCGTTGCTGGCCTCGTTGCCAGCCGCCACCACCACCACAGCACCATTGGCCACTGCTGTGTCGATGGCGCTCTGGGTAGTGCTGTCGCATGTGCCCGGGCCGCCCAGGCTCAGGCTGATGACCTCGGCCGGATGGAGATTGTCCGGGACGCCGTCGATATGGCCGCCGGAGGCCCACACCATGGCATCGGCGATGTCCGAGCTGGTACCGCCACATTGGCCGAGTACGCGTACCGGCAGGATCTGCGCGTCGTAGGCAGCACCGGCGCCGCCGATCGTATTGTTGGTGAGTTCGCCGACCGTGCCCGCGGTATGGGTACCGTGCCAGCTACTGGAGCGCGCCGGCAGTCCGCAGAAGTTGTCCTCTTCGGTCCAGTCGCCGTAGTCCAACGCGCCCGGCACGCGGGCGTCGCTGTCGCGCCGGGAGATCGCCGCGTTGCTGATGAAGTCGTAGCCCGGCAGGATGTGGTCGTTGTTCTTCAGGTCCGGATGGTCGGGCAGGATGCCGGTGTCGAGCACCGCCACCACCACGCCGGCACCGGTGGAGCTCTCCCAGGCTTGTGGAGCGCGAATGCCGCCGATGCTGTCCTGCAGATGCCACTGGAACCCGGCATACAGGCGGTCGTTGGGGGTTACGGCGGTGGCGGTGGCCTGCGGCGTCACTGCGACGGCACCGGCCTTGAGCCTGGGCCCGGCTACGTCATCGACCGCGCGCAGCATGCGATCGAACTCGGCGTATTGCACTTGTGGATCGGCGCGCAGTTCGGTCAGCAACTTGGCCTGGTCGGCGCTGCTGAGCGTGCGCGCAAGGTCCAGCAGGCTGGCGCCGGTCCCGGTGCGCCGCAGCACGCGTGCGTTGAGCGGCGTGGCACGCGCGGCACCGCTGGCCGCGCGCAGGACACCGGCGCGGTTGGCGGCTGCAGACAGGATCGACAGGCGCGAGCTGTCGGACGGCACGCTGCTCTTGTATTTGACGATCAGCCGGGCGGGGAGTGCGGTTGGGGAAGTGGCCGTAGGCAGGCCGCGCAGGCTGAGTTGATCGGTGGCCGCATGGGCCTGAAACGTGGCCGTGGCCAGGATTGCGCTCAATAGCAGGGGCTTGAGCGGCAGCGAAGCGTTGTTCATGGGATGGCTCTCGCAAGAATCGATGGAGTTAAGGGGAAGACGTGCACGGCGCGGCGCAGGAGTTACAAGTCCACGCCGAAGCCCAGGCCTGCCGACGAGTCGCTGCCGCTGAACGCGCCGCCGAGGCTGAACGAGGCGCGCTCGCCCACCTTCTTGGCGTAGCCGATGGAGAGCGCGCGTTCGCCGCTCTGGAAGCCGGCGCCGACGGCTATGCGCCCGCGCGCACTCTGGGTGCCGGCAGCATTGATGCCCATGTTGAGCATCGCCGCGCTCATTGCGCCGATGCGGTCGATACGGCGATCCATCGTCTGAAAGCGCCGTTCGCTGCCATCGCGCAATTGGGTGAAGCTGTCGCTCAGCGCCGACACCCGGCTGTCGGTGTAGCTGTTGGCCGAACTCAGCGTGCGGCTGTTGCCGGCGTTGAGCTGGGCCACGTTGGCGGCGTCGGTATCGCTTTGTCCGGCAGCGACATTGGTGATCTGTCGCGTGTTGCCGGCGCTGCCGACCGAGACGCTGTTGGCGCGATCGGCCACCGCGCCACGTCCTAGCGCGACTGCGTTATCGGCGTCGACGCGCGCGCCCTGGCCGAGCGCGGTACCCGAGGCTGCGGTGACGCTGGCGCTTTCGCCCACGGCCACCGCGTTGGTGGCGGCGGTGGCGATGGTCGTATTGGCGCCGACTGCGGTGCTGCCGTCGGCGTTGACCTTGGCATTGGCACCGAGCGCGGTGTCCTGCGGGCCGTAGGCCAGCGCGTCGGCGCCGACCGCCAGGCCGTTCTCGCCATTTGCGGTGGCGGACGAGCCGATCGCCACGGCGTTGGTGCCGCTGCCGACCACCGGCGCCAGGCTGCCGCCGCCAACTGCCACGCCACCCGCAGACACGTTCTGCAAGGCGCCGATGCGGCCATCGAACACGGTCAGGGCCGCATCGATGGCGCCCATCGCCTCGCCGACATTGCCGTAGCTCGCGCCCTGCACCAGGTAGCTGCCGCTGATCAGGTTGCCGGTGGGGTCGAAAGCGCTACCGGCGCCCAGTGCGGTGGCCACGCTGCGCAGCTGTGCCAGGTTGACCGCGTCGGTGGCCTCGCTGCCGGCGGCCACGCTGGTGATCTGCCGGGTCAACCCGGACGCGACATCGCCCACCGCCACGCTATTGCTGCGGGTGGCATGCGAATACGCACCCAGCGCCACCGCGCTGCTGGCCGAGCGGTTCCAGGAGTCGTCGACCCAGTTGCCCACCTTGGCGCCATAGCCGATGGCGGTTGCATCGACGCCATTGGCCTCGGTGTCGTTGCCAATCGCAGTGCCATTGGGGTTGAACCAGGAGGTCTTGGCATTGACGCCAAGCGCCACGCTGTTGACGGCGTAGGTTTCGGCGTTGTGGCCGATCGCCACCGAGTCGGCGTCGTGGGTCAACGCAAACCCGCCCAGCGACACGGTGTTGGCCCCGAACGTGCCGGCGCTGTGGCCGATCGCCACCGAATCGGTGTTGCCCGGCAGGTTGGGGAAGATGTTGGCGTTGTAGCCGATGGCGATGGCGTAGTCGGACTGGGTCTGCGCACCCGCGCCCAGGGCGATCGCGCCGGTGCCGGTGGCTGCCGCGATCCCGATGCTGTTGCCTGCGCTCTCCGCAGCGGTGCTGATGCCGCCGATCGCGACGCTGTCGGTGCCGCTGGCCAAGGAATTGAAACCGATGGACACGGTACTGTCGGCGACCGCGCGTGCGCCGTTGCCGAGCGCACTGCTGCCCAGCCCGATCGCCTGCGAGCGGGTACCGATGGCGGTGGCGCCCTGCTCCAGTGCGCGTGCGCGATGTCCCAGTGCAGTGGCCTCGAAGACGCTGGCTTCGGCACCGCTGCCCACGGCGGTGGTCATCGCATCCAGCGCCTTGGCGCCGCCGCCGAGCGCGGTGGAGACGAAGCCGGTGGCTTCGGTGGACTCGGCGTGCACGGCGAGAATATTGCCGCCGTCGTCGTAATCGAACACGTCGGTGGTGCCACCCACCGCAACCGCCGATTCGCCGGTGGCCGCTGCCGCGTAGCCGGCGGCAATGGCGAACTTTTCGGTGACCGTGGCACCGGCACCCAGTGCGATGCCGCCCTCACCGAGCGCATTGCTTGCTTCGCCGATCGCCACTGCATACGGCTCAGCGGCGAACGCGCCCACATCGGTGGTGGCGTCGGCGCCGCCGACGATATGGAAATGCTTGCCGGTGTCGGCAGCATCGTCCTGGTCGGCATCGGCTTGCGCCGTGGTGTCCTGGTCGGCCGCGATGGCGGATGCATCGGTACCGGTCTGACCATCGGTGGCGGCAGCGGCGGCAGCGACGCCCTGCGGGGTGGCGACCTGCGCCATCACCGCGCTACTGCTGAGCAGCAGCGCGGTCAGGACCGCAGCATGCAGCAGCACGCGCTGCGGACGTGTGCCGGCATGGGGGTGCGGCGCGGTGGTGGTCGCGTGCCGGGCGCAGGCCCGGTTCGAGAAGCGATCAATCTGGCTCATGGAGATTCCCTGGCGCGTGGATGGAGTGGTCGACCGCTGCACATCGGCTCCCAGACATCCCCACGTGTCTTGGAATTCCGTACATTTCATGTTGCGGGACAACGCAACATAGTCATGCGCTCCGCCACGTGTCACCAAGCCACGATTGCATCCACTCACCACGAATGTGAGGATGCAAAAACACCCCAAGACGTCTTGTCGTGATGCTGTCTGCCGCAAAATCCGTGTTCGTGCCGCGCTGGTTGGCCACGCGCTGGCGCGAGGAACCGATCGATCGACGGCAGGTGGCCTTCCTGCAGCTGCTGCTGATCGCCATCGCGCTGTACAACCTGGGCGATGTCGGATTTTTTCTCTACGTCGCCGGGTTGAGCCGCTTGCAGGCCAGGCCAGATCTGGCCTGCGCGTTGGCCGGGACTGTGCTCACCGCGTTCGGCGCGCTGGCGGGCGTGCCGATGATCCGGCGCGGCCGCAGTGCCGCAGGCGTCAAGGTCTTCATTGCCGCCGCGTTGCTCGGCACCTTCGTCACTTACGTGCGGGTCGACATCTTCGACCTGCTGACCAATCCGATGCCGGTGATTGCGTTGGTGCTCGCCGGCATGGTGCTCGGTCGGCGCAATCTATGGCGCGTGTTTGCGCTGCTGGCGATGGTGTGCGCAGTGGCGCTGGCCGCGCAATTGCTGTGGTTCCCGCCATCGCGTTCGACATGGGGCAATGTCGGGCTGGGACTGCTGACGGTTGTGGTGTATCTGCTGATCACCTTGATGCTCGATCGCACCATCGCCGCGCTGCGCGACAGCCTGGTGGAATCGGAACGCCGCCGCCGCGAACTCGAAGCGGTGAACCGCAAGCTGGTGCGCGAAATGGCAGAGCGCGAGCGAGTGCAGGAGCAACTGCTGCATACGCAGAAGATGGAAGCGCTGGGACGCCTGGCCTCCGGCGTTGCGCACGATTTCGATAATCTGATCAACGTGATTATCGGCTTTGCGCAGCGTCGCGACGCGCTGGAAGGCCGTGGCGAGGCGCCGTTGCTCAAGACGCTGGAAAGCATCGAAGCCGCATCGCGACGCGCGCTGACTGTCAGTCGCAGGATTCTCAATTTCGGCCGCGCCGAACCCGGCATTGCGCGCCTGTTCGATGCGCGCCAAGCGCTGCTGGAGATCGAACCCACGCTCAGGCAACTGTTCGGCCACGAGATCCGCCTGCAAGGCATCGCGCCGGGGCCGCCGCTGTGGATCGCGATGGATCTGGACGAACTGGAACTGGCATTGCTCAACATCGCCGCCAATGCGCGCGATGCGATGGACGGGCAGGGGTTGTTCCGCATCGACGGCGAGCAGCAGGCCGGCATGGTGGTGCTGCAGTTTTCGGACACCGGCCCGGGGATTCCCGAGCAGCTGCTGGCGCGCATTTTGGAGCCGTTCTACACCACTAAACCGGCCGGCAAGGGCACCGGTTTAGGGTTGTCGGTGGTGAACGAAATCGTCATCGCCGCCGGCGGGCGTGTGGAGGTCGGCAACACGGGCGATGGTGCCTGTATCCGCCTGTTGTTACCGGCTGCGGCGCCGCCGGAGCGAGCGAGTCGTGCCGATCAGCTAGCCAGCAGGTAACCCATTCCGCGCGAGGACAGCAGCGGAAACGCCGGCGCATCCGCTGCGGTGATGCGCGCGGCCTTGCGCCGCAGGCGATGGATCAGCATCTCCAACCGATGCAGATCGAAATCGCCGACGCACGCTTCCAATGCCGACACCAGCGCATCGCGCTCCACCGCCTGGCCGCGCTGTGCATCCAGGCAAGCCATCAGGCAGCGTTCGAGCGAGGTCAGGACGACAATCCGCGCATCCGGCGCGACCAGGCACCAGCCATCCGATTCCAGGCGCCACGCCGGTTTTTCCACGCTGCTGGCATCGGCCGGGCGCAAGCGCCGCGACAGATTGCGCAGCGTCAGCGCCAGGATCTCCGGGTCGGCGGGCTTGCGCAGGAAGGCGTCGGCGCCACTGCTCAGCGCATGCACGTGGTCCGAGCGGCCGCGGTTGCCGGTGAGCACCACGATGCCCAGGCCAGTGAACAGCGAACGCAGATGCGCAACCACGCTCAGGCCGCTCTCGTCCGGAAGCCCAAGGTCCAGCAACACCATGTCGAAGGTCTGCTCCAGCATCAGCCGGTACAGCGCCCCGGCGGTGCCGGCGCCACTGACCGCGAATCCGAACTCCTGCAGGCCGGGAATCAGGATTTCTTCGCGCAGAACATCGTCGTCTTCAAGAACGGCGACGCGCAACATGGACGGCAGCTCGGAGGGCAGGACGCGAACAGGCAATGCAACGGCTCCGGAAGATGGGTCGCTTCGATAGTGACAGGCTTGTGCGTGGGCACGGAAGCGGCTTTGCCGGTCACACGGGTGTGTGCGCCACAGGCGTCATCGGGTTGCAAGGATGCATGCGTTGTATGCGTGAGCATGATGCGCAGTTGCAGCGCCATGTGTTTCTCGCCTGCGCGCGATTCGCGTTGGTTGCGTCATCGTGCTGATCTGCGCTGCTGTCTGCGGCGTTAGGTGTGCGGCTTGCGGTTTGATGTGGCGCTGCAACACCTGGAGACGCCGGCGTGCTGCTGCCCGTCAACGCACACCGTTGCCGGTCTCGCGCGACGGCTGCGGCCATGCGCATTTGGCGGCACCTGTGCCTGTCGCGTGACTGGCGCGATCTCTGGATCGGCGCTACGGCACCTCACCGCGCGCCTGCGCACGTGCATTGGCGATCAGCGCCTTGAGCAGTGCGCGGTCGGTATGGCGGGAGATGGGGATGGTGCCCAGGGCGATGGCCTCCAGGCGTAGCGATGCGGGCACGTCGTAGTGCGCACCGCTGAGTTTGTTCTGGAAGGCGCGGCGGGGAATGCCCAACCGCGCCGCCATGGCATGCAGCTCGTCCAGCGTATCGCCGAGCAGGTGCGCCCAGCGCTGGTCGCGCCACAGATGCACTGCATCGTCGATGTAGACAGCCATCGGCCGGATCAGGCCTTCTTGGATTTCTTCGGCTTTTTAGCGGCGTTCTCGCCGTCGGCTTCGTCCGTTTCTGCGTCGGCGCTGGCGTCTGCGTCTGCCGCGCTGTCGTCGTCGCTGGCAGCGTCGTCGCCAGTCGCCTCTTCTGCAACGGCGTCGGTGCCGGCATCGTCGGCTGCGTCTTCGGCCTCGCCGTCTTCATCGGCATCGGCGTTCTGGAATTCGGCCACCAGCGTGGTCAGATATTCCTCGGCGGTCTGGCCTTCTTCGGCGGCCAGGTCGTCGATCATCTGCTGCAGCTGGGTCGAATATTCCAGCGAGATGGTCTTGCCTTCGGCTTCCTGCAGGTTGGCCAGGTGCTTGAGCATGGCCAGCATCGGAACCGGGTTGTCGGCGCTGCCCATGGTCTGGCCACCGATCGACAGCATCCACTCGCTGCCACCCTGCAGACCGATCGCTGCCACGACACGGCCGTCGGCGTCCTGCAGCACGGCGTGGTTGGTGACCTGGGGCGCCTGGCCCAGACGGACGATGGGGCGCTTGGGGAGCTGCTTCTTGCGCTTGTCGCGCTTGGCCTTGGAATTGCGGGACACGGTGTTCTCGACGCTGGGAATGGCCGGCCATTCTAGAACGTGCGCCGCACGATGCGATGAGTCGCGGGAATCGGCGGGGTCACGGGCCAGGCGGAGTCCACGTTCCAAGTGCGATTGCCTGGCAAATTCTGGAGCTCAAATCCCGAATCCCGCAGATCTGGTCGATCCCGAATCCCGAATCCCCAGCGCCAATCACTGCTCCCCAGCGCCAATCACTGCCCCTCCACCGCCACCCGCGGCGCGGCCACCGCCGCTTCGGCCGCCTTGGCAAGCGCAGCGGCCGAAGCCACCTGTGCGCTGGACGACATCCGCGGTGCGGCCGGGCGTGCAGCGGCCGTGCTGGCCGGCATCGGAGTCGCCCCCGCGGCGCCCTTTGCTGCAGCGGGCGGCGTCGTGGCCGACGCAGCCGGCGCAGCACTGGCTGCGGGCGCGCCCACCGTGGCCGTGCCGGTAGCAGCAGCGGCGCTGAGGTCCGGCACCTGGGTGTCGGCGTCGTGCACCGACTTGCCCAGCGCCACGCCCTGTCCAGCGCCGGCCAGCGCCGCCTGTTCGGCGTCCTGGGTCATCACCACGATGCTGATGCGGCGGTTGATCGGGTTCTGCGGATCGGTCTTGTCGAACAGCACCGATGACGACAACCCGACAACGCGGGTCACCTTGGCATCGGACATGCCACCAACCACCAGCGCACGCCGCGCGGCGTTGGCACGGTCGGCGCTGAGTTCCCAATTGGTGTAGCCGGCATCGCTGCTGTAGGCGGTGGTGTCGGTATGGCCGGTGATGCTGATGTGGTTGGGCACCTGATTGATGAAGCTGGACAGCTCACGCAGGATGTCCACCGTGTACGGCTTGAGCTGGTCGCGGCCGATGTCGAACATCGGGCGGTTCTGCTTGTCCACGATCTGGATGCGCAGGCCATCCGGTGTGAGGTCCAGCAGCAACTGGTCCTTGAACGGCTCCAGCGCCTGGCTCTTGTCGATGGCTTCCTTGAGGTCCTGCATCAGCGCTTCCAGGCGCTTCTTGTCCTTGGCGCGGCTGTCCACGTCGGTATCGGCCGCGTTGTCGCGCTTGCGGCCCATCTCGTCCTTTTGCCCCTTGGCCATGTCGGCGGTACCGCCGAGCTTGATCATCGAGGTGCTGGCGCCACCGGGGCCGTTCATGCCGGGCGAAGGCGCCGGCGATTTACCGGACAACGGGCTGGGGTTGCGGAAATATTCGGAGATCGCCGCGCGCTGTTCCTTGGTGGTGGCGGCCATCAGCCACAACACCAGGAAGAAGGCCATCATCGCGGTCACGAAGTCGGCAAACGCCACTTTCCAGGCGCCGCCATGATGGCCGCCGCCCTGCACCTTCTTGACCCGTCGGATGACGACGGTGGATTTGCCCTCGGCCATGACCGCGGTCCTACTTGATCGTCTTCAGGTGCATTTCGAAATCGCCGAAACTCGGGCGCACGTTGGACGGCAGGGTCTTGCGCGCAAATTCCAGTGCAATTTTCGGGTTGTAGCCACGCAGGCAGGCCAGCAGCGCGGTCTTGACCGCTTCGTACATGCGCCCGTCCTGATCGGCGCGCGCTTCCATCGCCGCCGACAGCGGCGCCACGAAGCCATACGCCAGCAGGATGCCCAGGAAGGTGCCGACCAGCGCGGCGCCGACGTGGTGGCCGATCTCTTCGATCGGGCCGCCGATCGACCCCATGGTGATCACGATGCCGAGCACCGCCGCTACGATGCCGAAGCCGGGCAGGCCGTCGGACACCTTGCTCAGCGCATGCGATGGCGCCATCGCTTCATGGTGGTGCTTTTCCAGCTCCAGTTCGAGCAGCGGTTCCAGTTCGTGCGGCTCGATGTTGCTGCCGATCATCAGACGCAGGCAGTCGGTGATGAAGTCCAACAGATGATGGTCGGCCACCACCTTGGGGTAGTTGCCGAAGATGGTGCTGTCCTGCGGTTTTTCGACATGGTCTTCCAGCGCCATGAACCCATCGCGCCGCGCCTTGTTCAACAGCTCGTAGATCAGGCTCAGGGTGTCCTTGTAGTCGTCGGACTTGTAGCGCGGACCCTTGAACACGCCCAGCACGTCGGCGACGGTCTCCTTGACGATCTTGGCCGGCGTACTGACCAGGAACGCGCCCAACGCCGCGCCGCCGATGATCATCAGTTCGTACGGCTGCCACAACGCGCCCAGCTTTCCGTGCGACAGCACGTAGCCGCCGAGGACGCTGACGATGACAACAATGAAGCCAACGATGATGAGCATGGCGAAGCCGGAAGCAAGCTGGGAGTGCTAGTTGTTTCGGCTTGCGCGGCGGATTCTTGAAGTGCACGGCGTGAAGATGTGCGCTGTAACTGAACGCTCAGCCGATTGTCGTGGCGGCCTCATGCACGCATTTCAGCGCATCGCCGCCCGTCAGCGTCAGCGGCGCGTCGCCGGCATATTCCCGGAATCGATTGCCCTGGGCGTCGGCAAACCGCGTGCCGGAGGCGACCTGGGCACCGGACAGGGCCAGCATGCGGCCGGCGGAGATCTGCTGCACCGCCCGGTGGCCGGATCGAAACGGGCGGCGATCGCCCGCTCGCCGCAGCGCCAGCCCACTGCGTCTGCGGAGTGGGTGGTGGCAGCAGAGGCCGGCGTGGTGCTAGCTGCGGTCGGCACCAGCCGGGATGCGGCATTGCCTCAGCCACGCTCCCGGACCCGTCGCTTCCATCAGGCCGGCTGTGCCTCGGCGCCATCGCGATGCAGCGGGTTGGGCAGCGCCTGGCCGTTTTCGGTAAAGCCCAGCGACACCGAGTTGAGGCAATGCCTCTCGCCGGTCGGCGGCGGGCCGTCGGGGAACACATGCCCCAGGTGGCTATCGCAGCGTGCGCAGACGATTTCGGTGCGGATCATGCCGTAGCTGATATCGCGGATTTCGCGCACATGGGCGACATCGTAGGGTGCGAAGAAGCTCGGCCAGCCGGTGCCGGATTCGAACTTGGCGCTGGAGCGGAACAGCGGCAACCCGCACAGCCGGCAGGTGTAGACCCCGTCGAGCTTGTTGTCCAGGAAGACCCCGCAGAACCGCGCCTCGGTGCCATGGTGCAGCAGCACGCGCTGTTCCTCGTCGCTGAGCCCGGCGATCAAGGCATCGCGCTGGGCGGGGGAGGGAGGGGTCAGGTCGAACTGGCTCATAGGGCTCTCGCATGCGCGCGCTGGCGACGTACCGGCGTCTGCACAGGTGATATGGGCACGGCGGGCCCGGTTCAACCGTTTTGGCTGGCGACGGCCGGCGGCCGACGACCAGTGACCAGCGAACAGCGACCGGTGACCGGTGACCGGTGACCGGTGAACGGTGAACGGTGAACGGTGAACGGTGAACGGTGAACGGGGAGCCGGGAGCCGGGAGCCGGGAGCGGGAGCGGGAGCGGGAGCGGGAGCGGGAGCGGGAGCGCAACGCTGGCCGACCCGTTCACCGGTCGCCGCTGCCCCGCAGGCGCTCCCAGGCGAGGGCACACGCTCGCCAAGTCTTCGCGCAGACCTGCGGGGATCGGCGTGGTTGCATCGGTCGTTCTGTCGAACTGTCGAACTGTCGGAGCGGCAATGCGCACCTGCGTGGCGCTTGCGGGGCAGAGGGGGGAGCATTGCTGACAAGGGATGGAACAGTGAGCACCGGGGGTCTGCCAACGGTGGTTCCCATGCCTGATCGGGATCCGCTGCCGCAGACATGTCTATTTCGCGCCCGGATGGGTCCGTTTCCCGGCACCCGGATGGTTCGTCGAGCACTGACGTTCATGTGCCGGCCGGGCACATCCATTGCCACGCAACGGTGGCGCCCCCACTCCGTGAGTGTCCTTACTCACTGCGGCGGCTGACATGGCGATCCATCCTTCCACGCGCGCCCTGATGGCCTGCGCCCTGCTCGGCATTGCCTGCGTTGCCCTCGCGCAGTCCGCCACCAGCACGCGCTCGTCGAACACGCTGCAGCCCATCGCGACGCCGGCCCCCGCGCAGCCCAAGGTGGCGCCACCGCGTGCGCTGCAGCCATCCAATGCGTTGAGCCCGGTGCCTTCGCAGCTGAGCCAGCGCCCGGCCGCTCCCAGCATCCCCACGCGCGGCCCGGCCGCAACGCCGGTTGCGCCAGCGGGCAGTCAGGTACCGACCGCCACGCCGATGGTCTACGACCGCAACGGGCGTCTGCTGCAAGGCATGCAGCCGGCCGGCCCCAACCGGGTGCTGGATACCAAGACCGGGCGCTACTACGACGCCGTCCCGGCCGGCGACGGCATGCGCGTGGTGCGCTGACAGCGGCAGTGGTGCCTGCCGACTGTCAGCCAGTGGCAACGCCGGCATGCAGTGGCAACGTGGTCAGCGCCGCAGGGTGAATGTGCTTATCCCATCAGCGGCCATCCAGCAGGCAGATGCTCAGCCACACACTCCCCGCACATCTGCCGCCAGCCACCCAGCACCAAACACCAAACACCAAACACCAAACCGAGCCGGCCACTGCTCCACCCGCCTTGCTACCGGCCCTCGCAAACCGCACTTTCGAATCCCCAATCCCCAATCCCGAATCCCCAATCTCAGCCTTCAATCGGCAGCGCCAGCGTCTCCTTGACCTCTTCCATCACGATGTAGCTCTTGGATTCACGCACATGCGGCAAGGTGAGCAGGGTGCTGCCCAGCAACTTGCGATAGGACGCCATTTCGCTGATGCGGGCCTTGAGCAGGTAATCGAAATCGCCGGACACCAGATGGCACTCCAGCACGTTGGGCAGCTTCAACGCGGCGCGGCGAAACTCCTCGAAGATGTCGCCGGATTTGTAAGCCAGGCTGATCTCCACAAACACCAGCAGGCTGGCCTTGAGGTAGTGCGGGTCCAGCCGCGCGTAGTAGCCGGTGATGGCGCCATCGCGCTCCAGCCGGCGCACGCGCTCGGTGCACGGCGTGGTCGACAGGCCGACCCGTTCGCCCAGTTCGGTAAACGAAATCCGCCCTTCCTGCTGCAGGATGCGCAGGATCTTGCGGTCGATCTTGTCCAGCTCGCGCGCGCGGGTGGCCATGGGGTTTGTCTCCACAAGCTTTGACAGGAAGTTTCACTGTAAAGGCGAGCCGATTCCAGCAATCGCACTGCCTGGATCGCAATATACTGCGTCTAACTGTCTCCCTCGGCGCTTGCTTGTGGGGGAATACCCTTTCAGGAGAGCGACATGCGGGTGCTCATTCTCGGTAGCGGCGTCATCGGCACCACCACCGCGTGGTATCTGGCCCAGGCGGGCTGCGAGGTCACCGTGGTCGACCGCCAGCCGGCCTCTGCGCTGGAAACCAGCTATGCCAACGCCGGCCAGCTCTCGTTCGGCTACACCTCCCCGTGGGCCGCGCCGGGCGTGCCAGGCAAGGCGATGAAGTGGCTGTTCGAGCAGCATGCCCCGCTGTCGATCCGCCCCACCCGCGACCTGCGCCAGCTGACGTGGCTGAGCCAGATGCTGCGCAATTGCACCGCCGAGCGCTACGCGGTGAACAAGGCGCGGATGGTGCGCATGTCCGACTACAGCCGCGACTGCTTGAACGCGCTGCGGGCCAGCACCGGGATCGAATTCGAAGGCCGCCAGCTCGGCACCACCCAGTTATTCCGTACCCAGCAGCAACTGGACGCCGCCGCGCAGGACATCGAGATCCTGGCCCAATACGGGGTGCCGTACGAGCTGCTGAGCCCGGCGCAGATCGCGCAGTTCGAGCCTGGCCTGGCCGGCGGCGGCGCACAGATGGCCGGCGCGCTGCGCCTGCCCGAAGACCAGACCGGCGACTGCCGCCTGTTCACCCAGCGCCTGGCCGAGCTGGCTGCGCAGGCGGGGGTGGAGTTCCGCTATGGGCAGCAGATCGAGCGGCTGGAACACAGCGGCGGCCGCGTCACCGGCGTGCAGATCGATGGCCGTCTCGACACCGCCGACCGCTACGTGCTGGCGCTGGGCAGTTATTCGGCCGACCTGCTGCTCTCGCTCGGCCTGCATTTGCCGGTCTATCCGCTCAAGGGCTATTCGCTGACGATTCCGATCGTCGATGCCGCGCGCGCGCCGACCTCCACGGTGCTGGACGAAAGCTACAAGATCGCGCTCACCCGCTTCGACGACCGTATCCGCGTCGGCGGTATGGCCGAGGTGGCCGGCTTCGACCTGTCGTTGAACCCGCGCCGTCGCGCCACCCTGGAAATGGTGGTCAACGACCTGTATCCCGGCGGCGGCGATCTGGCCCGGGCCGAGTTCTGGACCGGCCTGCGCCCGGCCACCCCGGATGGCACCCCGGTGGTGGGCGCCACCCCGTACGCCAACCTGTTCCTCAATACCGGCCATGGCACGCTGGGTTGGACCATGGCCTGTGGTTCCGGCCGTTACCTGGCCGACCTGATGCAGGGCCGCACGCCCGAGATCGATACCGAGGGCCTGGACGTATTCCGTTACCTGTCCACGCGCAGCCAGCGCCCGCAGCGGGAGGCCGCGTAGTGCGTCCTGCGCAAGCGTCGATCGATCTGGATGCATTGCGTCACAACTACCGCCTGGCCAAGCAGCTGGGCGGCGGCAAGGCGCTGGCGGTAGTCAAGGCCGATGCCTACGGGCACGGCGCGGTGCGCTGCGCGCAGGCGCTGGAGCCGGAGGCCGACGGCTTTGCGGTGGCATGCATCGAAGAGGCGTTGGAACTGCGCCAGGCCGGCATCCGCGCACCGATCCTGCTGCTGGAAGGTTTTTTCGAGCAGGACGAGCTGCGCCTGATCGCCGAGCATGACCTGTGGACGGTGGTGGCCACGCCGCAACAGGTACGCGCGCTGGCCGAGTTCCAAAGCCCGCGCCCGTTGCGTATCTGGCTGAAGCTGGACAGCGGCATGCACCGGCTGGGGCTGTCGCCGGAGGATTTTCGCGCTGCCTGGTTGCGTCTGCGCGGGCTGCCGCAGATCGCCTCGCTGGTGTTGATGACGCATCTGGCGCGCGCCGACGAGCTGGAGTGCAGCCGCACCGACGAACAGGCGGTGGCGTTCGCGCTCACCGCTGGCGGCATGCGTGCGGAAACCAGCATTCGCAATTCGCCTGGCCTGCTGGGCTGGCCGGCGCTGCGCAACGATTGGTCGCGCCCGGGCCTGATGCTGTACGGGGCGAACCCGTTCCCGCAGGACACCGAAATCACCGCGCAACTGCGCCCGGTGATGACGCTGCGCTCGCGCATCATCTCGGTACGCGACCTGCCGGCCGGCGAGCCGGTGGGCTATGGCGCGCGCTTCGTGGCCGAGCGGCCGACGCGCGTGGGGGTGGTAGCGATGGGCTATGCCGACGGGTACCCGCAGTTCGCGCCCAACGGCACCCCGGTGCTGGTGGATGGCCAGGTGTGCCCGCTGATCGGGCGCGTGTCGATGGACATGCTCACCGTGGACCTCACCGATCACCCGCAGGCCGACATCGGTGCCAGCGTCCAGCTCTGGGGCGATGCGCCACGCGTCAGTCCGCTGGCGACGCAGTGCAACGTCAGTGCGTATCAGTTGCTGTGCGGACTCAAGCGTGTGCCCCGGGTGTATGTGGGCGAAGCTGCAGCAGTGTGAACGACACGAGTGCTTCGCCCCTCACCCCAACCCCTGTCCCGAGAGGAGATGAGAGGAGAGGAGGGGGGCTTCAAGCAGCAGCTCGACCGCTTGCCCTTCTCCCGCCGGGCGGGAGAAGGTGGCGCGCAGCGCCGGATGAGGGGACAGGCGAAGCCTTGCGCAGGCTGGGCGCTACGAGTGCTTCGCTCTCCCGCGGGGAGAGGGGCCTGAGCGGCAGCTCGACTGCTTGTCCTTCTCCCACCGGGCGGGAGAAGGTGGCGCGCAGCGCCGGATGAGGGGACGGGCGAAGCCTCGTGCACTCTGGGCGATACGAGTGCTTCGCTCTCCCGCGGGGAGAGGGGCCTGAGCGGCAGCCCGACTGCTTGTCCTTCTCCCGCGGGGCGGGAGAAGGTGGCGCGCAGCGCCGGATGAGGGGACGGGCGAAGCCTCGTGCAGGCTGGGAGATACGAGTCCTTCGCTATTCCCTCACTCCAACCCCTTTACCGAAGTAAGAGGGGCTTGAAGCATCAGCTTACAACCCAGCCGTACTGCGATCGCCGCGGAACTGCTTGCGTACCCAGTCGTCGATCATCGCTTTCTCGAAGCGCAGCGGGTCGCTGTCGGTCAGGCGCGGGCCGCTCATCAGAAACGCCGAGTCCACCAGCTTGCGTTCGCCTTGGTCGATCACCTGGCCGTTGGCACCGGTCAGCGTGTAGGTAAAGCTCAGGCGCGGCGGGTAGATGTCCTTGACCACGCGCACGTCCTGCATGCGTGGCCCGTGCCAGGGCTCGTACTGGCCGGCGCGGCGGATGTCGGTGATGGTCACGCTCAGGTGCTGGCCATCAGGGAGCTTGCGGGCGGCACTCTGCTGGAAATGGGTCGCCAGCTGGGTCACCCAATCGCCGCGCTGCGCTTCCCAGCGGTTGCCGCTGAAGCGCACTTCGGAGAAGTCGGCCGGGTCGGTCCAGCGCACGTCCACCTTGCCATCGCTGCTCAGCGCACGTGGCGCCTGCGGATCGGTGACGTTGCGTACGCGGGCCTGTACACCGGTCGCCGCGAGCAGTCCTGCCAGCAACAGGCCGGCGCCGGAAACACTGGAAAGTTTCATGGAAAGCCTCCAAGCGGAAGGTACGTTGCGTACCCGCTGTCACAGCAGTGTGGGGCTGCACCAGGCCGCCCGCAACGCACGCTGGGCGCGGGGGCGTCTTGCGTTGCCGCCCGGTTAATCCGTACCGCAGCGACCATGACGGCGAGTTCACTGCGCCTGCGCCCGCGCTTCACGGCATAGGCCGGAAGATCGCTCGCATGGACATCCACTCTTTTCGCACAAAGTCAGTTTCTTCGGCGCCGGCGCATATGCCGGCGGACGTGCGCCTGCAGTTCATCGACTGGGCAAAACAGCACGGCCACAACCCCGCCACCGGGGCCGCCGCCTTCGTCGCCCTGCAAAGCGAGGTGGACCTGGACCTGGCCACGCGCGCCCTGCACATGGAACCAGGTACCGACCCACGCGACGCGTTGCGCGAGCACCTGGCCGGGCTGGCACGTCAGGTCGATGTGGCAGTGCAGTTTCCGCCGGTGTACGCCTACACCGCCGCGACGGGTCTGACCTATCGCTACTCGCTGATGCTGGTGATCGCCGAGGACTGTGTCGAGTGGACCGCGCGGATCTGGCAGGACCTGGATTACCAGGGAATGCTCACCGGCCGTGGACAAGGGCCGCGCGCCAATTACACCCAGCTGGCGCGCATGGCGCTGGAAAACGAGCTTGATCAGGAGCGCCCGCGTTATGTCCAGGCATGAATTGGAACTGGAACTGCCGCTCGGGGCGCAGGTGGCAACCGGCGACGACGGCTTCAGCCAGCGCTGCCGTGGCGAGTGCGCAGAACTGGGGCTGTCGCGGGTGAGGCTGCTACTGCTGGATGCCGACTACGCACGCTCCAGCGCCTGGCGCGAAGAGGCGCAGCGCTGGATGGACGAGCAGCTGCGCCGTGAGGGCGAGTGGGTATTTCGCGGGGTGATCGCCGGCATCGTGGTGCTGGCGACCTGCATCGCCCTGGCCGCGGCCACGCTGTGGTGAGCCCGCGACACAGGGGCGGAATGGCGCCCTGCAATGGCGGCGTGAACCAGGCCGGGCCCCTGTGCACCCGCTGACGACATCGGCCGTGGTTTCATCTGCCCGTCATCCGCTCCGGCAGCATCCGTGGTTTCCGATTTGAGCACCTCATCTTCCAGCCCCGATCTGGCTGCGGCCTTGCCGGCGGTCATCGCCGAGCCGTTTCTCGATCCGGCGATGTATCACGAGATCTTCCACAACATCGATGCCGGTTTCTGCGTCATCGACATGGTGTTCGAGGGCGAGCAGGCGGTCGATTATGTGATCCGCACGACCAATGGCGCGTTCGAGCGCTATACCGGTCTGTCCAATGCGCTCAATGTGTCCATTCGCGACATGCTCCCCGAGCATGAGCAGGAATGGTTCGACCGTTACGGCCAGGTCGCCCGCACCGGCAACCGCATTCACTTCGAAATGCAGGCCAAAGCGCTGCGGCGCTGGTACTCGGTGGACGCGTTCCGGGTTGGTCAGCCGGAGCAGGCGCGGGTCGCGGTGCTGTTCATGGACATTACCGAGCGCAAACGCGTGGAGCGCGAGCTGGCCGAAAGCGAGGCGCGTTTTTCCGCGCTGGCGGACGGTCTGCCGATGCCGGTCTGGGTCTTGGACGCGCAGGGCGTGGTGCGTTTCGTCAATAGTGCGTACGGCGAATTCTTCGGCCTGGATATTTCCAGCGGCACCGTGTCGGCATGGAGCGAATTGCTGCACCCGGACGATCTGCCTGTCTTCCAGTTCGAGCTATCCGCTGCGCTGGAAGAACAGCGCGGCTTGCGCGCGCTGGTACGTGCGCGCCGCCACGACGGGCAGTGGCGCTGGATCGAAATGACCGCCACACCACGTTATTCGGCCGATGGGCGTTTCATCGGCCTGGCCGGCAGCAGCCCGGACGTGACCGAGCAGCGCGAAATCGAACTGGCCCGCGAGCAACTGCTGGAATCGGAGCGCAGTGCGCGCAACGAAGCCGAAAGCATGGCGCGGCTGAAGGACGAGTTCCTGGCCACGCTGTCGCATGAGTTGCGCACGCCGCTGACCACCATTCTGGGCTGGAGCGAGTTGCTGTTGCAGCGGGTCGAAGAAGGACATCCCAATTACAAGGGCCTGTCGGTGATTGCCAGCAGCGCACGTGCGCAGAAGCGGCTGATCTCGGACATGCTCGACCTCAGCAGCATGTTGCTGGGCAAGGTACAGCTGGAAGTCGAATCGCTGGACCTGGCCGAGCAGGTGCGCGAGGCGCTGAGCACGCAGGAACTGGCCGCCGACGGCAAAGATCAGGTCATGGAACTGCATGTGCCGCCGACACCGTGTCTGGTGCTTGGCGATGCCACCCGCTTGCAGCAGGTGTTGTGGAATCTGCTCTCCAACGCCATCAAATTCACCCCGGCGCACGGCCGCATCGATGTCACCATCGAACGCGACGACGGGCACCTGCTGGTCTCTGTGCGTGATTCCGGCGACGGCATCGCGGCCGAGTTCCTGCCGCACCTGTTCGGCCGCTTCCGTCAGGCCGATGGCACCACCACGCGCCAGCACGGCGGCCTGGGGTTGGGGCTGGCGATCGTGCAGCAGCTGGTGGAAATGCACGGTGGGCAGGTCGGCGCCACCAGTGGCGGGCGTGGCAAGGGCGCTACTTTTACGGTGCGTCTGCCCGAGCATATTCCCGATCAGGCCAAGCGCCCGCGCCGCGAGTTGCGTCGGCGCCTGATGTCCGAACAGATCGTCGAAGCGCGTGCGCTCAACGGCCTGCGCCTGCTGGCTGTGGAAGATCAACCGGACATGCTCGATTACCTGCGTCGCCTGCTTGAAGAGCAGGGCGCCGAAGTGGTCACCGCCGGCAGCGCCACCGATGCATTGGCATTGATCGATCACCGCGGCCACGCACGTTTCGACGTGATGCTGACCGACATCGGCATGCCTGGCATGGACGGTTACGGATTGATCCGCACCGTGCGCGATAACCTGGGTCTGGATGCCCATGCACTGCCGGCGGTCGCGGTGACGGCACTGGCCCGCGACGACGATCGCAAGCGCGCGCTGGACTCCGGGTTTCAGGAACACTTGGCCAAGCCGTATAGCGTGGCGCAGTTGGTCACCGCGGTCCGTGCGGCGCGCGAAGCGGTGGAGTGATGCCGGCGCGGCGGCAACGTCGCGCAACTGAAGGTGTTGCCACAGGCACGGGTCGCTCGGTTTGGGAGCGGACCGCGTGAGATCGCCGCCCATGCATGCGCGGTGCACACTCAGGCAAACACAGCTGCAGCGTTTGCTGCATCGTTCACGCACGATGGCCTAGCGTGATGCGCTCCGCTCAGGGAGACATCTCGATGTCCAAATATGCTCCGCACGTGTATTCCGAACACGTGCAAATCGCCACGCTCGAACATTGGGTCTCATTGCTCAACGGACAGGAGCGTGTGCGGATCGAGCTCGACGACGGCAGCATGCTCAGCGGCACCGTCGCAGTGCGCCCGACCATCCAGACCTATCTCGATGACAACGACAACGAAGGCGTCAACGGACAGTTGCGGCTGGATCAGCTTGATGCCTCGCAGGAGCCGCACTGGATCTGGATGGATCGCATCGTGGCCGTGCACCCGCTGCCACTGGGCGACGATCCACAGGTCATGCGGTGACGCGGGCGTGTTGACGATGTATTTACTTCTTCCTGGGCGGTTGCCGGCATGATGACCGACTGTCGCAACTGTTCAGGATTGGCTCGCAATGCATGCACCCCTGCTCCCGCTCATTCGCTGGCCGCTGTCGTTGCTGGCGGTTGCCGTTCTCGCCGGATGCGGCGACACCGCCACGCTGGCCATCGAACAGGGGACCGGGCCTGACCCGCAATTGCCCGAGCCGGTCAAACGCCTGATTCCCACGGTGAAGGTAGCCCCGGTCAAGCGCTGGGCCGCCAACGCCAAACCCATGGCCGCCGACGATCTGCAGGTCAATGCCTTTGCGCGCGATCTCGATCACCCGCGTTGGGTGTACGTGCTGCCCAATGGCGATGTGCTGGTGGCCGAAACCGCCGAGCCGCCCAAGCCTGAAGATGCCGAAAGCGGTGGTGGTCTGCGCAAGAAAGTGCAGGGCGCAGTGATGAAGAAAGCTGGCGCCGTGGTGCCCAGCGCCAACCGCATCACCTTGCTGCGCGATGCCGATGGCGACGGCGTGGCGGAGGTGCGCACGCAGTTCATCAGCGGGCTGTTCTCGCCGTTCGGAATGGCGCTGGTCGGTGACCGCTTCTACGTGGCCAATGCCGATGCGCTGGTGAGCTTTCCGTACAAGCCGGGCGACACGCACATCAGCGCCAAGCCCACGTTCGTGGCCAATCTGCCTGGCGGGCTCAACCACCATTGGACCAAGTCGCTGCTGGCCAGTGCCGATGGCAGCAAGCTGTACGTGGGCGTCGGGTCCAACAGCAATGTGGCCGAAAACGGCATGGAGGCCGAGCTCAACCGCGCGGCGATCCTGGAGATCGATCCGGCCACCGGCAGCAGCCGCGTGTTCGCCAGCGGGCTGCGCAATCCGGTGGGCACCGCGTGGGAACCGCAGAGCAAATCGCTCTGGGTAGTGGTCAACGAACGCGACGAAATCGGCAGCGATCTGGTCCCTGACTACCTGACCTCGGTGCGCGATGGCGGCTTTTACGGCTGGCCATACAGCTACTACGGTCAGCACGTGGATGAGCGGGTGGAACCGCAAAATGCCGGATTGGTGGCCAAGGCGATCAAACCGGACTATGCGCTGGGCCCGCATACCGCTTCGCTTGGCCTGACCTTCGCCAGCGGCAGTTCGCTGCCGGAGCGTTTTCGCCAGGGCGCCTTTATCGGCCAGCACGGCTCGTGGAATCGCGACCCGCCTAGTGGTTACAAGGTGCTGTTCGTGCCGTTTGTCGATGGCAAGCCCAGCGGGACGCCGATCACAGTGCTGGATGGATTTCTGGACGCCGAAGGCAACGCGCAGGGACGCCCGGTGGGCGTTGCACCCGACAACACCGGTGCCTTGCTGGTGGCCGATGACGTGGGCAACGTGATCTGGCGTGTGACGCCGAAGGCGCGGTAAGCGAGGGCGTTCGCAGGCTTTGTTCCTTCTCCCGGCGGGAGAAGGTGCCCGAAGGGCGGATGAGGGTACGTACGCAGCCTCGTGGATATGCTGCATAGCGTGGCTTCGCCCCGTACCCTCACCCCAACCTCTCTTCCGAGGGGAGAAGGGCTTTGTTCCTTCTCCCGACGGGAGAAGGTGCCCGAAGGGCGGATGAGGGTACGTGCGCAGCCTCGTGGACATGCTGCATAGCGTGGCTTCGCCCCGTACCCTCACCCCAACCCCTCTCCCAACGGGAGAGGGGCTTTTGTCCCTTCTCCCCTCGGGAGAAGGTGCCCGAAGGGCGGATGAGGGTACGTGCGCAGCCTCGTGGACATGCCACATAGCGTGGCGTTGCCCCGTACCCTCACCCCAACCCGTCTCCCGAGGGGAGAGGGGCTTTGTTCCTTCTCCCGGCGGGAGAAGGTGCCCAGAGGGCGGATGAGGGTACGCGCGAAGCCTCGTAGACGTGCTGCGTATTGGGCTTCGCCTCGCACTTTGATCTCAACTTCTCTCTCGAGTGGTGAGGACCTTTGATTTATCGCCGCTTTCCTGTTGAGGAGCAGGATTCTCTGAGGTGACGGTTCTCTCCGGGCAGCCGCATTTGGCGACCAGGAGATTATTAGTCGCAACAAGGGCGGTCAAAAGAAACCGGGCATTTGCCCGGTTCTTGGTGGACATGCGGCGCGGGCACCATGGCCATGCAACGTAGATGCCGTGGCATCTACGTGGACACCACATCGTCAATAGAAGCAGCACAGCTCACGCGTCCATGCCTGCCGCGCCAAGCTCTTGTGCGCGTATCGACGAGCAGCCGCTAGCCAGATTTCAACAAGATGCGGCTAGCCGAACAGTTAACCGATACTGCACATGCCGCACGCAGTTCAATCATCTGCACTAAAGAACCACGCTCAGCGCGGCGCCTCTGGCGATGCACTGAAACGGCGTGCGTAGCCGCGCTCTTCGGTGATCCGGATGACGTCGGCGTCGGCCATTTCTGGCGCGCCGTAGACCGCGTAGGCCACGCTGCCGTCGTCGCGCTCACCGACCTGATGCAGGCGGTAACGGGGGCGGCCGGCGCCGGTGTTTTCGGGGTAATGCATCGGTGGTGGCGTGTCGTCCAGGTCCATTTCGCTGTTGTCGACGACTCCACCTACGAACAGGGCTCGCATCGCGTATCTCCGGTGTGGGCTTGGCTTCCAGCCTAGGCCGGCAGATGTTGCGTGCGCATCAACGGTCCGTATAAACAGCGCAAGGCAATCCGTTCGCAGGTCACGCAATGGACGACCCGCGTCAGCGCATGGCAAGCACGGATCGCGTGGCGAGCACGGGCGGCAGGCAGGGCTCCCTTACAATGTCGGCCTGTTCCCGACCTGATGATCCGATGGCTGGCCCGCACGATGCCCCGCTTCAAGCCCTGTTCCTGCCCTTCGCCCAAGGCGTGCTGCCGTGGCCGACAGGCCCTGTGCTGTTTTTGCGCGCGCGCGACGGCTTCCCGCTGCGCGAGCACGCGTCCGCCGACGCGCTGACCTGCGAGCAGAGTTTCCGCCCGTTTGCGCAGGCGCTGGAGGGCAGTGGCTGGAGCGTGCGCGAAGAGAGCGAGATCGAGGCCGACAGCACCCGCTACGCGCTGGTGCTGGTGCTGCCACCGCGGCAGCGCGAAGAAGCGCGCGCGTTGTTTGCGCGCGCGCTGGCGCTGACCGCGCCCGGTGGCCGGGTGGTGGCGTGCCAGTCCAACAACGAGGGCGCGCGCTCGGGCGAGGCCGATCTGCGCCAGCTCGCCGGTCTGGCCGGCAGCCTGACCAAGCACCATTGCCGCACCTACTGGACCGCGCCGCTGCCCGCCGACACCGATGCCGCGCTGCAGGCGCGCTGGGCGGCGCTGGATGCGCCGCGCAAGATTCTGGATGGACGCTTCGTGAGCCGACCGGGTGTGTTCGCCTGGGATCGCATCGATCCTGCGTCGGCGTTGCTGGTCGAGCACCTGCCCGCCACCCTGGCCGGGCACGGTGCCGATCTGGGTGCGGGGTTCGGGTATCTCTCGGCCGAAGTACTGGCGCGCTGCGCCAAGGTCACTGCGCTGGATCTGTACGAAGCCGAAGCGCGTGCGCTCGCGCTGGCGCGACGCAATCTGCAGGACATCGCGCATCCTGCGCAGCTGCAGTACCTCTGGCAGGACGTCACCGCCGGGCTTGCGGCGCAGTACGACTTCATCGTCAGCAACCCGCCATTCCACACGCCCTCGCGCGCCGATCGCCCGGACATTGGCCAGCGTTTCATCGCTGTGGCCGCGCAGGCCTTACGCCCGGGCGGGCAGCTGCTGCTGGTGGCCAACCGGCATCTGCCTTATGAGCAGGTGCTCAACGAAAGCTTCGGCCAGGTACGCGTGGCCGCCGAGCGTGGCGGCTTCAAGTTGATCGCTGCCGTGCGCGGCAAGGCGGCACGCGCATGAAGCTGGTCAAACACATCGCCAATCTCGGCTATGGCAGCCGCAAGCAGGTGACCCAGCTGTTTCGCCAGGGCGCCGTGACCGATGTGCAGGGCGAGGTGCTGTATGCCGACGATCAGGTGGAGCACGACGCCATCCGCATCGATGGCGAGCCGTTGGACCCGCCGCCGGGTTTCAGCCTGTTGCTGCACAAGCCCAGCGGTTACACCTGCTCGACCAAGGACACCGGCCGGTTGATCTACGAACTGCTGCCACCGCGGTTTCGCTCGCGTGCGCCAGTATTGGCACCGGTGGGGCGGCTGGATCGCGAGACCAGCGGCGTGCTGCTGATGACCGACGATGGCGCGTTGCTGCATCGGATCATTTCGCCCAAATCCGCACTGGACAAGGTCTACGAGGTCAGCTTGGCCGAAGACCTGCGCGGCGATGAAGCGGCGCTGTTTGCCAGCGGCGAGCTGCTGCTGGAAGGCGAAACCAAGCCATTGCTTCCCGCCGAGCTTGAGGTGCTTGGCGCGCGCCAGGCACGCCTGACCTTGCACGAGGGCCGCTATCACCAGGTGCGCCGCATGTTCGCCGCCGCCGGCAATCACGTGGCGGCATTGCATCGCAGCCGCATCGGCGGCTTGTCGCTGGACGCGCTGCCATCGGGCCAATGGCGTGCTTTGGAGGCAAGCGATCTGGAGGTGTTGTTCGGGCGCGGAGCGACTGCATGACGGCGGCCATACCGCTGCCGTTTCGCCCGCAGGCGGTGATCTTCGATATGGATGGTTTGATGCTCGACAGCGAGCGCGCCATCACCGCCTGTCTGGCGCAGGCGGCCGATGCGCAAGGGCTGACAATCGAACCGACGTTCTGGTTGCAGATGGTCGGTACCGGCGATGTCGCCTGCCGCCGTCTGCTTGGCGAACGCGTCGGCGACGCCGCTGCCGAACGCATGCTGGCGCGTGCTCAGCTGCTCTATGACGCCGTCGCAGAGCGTGGTATTCCGCACCGGCCCGGCATCATTGCGTTGCTGGAGTATCTGGCTGCGCTCGGCATGCCACGTGCGGTGGCGACCTCCACCCAACGCCCGCTTGCCTTGCGCAAGCTGAAAGCGGCCGATCTGCTGTGGCGCTTCGATGCCGTGTGCACCGCCAGCGATGTGCAGCATCCCAAGCCGGCGCCGGATATTTACCTGCTGGCAGCGCAGTCGCTGGGCGTGGAGCCTGCACACTGCCTGGTGCTGGAAGACTCGCCGACCGGCGTGCGCGCTGCACTGGCGGCAGGCATGACCCCGATCCAGATCCCTGACCTGCTCGAACCCGATGCGGACGTGCGCGCGTTGGGCCATCGCATCATGCCCTCGCTGGGCGATGCGCAGCGCCTGCTGGAAGCGCAACTGTCGGGTTGATCAGCGGGTGTGGGTGAGCGTCCGAAAAAGCCTTCGGAAAAGCGTCTGGAACGCAGCGCCCAAATGACAGTCGTAGCAATACGCGCTGGCGATGAGTCCACCACGCACGAGCGATCAGTGCGCAACAACTAAAGCCCAGCTCCCGCCGGTGCGAGAAGGCACGGTTAGCGCGCCACTGGCGCGCCTACCTTGGAGCGGAGCGCCCGCGTCGTAAACGCGGGCGGGGGCGCGGAGCGGTGAGGGCACGAGCAGCCGACTCACACCACACCGCGCATAGACAACGCCCAAAGCGCAGCAGCAGCGGACGTAGATGCACGACGCGCGCGCCGATCTCCAGGCTTCCGCCTCACCGATCCCAACGTCGATGTCGTGCATGACGAACACCATAGACCGGCAAGCACGCGCTTGTTTGCATCGCAGCAGCGCGCTGCAAAGCGGATCACGCAAGCCGTATCAGCAGCACGCCCTCACACGTACTGCATCTTGCGCGACATGCCTCCGTCGACGATGAAGTCCTGCCCGGTGACAAACCCGGATAGTTGCGGCGACAGCAGGTACACCGCCAGCTGCGCGATGTCTTCCGGCGTGCCCACACGTCCGGCCGGATGCTGCGCATGGTCGCGTCGCGAGAGCCTGGGCGCACGACGACGTTGCGGTGCACGCCAGGCGTCGGTGCTGATCCACCCCGGACTGATACTGTTGACGCGTACCTGCGGGCCTTCGCTCAGTGCCAATGCATGGGTAAACGCGACCAGGCCACCTTTGGCCGCCGCATAGGCTTCGCTATGCGGCTCCGACTGCCAGGCGCGGGTGGAGGCGATATTGACGACCGCACCACCGCCATCTGCCTGCGTCAGTGCAGGCAAGGCATGTTTGCTGCATAAAAACGCGCCATGCAGGCTTGCCAGACGCCGATTCCAGTCATCCCATTCCAGCTGCGGCAACGGCGCAACGTGCGGGTCAGGTACGCCGGCGTTATTGACCAGGCCATCGAGTCGGCCGAAGCGCTTGTACGCCGTGGCGATCAGACGCGCGGCCTGGGTCTCTCGCGCTGCATCGCAACGCACGAATGCACTGCGTTGCGGCAGCGCCCAGTCCTGCAGACAGGCCTTTCCGGCAGCGGCGTCCAGATCGCCGATCACCACGCTGCCGCCGGCACCGAGCACGGCCTGCGCAATGCCGCGTCCAATCCCTTGCGCGCCACCGGTGATCACCACCACGCGGTCCTGCAGCGGTGACGGGTTCCATGCGGAAACAGCGGGAATCAGGGCCATGGCGTGCGCGCATAACGAAAGGGTGCGGCACTGTAGCGCGCGCCATGTCAGTGCTGCAGCAACACCGGCGACGCCTACGGTAGCGTCGCGACCGCGCTTTTCACGGACATTTCAACGGATTGCCGCCGCCGCACGGTGCCGGCGTTCGGCCCCTGCTGCACGCATTGGCGCGCGGCAGGGCGCAGGCTCAGTGTTGGGCGCCGTTCAACACGCGTTCCCAGCCCGCTCGGCCCAGCCGTTCCAGCGTCTGGATATTGCGCTCGACAATCACGTCCGGATCCGGGTACGCCGCCACCGCACGCTCCACGCTGTCCTCGCGCAGCAGGTGCAAGGTCGGGAAGGGCGAGCGGTTGGTGAAGTTGGCCACATCGTCCAGCGCGGCGCCTGCGAATTGATAGTCGGGGTGGAAGCTGGCCACCTGCAGGATGCCTTGCAGGTCCAGCGCTTCCACCGCCGCGTCGGCATTGTCGAGGAAGTCGTTGTAATCCAGGAAGTCGGTGAGCACGTCCGGATGCACGATCAGGGTGGTGTCGATCTGCTCGGCCGGCGTGTCGCGCAGCAGAACCAGTTCTTCGGCCAGTTGTTCCAGCAGCGCCTCGGGCGTACTGGCATCGCTGAGCACCAGCCGCACTTGTTCCTTGACGTACACCGCCTTGGCGAACGGACACAGGTTCAGTCCGATCACCGCGCGTTCAATCCACGTGCGGGTAGCGGTCAGCGGATCGGGCGTGGCAGGCGTGGTGGTCATCGTGGCGGCGGCGTGATGGCGCGCCAGTGTATGCGATCGCTGCCGAAGCGGCCGCCCGGGCCGATTCACCAGCGATGACGCAACAGACGCAACCGATGCTGCCCGGCGCCATGCTGCCCCGCGCACGCGCAATCAGCGTGCGTCGCTGTCGTCGCTGCGCGGCGCCTCGCCAATGTGCGCACCGACATGCGGGCGCAAGAACTCCACCGACACCTGGGCGACGTACTCGGCCAGTGGCGTCTTGTGCGGCGACCCGATGGCATGTGCGCCGCTGTCGAAGGCGATCGCCTGCTTGAGCGGGGCAGCCGTGCCCAGCGCATCGAACATGGCCAGCATCGCCGGCACCGAGGCAATCTGATCTTCGTCGCCATTGGCCGCGCGGTAATAGCCCAGCAGCACCGGGCAGCGCACCTGTGGCCACGGCGGCGCAGCGGCAAGTGCGTCGAACAGGCCGCGCAAGCTACGAAAGCCGTCCGGATGGATGGTGTCCGACCAATACGCCAGTTCCGCTGCGCTGCGCGGGTACGGGTCGGCAATCGGCGCATCGGCGTCGCAAAGCCGATCGAGCAAGCCCGCATTGACCGGCTGGATGCCCGGCGACCATGCCACTACCGTCGCAACCTGCTCGGGATGCTGCGCCGCAAGCCAGAGCGCCAAGGTGCCGCCCATTGATGAGCCAACAATTGCCACACGCTCGCCCATCCGCCGCGCCTGCGCCAGCGCCTCCAGCGCAGAGCGTTGCAGCGCCGCCGTCGTCAGCCCCTGCATCGCATCGGGCGCGCTGCCTCCATGGCGGGGCCAGCGGTGCACGTAGCCGTTGGCACCCAGCGCATCGGCCATCTGTTCGGGCAGCGCGCCGGCCTCGCCCGGGCTTGCAGAAAATCCATGCAGGAACAGCAGCGCCACGGCGGTACGTGTGTGGGCAGCGCTGCGCCAATGCCAGCGCGCCGCATTGCCGGGCTTCAACTCAGTGCTGTCGTTGTTGTGCATGGTGGGCCAGCAGTGCGAGTAGTTCGTGGGCGTTGATCGGCTTGGATAGATAACCTGCCACGCCGGCGGCTGCCGCTTCGCGTATCGAATCGGCGCGCGTATCGGCGGTCAATACGATGATTGGCGGCAGCGCGGCAATCGCATCGCGGGCCTGGCCCAATGCATCCCAGCCGGAGGTGCCGGGCATGTGCAGATCGAGAAACACCAGATCCGGCGCGGCCTGGGCAATGCGCTGCACCGCATCGGTGCCATCGACATGGAAGCTCACCCGATGCCCGGCACGCGTCAGCAAATTGCCGATCACCAGGCGATTGGTGTCCATGTCCTCGAAGACCAGGCAATGCAGCGGCGGCACGGTCTGCGCGTGGTGCGCGAGCGCATCGCGCAGGCCGAGCGTGCGGCTGCTGTCGGCCGCGGCCACGGGCAGCTCGAAGATCCAGCGGAAAATGCTGCCACCGGCGGGGTTGTCGCTCACCGTCAGGCTGCCGTGCATCGCATCGGACACCGACAAGGCGATATACAACCCCAGTCCGACGCCGCCCTCGGCACGGCTGAATCCGGTGCTGAGCTGGGTGAACGGCGTAAAGATGTAGGCCTTCTTGTCGTCGGGCACACCGATGCCGGTGTCGGTGATCGTCGCGGCGATCGACCAGCGCTGCTGTAGCTGCGTGGCTTCGATCAGCAACTCGACCGCGCCACCGGCCGGGGTGAACTTGATCGCATTGATGACCAGGTTGCTGATGACCTGCTCGATGCGGCCCTCGTCGCCCAGCACATGGGGCGTCTCCGGTGCCTCCATGCGCACGCTCAGCGACACGCCCTTGGTGGATGCGGCGGTCGCGCAGACCGCTTTGACGGTGGTCAGCACGTCCAGCATGCTCAGTGGCTTGCTCTGCAGCTGCAGCCGCCCACCGTCGATGCTGGCTACGTCCAGCACTTCATTGACGCGATGGCGCAGCGCGGTCGCATTGACCGTCACCGCCTGCATCAGGTCGCGCTGTTCGGCTGGCATGCCGTCGGTATCGATCAGCTGCGCGCAATTGATGACCGCATTCAACGGCGTGCGCAGCTCATGGTTCATGGTGCTGATGAAGCGGCTTTGCGCATCGCGCGAGGCCAGCGCCTGCAGCGCCACTTCCTGCATCGCAAGCACGATGCGCGCCACCAGCAGCGGCAAAACCATGCTGAGCGCCACCGCATACACAAAGTACGCCGGCCGCGACAGCCAGTAGCCGCTGGGTGCGGTCAACAGCATCAGCACGAAGGTGCTGAGTAGCACCGGCAAGGTGGCGCGTTGCCCATAGCGCGCCACCGCAGCGATGGTGATGAACGGCAGAAACGCGTTCAACGACATCAACAGGATGAAGGCCAGCGTGGTCTGGATGCCGATGAACAGCAGGCTCATCGCAAAGCCCATCGCATCCAGCCACTCACCCGGCGGGATGATCCGGCGCCGCACCAGCACCATCCACGCCACCGAGACGACCCACACGGTCACTGCGGTGGGGAAGACGTTGTGCGCATCCTTGACCAGCACCGGCTGTGGGCCGTACAGCCAGCCCAGGCACCACAGGGTCACCATGGTCTGCACGATCACGCGGCCAACGCAGGCGCGGTATTCCAGAAACGACTCGAACAGCCGCACGAGTCTGTCGTTGCGCAACTGCCTGGCCGCCAGAATCAGGCCGGTCGCTGCGTGGTTGGGAGTGCTACGCATGAGGGTCCGCGTCGTCGATGGGAAGGGTGCGCCGGTAGCGCTTGACCAGTAGACCTGCGGCAGTGGCCACGGCGGTGAAGCGGTGCGCAAGCGTGTCGCTCAGCGCGTCGCTTTCCACCTCGCCGCGTAGCTGATCGCAGGCCTTGAGCAACTGCTGCGAGCCGGTCAACGAGATGGTGTTCTTCAACGAATGGATCTGTTCCAGCGCCTGCGCCTGGCTGGTGTCGGCAGCGCCAAGCGTGCAGCGCGCAATGGCGTGTTCGATCTCCACCGCAAAGGCGTCGGCAAAGGCCGCTGCAGCCACCGGATCGAGGCCGGCGATGGTGTGCAGCGTCGAGCCGCTTTCGATCTGCGGTTGCGCGTGGATCTCGGTCGCCTGCACACCGCCTGCGGCAGACGCGTTTGCCTGCCGGGCGTGCAGGCGATGCAACAGGCGGGTGAGCAGCGAGCGCATCGGGGCCGCTAGCCCTGCAGCCCGTTGCGGCGATGGTGATCCACGCAGGGATGCCGCAGGCCTCGGTTGCCCCACTGCGCGTCGGTCACCGCACTCACCGGCATCGCTCAACCACGCTCAGTCGCGAAAGTTGTCGAACTGCAGCGGCTGCTCGAAATCGGCTTTTCTCAGCAGCGCCATCGCGTCCTGCAAATCGTCGCGCTTCTTGCCGGTGACGCGCAGCTTGTCGCCGTTGATCTGCGCTTCGACCTTGAGCTTGGCTTCCTTGAGCTTGGCCACCAGCTGCTTGGCCTGCTTCTGCTCGAGGCCCTGCTTGACGGTGACCTTCTGCCGCGCGCCGGCCAGATTGGTTTCCACATCGCCAAAGTCCAGGCAGCGCACATCGATGCTGCGCGCCAACAGCCGCGCCCGCAGGATGTCGGTCATCTGCTTGAGCTGGAAGTCGCTGGGGGCGGACTGGTTGATGACCTTGCCATCTTCCAGTTCGAACTTGGCTTCCACGCCCTTGAAGTCGAAACGCGTGTCCAGTTCACGGTTGGCCTGGTCTATCGCATTGGTCAGTTCGTGCTTGTCGACTTCGGACACCACGTCGAAGGAAGGCATGCAAAGCTCCTGTTGGCTGGAAACAGCCGCCATTCTAGGCCATCGTGCCGCGATGGCCGTCATCGACGCATGGCGGTCGGCGCGCTGCGACGGCGATAATGCGCCCATGCCCAGCACCCGTTCTCCGCTCCCCGCCATCGCCTGGATGGTCGCCGCCGTGGCCTGCTTCTCGCTGATGGATGCGGCGATGAAGCTGCTGGCTGCGCAGTACCCGCCGTTGCAGGTGACGCTGTTGCGCGGTGCCGCGTCGCTGCCGTTCGTGCTGGTGTGGGTGTTCGCCACTGCCGGGCCGCGTGCCATCGTGCCGGTGCGCTGGGGCCTGCATCTGCTGCGCGGGGCCTTGGGCATGGTGATGATCGGCTGCTTCGTCTACGGCCTGAAGCGCATGCCGCTGTCCACCGCCTACACCATCTACTTTGTGGCGCCGTTGCTGGTGGCCGCCTTGTCGGTGCCGCTGCTGGGCGAGCACGTGGGGCCGCGGCGCTGGACGGCGATCGGCATCGGCCTGGTCGGGGTCATCGTGGTGCTGCGCCCGGGCGTGGGCGGCTTGATCTCGTTGCCTGGCCTGATGGTGCTGCTGGCGGCCACGGCCTACGCCATCGCCGCGGTCACGGTGAGCCTGCTGACCCGCACCGATACGCCGCAGTCCATGGTGGTGTGGTTTTTGCTGTTCATGGCGATCGGCGCCGGGGTGCTGGCCATCCCCGACTGGGTGCCGCTGCGGGCCAGCCACGGCTGGCTGATCGCCGGCATGGGCCTGGCCGGCGCGCTGGGGCAGATTGCGCTGACCCAGGCGTTCCTGCGCGGCGAGGCCTCGATGATCGCGCCGCTGGAATACACCGGCCTGGTCTGGGTGATCGGCTGGGACTGGCTGCTTTGGCAGACCTTGCCCGACGGCTGGACCTGGACCGGCGCCGGCATCATCGTCGCCAGTGGGCTGTATCTGCTGCGCCGGGAGCGGATTCGCCAGACCGATCGCCCGTTGCCGCTTGAACGGCCGTGAGTGGGGATTGGGGAGTCGGGATTCGGGATTCGGGATTCGCAAGGGCACAACGCCCTTGCCTTAGCGACTCCCCAATCCCGAACCATAGAACCGAATGGAATGACGGCCGTAAACATTGACTGGTAGGCTTCACGACCCCCCAATCGGCCACCCGCGGTGATCCAGTTTCAGGGCCTGCACAAGTCTTACTCCGTCGACGGTCGCCAGATCGTGGCGTTGCACCCGCTCGATCTGCGGATCGGCCCCGGCGAGGTGTTCGGCATCATCGGCCATTCCGGTGCCGGCAAATCCACGCTGATCCGGCTGATCAACCGGCTGGAAGAGCCTAGCGGTGGGCGATTGCTGATCGGCGAGGACGACGTCACCGCGCTGGATAGCCAGGGCCTGCGTGGCTTGCGCCGGCGCATCGGCATGATCTTCCAGCACTTCAATCTGCTGTCCTCGCGCACCGTGGCCGGCAATGTCGCCTTTCCGCTGGAACTGGCCGGCACTGCGCGCGCCGAGATCGATGCACGGGTGGCCGAGCTGCTGGCGCGGGTCGGTCTGCAGGAGCACGCCAACAAGTATCCGGCGCAGCTGTCCGGCGGCCAGAAGCAGCGCGTGGGCATTGCGCGTGCGCTGGCCACCCGCCCGCAGATCCTGCTGTGCGACGAGGCCACCAGCGCGCTGGACCCGCAGACCACCGCCTCGGTGCTGCAGCTGCTGGCGCAGATCAACCGCGAGCTGGGCCTGACCATCGTGCTGATCACCCACGAGATGGACGTGATCCGCCGCGTCTGCGACCGCGTGGCAGTGCTGGACGCCGGCAAACTGGTGGAAACCGGCCCGGTCACCGAAGTCTTCCTGCATCCCAAACATGCCACCACGCGGCGCTTCGTGTCCGAAGCCGAGCACGTGGACGAGGCCGAGCTGCACCGCGATTTCGCCGCCGTCGGCGGACGTGTGGTGCGGCTGACCTTCCTGGGTAACGGCACCTATGAGCCGGTGCTGGGCCGCATCGCCCGCGAGACCGGGGTGGACTACAACATCCTGTCCGGGCGCGTGGACCGCATCAAGGACACGCCGTATGGCCAGCTCATCGTCGCCCTGACCGGTGGCGACCAGAATGCAGCGCGCGCCGGCTTCGTCGCCGCCGGCGTGCACGTAGAGGACCTGCGCGTATGAACCTGCTGCCGATCGCCGCCGCTGGCGGCTTCTTCCGCAATCTCGATGCCGCCAAGTGGGGCGACATCGGGCAGGCGACCCTGGACACCTTGCTGATGCTGGCCGGCGCGCTGCCGCTGACCTTGCTGATCGGCCTGCCGCTGGGGGTTGCGCTGTTCCTGTGCGGCGCCCCGCAGCTGCGCCGTCGCCCGGTGCTGTACGGCGCGCTGGCGCTGGTGATCAACCTGCTGCGCTCGGTGCCCTTCATCATCCTGATGATTGCGATGATTCCGCTCACCCTGGCGTTGATGGGCACCTCGCTCGGCGTGCGCGGCGCGATTCTGCCGCTGGTGGTGGGCGCCGCGCCGTTCTATGCGCGCCTGGTGGAGACCGCATTACGCGAGGTGGACCGCGGCATTATCGAAGCCAGCCAGGCGATGGGCGCCACCACCCGCCAGCTGGTGCTGTGGGTGCTGTTGCCAGAAGCGCGCCCTGGCTTGATCGCCGGCGCCACCGTCACCACCATCGCGCTGATCGGGTTCACCGCCATGGGCGGGGCGATCGGCTCCGGCGGCCTCGGTGATGTGGCCTACCGCGAGGGCTATATGCGCTCGCATGCGGACGTCGCGTTGATCACCGTCATCGCCTTGCTGGTGCTGGTGCAGCTGCTACAGATGCTGGGCGACCGTTTAGTAGCGCGCTACAGCCGCCGCTGAGCCAGTCGCGTCGCTGCACGCGGCCGGTGAGTGCGACGCTGCATGCCGCTGCGGGCTGCAGGCGGATGCGCTGGCATCGCCCCGGTGTTTGTCTTGCAGGCACAGCCGTGCGGGCCGCCGCATCGCCGCTGCACCTGCGGTCTGCTAGGTTTAACGCCTGCGGCCCATCCGCATTCCTCCTCCCACGGACCCTTTCATGAGCACATTTGCGTTTCGTTCCCTTCTTGCTGCAGCCACGCTGGCATTGGCGTCCTGCGGCGGCAATGGCGGCAGCGGTGGCGACACCCTCACCGTGGCCGCCACCGCCGTGCCGCATGCCGAAATCCTGGAAGTGGTCGAACCGCTGCTGGCCAAGCAAGGCGTGAAGCTGGACGTGCGCGTGTTCAACGATTACGTACAGCCCAACGACCAGGTCGTGCAGAAGCAGATCGACGTCAATTATTTCCAGACCGAGCCCTATCTGGACGCGTACAACCGCGACCGCAAGAGCCAGCTGGTGACCGTGGTCGGCGTGCATATCGAGCCGTTCGGTGCGTATTCGCGCCGCTTCAAGGCGCTGGCCGATCTGCCGAGCGGCGCCGACGTGGTGATCCCCAACGACCCGAGCAACAACAGCCGCGCGCTGATCCTGCTCGACAAGGCCGGGGTGATCAAACTCAAGGACCCGAGCAACGCGCTGTCCACCCAGCGCGACATCGTCGACAACCCCAAGCAGCTGAAATTCCGCGAGCTCGATTCGGCGATGCTGCCGCGCGTGCTGGATCAGGTCGATCTGGCCCTGATCAACACCAACTACGCGCTCGATGCCGGGCTCAATCCCACCCGCGACGCGCTGGCGATCGAAAGTAAGGAGTCGCCGTACGTGAACTTCCTGGTGGCGCGCGCAGACAACAAGGACGACCCGCGCGTGCAGAAGCTGGCCAAGGCATTGACCAGCCCGGAAGTGAAGGCCTTTATCGAACAGAAGTACAAAGGCGCGGTACTGCCCGCGTTCTGAGGGCGATCAACCAAACGGCCGCGCGCAGCAGTGGGTACGCGCGGCCGATGGCCCGGTCGGGCATGCAGCATGCGCAGAGCCCAAGTCTGAGCTGCACGCTCTGATCGCCCCGTCCATTCGTGCCCGACAGTTTGCAACAACGCCGTCTTCGCGGTTTGACAGAGCTCAACGACAACGCGCGAGCCTCTAAACGGAGCTCGGCACTGTGGCGACGGTTGTCGCCCATCCTTGAGCCATTCGTGCGCGCGTGCTGCCGATGCGGGGCGCAGACTGCGCATTCCCTTCAACCGCACCCACTCCGCAGCGATGCCCTCGGCACCGCATGCGATGCTGCCTTGGCGGTTTGACAGAGCTCAACGACAAAGCGCGAGCCTCCAAACGGAGCTCGGCATTGTGGCGACGGTTGTCGCCCCTCCTCGAGCCATTCGTGCGTGCGCACTGCCGATGCGGGGCGCGGACTGCGCATTCCCTGCAACCGCACCCACTCCGCAGCGATGCCCTCGGCACTGCATGCGATGCTGCCGAGATGCGGCGTCTGACGCTTGCGAATCCATGCAGTGCGATGCGGGCGCAGACGGCCCACCCAGCCACTCATTACGCCGCGCGCTGCCAAGTAGAGGCGTGCAAGCGTACGCGGCCGATTGCGCGTGCAGCGCCGAACACGCGCGCCTGACGCAGGCGTAGTAGCGTGGTCGGCCATCTTCTTCGGCCATTGACGCGATGCCCCTGCTTCTTGCCATCCCGCTGGCCGTGATCATCGCCCTGGCGGTGTTCGCGGTGCTGTTTCCGTTATCGCTGCTGCAACGTTTTCGTGTCGGTACCGCGCGGCGTCAGGCACGTGGCTGGTTGTTGATGATCAACCTAGCGTCGGCGGCGCTGTCCAGCGTGTTGTTCGTCATTTTTACCGCGATCGCCGCGGCATTCTGGCCGGGTGCGATCAGTCATGCCGCCTTCGGTTGGGCCTGCGGGCTGGCGCTTGGGGTGCTGGCATTGCGCCTGACCCGCTTCGAGCGCACCGCCCAAGGGTTGTTCTATCGACCCAATCTCTGGCTGGTGCTGGCATTGACGGCGCTGGTGGTGGTGCGGGTGATCGCCGGCATGGTGCAGGGCTGGCGCAGTGCCTGGCAGGGCGTGGCGTGGCCGGTCGATGGCTGGCTCAGCCACGCCAGCCTGTTGGGCGCCGCCGGCGTGCTGCTCGGCTACGCACTGGCTTACGCCACCTTGCTGTGGTGGCGTTGGCGCACCGCGCGGTTGCGCGGCAGCGTCTACTGGCGTTGAAGCGCGACGCGCACGCCAGCCAGCAATGCCGAATGCGTCGATGCAGGCTGGCGCACGTGGATGTTGGACATAAAAAAACGGGCCTTGCGGCCCGTTTTTTCGACTCAGACGTTACGTGTCGCGACGTGCTTAGAAGCGCGCGCCGACACCGAAGCCAACGGTCCACGGATCCAGTTCCAGCTCGCTGCCGGTACCCTGGCCGCCGACACGCAGTTCCGGACGCGAACGCATGTAGCGGGCGTCGGCACGTGCGAACCAGGTGGAGTTGATGTTCATGTCAACACCGACGGTGCCGATCACGCCCTTGGCGGTATCCAGGCCAACGTGCTGACCGGTGGTCGACGCCGCATCGATCTTCTCGTTGCTGAAGTTCGACTCGTAGTAGCCCACGCCCACGAACGGACGGAACACATTGTCGGCCTGGCCAAAGTGGTACTGGCCGCTGATGGCGATCGGCTGCTGCTCGACGGTGCCCACCTTGCCCACGCCATCGGCGTTGACGCGGTGATTGAACTTGTCGGCAGCGCCCCACACTTCAACAGCCCAGTTGTCGTTGATGTAGTAGCTGGCGCTCAGCGTCGGTGCCGGGCCGCCATCGACGTCCAGGCCCGGAGCCGGATCGTTCTTCGGCTTGATCAAGGCGACACCGCCGACCACTGCCCAATGCTTGCCGGACGCGCTATCGGCGCTGGTGGAAGTCGAGGAGGTATCGCCGGTATAGGTGGTGTCCTGCGCGAACGCGGACGGTGCAATCGCAAGTGCGGATACAGCAGCCAGGCTCAGGATGGAAATGGCACGCATTGGGGGTCTCCTCGCATAATTTTTGTTAGGCCCGTGGAGTGGGCCGCGCCAAAGCTATTCCTGAAAATCTGAATCCACGCCCACCTGCGACTCGCTAAAATTTCGTTTGTTCAGGAACTTTCCCAAGAAGGCCGTGGTTGCGACATGCAAGCTGAAAAAGACATTCACGCAGATGCGATTGCCGTGACGAAAAACGTCGTGCGTGACGGCTTGCCAGCGCACATTCCTAACGATTGCCGTGTCTTGGTACTCGGCTCGATGCCAGGTATCGCCTCGTTGGAGGCGGGCCGCTATTACGCGCATCCACGCAATCGGTTCTGGCCAGTGATGCATGCCCTCTTGGGTATTGATGCTGCTGCCATGTATGCCGCACGCATGCAGGCATTGAACGCACAGGGTGTCGGGTTATGGGATGTGATCGGCCAATGCGCGCGTCGCGGCAGCCTGGATGCTGCGATCGTCGCAGACAGTGTCGTGGTCAATCCGCTGCCTGCGTTGCTGGCAGGTTTGCCGCAGCTGCGCATGGTGGCCTGCAATGGCGCCGCGGCGGCGCAGGCCTGGCATCGCCATGTACAGCCGGTGTTGTCGCAGGACGCGCGCAGCGTACCGCTGCTGGCCTTGCCGTCCACCAGTCCGGCCAACGCCGCCTGGTCGTTGCCGCGGTTGTGCGCCGCATGGCAACCGGTGCGCGAAGCGTTGGGGTGATGCGGCTCTGGCGCACGTCAATGAATCGCCGACGATGACGCGTGTCTGCGCAATGCGCGCCCGTCAGCGCGTGCGCATGCAACCAGCACGTCGCCAGCTGCCGCCATAAGTCATGCCAGCGTCCGGCACAGGCAGCCCGCAGCGCGTGGCCGCACAGTGCAGGTAGCACATGAAGGAGCACCGCGATGACGATCAGGCATGCAATGACGATGGCGGCAACGCTCGCACTGGGCATGCTCACTGCAGCAGATGCGGCGCTTGCCGACGAGATGCAGTGCGATGTCAGCAGCGATTACGACCTCACGCTCAATCCGCGCAGCCTCATCCTGATTCGTAACGCCGGGACGCCGCAGCGCCTGGTGATGCGCCAGGGCGCGTTGTTCGTCGACGATCGCTGGGTGACGCTGAGTGCAGACGACCGTAGCCGCCTGATCGAGTTCGAGCGGCAGACCCGTGAGGTGGTGCCGCTGGCGCAGGAGGTCGGGCGCGAGGCCGCCGACATCGCGGTCACCGCGCTCGGCGAAGTGGCGGCCGGGTTCAGTCGCAGTCCCGAGGCGACCCGTGCGCAACTGGCCAGCGTGCGCGAAAAGATCGATCTGCGCTTGAAGCAGAGCTTCAGCAAAAGCCAGCTCACACCCGTGAATATCGACGACGACATCGGCGCGCTGGTCGCCGAGGTGTTGCCGCAGTTGATCGGCGATGTGATCGCCGGTGCGGTGCAGTCCGGGCTCACCGGCAACGATATGCAGCTGCGTTCGCTCGATGGGCTGGAAGCGCGCATCGAGCGTCTGGTCGAGCCGCAGGCACGTGCATTGCGCCCGCGTGCGCAGCGCTTGTGCGACCGCGTCGAAGCGCTGGATGGGCTGGACAATGCGCTGGCGTATCGTTTGCCCTCGGGCGCGCCACTGCACCTGTTGCAGGTGGATCGACGCGCCTCGAAATAAGCATGCACCTGCATGCGCGGACGCTGCATCCTGCGGGCCGTGCGATTTTTTCGACGCCAATGGTTGGCGCTGCGGCCCGTGGCCGGCCACAATAGGGGTTTCCCCATCTGTTGCCGGAGTTCCCCGTATGGCCGAAATCAAGGAAGCACTTGTCCCCGATATCGGTGACTACAGCGACGTCCCGGTAATCGAGGTGCTGGTGTCGGTCGGCGATACGGTCGCGAAGGACCAGAGCCTAGTCACGCTGGAATCGGACAAGGCCACGATGGAAGTGCCCTCGTCGGTGTCCGGCGTGGTCAAAGAGATCAAGGTCAAGGTCGGCGATTCGCTGTCGCAGGGCGCCCTGGTGGCGCTGATCGAAGTGGCCGATGCCGGCGCTGACACTGCGGCCAAGCCTGCCGCCGCTGCTCCTGCTGCTCCGGCCAAGGCTGCGCCCGCTGCTGCACCGGCACCTGCTGCCAAGGCCGCGCCGGCTGCACCTGCCGCCGAAGGCGGTCTGGTCGAAGCGCGCGTGCCCGATATCGGCGACTACACCGACATCCCGGTGATCGAAGTGCTGGTTGCCGTCGGCGATACCGTCGCCAAGGACCAGAGCCTGGTCACGCTGGAATCGGACAAGGCCACGATGGAAGTGCCGTCCTCGGCCGCCGGCGTGGTCAAGGAGCTCAAGGTCAAGGTCGGCGACACGCTGTCGCAGGGCAATGTGGTGGCGATCATCGCTGCCAGCGATGGCGGCGCCGGTGCGGCGCAGTCTCCGGCCAAACCCACCACCGACACCGCCGAAACTGCCGGCAAGGTCGAGCCGGTCGCGGTGTCGGCCGAGCCGGACAAGCTGGCCCAGCGCGAGATTGCGCAGGTGCAGGGCGCACGTTCCAGCGACGCCTCGCAAGGCAGCCAGCCATCGGCCGGCAACCCGAGCAGCCCGCCGGTGACCTTCGACGCCGACAGCGTGCTGCCGTCCAAGGTGGCCTATGCCAGCCCGGTGGTGCGCGTATTCGCACGCCAGCTGGGCGTGGATCTGAACCAGCTCAAGGGCAGCGAAAAGGGCGGCCGCATCACCCGTGAAGACGTGCAGCGCTTCGTCAAGGCCGCGCTCACCGGTGGCGCGCCTGCCGCAGCCGGTGCCGCACCGGCCGGTGGTGGCAACGGCCTGAACCTGCTGGCCTGGCCGAAGGTCGACTTCAGCAAGTTCGGCGAGACCGAAACCCAGCCGCTGTCGCGCATCAAGAAGATTTCCGGTGCCAACCTGGCGCGCAACTGGGCCATGATTCCGCACGTCACCCAGTTCGAATCGGCCGACATCACCGACCTGGAAGCCCTGCGCGTGGCGTTGAACAAGGAAAACGAGAAGGCCGGCATCAAGCTGACCATGCTT
This sequence comes from Xanthomonas sp. WHRI 8932A, assembly GCF_035012785.1. NCBI lineage: Bacteria > Pseudomonadati > Pseudomonadota > Gammaproteobacteria > Lysobacterales > Lysobacteraceae > Xanthomonas > Xanthomonas sp. WHRI 8932A. The sequence goes on from NZ_JAYGQQ010000011.1 coordinate 230,724, forward strand.
GCCTTCCTGGTCAAGGCCAGCGCCGCGGCGCTGAAGAAGTTCCCCGAATTCAACGCCTCGCTCGACGCAGCTGGCGAAAACCTCACGCTGAAGAAGTACATCAACATCGGGTTTGCCGCCGATACGCCGAATGGGTTGGTGGTGCCGGTGATCCGCGATGTCGACAAGAAGGGCGTGCTGCAGATCGCCCAGGAAAGCGGCGAGCTGGCCAAGAAGGCGCGCGACGGCAAGCTGGGCCCGGCCGACATGAGTGGTGGCTGCTTCTCGATCAGCTCGCTCGGCGGCATCGGCGGCACCGCGTTCACGCCGATCATCAATGCGCCGGAAGTGGCGATCCTGGGCGTGTCCAAGTCGGCGATGCAGCCGGTCTGGAACGGCAAGGAGTTCGTGCCGACGTTGATGCTGCCGTTGTCGCTGAGCTACGACCACCGCGTCATCGACGGCGCGCTGGCAGCCCGCTTCACCACCTACCTCAGCCAGGTGCTGGCCGACATGCGTCGCGTCCTGCTGTGAGGACTGCACTGCTGACGATCGCCCTGCTCGGCGTGTTGCCGTGGACCTGCGCGGTGGCACGTGAGTGCGACAGCACGCTGGGGCGCGGCTGGCCACCGGCCGTGGGCAACTACGGCACCGCGGTGAGCACGCTGCTGGACGGCGGCAACAAGCCGGCATTGTCGTTGCTGACCCTGCCCACACGTGGCGTGGAAAGCGGCGTGTCGCTGGTGCCGGGTAAGGACGGCGCCGACTGGACCCTGCGCCATAGCCGCGCCGACGAGCGCGTCTACAGCTGGGTCAGCCAGAGCGATCGCGGCAGTGTGCAGTTCCGCACCGAGCAGACGCCGGAAACGGTCGAGATCCCGATTCCGGCGGCGTTGGCCAAACGGCTGGTCAGCAACTGGACCGCGGCCTTGACCCAGCTGGCACCGAGCGGCCGCACCGCGCCGGTGACCGAGGGCGAGGTGCTGTCGTTCCAGGTCGAGGGCGTGCGCTACAGCGGCACGCGCCCGAGTTGCGGCGCGGGCGAACTGCTGCTGCAACAGGCCGCGCTGCTGATCGAAGCCAGCGACGGCAAGGAAAAGAAGCGCGACAAGCGCTGGACCCAAATCGAATCGTCGCTGGATGAACTCCAGCAGACGCTTGCCGGCACGGCCGGTTAAGCCACAGGAGAAGCAAATGGCGGTCATTGAAATCAAGGTTCCTGACATCGGCGATTACAGCGATGTCCCCGTCATCGAAGTGCTGGTCGCCGTGGGCGACAGCGTGGCCAAGGACCAGGGCCTGGTCACGCTGGAATCGGACAAGGCCACGCTGGAAGTGCCGTCTTCGGCTGCCGGTGTGGTCAAAGAGCTCAAGGTCAAGATTGGCGACAACTTGTCCGAAGGCGCCGTAGTGCTGCTGCTGGAAACCGAAGGCGAGGCCGCCGCGCCTGCGCCCGCCAAGGCCGAGACCAAGGCAGCCGCGCCTGCAGCTCCCGCGGCCGCCGCACCCGGCAGCAAGCCGCCGGTGACGCCGTCGCACCGCGCCCCGGCCGAGCCGGCTGCGCCCAAGCCGGCGCTGGCCAGCGGCAGGACCGCGGATATCGACTGCAAGATGGTGGTGCTCGGCGCCGGCCCCGGCGGCTACACCGCTGCGTTCCGCGCTGCCGACCTGGGCCTGGACACGGTGCTGATCGAGCGCTACGCCAGCCTCGGCGGCGTCTGCCTCAACGTCGGCTGCATCCCGTCCAAGGCGCTGCTGCATGCCGCCGCGGTGATCGATGAAGTGGCCCATGCCGGCGATTTCGGCGTGGACTTCGGCCAGCCCAAGATCACCCTGGACAAGCTGCGCGAGTACAAGGAAAAGGTGGTCGGCAAGCTCACCGGCGGCCTGGCCAGCATGGCCAAGCAGCGCAAGGTGCGCACCGTTACCGGTGTGGCCAACTTCGTCTCGCCCAACGAGTTGGAGATCGTCGGCGACGACGGCAAGACGCAGCTGCTGCGCTTCGAGCATTGCGTCATCGCCGCCGGGTCGCAGGCGGTGAAGCTGCCCAACTTCCCGTGGGACGACAAGCGCGTGATGGACTCCACCGACGCGCTGGAGCTGCATGACATTCCCAACACCCTGCTGGTGGTTGGCGGCGGCATCATCGGCCTGGAAATGGCCACGGTGTATAGCGCGTTGGGCAGCAAGGTCACCGTGGTCGAGTTCATGGATCAGCTGATGCCGGGCGCCGACAAGGACCTGGTCAAGCCGCTGGCCGATCGCCTGAAGAAGCAGGGCGTCGAGGTCCATCTCAAGACCAAGGCTACCGACGTGAAGGCCGACAAGAGCGGCATCACCGTGTCCTTTGAAGCGGCCGTGGAGGGCGAGAAGCCCGGCCTGCAGGCGACTGCCTTCGATCGCGTGCTGGTGGCCGTGGGCCGCTCGCCCAACGGCAAGAAGATCGGTGCGGAGAAGGCGGGCGTCACCATCACCGAGCGCGGCTTTATCCCGGTGGACCGGCAGATGCGCACCAACGTGCCGCACATCTTCGCCATCGGCGACATCGTCGGTAACCCGATGCTGGCACACAAGGCCACCCACGAAGGCAAGCTGGCTGCTGAAGTGGCGGCCGGCGAGAAGAAGGAATGGGTGGCGCGGGTGATTCCGTCGGTGGCGTACACCAACCCGGAAATCGCCTGGGTCGGCGTCACCGAGAACGAAGCCAAGGCCAAGGGCCTGAAGGTCGGCGTGGCCAAGTTCCCGTGGGCTGCCAGCGGCCGCGCGATCGGCATCGGCCGCACCGAAGGCTTCACCAAGCTGATCTTCGACGAAGACACCCACCGCATCATCGGTGGCGCCATCGTCGGCGTGCATGCCGGTGACCTGTTGGCCGAGATTGGCCTGGCGATCGAGATGGGCGCCGAAGCCGAAGACATCGGCCACACCATCCACGCGCATCCGACCCTGAGCGAATCGGTCGGCATGGCGGCCGAGGTGTACGACGGCACCATCACCGACCTGTACATCCCGAAGAAGAAGTAACAGCTCGCCTCGGCTGCTGTCAGCAACGCCCCGCCTTGTGCGGGGCGTTGTCGTGATGGGGCTCAGTGCGCGTGATCGCTTTTGCTGTGGTCGTTGCCGGTGCAGTTGCAATTGCAATTGCAGTTGCCGTTGCCGTTGCCGTTGCGGTGCCATGCCATGCGTGTGGTAGGGGTCAAGTGCATGCGGCGCTACTGCGCACGCGCGGATTTTTCCGCGGTTTCCAGCGTGGTACGCAGCCGCATGTGGCGACCCCGCTTGGCGGCTGCACTCGATCGCATGCGTCGACAATGCTGACCCCTGCAAGCGGATTTAGTAGGTCATCCGGCAGCCTCCAGTCTGGGCGCGTGGCGCTCGTGCATCGCGCGCGCGTCAGGCAGGGCTGACGCCGCCACGCATGGCATTACCACAGTGCGATATCGGTGGCGCTTGCACAGCCCGCAGCGCGCTTGCACCATCGGGTCGCGGACACGCCGTCCGCAGCTCAGGGACGACCCCGATGTCGAAGATGCGTTTGCCGGCGCTGCTCGCCGCTGCTGGCTGTCTGTGTGCCTCGCTGTGTGCGTACGCTCAGACCACCGTGATCACCGCCGCGCGCCTGCTGGACGTGCAGACCGGCCGCTATGTGGACAAACCGCAGATCGAAGTGGCCGCCGGCCGTATCACCCGCGTCGGTCGGCAGGGCGATCCGCTGCCGGCCGATGCGCAGCGCATCGATCTGGGCGAGCGCACACTGTTGCCGGGGTTGATCGACATGCATGTGCATCTCACCGTGGATCCCACCCTGGGCGGCTATAAGGGCCTGGAGTACACCGACAACTTCTGGACCGTGGTCGGTGTGGCCAATGCCGCAAAAACGCTGCGCGCAGGCTTCACCACGGTGCGCAATGTCGGTTCGCTCCACTACGACGATGTCGCGCTCAAACAGGCGATCGAGCGCGGCACCGTGCCCGGCCCGCGCATCGTGCCGGCGACCTACGGCATCGGCGCAACCGGTGGCCACTGCGATGCCACCGAATTCCCGCCCTCGGTCAAAGTCAGCGGCCCCGGTGTCGCCGATGGTCCGGACGCGATCCGCGCCGCGGTGCGGACGCTGCGCAAATACGGTGCAGAAGTGATCAAGTTCTGCGGTACCGGCGGGGTGCTGTCCAAGACCGACAGCGTCGGCGGGCAGCAATACAGCCTGGAGGAAATGCGCGCGCTGGTGGACGAAGCGCACCGGCTGGGCCTGAAGGTCGCCGTGCACGCCCATGGCACCGCCGGCATCAACGATGCGATTCGCGCCGGTGCCGACACCATCGAGCACGCCAGCCTGGCCGATGCGGAGTCCTTCAAGCTGGCCAAGGCGCATGGCACCTGGTTCTCGATGGACATCTACAACGACGACTACATCCTTGCCGAGGGCGAAAAGAACGGTCTGTTCGCTGAATCGCTGGAAAAGGAGCGCCAGATCGGGCGCAAGCAGCGTGAGACCTTCCGCGCCGCGCACGCGGCCGGAGTGAAGCTGGTGTTCGGCAGCGATGGCGGCGTGTATCCCAACGGCGACAACGCCCGCCAGTTTGCCAAGATGGTGGAGTGGGGCATGACGCCGTTGGAAGCAATCCGCGCCGCCACCGTGGATGCAGCCGAGGCCCTGGGGCGCAGCAACGATGTCGGCACCATCGCCCCGGGCCGCTACGCCGATCTGATTGCGGTCAGCGGCGATCCGCTGCAGGACGTCACCGTGCTGCGGCAGGTAGAGGGCGTGATCAAGGGCGGCGAACGCGTCGCCGAGTGAGCACCCTGGCGCTTGCCGGTGCGTAGCTGCAGCATGCCGCTGGTTGACGATGCGCGCGCCATTGGTGCGCTGATCGACAAGGGACTCACTGAGCCGCGTGGCAACGCGATTGGAACTTGAAAGAGCACGCAAAACCGCGCATCCGCAGGCAAGGGCGGCATGGGCGTTACAAGCCGGCCGATGACATGGCTGCGCAACCGCGCCCCAGAGCGGTTAGCAGGACGTAGCCAGCAGTCGTCAGGTGGGTATGGCGGCACAAGCCGGCCGATGGCGTGGCTGTGCAACCGTGCCCCAGATCGGCTAACAGGATGTAGCCAGCAGTCGTCAGGTGGATATGGACGACGCGGACGAACCAGAGTGAACGCGTAGTCCATGCGGCAGCGCGCACCGGCCGCCCCGCCTGGCGGTGAGCACAGTCGTGTTGTTGGCCGCCCTTACCCGGAACCGGATGTGCATGACATCCCTGCGGGCGGCAACGTCTGCGCACGATGCCGACAACGCAGGCGCCCGCTCAGCCGCTGCAAGACCTCGTCGCCCCGTCTTGCACGAGGCATCGTGGCTTGGGCATGCTGCAGGTGGAAGCTGTCCGGATGTCCGGCCACGCAGTCCATCACACTGAGTGTCGATCGATGCGCAAGGCCGTGCTCGGAATTGGGATGAGCTGCATGCTCGCGACGGTGACCGCCGCAGCTGCGTCCACGCAGGACGATCCGGAGATGGCGGCGGCGCTGGCCAAATGCCCAAGCGCGGCGGCGTTCGTGCGCGCGCAGGAGCAGGCCAAGGCGGATGCCGCGACCGCCACCCCTGCCGAGGCGACGGCAGCTCCCAGCGCCCCCGCATTGCGCGCGCGGTTGCTGGAGATGGAGCGCCTGGATCAACAGGTCCGCAACGGTGACTGGTCGCAGGAAGCGGTGGGCAAGATGGTGGCGATGGACGCCGAGCATCTGCCGCAGATGCGTCGCATCGTCGCCGAACACGATGGTTTGCCCAGCGTGGCGCAGGTTGGACGCGACGGCGTGGCCGCCGCCTGGCTGCTGGTGCAGCATGCCGACGCCGATCCGGCCTTGCAGGAGCGCGTGCTGGGCACGCTGACCCGGCATGGCGCACGCAGTGGCGAGGTGTCGGCGCACCAATTGGTGTTGCTGACCGATCGCGTGCTCATCGCGAACGGCAAGCCGCAGCGTTACGGCAGCCAACTGATCCCAGAGCAGGGACGTTGGGTATCCAAGCCGATCGCCGATCCGGCGCAGGTGGACGTACTGCGCGCCGGCATGGACGAGATGCCGCTGGCCGACTACGTGTGCGTGGCCACCCAGCTGTTCCCGGTGCCGTCGACGCCGCCCGGCAGCTGAAACGCGAACGGCCCGCACAGGGCGGGCCGTTCGCTTGCAACAGTGGCGCAGATCAGAACGCGAACGTCACGCCTGCCACCGGGCCCTTGAACTCCTGCTTCAGGCCGATCAGGCCATCGCTGCCGCGCTGGTCGACATCGAGCTTGAACCAGTCGTAGCCGGCGAAGATGCCGAAGTTCTTGGTGAAGCGGTATTCGGCAATCGCGTTGGCGCGGCTCAGGTCGCCCTCGTAGTCGTCGAAGTTGCCCCAGCTGGTGTTGAGGTACTGGCCCTGCACGTTGAACAGCCAATGCTCGCTCGGACGCGCGGTGAAGCGGACGCCAACCACCGGCGCAACGCCATCGGCCTTCTCGTCCAGCACATCGCCGGAGAACACGCTGCCCAGATCGGCATACGCATTGGCTTCAACCTTGGCGTATTCGGCACCGATCTGCAGGCCCAGGCTGAATTCCGGCGAATCGATCACCGAGTAGTCGTACACCAGGGTCGCGACCTGATACTTCAGCTCACCCTTGATGAAGCTACCGGTCGGCACGGTCACGCCACCGGCGCTCAGATCCTGGGTCAGGGTCTCGCGGCGATCCTTGTCGTACTTGAAGTAATCGAAGATCAGGCGCTGACGGGTGCTGATGCGGAACACGCCATCGACGCGCGGCTCCCATTCCTTGCCGCCCAGCTTGAAATCTTCGTTGACCGACACATTGTTGCCTGCCACCAGCGTGTTGCCACGGATGGTGTTGTCGTTGTCCACGTTCATCGCACCGAGGCGAATCTGGAAGCGGTCATCGCTATCTTCGGCGTGCGCGGGGGCGACGTAGGCGACGGCCAGAACGCACGGGATCGCCAGTGCAAGGAGGTGTTTCATGGGGAGCTCCGTAATCTTGGAATGGTCAGGCCGATGGGCCAGTGGCGCGCACTATCGATAAGGCGGCGTCTTTCAAAAGTGAAGAAATCGTCGCACACGTGTGAAGGCCGATATAGCAATCGGACAAAACGGTCCGCAAGTCCCAACAGGCATGGGCATCGCGCGCAGGGCGCGGCAAATCCAGGGTTGAAGACGACCCGCGCAAAGTGTGTCGCAGTGCATACCATCAGGTACGGTCATGGCCGCCAACTGCGCAACGGATGACGTTCCGCACGCTGCTGTGCCCCGAACCCAGTCACTGCACAGATCGAAATATCGTGCAGTGCGGCGGATTGGACCGCGGATGGGAAAGTGTCAGGGTGCGACAAAATGCGTAAAAAGCGGGAGCCCCGGTCTCCCAGGGCTCCCATACGCGACCTGCGGCGGTACCTTTCGACGAGGATGTGCAGGCCTCGCAAGTTCTGACCGTCGGTTTGTGGCAAAGTTCCCACCCGCCGCCACGACGCATGCTTGGTGCATTGCAGCAGCGAATGACTTCTGCCGGTTGTCTCGCAATTTGTCCCATTGCTATACTTTCGCGGCTCGACGAGGCGCAACTGCGCTTCCCCCCTCATTCACACGTAAGGTAACCGTAGTGCTGAACTCCGTTGACGCGGGTCGGCGGTTGATGCTGCGCGCTGCGGTATATCCGCTTGCTGCTGTAGCTATAACCAGTCTGGGGTTGCTGTTGGTCGGTCCCCGTTACTCTGCCGGTCTGGCATTGACCGGGTTTGCGACGGTACTGGGCGGTTGGGTTGCGGCACGCACCGCGCTCGGCGGCGGCATCCAGGCAGCCGGAATCGCGATGGTGCGGTTGGTGCTGGCGATGGTGCTGAAGTGGGTGTTGGTATTTGCGGCGTTGTCGCTGGGCTTTGCCCTGTGGCGGTTGCCTCCTCTGGCTCTGTTGGCAGGTATCGCCATCGGGTTGATTTTTCAGGTTCTGGCTCTGGCCAGGCGTTGATTCGAACTTAAAGGGCTCCAGACACATGGCGGGCGAGGCAGCAACACCTACCTCCTATATCCAGCATCACTTGCAGAACCTGATCTATCCGGTTCGCGAGGGTGGCGGCACGTTTTGGACCATCCACGTCGATACCCTGGTCATGGCCGTGTTGATGGGCCTGGTCATGGTGCTGGCGTTCTGGACGGCGACCCGCAATGCCACGGCCGGCGTGCCGGGCAAGTGGCAGGCATTCGTAGAAATCTGCCTGGAGTTCGTCGACCGGCAGGCCAAGGACACCTATCACGGCAGCAGCAAGCTGGTGACGCCGATCGCGATCACCATCTTCTTCTGGATCCTGTTGATGAATCTCCTCAAGATGGTTCCGGCCGACTTCATCGCCATTCCGCTCGGTTGGGCAGGCATCCACGCCTGGAAGCCGGTGCCCACCGCCGACGTCAATGCCACCTTGGGCATGTCGATCAGCGTGTTCTTCCTGATGATCGTCTTCTCGCTGCGCTCCAAGGGCGTTGGCGGCATGACCAAGGAATTCCTGACGGCGCCGTTCGGCAAATGGATGATGCCGTTCAACCTGCTTTTGAACATCGTCGAGTGGCTGAGCAAGCCGATTTCGTTGGCGATGCGACTGTTCGGCAACATGTTCGGCGGCGAGATCGTCTTCCTGCTGATCTGGGTGCTGGGCGGTGCGGGCATCGCCGGCATGGTCGCTGGCGGCGTATTCGGCCTTGGCTGGATGCTGTTCCACCTGTTGGTGATTCCGCTGCAGGCCTTCATTTTCATGATGCTGTCGATCGTGTATCTGAGCCTTGCGGAAGACAGTCACTGAGTTTCGCTACACCCTTCATACGCTTCATCTCGATTCATCCATCACCCTTAGAAACTTTCGTTCGGAGATCACCATGTACCTCGCCGTCCTGACCAACCTCGCTCAAGTCCAGAGCTCCACCGTCCTCGCCGTCGGCATCATGATCGGCCTGGCCGCGCTGGGTGCCGGCCTCGGTCTGGCCATCATGGCTGGCAAGTTCCTGGAATCGGCCGCGCGCCAGCCGGAACTGATTCCGGTGCTGCAGGTGCGTATGTTCATCACCGCCGGCCTGATCGACGCCGCGTTCATCATCAGCGTCGCCGTCGGCCTGCTGTTCGCCTTCGCCAACCCGCTGGCCCAGGTGTTCATCGAGCGTCTGTCGCAGGCTGCCGGCTGATCCAGCGGTAGCAGGATGTGGATGCAGCCAGTGCGGCTGCGCCCGCGGATGAAGGTCGGAAAGCGTCGCCACTGCGGCGGCGCTTTCACCCCTAAACAGCGATTGAGCGACCCATGGATATCACCCTTACCATCTTTGCCCAGGCGCTGGCCTTCGCCGGTCTGATCTGGATCGTCGCGACCAAAATCTGGCCGCCGCTGCTGCAGGCGATCGAAGAGCGTCAGCAAAAGATCGCTGAAGGTCTGGCTGCCGCCGATCGTAGTCAGAAGGATCTGGCGCAGGCCCAGGAAAAGGTCAACGAAGCACTGAAAGACGCACGCACCAAGGCCAACGAGATCATCGATCAGGCCCATGCGCGCGCCAATCAGATCATCGAAGCGGCCAAGCTCGAGGCGATTGCCGAAGCCAACCGTCAGAAGGATCTGGCCCAGACCGAAATCGACGCATCTGCCACCCGTGCCCGCGAAGAACTGCGCAAGCAGATCTCGGTGCTGGCGGTCAGCGGCGCCGAGAAGCTGCTCAAGCGCGAAATCGACGCCAACGCTCACAAGGCGCTGCTCGACGAGCTGGCGGCGGAGATTTAACCGATGAGTCAGGCCCTCACACTTGCCCGTCCCTACGGCCGTGCCGCGTTTGCAATCGCGCGTGAGGGCGGCACGTTCGCGCCCTGGTCCGATGCGCTGGCGTTTTCGGCGCAGGTGGCCGGCGACCCACGCGTGGCTGCGCTGCTGCTCAACCCGGCCCTGCGCCAGGAACAGGCAGTGACGTTGCTGGCGCCGCCGCAGGCTGGCGAACACTATCTGCGTTTCCTCGGCCTGCTGGCCGATGCGCATCGGCTGTCGCTGTTGCCGGAAGTGGCGGGGCTGTACGAACAGCTGCGTGCCGAGGCCGAGCATGTCGTCAAGGCGACCGTGACCTCGGCCACCGAGATGACGCCGGCCGAGCTGGACACGATCGCCGCTGCACTGAAGAAGCGTTTTGGCCGCGAGGTGGACATCACCACCGCGGTAGATGCATCGCTGATCGGCGGCGCGGTGATCGACACCGGCGACGTGGTCATCGACGGCTCGCTGAAGGGCAAGCTCGCGCGTCTGCAAAGCTCGCTCGCCCACTGAATTCACATAAACGCATGGCCCTCGCGGCCGGCACCTAGGACTGAACGATGGCAACCACGCTCAACCCCTCCGAAATCAGCGACCTGATCAAGACCCGCATCGAGACGGTCAAGCTGTCCGCGGAGTCGCGCAACGAAGGCTCCGTGACCAGCGTGTCCGACGGCATCGTGCGCATCTTCGGCCTGGCCGACGTGATGCAGGGCGAAATGATCGAACTGCCCAACAACACCTTCGCCCTGGCGTTGAACCTGGAGCGCGATTCGGTCGGCGCCGTGGTGTTGGGCGATTACGAAAACCTGCGCGAAGGCGACGTGGCCAAGACCACCGGTCGCATCCTGGAAGTGCCGGTGGGTCCGGAACTGCTGGGTCGCGTGGTCAACGCACTGGGCGAGCCGATCGACGGCAAGGGCCCGCTGGGTGCCACCCAGACCGCACCGGTCGAGCGCGTTGCGCCGGGCGTGATCTGGCGTAAGTCGGTCGACCAGCCGGTGCAGACCGGTTACAAGTCGGTCGATGCGATGATCCCGATCGGCCGCGGTCAGCGCGAGCTGGTCATCGGCGACCGTCAGACCGGCAAGACCGCGCTGGCGATCGATGCGGTGATCAATCAGAAGGGCACCGGCATCAAGTGCGTGTACGTGGCGATCGGCCAGAAGGCCTCGACCGTTGCCAACATCGTGCGCAAGCTCGAAGAAAACGGCGCGCTGGCGCACACCGTGGTGGTGGCTGCGACCGCGTCCGAATCGGCCGCGATGCAGTACATCAGCCCGTATGCCGGCTGCACCATGGGCGAATACTTCATGGATCGCGGCGAAGACGCGCTGATCGTGTACGACGATCTGTCCAAGCAGGCCGTGGCCTACCGCCAGATCTCGCTGCTGCTCAAGCGTCCGCCGGGCCGTGAAGCCTATCCGGGCGACGTGTTCTATCTGCACTCCCGCCTGCTGGAGCGCGCAGCGCGCGTGTCCGAGGAGTACGTGGAGAAGTTCACCAACGGTGCGGTGACCGGCAAGACCGGCTCGCTGACCGCGCTGCCGATCATCGAAACGCAGGCCGGCGACGTGTCCGCGTTCGTGCCGACCAACGTGATCTCGATCACCGACGGCCAGATCTTCCTGGAAACCGACCTGTTCAACGCCGGTATCCGTCCGGCCGTGAACGCCGGTATCTCGGTGTCGCGCGTCGGTGGTGCGGCCCAGACCAAGATCATCAAGAAGCTGTCCGGCGGCATTCGTATCTCGCTGGCGCAGTACCGTGAGCTGGCGGCGTTCGCGCAGTTCGCCTCGGATCTGGACGAAGCCACCCGCAAGCAGCTCGAGCGCGGTCAGCGCGTCACCGAGCTGATGAAGCAGAAGCAGTACGCACCGATGTCCATCGCCAACCAGGCGCTGTCGATCTATGCCGTCAACGAGGGTTACCTCGATGAAGTGCCGGTCAACAAGCTGCTGGCGTTCGAAGAAGGCCTGCACGCGCACTTCGCCAACACCCAGGGCGAGTTGATCTCCAAGATCAACAGCACCGGCGGTTGGGACAACGACATCGAAGCCGCGTTCAAGAAGGGCATCGCAGAGTTCAAGACCACCGGCACCTGGTAAGGCGCCGGGATTCGGGATTGGGCATTCGGGATTTGTAGGAGCGGTGGTTCGGGGCGTTGGCCCATGTCGAATCACCGCTGCCGAATCCCAGATTTAGGAATTAGAGAGTCGTGAAGTGGGACGCGGGAGGCTCTGGCCATTCTCGATTCCCGATTCCCGATTCTCACGAGCGGAGCGAGCAATGGCAGGCGGACGCGAAATCAAAACCAAGATCAAGAGCGTGCAGAACACCCGCAAGGTGACGCGCGCGCTCGAAATGGTCTCGGCCTCCAAGATCCGCAAGGCGCAGGAGCGCATGAAGACCTCGCGTCCGTATGCGCAGGCGATGAAGCAGGTGATCGGGCATCTGGCGCAGGCCAGCACCGATTTCCAGCATCCGTTTCTGGTCGAGCGTGAGCAGGTCAAGCGGGTCGGTTACATCGTGATCTCTTCCGACCGCGGCCTGGCCGGCGGTCTGAACAACAACCTGTTCCGCAAGATGCTGGGCGAAGTGCGCCCGTGGCAGGACAAGGGCGCCGAGATCGACGTGGTGACCATCGGTCAGAAGGCGTCGGCGTTCTTCCGGCGCATCAAGGTCAACATGGTCGGCAGCGTGACCCATCTGGGCGACAGCCCGCAGGTCGAGCAGCTGATCGGTGTGATCAAGGTGATGATCGATGCCTTCATCGACGGCAAGGTCGACCGCGTGTATCTGGTCTACAACCGCTTCGTGAACACCATGACGCAGAAGGCCAGCTTCGATCAGCTGCTGCCGCTGCCGGCCGCCGAGCACAAGGTGGCGCATCACGATTGGGACTACCTGTACGAACCCGATGCGGCGACCGTGCTGGAGCACGTGATGACGCGCTACATCGAGTCGCTGGTGTACCAGGCCGTGCTGGAGAACGTCGCGTCAGAACATGCCGCGCGCATGGTGGCGATGAAGGCCGCCAGCGACAACGCCAACAAGATGATCGGCACCTTGCAACTGATCTACAACAAGGCACGTCAGGCGGCGATCACCCAGGAAATTTCGGAAATCGTCAGCGGCGCGGCCGCTGTCTAGCCGGGAATGGAGAATCGTGAAACGGGAATAGGCAAGGCTTCGGTGCTCTTGATCTTCCCATTCCCCATTCTCGATTTCCCATTCCCGACACAAGAATCGAACAGACATTAGTGGAGTTATCCAAATGAGTCAGGGCAAGATCGTTCAGATCATCGGCGCGGTCGTCGACGTCGAGTTCCAGCGCAATGAAGTACCCAAGGTCTATCACGCGCTGAAGGTCGAAGGCACCGCCATCACCCTGGAAGTGCAGCAGCAGCTCGGCGACGGCGTCGTGCGCACCATTGCGCTCGGCTCCACCGACGGCTTGAAGCGCAACCTGCTGGCGACCAACACCGAGCGCGCTATTTCGGTGCCGGTCGGCGCCGGTACGCTGGGCCGCATCATGGACGTGCTGGGTCGTCCGATCGACGAAGCCGGCGACGTGCAGGCAGCGGACCATTGGGAAATCCACCGCGCCGCACCGTCGTACGAAGACCAGTCGTCCAGCACCGAATTGCTGGAAACCGGCATCAAGGTCATCGACCTGATGTGCCCGTTCGCCAAGGGCGGCAAGGTCGGCCTGTTCGGCGGCGCCGGCGTCGGCAAGACCGTCAACATGATGGAACTGATCAACAACATCGCCAAGGCGCACTCGGGTCTGTCCGTGTTTGCCGGCGTGGGCGAGCGTACCCGTGAGGGCAACGACTTCTACCACGAGATGAAAGATTCCAACGTTCTGGACAAGGTCGCGATGGTGTACGGCCAGATGAACGAGCCGCCGGGCAACCGTCTGCGCGTGGCGCTGACCGGCCTGACCATGGCTGAATACTTCCGCGACGAGAAGGACGAGAACGGCAAGGGCAAGGACGTGCTGCTGTTCGTCGACAACATCTACCGCTACACGCTGGCCGGTACCGAAGTGTCGGCGCTGCTCGGCCGTATGCCGTCGGCGGTGGGTTACCAGCCGACCCTGGCCGAAGAAATGGGCGTGTTGCAGGAGCGCATCACCTCGACCAAGAGCGGTTCGATCACCTCGATCCAGGCCGTGTACGTGCCTGCGGACGACCTGACCGACCCGTCGCCGGCGACCACCTTCGCCCACTTGGATTCCACCGTCACGCTGAGCCGTAACATCGCTTCGCTGGGCATCTACCCGGCCGTGGATCCGCTGGATTCCACCAGCCGTCAGATGGATCCGCTGGTGATCGGCAACGAGCATTACGACACCGCCCAGCGCGTCCAGCAGACCTTGCAGAAGTACAAGGAACTGAAGGACATCATCGCGATCCTGGGCATGGACGAGCTGAGCGAAGAAGACAAGCAGTCGGTGTCGCGCGCACGCAAGATCGAGCGTTTCTTCAGCCAGCCCTTCCACGTGGCCGAAGTGTTCACCGGCTCGCCGGGCAAGTACGTGTCGCTGAAGGACACCATCCGCGGCTTCAAGGCGATCTGCGATGGCGAATACGACCACCTGCCGGAGCAGGCGTTCTACATGGTCGGCAATATCGAAGAAGCCGTCGAGAAAGCCAACAAGATGAGCTCCAAGGCTTAACGGCCGGGATTTGGCATTCGGGATTCGGGATTTGGTACGGCGGTGAGCGGGAGCGTGATTGGTGGTCGTGGCGGCGAATGCGCTGTTGCTAATCCCCAATCCCGACTCCCTAATCCCCACCTCACAAGGTAGGCACCATGAGCACTATTCGTTGCGACATCGTCAGCGCCGAGAAGGAAATCTTCCACGGTGAGGCGACGCTGGTCGTGGCCACCGGCGAACTGGGCGAGCTGGGCATTGCGCCCAAGCACGCGCCGCTGATCACCCGCCTGAAGCCGGGCAAGGTGGTGGTCACCACCGCCAGCGGCGAACAGCTGGATTTCGCCATCTCCGGCGGCATCCTGGAAGTGCAGCCGCAGGTGGTGACCGTGCTGGTCGACACCGCGATACGGGCGCAGGACATCGACGAGGCCGCGGTCCGCAAGGTCAAGGAAGAAGCCGAGCGTTTGCTGGCCAACCGTGGCGATACGGTGGATGTGGCCCAGGCGCAGCGTCAGCTGGCCGAGGCGACGGTGCAGTTGCAGGCACTGGAGCGGTTGCGCCGCACCCTCAAGCACTGATCAATTGCCTGCCCCATTGTCTGCGGGCAAGCGACATGCTTCAGCTGTAATGCCGCAGGCAGATGTGGATTGGAAACGCCGACCTTCGTGTCGGCGTTTTCGTTTTTGGAGATGCGCCTGCGTGGCGCAAGGCCGCGTGTTGTGGACAGCGCGCACACTGCGTGGCTGGTTGCCATGCAGCGCTTCGCTGCGCCATGGCATGGTCACCCCCGACATTGAGGACACCCCATGACCCGCTCGATCGATGGCTTACGCGGTTATGCACTGACGTGCACGCTTGCGGTTGCACTGCTGGGTTGCGCGCTTCCGGTACGCAGCCAGCCGCCGCTGGATCCGCTGTTGGATCGCATCGTGCAACGCAATGCGATCGGCGATGCGGTGGCGCTGAGCAAGTGGGATAGCGGCAAGTCGGTGCTGGACCAGGCGCGCGAAGCGGCGGTGCTGCAGAGCGTGCGCGATCAGGCGCCGGCACACGGGCTGGATGCCGACGACGCGGCGCGCTTCTTTGCGGCGCAGATCGAGGCCAATAAATCGGTGCAGTACGCGCTGTTGAACCATTGGCATGAACGTGGACGGGCACCGGACACCGCTCGCCCGGATCTGGCCGCACTGCGCGCGCGTCTGGACCAGCTGCAGGGCGAGTTGCTCGATGCGCTGGCCGATGTCGCAGCGGCGCGCTCGGCGGCGCAATGCTCGGCCAGCACGGCACGTGCGGCGACACATTACGCTGGGCAATGGCAGCTGGATGCCTTGCACCGCGCGGCACTGGTGCGTGGCCTGGGCGACTTCTGTCAGCAGGCACTCGCCAAGAGCTAGCGCGGTGTGGTCGGTACACGGCGGGGTTGAGTAAGGCGACTGCCGTGATGATGTTTCAGCAAGGTCGACGCAATTCCATGCGAACCAAGCCGCCGCAGAGTGCCGCGCGGCTTCCCCCTCGATCGCAATCCGCCTGTAAAACGGAATCAAGGTGAAGCCGGTGGCGGGGCAGTGTGCAGCGCTTGCTGGCTGCCGTTTTCCTGCAGCAGATGGGATGTACTGTCGCCGTGGTGCGCAACGGCGGTGCGTTGGCAGATGCCGCTCTTAAGCCTCGTCAGCGTATGGGCAGCGCACATTTGGAAGACGCCTGCAGTGCGGGCGTTGCTGAGTGACTGAAGCGGGAAACAGTCGGCTGCCTTGGTTCAACGACGCGCGCTCCAGCCTCGGTCGCCCGCGCGCGTTCAGCGATACACCACGTGCCGGCCAAGGAAGAACGACACGATCGCCAGCCCGCCTTCGACCAGTGGCTTGGCCAGCCAGGCCTGGCGCAGGCCGACCAGATCCACCGTCGCCGACAGCAGCCAGGTGCTGATCAGCGTCAACGCCAGCCACATCACCGCAAAGCGGCGGAAACGCTGCCAGCCCAGGCGCGCGCCGCCTTGTTGGGCGAAGGTGTAGCGGCCGTTGAGCCAGAACCCCAGCACCGCGCCGCTGATGCGCCCGAGCAGATTGGCCGGCACCGTCGGCATGCCGGCGGCGGTGGCGGCGATGAAGATGCCGCAATCCACAGCCAATTGCAGGCCGCCAATCAGGGTGAACTGGCTGCCTTGGCGAAACAGGCTCATGCGTGCCGGGGACGAAGAAAGGGCGCCCATCCTAGCCGCCGCAGTGCTAAAAAAGTTGTCATCGCGTGTTCAAGAGCAGCTAACAAAACGACTGTGCTCACCGTCAGGCGGGCGCGGCCGGTGCTCGGTGCGGCATGTACCACTTGTACCCTCCGGTTCCTCCGCGCCGCCTGCACCCACCTGACGACTGCTCGCTACGTCTTGTTAGCCGCTCTAAGACATCGATCGAGCACGCGGTTTTGCATGGCTGCGACTAGAATTTGCAGATCTTTCTGCCTTTGGAATTCTTGATGACCCTGCCCCTGCACGTCGTGATCCTGGCTGCGGGCGAGGGCAAGCGCATGCGCTCGTCCCTGCCCAAGGTGCTGCAGCCGCTGGCGGGCCAGCCGATGTTGGCGCATGTCATCGCCACCGCACGGCAGCTGCAGCCTGCCGCGATCCATATCGTCTACGGGCACGGCGGCGATCAGGTGCGTGCCGCATTTGCCGGGCAGGCCGATTTGCAGTGGGCCGAGCAACAGCAGCAGCTGGGCACCGGCCACGCGGTACAGCAGGCGATGGATGCGATTCCTGATGCGGCCACCGTGCTGGTGCTGTACGGCGATGTGCCGCTGATCCAGAGCGAGAGCCTGCTGCAGTTGTTGCACGCACCGGGCCGGATGGCGGTGCTGGTCGCCGAGCTTGCCAATCCCACCGGCTACGGACGCATCCTGCGCGATGCCGAAGGCAAGGTGGCGGCGATCGTCGAGCAGAAGGACGCCAACGACGAGCAGCGACGCATCCGCACCATCAATACCGGCATCCTTACCGCCGAATCCACTGCACTGCGGCGTTGGCTGGGTGGCTTGTCCAACAACAATGCGCAGGGCGAGTTCTATCTCACCGACGTGTTTGCCAGCGCCGCCGCCGACTTCACCCCGGCCGACATGGTGCATGTGGGCGACCCGCAGGATGTGGAAGGCGCCAACGACCCATGGCAACTCGCTCAGCTTGAACGCGCCTGGCAGCTGCGTGCGGCGCGTGCGTTATGCCTGCAGGGCGTGCGCATGGCCGACCCGGCGCGCGTGGAGCAGCGCGGCACGGTGCAGGTGGGGCGCGATGTACAACTGGACATCGATGTGATTCTGGAAGGCGATGTGACGCTGGGCGATGACGTGGTGATTGGCCCGTTCGTACGCTTGCGCGATGTGACGCTGGGTGCCGGCACGCAGGTACGTGCGCACTGCGATCTGGAAGGTGTGGTGACCGAGGGTGCGGTGATGATCGGCCCGTTCGCGCGGTTGCGTCCGGGCACGCTGTTGGCCGATGGCGTGCATATCGGCAACTTCGTCGAGACCAAGAAGGTCACGATGGGGGTGGGTAGCAAGGCCAACCACCTCACTTACCTGGGCGATGCGGTGATCGGCAGCAAGGTCAATATCGGCGCCGGCACCATCACTTGCAACTACGATGGCGTGAACAAGTCGCAGACCACCATCGGTGATAACGCGTTCGTCGGCTCCAACAGCGCGTTGGTGGCGCCGATCGAGATCGGCGCCAATGCCACCATCGGTGCGGGCTCGGTGATCACCCGCGCCGCGCCGGCCGGCCAGCTCAGCGTGGCACGCCCGCGTCAGACCGTGATCGAAGGCTGGGAGCGGCCGACCAAGAAGTAGCATGGAACGCTATCGCGGTGCGGACGCATTAAACAGCAGTTGTGCTCTGCTGCAATGGTGGACTGCGTTGCAGGTCATGACGGAAGGTG
This sequence comes from Xanthomonas sp. WHRI 8932A, assembly GCF_035012785.1. Lineage (NCBI taxonomy): Bacteria > Pseudomonadati > Pseudomonadota > Gammaproteobacteria > Lysobacterales > Lysobacteraceae > Xanthomonas > Xanthomonas sp. WHRI 8932A. The sequence continues at coordinate 249,111 of NZ_JAYGQQ010000011.1, forward strand.
CACGATGCAGCTACGACCAGACACGCTGTTGATCCTGCCACGCGGCGCGGCTGATAGAACGACGGCGCAGCCGCGAGGCGGGCGTGGCGGTTCCTCGGACGCGGCATGGGCCAATCGCACATTGCCGTTCGCCGGCCGCATCCATCTGACGATTGCTCGCTACGTGTTGTTGGCCGCTCTTAGAACCTGTTCACGATCTTTCCTGATCAGTGCAGACTATGCGGATGCGCCAAAAGACCTATCCGAGCGACATG
>NZ_JAYGQQ010000012.1:0-225213 GCF_035012785.1 Xanthomonas sp. WHRI 8932A
GCAAACTCAACACCAGCCTGCAGTTCATCCATTTGGCCTTCCTGGCGCTATTACTCAAAAGATCGTGAACAGGTTCTAAGTAAACACGTGTCGGCTGCGTGAGATCGACCTGATTCTCGCGGTTATCGTGAGCTTCCTGCATGCGGCCGCCCATGGTCTTCGCAAACTCCGCCAGCGCCTGGGTACGGTGCTCAGCCAATACACTATGCATCGTCTCGTGACCCATGACCTCCGCCAGGTAGTCGAGACGCCGCTCGCCGCTCAGATTACTGAAAGCTGCATCGCTAATATTGAGGGTGCCGGCCTTCCCATCCTTACCGTCTTGAAAGTGGCCGCCGTTGTTGTGTCCATGTGAGACGGCAATAGCACCAATCTGCCCCTTCTCGATGGCATTACCCAGCAAATTCGAGAGATAGGGTGATGTTGCAAGGGTCTGGCGAATGCTGGATTCCGCTTCCTTGGGTAGGTTGGGATCCTTGGCCATTTCGGCGAGCAAAGGTTCAATCCGCGCATCGACTGGTGTCACGCATCACCTCCGTCGATTTGCAGGCCAAATGCACATTCCCGCGATGGTTCTTCGCCACTCTGATAGATCAACAACGCGACGGAAAAGCCTTGCTTTCCATTGTTGATGGAGCGCCAATGCTGACGTATCCACCCGTTCTGAAAAGGCATCCTTCCGCCCGCCCTATATCCCACCGCCTCCAACTTTTTAGACAGTGCTGCCGCGTCCCAGATGCAGATTGCAGTGGGCTTGCGAGTAGGATCCTTGCCATCAGGCAAGCGCACTGAAATCTCCATTCGCGAGAATCCACGCTTCATCGGGAAATGCGTAGCGTAAAGCGTGTAGCCATCGGCCAGTGGTACATCCTTCACCCGGTACCACTGATCCGACGTGTCCAAGGGCGGCCCCAGCTTGATTCCCAGCGCGGTTTCCAGACGCCTGCTACTCATGTCCGCTGGAGTCTTGAATGCATCGACAAAGCGCAGCAGCCGGGCTTCCAGCTCCTGGACGCTGATGCTGGTGGTGCCGGCATTGATTCCGCTTGTAGTGGCCTCTGCCGTCGCTTGAGGCGCAGACACCTTGGCCGCTGCAGGATGCGCGTGGGCTTCTGTTTCGGAAGGTCGGGCACATGCACTGGATAGCGTAGCTAAGAGCGCTAGCAAGAGCGGTACAGTCACTGAGCGAGAACGCTTCATCATTGTCCTGTTGTGTATCCGGCCTACTGGTTCACGCCATCTTGGTCGTACTGCCGCAGGCTAAAGCGATGGCTTGCACTGATCAAGCGAAGAGTTCTGCGGTGGCGACGCACTGATGTCTGATCTTATCGATTCGTAGGTCAACAAGCCTCACGCATCACCTCCATCGATCTGAGCGCCATACACGCACTCGCGCCTTGTGCCACTGGCTGTGGTCGCGTAGATCAGCAAGGCAACCGAAAAGCCTTGCGCTCCATTCTGGATGGCACGCCAATGCTGCCGCTGGATGCCGCCTTGGAACGGGCGCTGTCCGCTACGCTTGTAACCCATGGCCTCAAGCTTGGCTGAGAGGTCAGCCGCATCCCAGATGCACGCTGCATCCGGCACGCGCGTCGGGTCGTGCTTGTCTGGCAACCCGACCAGCATGTTGATAAAGGAAAATCCCTTCTTCTCCGGGCTATGTGACATATACAACGTATAGCCATTCGCCAGAGGAAGGCTCCTCAGCACACGCCGTGACACCGCAAGATCCTTCGGTGGATCGAATTTGATACCCAGCATTTCCTCCACCCGCTTGTGGCTCATGTCGCCGGGTCGTTCCAGCGACGCTGCAAATCTCAAAAGCCCGGCTTCAATTTGACGGATGCTAAAAGTGGCCTTCTGCGTCACGGTGGTTGGCGCAGAACGTGCTGTGGGTGTGGGCGATGGAGCAGCAGGCAGATCGCTCGCGTTCTCAGGCGGCCGGGTGCACGCGCTCGACAGCACCGAGATCAGTGCCAAGCAAAGCAGCAGCGTGAATGAGCGAAAGCTGGTCATTGTTGTCTTGTATGCCTGCGCGGCGCGTTGATACAAGGCAAGGTACTCGCCCATGTCCAAACAGGCCAACCCATCGGCTGCAGAGCTGACACGCTGATCGAGACAGGCACAGCGCTAGGGGGCGCTACTCAAATCCTCAAGCACATCGTCCACCTGCTCGGCCAGGTGCTGCAGGCAATGCGCCCATTGCTGCAGCGGAATGGCCGGCATGCTCATGGCGTCTTCCTCACGCGTTCGCGGTGTGGCCAGGGTTGCAAGCAGGCGCAGTTGGTCGCGTACGCGCAGCAGGTGGTATTGCGTGCCTTCGGACATCCAGTAGCCGGGTTCGTCGTGCATGGCGCATCTCCTTGGCCTGGGACGACTCCCGCTGCACAACGCAGCGGGATGCCGGGAGGCTAGAAACCGCACACAGCCGGCGGGCTTATTCCCCTTGCGGGTGTTGTATTCGCCGCCCTCCCGGCGCAGAAACGCCGAGCCATGCCAAATCTTTCGATCAGGCATAAAAAACCCACCAGGATGTCGGAGGTGGGTGCCGCTGTGTGTGGAGTTTCTAGGCTCCGATCAGAAGTGTGCGGGTGGAGAGGGGCATGGTCAAGTTGATACGGAGGCCGTTGTGTAGAGACGCTGCGTGCTAGAGGAGCGCGTGCCGGCCAGCAAGTGGTTCGACCAGGCCATCGTGCAGTTGCATGCAGAGATACTGGCGTACATGCGGCGGCGCCCGAACGCCCCACACACCGCCGCCGACCTCGCCCAGGAAGCGCTGCTGCGCCTGCTGGCCTACCGCGACACGCCAGACATCCAGAGCTACAAGCTGCTGCTGTACCGCATCGCCCACAACGTGGTGCTGGAGTATTGGCGCACGCGCCACCGCAGGCACGCCTCCCGCCATGTGCCGCTGGAGGGCAGCGAACCGCTCGCCGCCGGCGGCACGGCGGTGGACCAGCTGGTGGACGCCCGCCGCACCCTGCAGCACCTGTACACCCATACGCTGCCGGCGCTGCCGCCCAAATGCCGCCAGGCCTTCATGCTCAACTGCTTCGACGGCCTCACCTACCCGGAAGTCACCGCCGTCATGGGCATCTCGGTCAAGATGGTGGAAAAGCACATCAGCCGCGCCCTGACCGCCTGCCGCGCGGCGGTGGGCGAGTGATGCCAGGGCAATGCATCGCGCAGGTGGCGGTGCGTCACGATCAACTCGATGAATGCACTAGGCAATCACGACGGCTAGCCTGGTGATGCGGGAAACCGTTGTCATCTAGACGAGGTAGCAGAAATTTGCCGTCTCTATCCATTAGGCAACCTATGTTTGTGTCTTGATAAATCGGGTTCCGTTGACGCTATGCTATAAATATGATTTTATGCTAAAGCACTATCGAAACATTAAAAATAATCGACGAAGTTTGCTTACTAACAAGGAGTCGGAAATGCGTGCATGGAAAGTAACGGCAATAGCCGTGTTAATAATATTGTCTCACTCGGCATCAGCTGCAGGGCGATTGAACATTAAGCTTGAGCAAGCAGCCAAAGCTGTTAATGGCGATAAGCCTGTGAGTAACAAGCAGAATGAGACGGATGTACGAGTCGTTGCTAGTAATCTGGGCGATCAGGATATCGAAATCGTAGACCAGTCGTTTCCAAAGACCAACAAAAGAGGTCTTTTGATGAACAATGTTTTTCGTGTCATGGCAGACGATGGAACCGAAGCCTCTTATTTTGGCATCTACGTCAACTTGGATGGCGCGCCAGAAGATGTATATGTCAAAGTGGGCCCAAAGCAGAAGAAGGTGGTAGATGTAAATATTGAATTGAATTATCGTCTCAAGCCAGGGCGGCACTACACGGTCAGCCTGAGATATCCTTCTCGCTATTTGAACAGGCCTAAAATAGCTTATAAGAATGCATCTCGAGACTCACTTCGGGCATCGTGGCTTGAAGCGTCGTCAAATGATGTTAGAATTTTTGCTGCCGAGCAGCTAAAGGTTGGATTGGCTTCTCCGGAGACGAGTCGTCGCAAGACAACCGATACTGAATTTGCATCTTGCAGCGCAGCTCAGGTCCAGCACGTTGGGCAAAATGTTATACCGCAATCGACCGCGATTGCTTACGAAGCTCTTACTGAATACGGTCAGCAGACGAAGGTCCAAACCTTCGATGTTCCGCCGTATGTTGATATGTCGTTTGAACCGACCGCGCGATTTACGACTTGGTTCGGCGTTCATGGTGATCCTGATGACTACCTTCCGGATGACCAATATAATGACAGCATGGTATTTGCCACATGGTATCGATTAACCAACGATTCAATGAATCCTAAGCCACCGGTCTCTATTACCTGCCAGTGCGACCCTGTGGAAGATAATATCTCTCCGGATACTCTAGCTTGGGTCACGCCTGGAACGCTATACCAAGTAAATTTATGTCCTCGTTTTTTTGAATCGCCCCAGTTCCCAACGGTTTACGATGAATTCTCTCAAGTAGGAACGTTTTTACACGAAATTACACATTTTTCAGACGATATCGTAGACGGCACCATTGATGACCCATCAGGGTACACATATGCCGGAACGAAGGCGCTGGCTGGCAATCGCACTCGCGCGGTACGAAATGCCCAATCCTACAAATTCTATTATCTAAATTTAAACTTTAATTGAATTAAATCCTAGCTTAGGATTGATGTGTTTAGCGGCTGCGGCTTCGAAAAAGGCCTTAAGAAAGACGCACGATCTGTTCTTGCACACGAAGCATAGCGAGGAAGGTTTAATTTCCCTCCCTGAAGCTGCAGTCCCACAAACTAAAATGGGAGTTGTCGGGGTGCTTACCCACCCCGACACCGCTGCCACCCACCCGCAGCAGCCGATACCTGCTCCCATCCATTGCGCAGCCGCTTCATCGCTTGCCCGCCCACGCAGGCGTAACCCAGCTGTTTGGCCTCTGCCGTGCCAAGGCCCGGTAGCGCAATGATGGAATCCGACGGAGCAGGGCGCCCTTGGTTGCGTGCCTCGTTACGCAGCATCATGTTCTCGATGCTCTGGCAGTAACGCACCATGCCCGGATGCGGGTGCGCGCGGTGCTGCTCGCAATTGAAGGGCGTGGTGTCGCGCGCCATGGAGTTGTACGGTTGCCGCGTTGGCGGGATGTACTTGCTCGTCGCTTTGCCCGTGGCCGAGCGCATGCTCTGTGCCGTCGCGCCTTGTGCGCACGCGAGCATGCACAGCGCTGTCAGCGTCAGCGCGACACGGCGCGCGATGGTGATCCTGTCCATGGTGTTCTCCCCGGTCCGCAGCGATCCTAGCCCACACGTTGCATGCGCGGGTGCTTCAGTCCGCTTGGTACTCAGGGCCTGTCTCTGGCACCTGTCGCTACGACGACACAAGGATGCGGCTACGAAAGATCGGCCCCCTCAACCGTGTGCGCGGCATCTAGCGCCATTTCTGCCGACTGCGATGCCCTTGCCGTGTGGGGCACTGCGCCACACCGCGCGGCGCTCGCTTCTGGCATCACATCACGCTGAAGTTGCTGGCCGCTTGCGCCACAACGGCATCAGCGCCACCAACCCAAGCAACGGGCCCGGCAGTAATACCCACGCGATGTGCAGCCCCAGCGCGTCCACATACCGCGTGGTCACGCCGATCGCCACTACCGTGATCGCAAAGCCAATCGCGTTCTGCATCGACAACGCGCTGCCCACGATGGCAGGCGGGCACGCGCGTGCAGCCAATGCAGAAAACTGCGGCGAGTCCGCCACCACGCTGGCGCCCCACACCAGCATCAACGTCAGTGCCGCATAGCCCGACTGCGCACCCACCCACGGAAACGCCAGGCAACACAGTGCCGACATCAGCAACGCCACCGCTGCCACGCGCGCGCTGCCGATGCGCGCACTCAACTGCCCGCCCAACACGCAGCCCACCGCCCCTGCGGCAATCACCGCAAACGCCAACATGGCCGTGCTCAGCCCAAGCGCCTGCGCCAACCCGGCGCGGGTGATCAGCAGCGGCGTCAGCGTCCACATCGCATACAACTCCCACATGTGGCCGAAGTAGCCAAATGTGGCTGCGCGAAAGTCCTTCAGCGAAAACGCCTGCAACACCGCACCGAACGCCAGCTTGCCGCCCGCCCGTCGCGGCGCAGACGCAGCTTGCCCCAGGCGCAGGATCATCACTGCCGCAATCACCGCCAGTACCGACGCCACCAGGATCGGTGTCTGCCACGGCAACGCGCCGCCTATCGCCTTGATGCCCTGCGGCAACGCGGTGCCCAGCGTCAGCATGCCGACCAGCCATGCCAGTGCCTTGCCCGCATGCTGCGGTGCCCACTGCACCACCAGCTTCATCCCGATCGGGTAGATGCCAGACAGGCACAGCCCCACCGCAGAACGCCACACCATCCCCGTGGCGACATCGCTGGCAAACACCGCAAAGCCCAGATTGCACGCCGCCCCGCCTACCGCGCAGCTGGCAAAGATGCGGCTGGCCGCAAACCGGTCGGCCAACCCGCTCAGCGCAAAGCTCAACGTACCGAGGATAAAACCGACCTGCGTGGCCATGGTCAGCAACCCGATGGCCGCCGCACCCACGCCCCACTGCCGCATCACGTCGTCGGCCGCGCTATTGGCCGAAAACCACAACGAGGTGCCCAGCAACTGCGCCACGATGATCACCACCAGCGCAGTGCTGGGTCGCATGGGTGCTGGTACGGCGTGTGTCATCGGATGCGCCTTATGGGTGCGCATCGCAATGTTGGTCGCGGACGCCGAGCTGAAGGTGAGTAATGCCTGGTGTTTCCGGCTGCTTGCATGGCACGGGACCCAATCAGACGCGGTCGTGTAGTGGCGATGAGCTTACTGCAGGTGCCTGCCCGCTGCTCTCGCTCGCTAGTCGATTAGGTATGCCTGGACAGATGACGCGGCAGCACCCCAAAAGATGCCAGCGAAGCTCCTTTGATCGTCAGAAGCGGGGACCAAGACTGTCCCAGCCTTGCCGCGCAAGGCCGCGCTCGCTGCCGGACGGTCTGTATGGCAGCAGGCAACGCGGTGCAGACGCATGTCGAATTTCGTACAGTCCCCTCGCCGTTGTTGCAAGGCTGGCATCCCGCCCACCAACGTCTCGCTCATGCCGGGGCGCACGAGGAAACTGCAATGCGTGAGCTGAAATTGATGATGTCGGTGTCGTTGGACAGCTTTGTCAGTGGGCCCGATGGCGAGGTGGACTGGATATTCAGCGGTGACCAGGAGGCGATCGCCTGGAAGGTCGCCACTGCGTGGGAGGCCAGCCTGCACATCATGGGCAGTCGCGTCTTTCAGGGCATGGCGACTTTCTGGCCAACGGCCACCTCCCCGTTTGCGCCGCCCATGAATCAGATTCCCAAGGCAGTGTTTTCTGCGCAGGGCGCAGCAGTATTGGACGCGGCTGTTACCGCGCTCCAGGCTGCGCAGGCACAGGCCGACGCGGCAGGCGCACCATTGCAGGCTGGTGCGCAGAGTTGGTCGCAGACCTATGTGGCCAGTGGCGATCTCGCTGAAGAAGTGGCCAAGCTCAAGGCGCACGGTGACAAGCCGATCATCGCGCATGGCGGTGCGGCGTTTGCGCGCAGTCTGATTGCGCACAATCTGGTCGATGAGTACGTGCTGGGCGTGTACCCGATCGTGCTGGGCAAGGGCTTGCCGATCTTCGATGGCCTGCCCGCACCACGGCCGCTCACGCTGATCGGCACCAAGACCTTCCCAAGCGGGTTTATGGCGCAGACGTATCGGCCGGTGTGAGTAAAGGTGTCGGCGTCATCTTCCAGTGCACAGTTGCTGGCATCGGGCGAACCATAACAACAGCGCCGCGCGTCAATGGCTGCAGCGATAGCAACCATTGACGCGCACCACGTGACACAGGAAAAAGGCGCTGTGACAGCGCTTGTTGAAGTACGCGGGCACTAGCCCCTCTCCCAGCGGGAGAGGGGTTGGGGTGAGGGCACGGCCATGCTTGGTGGTTCAGTTGCACCAGGCTTCGCCCGTACCCTCATCCGGCCCTTCGGGCCACCTTCTCCCGAAGGGAGAAGGGAGTGGCTTCACGTGCTTTGGTTGGTTTGCATACGAACGCTAGACCAGCGCCATGGCCATGGCGCGATGCGAGCGCTGAACGGCGTGATTGCCTCAGCGCGCAGACGGATGGGTTGGATGTACGCGCTGACTAGCCCCTCTCCCGCGGGAGAGGGGTTGGGGTGAGGGTACGGGCCACACGTGATGGCTCAGTTGCATCAGGCTTCGCCCGTACCCTCATCCGGCCCTTTGGGCCACCTTCTCCCGAAGGGAGAAGGGAGTGGCTTCACGTGCTTTGGTTGGTTTGCATACGAACGCTAGACCAGCGCGATGGCCGTGGCGCGATGCGAGCGATGAACGGCGTGATTGCCTCAGGGCGCAGACGGATGGGTTGGATGTACGCGCTGACTAGCCCCTCTCCCTGCGGGAGAGGGGTTGGGGTGAGGGTACGGGCCACACTGGATGTCTCAGTTACATCAGGCTTCGCCCGTACCCTCATCCGGCCCTTCGGGCCACCTTCTCCCGAGGGGAGAAGGGAGGCTGTACGTACTTTGGTTGGCTTGCCGGGCGTACGTTAGCTGGGTTTCGCGTGACCAAGTAACTTGGGCTTTGACTGGATACGATAAAAACAACGACGCCCCGATTTAGTCGGGGCGTCGTTGTTTGTTTGGCGCTTGGTGGAGAGGGTGTCCAGCGTTTTAACGCTGTGCAACGCGAGTTAATGGGTAACGCGAGTCGACACGAGCAGATAATCCGTCGTGGCAAGCAGATGATCCAGACACATCATCTATCCAGACACCTCATCCAGCCAACCAAGTTGCTACTCGATTCGGCCAACTAAGCTCTTGCCTGGAACAGCCTTAGCTCTTGCTCGGCACAACGACACTGCTACTTGATCCTAGGCATCGACAAGCTGCTATTCGGCTAACGCTTGCAACTTGTCGCACCATCAACTTATCGCGCCAAGTCTCGCACTCTTGCAACCTCGCAAACCCTCACGCCACGCTTACTTCGAAGCGTCACGCACCTTGTCAGCCACTTCACCGGCCTTGGCCTGGACCTTGCCGATATTCTTTTCGGCGGCGCCTTCCAGCTCGGTGCTCTTGTCGCCGGTGACACGGCCGATGGCTTCCTTGACCGAGCCCTTGATCTGCTTGGCGGTACCTTCGATACGGTTCTTATCCATGGGACGTTTCTCGTAGTTTGGGGAACCCGGCCAGTGTCTCCGGGCCGGTGTGAGCATGATGTGCGCTCGCGCTTGGCCGGCCCAGTTGCGAATGCACTAAATGCATTAGTGCATTCGCGCCACGTGTGCAGTTACTTCTTGCGCGCTGCCGGTTTGGCGCTGCGACCGACAAAGCCGCGCTCGCGTGCCCAGACGATCGCTTCACCGCGGCTATGCACGTCGATCTTTGAATACAACGCCGCCACATGATTGCGCACCGTATTGGGCGAGACGCCCAGTTCCTGCGCGATCTGTTTGTCGGCCAGGCCTTCGGCGATGTGCCCGAGCACGTCGCGCTCGCGGTCGGTGAGCTCGGCGATGCCGCAGCCGCTGGTCTGGCTGGGCCGATTGGCGCGGCGCACGTTGGCCAGTTTCTCCAGCAGGCTCTGACTGAACCACGAGGCGTCCTGCATCACTGCTTCGATGGCGGTGACCAGTTCCATCTCGGTGCGTTTGCGGTCGGTGATGTCCATCAACGACAGCAGATAACACTGCACGCCGTGGATGCTCACGGTCTCTGCAGAGACCAGACAGTCCAGTTGCTCGCCGTCCTTGCGCGCGATGGCGTATTCGACATTGAGCATGCTGCCGGTCTCGGCCAGCGCACGATGAAACTGTTGGTAGGCCTGGCGGCTGGGAAACAGGCCGATGTCTTCGATGGGCTTTCCGACGATGTCTTCGGTGGCGTACTGGGTGATCTGCGAGACGGCGTCGTTGATTTCCACGATCTGCAAGGTTTCTGCATTGCACATCAGGGTGGGCACCGGGGTGATGCGAAACGCCTTGGCAAAGCGCTCCTCGCTTTGACGCAACGCCACCTCGGCGCGGCGGCGCGGCTCAAGGTCCATGAAGGTAAACAGCATGCAGGCTTCTTCGCCGATTTCGATCGGCTGGCCGGCCACCACCACCAGTTTGGTGGTGCCATCGGGCAGGCTGAGTTCGGCCTGCATCTGCGGGATGGTGGCGCCTTCGTTGAGCCGCTCCAGCCCCAGCTCGCGGCGGTCGGCCATTTCCATCACGTCCACTTCGAACACGCTCTTGCCCACCACAGCTTCGCGCGTGTAGCCGGTCATTTCCAGAAAGCCCTGATTGGCCTTGATGTAGCGCTTGTCGTCGAGCCGGCAGATACAGGCCGGCGCAGGATTGGCGTTGAAGGTGCGCTCGAAGCGTTGTTCGGCGCTGGCCCAATCGCTGGCGTCGGCCACGATCAGCACCAGGCAATCCGGTTCGCCTTGCGCGTCGGTGAGCACCAGGCTGCGTACGCGGTGCACCCATTGCGCATCGGTGCCTTCGCGCACCACCTCCACCACCACGTCGTTGAAGACTTCGCCGGCAATCACGCGGTCGATGGGGTAGTTGCCGGCATTCAAGCGATGGTTGTTGCGATAGCGCAACTGAAAGCGCGCACGGTAGTCGCTGACGGTGGCGCCGAGCTCGGCAAGTTCGCTGGCGCCATGCATGGCCAACGCGGCCTCGTTGGCCCAGGTGATGGTCTGATCCGGCTCGATCAGGATCACCCCTTCGCTCAGGCCGGTGATGATCTGCTGCAACTGGCGGCGATTGGTGGAACTGGGCGGGCTGCTGGGGGATGCGGCTTCACTGCCTGACGACATGGGTGACCCTCGGGCAAACAACGGCGGTAGAAACCAACAGTGGGCGCTCACGGTAGCGGCTGCCTGACGCGAATGCACTAGCTGCACTGGTGCATTCGGCTCAGGCGTCCAGCCGGTGCCACTTCCACACTAGCCGCACTTTTCCACTGTAACGAGGCCACGCCATGGCACAGGTTATCCGTCATTCCTACGCTCCCAAGATGTCGTGGGGCGCCGTGCTCGCCGGCTGCACCGTCGCGCTGGTGACCTATCTGACCCTGAGCGTGCTGGGCACCGCGATCGGCGCGTCCACCATCGACCCGCTGCGCGAGGTCAACCCGGTCAGCGGGCTGGGCACCGGCGCCGGCATCTGGCTGGGCGCGAGCACCCTGATTTCGATGGCGGTGGGCGCATTTGTCGCCGGCCGGCTTGCGACCTCCCGCGGCGGCACGCACGGCCTGCTGAGCTGGGCGGTGACCTCGCTGGTGACCCTCTGGCTGGTGGCCGCGCTGGCCAGCAGCGCGGTGGGCGCGGTGTCCGGCGTGGTCGGCAAGGGCTTGTCGCTGACCGGTCAGGGCATTGCCGCCGCCGCACCGACGCTGGGTAACGGCGTGCAGGATGAACTCAAGAAGCAGGGCATCGACCTGGAATGGGGCGACCTGCGCGGCCAGCTGGAAACGGTGCTGCGCCAGACCGGCAAGGCCGAGCTCAACCCCGAGCGCTTGAAGGACCAGGCCGAAGGTGCCACCACCGATGGCAAGGCCACCGCCAGCGACGCGGCGCAGACCCCGCAGGCAGCACCGGACGCCTTTGCCGCCTGGTTCGACCGGGTGCGTGCCCAGGCCAAGCCGGCCATTGATGCCGCCGACCGCGATGCCCTGGTCAACCTGATCATGGCCCGCACCGGCAAGCCGCGCGCGCAGTCCGAGCAGATTGCCGACAACTACGCGCAGACCTATCAGCAGGCCATGGCGCAGTACGCATCGCTCAAGCGCACCGCCGAGCAGAAGGCCCGTGAGGCCGGTGATGTAGCTGCCCGTGGCGTGTCGCGCGCGGCCTGGACCACCTTGGTGTTGCTGATCCTGGGCGCCGGCATCGCGTTTGGCGCTGGCCGTATCGGCCGCCGCACCGACCCGATCATCGAGGTATAAGCGCTTGCGTTGAAGGCACACGGTGGGGACCGTGGCCTGCAGCAGGGCGCCGTGCGCAAGCCGGCGCTGTCGACAAGGAGCAGGACGTGAGCAAGGTGCAGGGGTAACCCTTCCCGGCAATGGATGCCGCGACTCGCTCGACACCGGGCCATCTAGGGATGGCCCGGTGTTTTTTTGGGTGTCGCGTCGGGGCGGTGTGGGTGCCGACAGGCCTGGTTAGCTGCCGCCATGTCGCAGCGGGAACCGCAGGCAACCACGGCGCCCACGCCACCGCAGACACCGGCCGCCTCACCCGGCCGCCGCCGCGCAGGCACTGCACATCCCGCGCAGGAGCGCATGCCACAATGCGGCCACTTCCAACCAGGCACGGCCGCCATCACGTGAGCACAGCGCACCCCGCCATCGAGCCGAGCGGTCTGGAATTCCTCTCCGGCGGTGGCGTCATGGGCGCGGTGATCCGTGCACACGACTGGGCGGCCACGCCGCTGGGCGACCCGCAGACCTGGCCGCAATCGCTGCGCTCGGCGTTGTCGATGATGCTCAATGCCAAGTTGTTGGGTGCGGTGCTGTGGGGGCCGCAACTGCGCCTGTTCTACAACGATGTGTATCTGCAATCGTTGGGCGACCGCCATCCATACGCACTGGGGCAACCGGTGGCCGAGGTCTGGGGCGAAACCTATGCGCCCATCGCCGAGGACTTTGCGCAGGTGATGCGGACCGGCGACGGCTACGGCCAGGGCGTTGTTTCGTTGCCGATGGTGCGCAACGGCGTGCGCGAAACCACGTACTGGAATTCCACTGCCTCGCCCATCCGCGGCGAAGACGGCAGCATCGTGGGGCTGTTGAACATCGCCATCGAAACCACCGCGCAAGTGGCGGCCGAGCGCCATCGCGAGATTCAGAACGCGATGCTGAGCAATGCGAACACGCATCTGGTGCATGAAGTGGTGAGCCGTACCAGCGAGCGCGATCGCGCGCTGGAAGCGGAGACCGTCGCGCGCCGCAATGCCGAGCGCGTGCAGTTGGCACTGGCGGCCGGCGCCATCATCGGCACCTGGATCTGGGACCTGCCCACCGATGCGTTTTCGGTGGACGAGGCCTTTGCCGACACGTTCGGTTTCGATCCGTCCATCAGTCGCACCGGCCTGCCGTTGGAGCAGGTCATCGCCACGGTGCATCCGGACGATCGCGACGGCCTGCGCGCGGCGATCAGCGAAGCGACCGCACGTGGCGGCGCCTATGCGCACCAGTACCGGGTCAAGCGTCGCGACGGCAATTACTACTGGCTGGAGGCCAATGGCCGCGTCGAACATGCGCCCGACGGCACGCCGCTGCGGTTTCCGGGCGTGTTGCTGGACATCGATGCGCGGCACGCCTTGTCCGAAGAGCGCGACCGCGCATTGGCCGCGTTGCGCGAGCTGAGCGAGACGCTGGAACAGCGCGTCACCGCGCGCACGCGCGAGCTGATGGTTGCCGAAGAAGCGCTGCGCCAATCGCAGAAGATGGAAGCGGTGGGTCAGCTCACCGGCGGGCTGGCGCACGACTTCAACAATCTGCTGGCCGGCATTTCCGGCGCACTGGAGTTGATGACGCTGCGCATGGAGCAGCAGCGTTTTCCCGAGCTGCCGCGCTATCTGGGCATCGCGCAGAGCGCCACCACCCGCGCGTCGGCCTTGACGCACCGCTTGCTGGCGTTTGCACGGCGGCAGACGTTATTGCCCAAGCCGACCAATGTCAGCCAGTTGATCGTCGATATCCTGGAGCTGGTGCAGCGCACGGTGGGCCCGGGCATCCATGTGGAGTACACGCCCAACGCCGCACTGTGGCCTGCGTTGGTAGACGCATCGCAGCTGGAAAATGCGTTGCTCAATCTGTGCATCAACGCGCGCGATGCCATGCCCAATGGCGGTTGTCTGCGGATCGAGACCGGCAACCACTGGATCGACCACGATCTGGCGCGGCAACTGGGCATGCGGCAGGGCCCATACCTGTGGCTCTGCGTCGGCGACACCGGTACCGGCATGCCGCCGGACGTGGTGGCGCGCGCGTTCGATCCGTTCTTCACCACCAAGCCGCTAGGCGAAGGCACCGGGCTGGGGCTATCGATGATCTACGGCTTTGCCAAGCAGTCCGGCGGGCAGGTGCGGATCCAGTCGGAAGTGGGCAAGGGCTCCAGTGTGTGTCTCTATCTGCCGCGTCACCTGGGCGATGCAGCGCAGCCCGATGCCAATGCCCACCCGCTGCAACTCACTCCCACCGATGCCGGCGAGACGGTGCTGATCGTCGACGACGAACCGTCCATCCGTCTGCTGCTGGGCGAGGTGCTGCAGGAGTTGGGCTACACCGTCATCGAAGCCGGCGACAGCGTGGCAGGCCTCGGGCTGCTGCAATCGGACGCGCGCATCGATCTGTTGATCAGCGACGTAGGCCTGCCCGGCGGCATGAACGGCCGCCAGATGGCCGATGCCGGCCGCGCCCACCGCGCAGGTCTCAAGGTGCTCTTTATTACCGGGTTTGCCGAAAACGCATTGCTGGACGACCGCCACCTGGAAGCGGGCATGGCGGTACTGACCAAACCTTTCAGCGTGAGCGTGCTGACCGCGCGGGTGAAGGAACTGATTTCCACGCAGGGGTGAGTGTGCGGGCAGGAACTCGCTCGCGCGGCGAGTGCCTGCGCCGCGACCCTGCGGCAGCCATGTGTCCATGGCAGAGGCGGTGTTCACTGGTGGCTGCAGTGGTCTGCATCACTTGTCGCGACGTTGATCGCGCAAGTACGCCTCGATGTCCTGCAGCGTGACGCGACCGCTGCCGCTGCGATCGATCTGCTCGAAGTGCGTGGCGACAAACCCCAGCCCGCGCGCTTGCGCCTGCTGCTTGGTGAGCGCATCGCGATGCGCCAGTGCACCACTCTCGTCGAGCGTGCTGGTGATGCGCTGTTGCGCCTGGTCTTCCAGCGTGTCGCCGGTGCTGTCCGTGCGCTCCGCTTCGGGGCCGAGCTGCGCGATGGGCATGAATGGGCCATCGATCCCTCCGTGGTGGGCGTTGGGTGTGATGGACGCGACGCGTTGCGGCGGCAACGCTTGCGCACTGACGGTGGTCGCCACCACGGCAAGCATGGCGGTGGCGTAACGGAGGCAGCGGAGCAGGCGCATCAGGAGTTCCTCGCGATGGATGAGCGGAGCGCGATCATGGCGTTGCGGTTGCAGCAGTCGCGGCATTGACGTTGCGGTTGTCCGGCCATGGCGAATCCAGCAAGGCCAACGGCACGGCATCGGCGATCGGCGCGTTGGCGTAGTAGGCGGTGAGGTCGGCCTGCAACTTGGGGCGCGAGTTGTCGTCGAGATAGATCATGTGGCCGCCCGCGTAGGTGGCCACCTGCACATCGGCATCGAGATTGCGAATGGTGCGTAGCCGCGCCAGTTGTTTTTCGTTGCTGTAGAACGGCGTTGCAAGATCGTGATAACCGCTGACCGCAAAGACCTTGAGCGCAGGATTCAGGCGCAGCGCGCCGAGCAGGTCTGGCAGGGTATCTGGCAGCAGCCGGCCTGCATGGCGGAAGTCCCAGACGTTGATGATGTCCATGTTGAGCGAGGTGTAGGTCGCGTTGGGCGCGCTATACCCCAGATAGGTGCGGAACTGCTGCGCCAGCGCGTTGGTCAGGGGGCGCTCGATCAGGATGTTGGACGGGTCGTTATCGTTCTTCAGTCGCCCGTCGCTGTTGGGCAGGCTGACGCGCCCGTCGTAGCGGCCGATGCTAGTGCCGGGCAGCAGGCCTTGATTGAACGAGGCCAGCGAGAAGTAGCCTTGCAAGGCCTGCGTGGTCAACCCGGACAGTGGCCGCCACCGCGTCAGCACCGCTGCACCGGGTTGTACCGGCTTGCCCAGGATGGTTGGAAACCCGTACTGACTGAGTACCCAGGTGGGGCCGTAGCGCTGAAACTCCGCATGCACCACGCTGACGAACGCGCGCATCTGCAGCGCATAGAACTCATCGCTTGCGCTGACCTCGGTCTGCTTGTGATACGCGGCAACTGCGGCATAACTGGGGAAATAGCCGCCGATGGTGTCGCCGCTGTATTTCATGCCCTTTGCGTAATCCGGGTAATACAGCCCACCGCTCGCAATCGTGTCGGCGTAGTAGTTCAGGATCGAGGACTGCAGCACGATGCCGCGCAAACGTACCCCAGCCGATTCCAGCGCCAGCGCCAGCATGGCGGAGCGGGTGGTGCCATAGGATTCGCCGAACAGATACAGCGGTGCATTGGCACGGCGATTGACCTGCACATAGCGCTGGATGAAGTCGCGCATCACCCGCACATCGGCATCGCTGCCCCAGAAGCTGGCATTGGTGTTGGGCAAGATCGCTTGCGACAGGCCGGTACCCGGCGGATCGATAAACACCATGTCGGTGCTGGCGATCAGGCTCTCGGCATTGTCCACCATCGGGTAATTGGGCCAGCTGCCGAAGCTGGGCGCTGCGGTGGCCATGCGCTTGGGTGCGAACGAGGCCAGATGCAACAGCGATGCCGATGCGCCGGGACCACCGTTGTAGAAAAACGTTAGCGGCCGCGGTTTGCCGTTGCGTGCCGGCGCGGTGTAGGCCACATACGACAAGGTCGCTTGCGGTTGCCCGGCAGCGTCGCGCGCAATCAGGTGGCCGGTGCGTACGCTGTAGGCCACGGTGTCCTGCTTGCCGCGCCACAGGTAATGCATCAACGCAGAGCGCTCGTTGGCGACGCTGGCATCCAGCCCGGCATCGGCCTTGACCGAATAGGCGATGCGATCGATATACGGGGTGTTGGCACTGGCCGCCTGCACCGGCTGCTGCGCGCCAACGCATAGCGGCACGGCCAGCAAGAGACCAAACAGCAGGACAAGCGGGTGTCGCACGGTACCGGCATTGCGCTGGGACATGGTGCACCTGTGGCAGAGGAGGCGCTGCGAGGGTGTGGCGATCACACGCACCCCGCCGCGCACGGTCATTGCGCACGTGCGTTGCAGCCGGCATGTCATCCCAAGGTCGTGATGCAGCGAGCGGATCAGACCGGTGCTTAGCTTGTGGAGACTGCCGGCCGCCTCGGAGACTGCGATGCGAAGCCACAGCGTGGCGAGCGAAGCGGAAACTGCGCTGGCCAGCGCCGGTGCAACGCGTTGTGATCGACTCGACATCGCTCCCGCGCGCTGCGTTCGGCGGCAGACCGCCCGGTCGATCAGTTGATCAGGTTGTTTCGTGTGGCTGCGCGCCGATGCCATGCGCGTTGAGCGGGGAGCGTTGAGCGGGGAGCGGGTCAGGCAGATGTGTCCGGCCTGGCGGCGTGATCAGCCGGTCGGCGCATCGGTGCAGGCCAGCAGCGCAACGCTTGCGCGGATGACGGCCAATGCAGGCGATGCGCGAGCCAACGGCAGGCAGCTGCCGATCTACTCCACGCTGGCAGCGACCAGCCGCTGCCATAACGCCGCGTTGGCGTCTTCATCCGGTTCCAGCGTGGCGAGCACGCTGAGGGCATGGTCCTCCTGCTCGGCGCCGCAGCGGGCCAGCATGGCCAGCGCGGCGGCCAGGCGGCCGTAGCGCAGTGCGCGCCCAAGGCTGGTAGCCAGCAAGGTGGTGTCGTGCTCGGGGCGCTGTTCGTCCAGTGCGGTGCCCAGCACTGCCGGCAGCTCCCAGGTGGTGGCGATGGTTTTAGCCACCGCAGCGGTATGGCGTTCGACCAGGGCGGCAGCCACCTCCAGGCTGTAGGGCAGGCCGGGGCGTTCGGCATAGGCGTCGCGCAGCACGCGCAGGATCACCACCGCGCCTAGTCCCTGCAGCAGGCCGGCCAGCTGCGCCGACAAGGTGTCGCCGCCGCGTTCGCGCATATAGGCCGCCGCTGCGGTGGCAGTGCGCAGCGCGTAGTCCCACACCGCCGCGGGCAGCCGCGAGTGCAGGCCGCCATCCAGGCTCAGCACCGGTTGCATCACCGCCGCGGCAACGATCTGGCGCACGCCCTCGGTGCCGATGTGCACCACCGCGCGCTCCAGGCTTTCCAGCGGAGCGCCTTGCGGGCGGTACAGCGCACTGTTGGCGATGCGCAGCAGGTTGGCCGACAGCGCGGGGTCTTGCGCGATGATGGCGGCGATACCGCGCCCGGACGCGTCCGGGTCGTTGACCGCGCGCATCAGCTGCGGCAGCAGATGCGGGCGACGCGGCAACAGCTGCGGGCGCAGGTCGACATGGTCGAGCGCGGCGGTCGCCACTTCCAGCACGGCGACCTGTGCGGGGTCGCTGGGCAGGCTGCCGTCGGCCAGCGATGGGTTGGCCATCACGGCGGCATACATGCGGCGCAAGAGCGGACGCATCGGTGGCGGCTCGGCCTGCAAGGGCTGCGCTGCGGCAGGCGCTGGCTGCGGCGGCGCTTGCTCGTCCATCGCGATCGGTGCCGGTGCGACCGGGGTTCGCGCGGCCGGCGCGTCGGGCGCAGCGGAACCATCGCCTGCCGGGGCAGAGGCCTCGGGCGCGTGCTGGCGCATGCGCATCCACCACACGATGGCACCGACAATCATCGCCACAGCGACAAGTCCGGCAATAAGCAGCAACACAATCGCGAGCATCATAGGTCGTTGTCTGATGAATGCCGCGACTATCGGCGATGGCGGGCGCGGCGGCAATGTCGCGTGCAGTGATGGGCGCAGCGCATGACCGCAGGCGCCCAGGAAGAAGCGCGGCGTGGCAGGCTGCAACGACCCGCCATAACGATGTCTCCGCGGCGAGGGCGCATGCGGCGATGCCGCCGCGCCCACCAGCGTTGCAGCTGCACTCCAGCGTCATCGACCGGTAGCATGATGGACGTCCTCTGCCAGCCAAGCGGGTGTCCTATGTCCACCGTTACGCTCCACCGCGTCTTACGTGCCAGCCCCGAGCGCATCTACCGCGCCTTCCTCGATGCCGATGCGCTGGTCAAGTGGCTGCCGCCTGCCGGCTTCACCGGCACCGTCGAGCATCTGGATGCGCAGGTGGGCGGTACCTTCCGGATGGCGTTTACCAACTTCGCCAATGGTCAGCGGCATGCGTTTGGCGGGACGTACCTGGAGCTGCAGCCCAGCGCCTTGCTGCGCTACAACGACGTGTTCGACGACCCGGCGTTGCCGGGCACCATGCTCACCACCGTGCAGCTGCACGCGCTGCCCTGCGGCACCGATGTGCACATCGTGCAGGACGGCATCCCCGAGCAGATTCCGCTGTACGCCTGCTACCTGGGATGGCAGGACTCGCTGACGCTGCTGGCGCATCTGGTAGAGGCGCAGACAGAGCACTGAGCGCGCCGGATCCGAGTGCGCGTGGCAGCGTCGGCGCACCCGGCGTTGCGCGCCGGTACTGATCACGCGTGCATCGTGTTGTTGGGGTGCGTAACAGCAGGCGGGCGTGCAGGAGGCGCGCAGTGTCAGCTGCTGCAAGGGCGTGGGACGGTGTCTGCAGCGATGGCTGCAGCGCAGCAATGATGGGCGTGTCTTCAAGCTGACCCCTACGCTGCACGTTGCGCTAACGCACCGATCCCCACCATGCGTCACCAGCTGTGCAGTTCTAGAGCATCTAGGCAGCTTAAAGGGTGCAGGCATCCGCAGTTGGACCACCTTCTACAGACACCGTGCACTGCACGGTGTCTTCGTTTGCGCGGTATGTGCACGCGCGCGGTGCACCAAGCGCACGCTCAGTGCAGCACACCGCGCTACAGCGTGCCCTGCTTCCACAGCCGCACGATTTCGGCCGGCGCGTGTTCTTCGGGAATGCGCAACGGTTCGCTGGCACCGTCCCAGGCGATGCTGAAATAGCGCCGGTCGCCGCCACCAGCCTGCGGGCGCGGCAACGCATGCACCAGGCATTGGTCCAGCAACGCGCGCAGGTGCAGCCGCTGCGCATCGTCCAACGCATCCATTGGCAGTTGCCGCTCGCGGCGCATGGCCGGGAACGCCGCCACACCGCCCTCGCGTGCAAGACGTAGCGTCACGCCCAACTCCACCGGCGGCCGCTGTGGACTCATGCGAGGACGCCTACGTCGCGCCAGGCCTGTTGCACGGCGCGTGTCTCTGCACTGTCAGCGCCGTAATCGGTGCTGGCGACAGTGACGGTGCGTGCGGCAAAGGTGGCGAAATCCGCAGTTGCGGCGAGTTCGCCACCGGTGACCGTGCGGTACCAGATGCGGCCGGTTGTCTCCCACGCAGCGCCACCGATCGCGACCGCAGCGCGATAGAACGCGTGATTGGGGATGCCGGAGTTGTAGTGCACGCCGCCATCGTCCTCCTGTGTGTTGACGTAGTCGGCCATCGTGGCCGGTTGCGGGTCTTTTCCCAGTGCAGGGTCATCGTACGCGCTGCCGGGCGCCCGCATCGAGCGCAAGCCCACTCCGTTGATGCCAGGCATCAGCAGGCCTGCGCCGATGATCCAGTCGGCCTCGCTTGCGGTTTGGTGCAACGTGTACTGCTTGATCAGCACCCCGAACACATCCGACACCGATTCGTTCAATGCGCCCGATTGCCCCTGGTAGATCAGGTTGGCGGTGCGTTCGGTGACGCCGTGAGCGAGCTCATGGCCCACCACATCGATGGCGATGGTGAAGCGGTTGAAGACCTCGCCATCGCCATCGCCGAACACCATCTGCTTGCCATCCCAGAACGCGTTGTCGTAGCTACGCTCGTAATGCACGCTGCCGATCAACGGCATGCCTGCGCCATCAATGGAATTGCGCCCGTAGACGGTCTGGAAGAACTCGTGCGTGGCACCGAGAGAATCGTAGGCCTCGGTCACTGCCACATCATCGGTGGCCGCAGCGCCCTCGTCGCGGACCAGGATGCCGGGCAATGCGGTGCCCTGTTGCGCATCGTAGATGCGCCGCCGCACCGCTTGCATGGCCGGTGCGGCATCCGCTGCGAGGGCCTGTCCGCGTGCCAGCAGCCCACGCGCGCGCTGCTGGCGCAGGTGGGCGGTGATCTGGCGGGACAGTTGCGCGCAATGGCGTGCATGTTCGGGCGCCGCCTGTGCCATATGGTCCAGCAGATACGGCGGCAGGATGCCGGCACGGCGCGGGGCCAGGGGCGCAGACATCAGCGGACTCCACAGTGGGGTGTGCCCGCGACTATGCCGAGGCCTGGTTTAGGAAAACGTTAGGCCTGGTCGTGTTGCGCCCGTGCAGCGGGTTGCGACAGGCCTGGCGTTCAGTCCAGCTGCGTCAAGGCCTCCTGGATCGGGGTCTGCCCGTCGATAAAGCCCACGGTCTTGCCGATGGTGGCCGGCGTTGCCAGTGCCGCGGCGATCACCTGGGCCACGTTGGCACGCGAGACGCCGCCGTCGGCATCGCTGCCCGGGTCGCGGGTGATGCGGCCCGACGCTGGATCAAGCGTCAGCCGACCGGGGCCGAGTACGGTCCAGTCCAGATGGGTGCTGCGCAGATGCGCGTCGGCCGCGGCCTTGGCCTGCGCGTAGGCAAAGAACCCGTCATCCGGGCCGATGCCGTGTTCCAGCCCGGCGCCGAGATACGACACCATGACGTAGCGGCGCACGCGGGCCTGTTCGGCCGCATGCATCGAACGGATGGCTGCATCGCGGTCCACCGCATAGGTGCGCGCGGCATCGCCGCCACCGGCACCGGCCGACCACACCACCGCATCGTGGCCGGCCAGCTGCGCGGCGATGGCGTCGGTGTCGGCGTGTTCGATGTCGAACACCACCGGCGTGGCGCCATCGGCAATCACATCGCCTTCGTGCTCGGGATTGCGGAACAGTGCGGTGACGTGGTGCCCGCTGGTCAACAGCAGTGGGGTGAGTAAACGTGCCACCTTGCCGTGGCCACCGATGACGAGGATACGAGACATGCACAACTCCAACCGATGCGCGCCGACACAGCGCCGAGGGCGATCATCCTCGCCAATGCGACGCTAAGACGATGTCAGCGCAGAGGCGTGCGAGTCTTCCGATGGATCGAGCGGGCAAGGTTTGCAGGTACGAAGAACGCTGTCAGCGACCAGAGGCAGTGAGCAGAGCGCAGCACTGTCGGGGCACGACACCGTCCATCCCAAGCTGATGAGCGCTCGCCATGCGGTGTCACCGTTCTCTGATGGGAGCCGCCATCAAGCGATACGTGTTGTCGCTGCCGTGGACGCGGCGCGGCGGGCGATGCATGCGCGCTGCCGCACCGAACGATTGCCAGGCATCGGCTATCCAGCGCTGTTGTGATCCCAAAGCTGCAGCACCTGCGCGATGGCTGCATCCATCAGCTTGAAGCCCACGCCATCCCTGGCGAGCGTGGAAAGCCCAAGCAGGAAGCTGTCGAAGACGCAGGTCAATGCGGCTGCATCGAGGTCGGCTGCCAATTCTCCGCTGGCAATTGCCCGCTCCACGCAGGCGCGGATGCCCGCACGTGTCCGCGCGCGCGACCGCGTCAGCGGGGTCGAGATCGCAGCCCGTTCCGGGGAGGGTGCGCTCATGACCCCTAAGGCAACCATGCAGCCCTTTGGATGCCCGCGTTCGCACTGCATCTTGGCCGAGCGCCGCAGCGCAAGTTCCAGCGCCTGTCTTGGCGCAAGCGACGCATCCCACAAACAATGCGTGACCTGCGCGTAAGTCGTCAGATAGCGCTCCATGCATTCTTTGTAGAGCGCTTCCTTGGAACCGAAGGCTGCATAAAAGCTGGGCGCGGTGATCCCGCCGCCGATCGCAGCCTTGAGCTGGCTTAGCGACGTCGACTCGTAACCCTGTTCCCAGAACAAATGCAGTGCCTCCTCCACCGCGACATCCCGATCGAAGGTCCGTGGTCTGCCCATCTGTGCCATAACGCGCTCCGCCGCTTAGATAAATACTATTCGATACATATGTCATTGACAACCGAGGACTACCGACCTAGATTTATATCTATCGATACATATCTTGCGACGTCGCGAGATGACAATGTCGACAGGCCTGCGCAGCGGGTCTCTTTTTTTCTCAGATATGTATCGATCGATACATAAATAAAGAATTTCATTGCTCATGACCAAGGACATCTTGTGACTTCTTCCACTGCCTCGCCGGCACCTGCCGGTGCTGCTCCGCTACCCATCGCCGCGCTGCTGGCCTTGGCCATGACCGGCTTCATCTGCATCGTGACCGAAACGCTGCCGGCTGGCTTGCTGCCGCAGATCTCCGACGGCTTGGCAGTGACCCCCGCGCTCGCCGGGCAGACCGTGACCGCCTATGCGGTGGGCTCGCTGCTGGCGGCGATCCCGTTGACCATCGCCACCCAGCACTGGCGTCGTCGTCGCGTCCTGTTGCTCACCATCGTCGGCTTCCTGGTGTTCAACTCCGTCACCGCACTATCCACCCACTATGGTCTGACCCTGGTGGCACGGTTCTTCGCTGGCGCAGCGGCGGGCCTGGCGTGGAGCCTGCTTGCCGGGTACGCCCGGCGCATGGTTCAACCGGAACAGCAGGGAAAGGCCATGGCGATTGCGATGGTGGGCACACCGATTGCGCTGTCGCTCGGCGTGCCGCTGGGAACCTGGATGGGCGGGCTGATCGGCTGGCGCACCGCGTTCGCGGCCATGTCGGCACTGACGGTCGCGCTGATCGTCTGGGTGTTGCTCAAGGTGCCGGACTACCCCGGCCAGACCGCAACGCAGCGGGTGCCGTTGCGCAAGGTGCTCGGCACGCCCGGCGTCCGCCCGGTGCTTGCCACGGTGATGGCCTGGATGCTGGCGCACAACATTCTCTACACCTACGTGGCACCGTTCGCCGCACGTGCAGGCCTGGGCCATCGCGTGGACGTGCTGCTGCTGACCTTCGGCATGGCGGCCCTGGTGGGCATCGTTATCGCCGGCAAGTTGGTGGAACAGCATCTGCGCAGCACCGTGCTGGTGTCGTTGGCGACGTTCTTTGGGGTGTCGGTGGTGCTGGCCTTGCTGCAGGGAGTGCAGCCGGTCGTGTATGCGTGCGTCGCGTTCTGGGGGCTGACCTTCGGCGGTGCGGCGACCCTGTTGCAAACCGCGCTTGCCGATAGCGCAGGCGACGGCGCCGATGTCGCGCTGTCGCTTAATGTCGTGGCCTGGAACAGCGTCATCGCCGGCGGTGGCGTGTTGGGCGGAGTGCTGCTGGAGCATTGGGGAGCGCAGAGCTTTCCGACCGCCATGGCAGTGTTGCTGGCAATCGGATGGGCGATTGCATGGTCCGCACGCGCCCACGGATTTGCGGCCGGCGCGCGCGCAGCGGTTCCTGGCCACTAGCGCGTGCGAGGGACATTGCGCCCAGTGTCAGGCGGCGGTGGCGCTGCGCGGCAAGGCACGCGCTGACGCCCAGGCGCGATGCAGGTGAGCTGTACCTGGAAGACGTGAGCGGTGGACGGGGACGTCACCCACGCCGGAACAATGCCAACCTGCGCGTGACGCGTTACCCGTACGGCCACATCTGGGACAATTGCCGGCCCGCTCACGAGACAGCTCATGCCCCATTCCGATCTGCGTGCCCGCGTTGGTTGCGGTGCCTTCATCCAACGCGCCGATGGCCACTTGCTGCTGGTGTTGCGCGGGCGGGCGCCCGAGCAGGGACATTGGGGACTGCCCGGCGGCAAGGTGGACTGGATGGAAACGGTGGAAGCCACGGTAGTGCGCGAGGTGCTGGAAGAAACCGGCCTGCAGGTGCATCCGCAGCGCGTGCTGTGCGTGGTCAGCCACTTCGAGCCGGACATGGACCCGCCGCAGCATTGGGTGGCGCCGGTGTATCTGGCCACCATCGAAGGCAGCGAAACCGCCGAACTGCGCGAACCGCAGGTGCTGCTGGATATCGGCTGGTTTGCCCTGGATGCGCTACCCACGCCGCTGACCCGCTCGGCGAGGCAGGCGGTGCAGCAGCTCCAGGCGGAACGGGACGCACAGCCCGCCTGACACGTGTTGCTGCTGCGGGCCGCGCGTGGCCGCACGCGCGGCGCCCGCCGGCACGCATGGATTTTGCAGCAGCAGTCCGTTATTTTTGGCGCGTCCGGGGCGAGGGGAGATCGCACCTGGACATCGAATCACACGGCCGGGATGCCGATTGACTGCGTCGCGCCCGGTCACTCATTACAGGGACGAAGAATGGAATCGCTCTATCCGCAAGGCCCGGCGGTAGTGCCGGAACGGCTCACCGCACCCAGCAGCAAATACCGACGCAATGCCTGGCTGGCCATGCTCGGGCTGGGCGGCTTCATCGCCGTGTATCTGGGATTGCTGGGGTGGTTCGGTTGGACGGCGTATCGGCTGGCGTCCGGGCTGCTGCAGGGCTCCGGCGGCGAGCAGGCCGTGTGGATGTGGCTGGTGGCCGCGGGCGCCGCGTTTCTGGCGGTGTTCATGGCCAAGGCATTGGTGTTCAACAAGCGTGCCGAACGCGATACGCGCGCGCTGGAACTGCGCCCGGCCGAGCAACCGGAGTTGTTCGCGTTCCTGCATCGGCTGGCCGACGAAGCCGGTGCGCCGCGTCCGCACAAGGTCTACCTGTCGGCACAGGTCAACGCCGGCGTGTTTTACGACCTGTCGCTGCTCAACCTGCTGCTGCCCTCACGCAAAAACCTAGATATCGGCTTGGGCCTGGTCAATGTGCTCAACCTGGGCGAATTGAAGGCCGTGCTCGCGCACGAATTCGGCCACTTCGCGCAACGCACGATGGCGGTCGGCCGCTGGGTCTACATCGCCCAGCAGATCGCCGCGCATATCGTGGGCAAGCGCGATGCTCTGGACAAGCTGCTGGCGACGCTGTCGCGGATCGACCTGCGCGTGGCGTGGATCGGCTGGGGGCTGTCGTTGATCGTGTGGTCGATCCGTTCGTTGGTCGAGATCGCCTTCCGCGGCGTGGTGCTGGCGCAGCGTGCGCTATCGCGCGAGATGGAATACCAGGCCGATTTGGTAGCCGCCTCGCTCACCGGCAGCGACGCCCTCGTCCACGCGCTGCACAAGCTGGAAGCGGCCGACGACAGCTGGCAGCGCGCGTTGCGCTTTGCCGGGCGCGAGTTTGCGCAGGACCGCCCGGTCAAGGATCTGTTCGCCATCCAGTCGCGCACCATCGAACACATGCGCGTGGTCTTGAACGACCCCGGCCACGGCGTGGTACCGGCGGTGCCCGAGGATGCGGCGCACGCGTACCGGCTGTTTCAGAACGACATCGCCCAACCCTCGCAGATGTGGGCCACCCATCCGCCTAGCGCAGCGCGCGAAGAAAACCTCAAGCGTCACTACATCGCCTGCCCGATCGACGCCCGCCCGGCGATGGACGTGCTGCGCAACGCACAAGCGCTGCGTGAGCAGGTCTCGCTTGGCTTGTTCACCGGCGAGGCGCCCATCTGTGTGGACATCGAGGTGTCGCTGGCCGCGCTGGAACGCGAGTTTGCGGCCCTGTCGTTATCGCGGCGCTATCAAGGCCTGTATCTGGGTCGCTCCTGCACCCGCGCTGCGCGAACCGTGGCCGAGCTCTACGCCGATCCGCTGCCGCAGGGCGATCTGCTGCAGGCGCTGGATGGGCTGTACCTGCCTGAGGATGGCCAGGCCATTGAGCAACTGCGCGAACGCGAGCGGCAACGCGCCAGCCTGCAGGCCTTGATGGACGGCGGGTTGCGCGCGAATGGCGGCGTGGTGACCTGGAAAGGCACCAGCCTGACGCGCGCGCAACTGCCTGCGGTGATCGCAACACTTGATGACGAGCTGCAGGTGTTGCGTGCGCGGGTCAGCGGCCACGACCGACGCTGCCGCAGCGTGCATCTGGCCGCAGCCCACACCCTGGGCGGCGGCTGGCCCGAGCTGTTGCGTGGCTACCTGGCCGTGCTGCATTACACCGACCACACCCTCGCCGATCTGGACGATGCGCATCTGCTGTACCTGCAGACCTTCCACAGCGTGATCGCCGATGGCCGGGTGTCGGCCAAGGAGCTGCGCCAGCTGGTGGCCGCATGCAATGAGCTGCAACGGGTGCTGCGCCGGGTGTACGAACAGGTCGCGCACATGCGCTTGAATGCTCCGCTGGCCGCTGCCCTGGGCAAAGAACAGTGGCAGCAGTGCCTGCCGGAGTTCCGGCTGTCCGAGGCCGACGAAAACAACATCAACCCGTGGATGGATGCGGCCAAGGGCTGGGTGCAGGTCACCATGAGCGCGCTGGGCGAGCTGCGCGATGCCAGCCTGGAGCAGTTGCTGCACGCCGAAGATGCAGTGGCCGAGCAGGTGCGCCACGGCGCGCCTGCCCCCACCAGCGACACACCGGCGGCGGCACCTGCGGACTATCCGGTGCGTCTGCCGGGCGAGGAGCGCCAGCGCAACCTCAAACAAAACCTGTGGCAGCGCTTTCTGGCCGCCGATGGCCTGTTTCCCTCCGTTGCGCGCGTTGTGGTGGCCGCGTCCATCGTGGCCGGGGTGCTGTGGGCCGGCGGCACAGTCGGCCTGACCGAGGTGGTGGCCTACAACGGCTTGCAGCAGACGGTGACAGTGCGCATCGACGACCAGATCGCCTCGCTGCCGCCAAACGGTCGCCATGTGTTCCAGCTGGCAGAGCAGGCAAGCCACCACATCAGCACGCGCTCTGCGGCGGGCGGGGTGATCGAAACCTTCGATGCGCCCAGCGGCGGGCACGGCGGCCAGTTCGCCTACAACGTGGCCGGCGCCGCGCTGCTGCTGCACTGGCGCGCCAGCTATGGCGCGGCTGCAGAAGACAGCACACGCCATCTCGACAACGCACGCTGGGAACGCACCACCGCGCAGGCGGTCTTCAACGAGCCGCCGCAAACGGTCAGCGGCAAGGGCAGCCAGTACCGCGATGTGGTGACTGCGGTGTCCGATCGGCCACCGCACCAACTGCTGGGCGAGCTGACACCCGCGCAGGATCTGGCGCTGATGCAGGCGCATGCACGCTGGGATGGCGCGCAATCGGCCTATCTGGAGCAATGGCTGGATCGCCTACAACGCGCAGCGCCGCAGGCAGTCCCGGCGATCCTGGCCGAGCGCCTGCAGCGCGATCCGCTGGATGTGGTGGCTTTGCGCGTCCAGCAGGACACCGCCACCCCGGAGCAGCGTGCTCAGGTCTGCAAGCAGCACGCCGCGATGGCCCTGGCCCGCCCCGACGCGCCGGCATTGCAGTACGCGGCGATCCGTTGCGGCAGCGACCCGGCGGCGCGCGATCGGGCATTCCTCGATGCGCACGCGCGCTGGCCGAACGACCCGTGGCTGCAACGCGCTGCCGCCGCCGTGCATGCCGAACAAGGCCGCTTGCCGGAAGCGCAAGCGCTTTACGAACAAGTCGCACAGGTTCCGGCGATGGCCGATGACATCGTGCCGCAGCTGGTGCGGCTGCAGCGTTACCGTGGCCTGGCCCCGGATCTTGCGGCGATGGCGCAGCGCTCGCCAGCGCTTGCCTCGATGCTTGCGCTGGCAAGCGGCGAGGGCACGCAGGACACGCCATACCAGGGCTATCACGCATTGGCCGCTGGCAAACTGGACGCTGCGGTGGCGGGCGCTGCGGCAGACCCCGATGTCCAGGCACGGCTGGTGCGGCTGGCGGCAGCATCGGAGGGCGCCACCGCGGCACTGCTGCAACAGGCACGCGCGCTCGGCGATGAGGCGGGGATCGATTATTTCACCGCACCCGTTGCGTGGGCCTTGGCCGCACGTCAGGGCTGGCCGGTGCAGGCAGCGCGCGACACCACCCTGCGCGATCTCGGCGACGACGCCACGGCGATCTCGCATTTCTTTACCGCCGTGCAGGCCGGCAACAGCCAGCAAGATGCCGAGGCAGCATTGAAGGGTGTCAGCCTGACCGGGCGCGGCGTGGCATATGCGATGGCGGCGGTGTTACTCGGTCAGCGCTGTCCGCAGGCATGGCGCGACGGCGCACGGAACTTGCTGTTTACCAACGAGCGGCCGTATCTGGGCTGAGCGTGACGCACGGTAGCTGGCACGCAGTGCTCCGCTGCGTGCCGGTGACGCAGCAGTCGCTGTGCGGGGAAAGGCGCACCAACGCCGAGCGCCGATGCGCGTGCACAGCGCGCGTCTGATGGGTGCGCCACTGCATGTGCATCTGCATCCCTGCCGCTGATCGTCTTCAGCAGAGATGCAAGGTGTGGCGCCATCGCGCACGTACGCGACTGCCAACGCCAGGCACGCACGTGTGAGATGGGTTGGGCCACGGGTTCCATCTCACCGACACGTTGCCGGAAAGCCAGCAGGTGCTGCGCGCGATCACCCGCTTTTTCGGCCGACATCTGGGGCTGCCGCTGCCAACCTTGGCCGCGCCACGCTAACGCGGCACTGACACCGGCTAGGCACAGTGCTTACATCTTCTCGCCTAGGTTGAGACCGACTGGGTGCAGCACATGCCGCACCGATCATCGAAACAGGAGAAATCGGATGAGCCTGCAAATTCCTCAGGGTGCCCTGGTGGTAGTGGCTGACGGCGGCGAAGCGCGTTGGTTCACCAATACCGGCAACGAAGCCAAGGTGGTGCTGCGCCAGCATGCGCGCACCGATGTGCAGAACGTCGACGACGACGGCCCGGCCGGCAAGGCGCCGCAGGATCTCACCGACGCAGACCGAGACGAAATGACCTTCGCCAAACAGCTGTCGCACGCGTTGAACGATGGCGCACTGAAGCACGAGTACATGCACCTGGTGCTGGTGGCCGACCCGACCACGCTGGGCCGCATCCGTCCGTTGCTGCACAAGGAAACCCAACAGCGGCTGGTGGGCGATCTGGCCAAGGACCTGACCAACCTGCCGTTGGAAGACATCCAGCGCGCGTTATCGTAAGCGCAACGATCGAACCGAACGCCGTTCGGCCCGCGCGGCCGGCGTTCGGGATCTGGGGGATGGCGTTCGTGCACCGCGCTGCCGACCGCAGCTTGCGCAGTGATCGGTCGCCTGTGCGGTAGGGTATCGGTCACTTACGGTCATGGAGACAGTGTCGATGGGGTTTGTTCGCGATTACGCCACACAGGCACCGGAACGTAGCGATGTGGATGCGCAGGCCGGGCTGCAGCTGCTGGAATTCGGTACCGATTGGTGCGGGCATTGCATCGCGGCGCAGCCGTTGTTGCAGAAACTGCTGGGTGGTTATGACGCGATGGCGTACCGCAAGTTCGAAGACGGAAAAGGGCGGCCGTTGGGTCGCTCCTTTCACGTCAAGCTCTGGCCGACGGTGATCCTGCTGCGCGATGGCGAAGAAGTCGCACGCGCGGTGCGCCCGCAGACCCGTGAAGATCTGCAAGACGTGCTGGCGGTGCTGGACGCAGGTTGACGCGCGCTGCGCTTGCAGCCTGCGCGGTGGTGGATGTGTTGCGGTTGCCCCGATCGCGCGCGTCATCGCGCTCAAACGAACCGAGAGCGGCTAAAAATGCAGTGAGCAGTCGTCAGGTGGATGCAGACGGCGCATTCGGAATTGCAATGTACGAGTCATACATGTCGCACTGAGCACATGCTGTGCCTGCCTGCCTGCCTGCCTGCCTGGCGGCTGCACAACCGTTTTGTTGGCTGCTCCAAGCGTGCAGTGCCACTGCATCAAAACGTCGTCATTGTCATCGCGGAGCAGGTGTTGCCGCCGTTGACGCAATTGCAAAAAATCAAGAAAAACGCCTGAAATCAGCGCACATCCTGCGTCGCGCACGGTCGCGTCTGCAGCCAACTGCTCGCTGTAGTAACATAGCGGGCTGATCAAGCCCTTGGGCGTACGCCCATCCCTTTGGTCATCTGTCCCGCAGCGCCGCTGAGTTGACGCGGCCGTCCGGGAATGCCTCCGGTCTCTCCAGTGCATGTGCTCCTGCCGTGTGTGTGAAGTGCCGTGTCCTGTGTGTTGTCAGGACGTGCGGGCAGCGATGGCCCGCAGCTGCAAAGCACCTGGAGACCAAGCACATGCACGACACGCGCGCGATTCGTTCGCACTTCGGTTGGTTCAAACGCCGCCGCCAACTGCAACTCGACGACGTCACCGTGGTGGATCGCAACATGCTGCGCCGCGCGGTGAGCGCCGCGGCGCTGGGCAACGCGATGGAGTGGTTCGACTTCGGTGTGTACGGCTATCTGGCGGTGACGCTGGGGCAGGTGTTCTTCCCGGCGAGCAATCCCACTGCGCAGTTGATCGCCACCTTCGCCACCTTCACCGTCGCCTTTCTGGTGCGACCCATCGGCGGCATGGTGTTCGGCCCGCTGGGCGACCGCTATGGGCGCCAGAAGGTGCTGGCGGCCACGATGATCCTGATGGCCTTGGGCACCTTCAGCATCGGCCTGATTCCCTCCTACGAACGTATCGGTCTGTGGGCACCGGCATTGCTGTTGCTGGCGCGCTTGCTGCAAGGGTTTTCCACCGGCGGCGAATACGGCGGCGCGGCCACCTTCATTGCCGAATACGCCACCGATCGCAATCGCGGTGTGATGGGCAGCTGGCTGGAATTCGGCACGCTGGGCGGCTATATCGCCGGTGCCGCCACGGTGACCGCGTTGCACATGAGCGTGACGCCGGCGCAGATGCTCGATTGGGGCTGGCGCGTGCCCTTTTTGATCGCCGGCCCGCTTGGGCTGCTGGGCCTGTACATGCGCATGAAACTGGAAGAAACCCCGGCGTTTCGTGCCTACACCGAGCAATCCGAGCAACGCGAACGGGAGACCGCCGGCCAGGGCCTGATGACCCTGCTGCGCCTGCATTGGCCGCAACTGCTCAAGTGCGTTGGCCTGGTGCTGGTGTTCAACGTCACCGACTACATGCTGCTGACCTATATGCCCAGCTACCTCAGCGTCACCATGGGCTATGCGGAAAGCAAGGGCTTGCTGCTGATCATCCTGGTCATGCTGGTGATGATGCCGCTCAATATTGTCGGCGGCATGTTCAGCGACAAACTGGGGCGTCGGCCGATGATCATCGGCGCGTGCATCGCCCTGTTTGCGCTGGCGATTCCGTGCCTGCTGCTGATCGGCAGCGGTTCGGATGCGCTGATCTTCCTCGGATTGATGCTGCTGGGTCTGGCACTGGTGTGCTTTACCAGCTCGATGCCGTCCACCTTGCCGGCGCTGTTCTACACGCCGGTGCGCTACAGCGCCCTGTCGATCGGCTTCAACGTGTCGGTATCGTTGTTCGGCGGCACCACGCCGCTGGTCACTGCCTGGCTGGTGGAGCGCACCGGCGACCCGTTGGTGCCGGCGTATTACCTGATGGGCGCGGCGGCGATCGGGTTGGTGACGATGCTGTTCGTGCGCGAAACCGCCGGGTTGCCGTTGCGTGGCTCGCCGCCGGCGGTGGCCAGCGCTGCGGAGGCGCGCGCGCTGCTGCAGGCCGATAGCCCGGTCACGGTGGATGCGCAGTTGCCGGTAACCGGCGTGCCGTCGGTAGGCCAGCCGCGCACTGCATGAGCGCGTGCTGCGCTCAGCGCATTGCGGGGTCGCGGGTGTCGGGCATGTCCGGGTAGGGCATGCCCTGCCCGGTTTCCACATAGCGCTTGAGGCTGCTGCCCAGGAAGTACTGCCAACCCTGGGTGCACGCCTCCAGACACGGCGAATCGCGGTAGCCGGACTGCACGAACTCCACGCGGGTGCCCTGGCTGGTGGAGATCAGATCGAAGCGCATCACCGTGCCCTCCCAGGCCGCGGTGTCGAGCATGTTGGAGCGCTCGCAGCGCCAGCGCACCAGCCGATGGTCGGCGCCTTCGTCGATGCGCAGGACCACTTGCCAGCCGTGGCTGCTCCAGTCCAGGCGCACGCAGTCATCGGCCTGCTGCACCTCGCGCGTCCACCAGCGCGCCAGCTGCACGGGCTCGGATAGCGCGGCGGACACCACTTCCGGTGCGGCGGCGATCACGATGCTGTGGCGGATCTCACGGTTCATCTGATGGGCATTGCCTGCGTGGACGCCGATGATCGCGCATTTTGCCAGCCAATTGCAGCTTTGCCCGATCTGCGGCCGGCCGCTCGTCCGGCGCTCACACGGCGCTGGGTACCATCGACGCAGACCCTATGACGAGAGCAGGCATGACGACGCTTCCGATACCGGTGATGGATATGGCCGCGCAGCGCGACCTGGCCGCGGCGCACGCGCTACTGGAAAACCCCGGCGTGGCAGCCCAGCTGGCCAACGCGCTGGGCGCGCCGATCGAGAGCTTGATCACCAAGCGGCTGCCCAAGATGGTGACCCGCAGCATCGACGGCCTCACCCGTCGCGCGTTGCAGGTGGCCATGAAGTCGGCATTGCTGAGTCTGCGCGGCAAGACCGAGCCGCTGCAGCCGGCCTCCACCACCCGGCACACCCTGGCGGTGGCCGTGGCCGGTGGTGCCGGCGGCTTCTTCGGCCTGCCGGGCCTGATGGTGGAGCTACCGCTGACCACCACCGTGATGCTGCGCTCCATCGCCGACATCGCGCGCGCCGAAGGCGAATCGCTGCAAAGCCCGGACACTGCGCTGGCCTGCCTGGAAGTGCTGGCGCACGGCGGCCGCAGCGTGGTGGACGACGGCGCCGAATCGGGCTATTTCGCGGTGCGCGCGGCAATGGCGCAGCAGCTCAGCGCCGCTGCCCGCCATGTCGCTGCGCATGGCTTCGCCAGCAAGGGCGCGCCGGCCTTGGTGTCGCTGGTCTCGCGCATCGCCGCCAAGTTCTCGGTTAACGTGGGCGAGAAACTCGCCGTGCAGGCGGTGCCCTTGGTGGGCGCGGTGAGCGGCGCCACCCTCAACACGGTCTTTATCCGCCACTTCCAGGCCATGGCACGCGGGCACTTCATCGTGCGCCGGCTGGAGCGGCAGTTCGGCGAGGAGGCGGTGCGGCGGGCGTATGAGGCGCTGCCTCCTGCGCGATAGGGCCTTACGATCTACCCTGATCACCATTGCAAGGGACTGCGTGAAATGAAAACTGCACAGCGTTTGCTGTTGATCCTGTGTGGCGTCATCGCCGCGCCTGCCTGTGCGCAGTCATACCGGTACGGCGCGCCGGAAGTCACGCTCCAGGGCATGCTCATCAGTGCCACCGGCCAGACACCCGATGGTGCGGAGGTGAGATATCCGGCGCTCAAACTCGTTGCTCCGCTCACCGTGGAGGCGACCGATGGCAAAGAGGACTTCGAGCCATCTGCAACCGGCATCACGCTGTTGCAGCTGTCCCTCGATGCAACAACCATGCGCGCGTTCAAGCAGTTGAAGGGCCGCCAGGCGCGCGTGTCCGGGACGCTCTTTCATTCGGATAACGGCCACCACTACACCGATGTGTTGCTGTCGGTGACCAGCGTTTCAGACAAGAACCAGGGGTCAGACAAGCACTAGCCGCTTGGGGTCTGCTGCTGTGTCCAGGCTGCCGCCGTTGCGCGGGACGGCTCAGCTCAGGCGATCGGCAGTGATGGGCGATCCCGACGAGGCAGTGCACTTCTGGCGCATGCAGCGCAGCGCGCCAGTGAGCGGATGCACCTGTGGCGCGCGCCGCTACATGCAGCTTGGCACCGACGGTTCGACGCCGCGCGGCACACAGCGGCATGTCGAGTGCGAGCATCTGCGTCCCCCGGCCAACGCAATCTGCGCCGCGACGCGCGACAATGGCGAGCGCTCCAATGCCTCCTTTCTGTCCGGACCTTGGCCATGACCAAACCTTTCTCGCCTGCCTCCGCGCGCAATCGCGATCCGATCCTTGCAGTGTTGCAGCGTCACTTCGCCGATCGCCACCATGTGCTGGAAATCGGCGCAGGCACCGGCCAGCATGCGGTGCATTTTGCTGCGGCGATGCCGTGGTTGCAGTGGCAGGCCAGCGATCACGCCGATCATCTGCCGGGCATGCAGCAATGGCTGGATGACGCCGCGCTACCCAACACGCCGCCGCCGCTGGCACTGCAGGCCGTGCTGACGCCGACGCCTGGCTTGGCGCCACTGCCGCCCTTGCCCGCACTGCCCGATGGTCAGCGTGGTTTCGATGCGATCTACAGCGCTAACACCTTGCACATCATGGGCTGGCCGCAGGTGCAGGCCTTGTTTGCGGGCTTGCCCGAGGTGATGGCACCGCAGGCAGTGCTGGTGGTGTATGGGCCGTTCAATCGCGATGGTCACTTCACCAGCGACAGCAATCGCGACTTCGATGCGATGTTGCGCGCACGCGATGCGGCGTCGGGCATTCGCGATGCGGCCGACGTGGACGCGCTGGCTGCGCAGGTGGGCTTGCAGCTGGTGGAAGATGTCGAGATGCCGGCCAACAACTACTGCCGGGTGTGGCGTCGGGGCTAGAACGCGTTGGCGTTTTGATGCGCGCCGGTCGCGCAGTTGCCGACGATGACCGCATCCGCGCCAGCGGCGGCAGTCATCGCGGCGCCGACCGTGTAGCGCTGCTGTTGGGTACCTATCGCGTTGTCGTAATGGCCGCACTGCAGCGCGCGCGCTGGATCGCACGCGGCGCCATCGCATCATTCCTGCGGCGTATCGCGACGAACCGCCTGCGGCGTCTTTCTTGCCGATCCAGACCCGGAAGGCGCGGACGAACGAGTTGGTATCTTCAAACCCAAGCAGCAAGGCGATCTCCGCGCTGGACATCATGGGCTTGCGCAGATAATGCTCGGCCAACGCCGCGCGCACCTTGTCCGGTGTTTGTTGAAACGTGGTGCCTTCCTCATGCAAGCGGCGCTGCAATGTGCGGCTGCTCACTCCTAGCCTAGGCGCTTGGTCGTACACGCGGCAGCGTTCAAACCTTGCGCGCACGCATCACACATCGCTGCCTAGGTGGCAGGTGTCGAGCGGCCGCCACGCCACCGTTCCAACCACCACAGCACCGCCGCTGCGGCGACAAACCCCAGCCACCACGGCCAGCGTGGGCCGGGCTGGGGTATTGGGCGTGCCTGGCGTGGCGTGGCGCTGTGGTTGATGAGTGCACGCGTTGCATCGCGTTGCGTGTTGGCGAACAGGGCAGGCGCGTCGGCAGGTGCGCGGATGTAGAGCGCGCCGCTGCGTGTGGCGTCTTGCCAGCGATACCAACCGGTGTGCTCGGGCCAGAGGCCGGCGCAGGCCGCCGCGCCGGTGCCTGTGTCCGGTGGCAGTGGGCGGGTGGTGCCATCGGGCGAGAGCAGCTGTGCATCGCGGCTCAGGTTGCAGACGCTGATGCGTTGGTCGCGCCAACCAACGCGGGTGGGGCCGCGCGCTGTGGGTTGGGCGCGCGTCAGCGGCGAGAGCGTCTGGCTCCACAGCGCGGCATGCAGATCGGGTTGGCCTTGCAGTACCAGGCGGTAGCTGTCGGTGACGGCGAGCAGGCCGATACGCCCGCGCCCGATGGCGCGCCACCACGCGTACGGCGTGCCGTTGGATGCGCGCAGCACGGCGATGGCATCGGGGGCGTCGGGAACCAGCGTGCGGCGTTCCAGGGTGAGCAGTGCCTCGCTTGTGGCAGCGCGCGCGTCCGCTGCGTGCTGTGGCGATTGCTGATGCAGCGCCTGACGCGAGGCATTGGATGCGGGCGCGACCAGCAGCGGCGCGGCGGCGTTATCGCCACGCAGCGGCAAGCCCAGCGCGGCGATGGCAGTGCGTTGTGCGGCATCGAGCGGGCCGCCGAGGCGCAGCAACAGGCCCAGGCCGCGTTCGACCGCCGCCCGCACTGCATCGCGTTGCAGCCGCGACAGGCTGGCCAGCGCACGCTCGTCGAGGATGAGCAGGTCGCTGCGGTCCAGAGTGGCGGCGTCCAGCGCACGCGGCGCGTCGCCCAGCTGCATGCCGCCGCCGGTGGCGATCTGGGTGTGCAGGTCCAGGCCGGCGTCGTGCGCCCAGCGACGCAGATATTTGAGCTCGGGTTGCGGGGCGCCGGCGATGATCCAGAGGTTGGCGGCAGGGCTCTTCACCACGGAGACCGGCACCTCGGCCTGGTCGCGCGGGCGGGCGTCCGGCCCGAGCACGCGCACCACAAAAACGCTGTCGCCAGCGGCGCGCACGCTGCCGCCGAGCTGGAAGCGGCCGTCAGCATCGGGCGCAACCAGATCGACGCGGCGCCCGGCCGGGTCCAGCAGTTCGAGCCTGGCCTCGCGCACACCGGTGATGCGGCCGTGGACCCGCAGATCGGCCCCCGGCGCCAGTAACGATGGCGTGGACAGCTCGCTCAAGCCGGGCGTGGGCGCTGGAGCGGTGTAGCGCAGCGGCCAGCCGCGCGCGGTGTCGCGGTCGCGCGCGGGCAGGCCGGCGCCGACGATGCGCAGCCCGGTGGTGCCGGGATGGCGACGCAAGGCGGTCGCCAGATCCGGCATGCGCTCGGCATGGCGCAGCGCGGCCGGGGCCTCGGGTAGCGCGATGCGCGCGTCGCCGGGCGCGGTGGTCAGCGCTGCCGTGTCGCTGCCGGCAGTGGCGACCACCAGCGTGCCGCCATGCCCGGGCAGCGACGGCGGGACCAGTGCGCAATACAGCAGCGCGGCGCACAGCGGCTGCAAGGCGAGCAGCGCGGCCTTGCGCCAGCCGGCGATAGGGGCGCGGCGCAGGCGCCACCACGCCAGCAGCGTGATGCCGACCAGGGTGGCGATGATGATCCAGGCCGGCATCAGGGGCGCTCCTGTGCGTGCAGGGCATCGAGATAGCGCTGGCCGCCAGCATCGGGGGCAGTGCGCGGTTGCACGGCAGCCGGCGGGCGCGCCAGTACCGGCCACAGCAACGCGCGCAGGCGTTGCCGGCAGCTGGCGCAGTCGGGTGTGGCGCGCAGGGTCTCGACGGCGGCGGCCAGGTCCAGCGGGGCATCGAGCTGGGTCTCGTGCGCCGGCAGCCAGCGCGCGAACGCGTCCAGTGCGGCGGCATCCTGGGCGGGCGCAGCGTTGCCCAGCGACTGCCAGAGCGCCATCGGTTGCGGATCCGGGCTGGTGCGCGCGTCCAGGGCAGCGGCGCCGCGCGCCAGTCCGTCGCGCTTGCCGCTCATGCGCCGGCTGGGGTCGATCGGCGGCAGTTGCGTGCCGACGCGTGCCAGATAGATGCGCTCGGCCTGCTGCACCTGCTTGATGAAGCCCAGCGCCTTGTTGGCAAACGGCAGCGCGCGCTCGGGGTGGCCCTGGCGCAACTCGCCTTCGGATTGCCACATCTGGTCCAGCGCCGCGCGCAGCAGGGCGCGGGTCTGCGGGTCCAGCAAGGTGGCCGCTTCGGCGTGGTCGTGGGTGTGGCCGAACTCGGTCAGCACGTCCTGCGCCTGGCCGAAGCCGCTGCGCTCGGGGCGCCCATCCGCATGATCGTGGTCGTGGTCGTCCAGGGCAGCGGCACCGCTGGCGGCGGCGTGGTCGTGGTCATGATCGGCGTGTGGTTGCGTGGCGTCATGGGCGTGCTCGTCCGGCGCGGCCGGCGCATCGGCGGTGGGCATGTCGGCGGTGGGCAGGTCATCGGCCGGGGCGTCGCTGGTGGGCGGTGCGTCGGCGGTCGGCGGGCCCTTTGGCGCGCCTTCGCTTTCTTCGCCCAGGAACTGGCCGTAGCGCAGCCGCAGCAGGCGCTGGTCCACGCCGATGGCGTCGGCGCGTTTGAGATAGGTGGCCGCGTCCAGGCGCGGTTTTTCCTTCAGCAGCGCCTCGGCGTCGATGATGATCTGGCGCTGGCTGCGGAAGTAGGCCGGCAAGGTCTGTTTGACGCTCGCCTCCAGGCCGGCGGCCATGGTCTGTTCCGGCGGCGGCCAGCGCAGGATCACGCTGGCGCTGCGGCCTTCCTGCGGGCCGGGCTGGCGGGTGTCATGCACGATGAGCTGCGCGATCAGGTCATCACCAGCGGCCATGCCCAGCGCCTGCGGCTGCAGCGTGGCGGCGAAGTTGCGGCGGGTGGCCGGGCCGCTGCCGGTGAGCGTGCGGCGCTGGGTCTTGAAGGTGATGTTCTCGCCGCTGCCCTGGGCCAGGGTCAGGCGCAGCTCGGCGCTGGCGGCCACGGCGTAATCGTCGCTGGCTTCGAAGCGTAGTGCCCAGGCGCCGTTGGCCGGCGTCCACAGCACCAGGCTCTGCTCGGGGGCGAGCACGCGCACCTGCGGCGGGCGGTCCGGCAGCACATCCAGCCGGTGCAGTTGGCGGTCGGCGGGCGTGCCGTCGATGAGAATGCGGTACAGATTGGCGCGCGTAGCGATCCATTGGCCCTGCCATTGGTCGCTGCTGCCCTGCCGGGTCAGCGGGATGAGGCGGCCGTCGGTAAGCCGCAACGCTACGTTGCGCGGGGCCGGGCTGATCTGCAGTTGCCAGTCCAGCCGGGTGCCGGCGGGCACGCGCGCATCCAGGCCGGGCAGCCGCGCGGCGGGCAGGCCGGTATAGGCCGGCGGTGTGCTGCGCAGTTGCGCCTGACGCAGCATCGCGGCGCCGCTGCTGGCACGGGCAGCGGCCACGCGGTCGGCGGGGGCGGCCGGCGGCAGCGCCCGCGGCGGCCACAGCAGCAGCGCGCCGCAGGCGACCAGGCCGAGCAGGCTCCAGGGCCATGCGCGCCGCCACGGCCAGGCCGGGCGCAGATCGCGCGGAGTGCTGCGTAGGCGCTGCTCCAGCCGCTGACGTTGCAGCGCCTGCAGCGGGCCCAGTTGCGTGGCCGGTGCGAACAGCAGGTCGCTGCTGTCGTCCAGGTCCGGTTCGCGATCCAGCCGGCGGATCAGCCAGGTCTGGTCCAGCTGCCGCGCCGCGTGCAGCGCGACGGCGGCCAGCATCGCGACGCCCAACAGCAACAGCGGCACCACCGCGGCGTGTGCGCCCATGCGCCAGGCACCCGCGCCCGGCAGCAGCGCCAGCGGCCACCCAAACACCACCACCCCGGCAGCGCGACGTCGGCGTGCGGCCTGCCAGGCGCGCTGCAGTGCGGGCGTGCTCATGCCGCGCTGCTCCGGCGTGGCGCGGTGGCCAGCCAGCGCTCGAGCGCAAACAGCAGCAACACCACACCGACCAGCCACGGTGCCAGCGGCCATGGCGGCGTGGTCAGCCGGATCGCGCCGCCGCGCTGCGGCTGTTGGGTCTGCGCCAGGGCACGTTGCGGGATGGGTGGTGGCTGCAGCGCCGCGTGCAGGCGGGTGGGGAACTCGGCGTCCAACAGCGCCGGCAGCTGCTGCGGCTGCAACGGCGCGGCCCAGCGCAGCAGGCGCCCACGCCCGAAGGCGGCGGCGTCGAGCACCGGCTGCCCCTGTGTTTCGAGCACGGGTTGCAGCGGCGCGGCGAGTGCGGGCGGCACCGGCGTGCGCGCATCCAGCAGCAGCTGGCCGCCGGCCGCAACCCAATCCAGCACCGGCGCGGGCGGGGCGGTGGGCGACAGCCACGCCACCACCGTGCCGGGTGCCCAGCGCGCCGGCACGGCATCGGCGGGCGTGCCCACCGGCAAGCTGCCCGGCAGTGCCCAGGCTGCATGCACCGCGCGCAGATAGCGCAAGGCCGGTGCGGCGCGGTCGTCGGCAATTGCCTGCACGCGCAGCGGCACGGTGGCAGGCGTGGCGGCCACCGGCGACGCACCGGGCAGCACCTGCCACTGCACTGCACGCGATAACTGCAGTCGTTGCGCATCCACCACGCCCCACTGCGCGGGCACGATCACGCTGAGCGGCGTGTCTGCGGGCAGGCTGGCATCGAGTTCGCGCAGCAGGCTGCCAACCGGTTGCGGATTGCCGCCCTGCGCACCATTACTGGTGGCGACATCTGCCTTGACATCGATCGGTGCAAAGCCCGGCGCCAGCCACACCCATTGCGCATCCTTGGGCTGCGGCAGCGCGCGTGCGGCGGCCAGGTCCACACCCGGGCTCACTGCGATACGCGGGCGCGCATCCTGATGCGCACGCAACGCCGGTTCTGCCAGCAGCAGCGCCAATGCTGCCAATAGCAGCAGGCGCACCAGCAGCAACGGCAGCTCGTCCAGGCGCACGCGGTGGCGTGGGCGTGGCACTGCACGCAACCAGCGCAGCGCAGCGAAGTCGGTAGGCCGGTGCTCGCTACGCCGCGCCAGATGGATCAGCAGCGGCAGCAGCAGGGCAGCCAATGCCGCGAGCCCGGCGGGGAACAGCAACAGCAAGTTCATTGCCATGCCTCTGCGCTGACGCTGTGCACGAGTGAATGCATGGTGCTGCCGGTGTGCGGGTGGCTGTGGATAGGGTGGGTTTGCTGTCTCAGCGGCAACAGCAGTTGTAGCCTTAGCTGAGACTCCAACTGCAATCGCAGCCGCAGCCGGAGTTGCAAGCCGCGCACGCGCGCGACGGTGGTCGGCGTTGTACTCATGCGAAGACGTTGCCTAGGCAACTGTGGCCGCAACTGCAACTGCAGTGGCATGCAGAGTTGCATGATGTGCACGTGCTCGACGTTGGTCAGCGTTTTACCCATGCGAAGACCTCGCCTAGGTAACTGCGGCCGCAACTGCGACTGCAATCGCAACAGCGGTGGCATGCGCAGTTGCATGGCGTGCGCATGCTCAACGTTGGTCTGCACTGCACTCATGCGCAGGCGTCGCCCGGGTAATGCGGATACATCGCGCATGGCGCTGTACGTCGCGCTGGTATCGCCATGCAATGCGTGATGCGGCCCGGCACGCGCGGTTGCCACTGCGGGCTATGCCAGCTGTTTGCAGGACGCGTTTGCCGCTGTGGTGGCTGCTGTACCGCCACTGCCGACAGCGAGACCGATCGCGAGCTGGAATGCGCCGTCGTCGGCCCGCGCAGGCACGCGCTCATCGGGACCCGCCTTGACCGAACAGCTGGCGCAGCGCGGCATCGGCCGGCGCATCCAGGTAATGCACGGCATGCGCGATGCCGGCCGCCTGCCAGCGCGCCTGCCGCGCGCGCTGGGCCGTGGCAAAGCGTTGCAGATAGTCCTCGCGCATCGCCGCGCCGTCGCCGAGCAGTTCTTCGCCGGTTTCCGGGTCGCGGAAACGGTGCCCGCCGCTGAATTGAAAATCGCGTTCGTCGCAGGTGAGCACCTGCAGCTGCAGCACTTCACGGCGCGCGGCGGCGAACTTTTCCAATGCGCTCGCAAGTTCTTCATCGAACCCATCGCCGATGGACAGCAGCAGATCGTGCGCGGCGATGCGTTCCCACAACGGCCGCAACGCCTCCAGCCCCGGCCAGCGGCCGCCGGCGCGTAGGCCGTGCAGGGCCAGCCACAGCCGGTCGCGCTGGCGGCTGCCAACACCCGCCGGCACCGCAACCAGGCCGCCGCCATGCAAGGCATACAGGCCGACGCGGTCGCCTTGCTGCAGCGCCACTTCGGCCGCGCAGGCGGCCAGTGTCGCCATCGTCTGCAGGCGGGTGTGCTCCGGCCGCGCGCTGTCGGTTTGCCCGGCCGACGCGGTGGCATCGAGCAATAGCCAGAGCGTCAGCGGGCTTTCGCGCTCGGCTTCGCGCACGAAAAACCGGTCCGAGCGCGCGTAGAGCTTCCAGTCGATCTGGCGCAGCGCATCGCCCGGCTCGTAGGCGCGGTACTGCGCAAATTCCAGCCCGGCGCCGCGGCTGCGGCTGGCGTGCTGGCCAATCCCGTGCCCGCCCTGCGCCTGACGCGCGCGCAGCTGCAAGCCGCGCAAACGGCTGCGCACATCGGCGGGAATCAGAGCCGGCAGCGGTGGATGCATGGCGCTGCGCTCAGTTCGGGAACGGCACCGCGCGCAGCAGCGCGGCGACCACATCATCGGCACTGCGTTGTTCGGCTTCGGCAGCGAAGGACAGCAGCAACCGATGTCGCATCACCGGCGCCG
The DNA here is from genome assembly GCF_035012785.1 of Xanthomonas sp. WHRI 8932A. Lineage (NCBI taxonomy): Bacteria > Pseudomonadati > Pseudomonadota > Gammaproteobacteria > Lysobacterales > Lysobacteraceae > Xanthomonas > Xanthomonas sp. WHRI 8932A. The sequence continues at coordinate 42,589 of NZ_JAYGQQ010000012.1, forward strand.
CAAGCGCCAGCACATCCTCGCGCGTAGCGGCCAGCCGGCCATGCAGCAAAGCGCGCGCCTTGGACGCCAGCACCAGCGATTGCCCGGCACGCGGGCCGGCACCCCATTTGATCCATTGCCGCACCTCATCGCTGGCCTGCGGGCCGGGACGGCTTGCCCGCACCAGGCGATTGATCCAGGTCAGCAGATCCGCGCCCACATGCACGTCGCGCACCTGCCGCTGCAGCGCCTGCACGCTGGCCGCATCCATCACCTTGGGCACCTGCGCGCTTGCGCTGCCGGTGGTCTGGCTGAGGATGTCGTGCTCTTCCTGCTCGCTGGGATAATCCACGCGCACATGCAGTAAAAAGCGGTCCAGCTGCGCTTCCGGTAGCGGGTAGGTGCCGGCCTGTTCGATCGGGTTCTGCGTGGCCAGCACGAAGAACGGATCCGGCAACGCATAGGTAGTGCCGGCATAGCTGACCGTGCGCTCGCTCATCGCTTCCAGCAATGCGGCCTGGGTCTTGGGCGGGGTGCGATTGAGTTCGTCGGCGAGCAGCAGGTTGGTGAAGATCGGGCCTTGCTGAAAGCGGAAATGCCGGTGCCCGGTGCCGTGGTCTTCCTCCAGCAACTCGGTGCCCAGGATGTCGCTGGGCATCAGATCGGGGGTGAACTGCACGCGGCGGAACTGCAGTTCCAATGCCTGGCCGAGCGAACGCACCAGCAGCGTCTTGCCCAGCCCGGGGGCGCCTTCCAGCAGGCAGTGACCACCAGCCAGCAGGCCGATCAATAGCTGCTCCACCACCGCATCCTGCCCGACCACGGCCTGGGCCAAAGCGGCGCGCAGCGCGCCAAGTTGCGAGAGCTGGGCAGTGAGTGTGTCTTCGTCGGGGGAGGTCATGCGGAGTCTCTGGTGATGTGGCGGCTTGCGTATCGCGTATTGGCGCGTAGTACGGTGTTATCGATGGTGTTGCATGGTGCGAGCAGGTTCCTGCGAAGCCACCGTGGTATGCGTATGCGATGAGGTTACCCAGCCAGATGTGCCTTACGTAGCAGCGTGCCTGCGCGCGACGCGTTATCGGTGGGCCGCATCGCGCGCGCTGCGCAGCATGTCAGTTGGTCAACGCATACATCACGATGTTCACGCCGAACTTGGTGTTGTCTTCGGCCAGAAAACGTTTGTTGCGCCAGTCGTAATCCCATTCGCAGCCGTAATCCTTGTTGCTGTAGAGCACACCCAATCTTCCGTCGATGCTGATGCCCTTGAGGTAGTCGTGCACCAGATCATCGCCCCAGCCATTGAGCTCGAAGCTGGTGGCGGGCGGGCCGTCCGGGAACTTGAAGAATGCGCTGTAAAGACGATGGTTCTTCGGTAATTTCTGCAGCGCGCTCTTGCCGAACAGCGCGGTCATCTGCGCCTCGAACGAGGTAGCGAACAAGCCATCGATATCGTGGTTGCAGTCGTCCACAAACACGAAGCCGCCGTTACGCACGTACTGCTCGAAATTGCGCCGCTCGGCCGGATTGAATTCCACCAGTTTGTGCCCGGCCAGATAGCAGAACGGCGCTTGCAACATGCGCGGATCGGCCAGGTCGATAACGTGTTCTTCCGGGTCCACCCGCAGCTGCGTGTAGTCGATCAACGAGGTGATCAGGTTGGATGGCATGCGCGCATCCACATCCCAATCGCCGGAATCGTAGCGCAGCCGCGTAAACCAGAAGTCGTAAGCGCCGGCCGCACGCGCCGGCCATGGCAGCGCCAAACCGGCGGCGCTGCCAAGCAGTAGCTGCAGGAAATGGCGGCGCGATGTCGGAGCCGGGAGGGAACCGGGAGCCGGAAGCGCTCGTGAAAATTCAGGTTGAGAGAAGCGGCTCTTGCTCTCCCATTCCCGATTCCCGACTCCCGATTCCCGGCTCCTACTCACACCGCATCCGACAACGAGGTAAACGTGAAATCACGCAGCCGCATCGGCGGGATCATCATCACATAGCTGGATTCATCGCCGGCCACGCGCACCGGCTTGCCCAGTTCGTCGATGTTGTTGAGCATGATGATCGGCGATTCGTTGAAGCGGAAATTCTTCACCGGGTATTTGATCTGCCCGTTCTCGATGTAAAAGGTGCCATCGCGGGTCAGCCCGGTCAGCAGCACGGTCTGCGGGTCGACCATGCGGATGTACCAGGTGCGCGTGACCAGGATGCCTTTCTCGGTGCCGCGCACCAGCTCGGCGATGTTCTTGTCGCCGCCGGCCATCAGCAGATTGCCCGGCTCGCCGATCGCACGCTTGCCGTTCTTCTGCGCCCAATAGCGCGAATACTGCAGGTTGGCGACCTTGCCGTTTTCGACGATGGACATCTTCTCGCGCGGCAGGCCTTCTTCGTCCCACGGCATCACTGCTGCACGCGCGTCCCATGGGTCGGCGGTGATGTTGACGCGCGGGTCGTACACCTGCTCGCCCAGTTTGTTGCCGCCGCCCTTCTTGGACAGGAAGCTGCGGCCCTCGTCGGCCATGCGCGCATCGAAGTAGCGCATCATGAACGAGATCAGCCCGGCCGCTGCTGCCGGCTCCAGAATTACGGTGTATTTGCCCGGTTCCAGCGCCTTGGCTTCGGCTGAATCGCTGGCCTTGCGCATCGCGATGCGGACGTCCTGCTCGGCCTTGAAGTCGGATGCGTCCTTCAGATTGCGCCCCACCCAGCCCGAGCCGCGGCCGTCTTCGGTGCGCACGGTACAGGTGTAGTCGAAGCGTGCGTTGCGCTGATAGCCGAAGTTGCCTTTGCTGTTGGCGAACGCGGTAAAGCTCTGGCCATCTTCCAGAAAGCCGGCAGCGATCAGTCCCTTGCCCTTGCAGGGGGCGATCGAATCGGCTGCGACCTGCGCGCGGAACGCCGGGTCTACCGCTGCAGTGGATGCACTGAAGGTGGGGCTGGCAGTGTAGGTCTGCTTGTCGACGGCCGGCATGAACTCCGGATTTTCCGGTGCCAGCTTTGCCAGATCTTCGGCGCGGCTTACCACACGCTCCAGCGATGCATCGTCGAACTCGTTGATGGTGGCGGTGCCCACGCGCTTGCCAAACGCCACCTGCACCTGCAGATCGGTGTTGTCGACAATGCCGCTGGTGGACACGTTATTGAGCGCAAAGCGGATATTGCCGTCGATTGCGCCAGTGAGCGTGGCGGTGCACTCGTCGGCCTTGGACAGTTTGATGACCTTGTCCAGGATGGCCTTGGCCTGCGCTTCGGTAAGGATGCTCATGTGGGTTTCTCCTGTCAGCCGAGCGAGCGGGCGGTGCTGATGACGTTGATGCCATCGAAGCGTGCGGTGGACGAACCATGCGAGACCGCCGAGGATTGGCTGGGCTGGCCCTTGCCATCGAAGAACGAACCGCCCAGGCGGTAGTCGCGCTGATCGGCCACCGCGCTGCAGGCATTCCAGAATTCTGGCGTGCGGATTTGGTAGGCCACGTCTTCGAGCATGCGGGTGATCGCACCATTCTTGATTTCGTAAAACAACTGGCCACCGAACTGCGCGTTGTAGCGCTGTTGGTCGATGGAGAACGAGCCGTCGCCGATGATGTAGATGCCGTTTTCCACGTTCTTGATCAAGTCGCTCACGCTCAGCGGCGTCTTGCCGGCGGCCAGCGACACATTGGCCATGCGCTGGAACTGCACGCTCGACCACGAGTCTGCGTAGCAGCAGCCATCGGAGGCGGTCTTGCCGAGGATATGCGCTTGATCGCGGATCGCCTGGTAGTCCACCAGCTTGCCGTCGCGGATCAGGTCCCACTGTTTGGTCTTGACGCCTTCATCGTCGTAACCCACCGCGCCCAGGCTGCCGGGCTGGGTCTTGTCGGCGAGAATGTGCACCTTGTCGCTGCCGTACTGGAAACCGGCCTTGAGCTTGTCCAGCGTGGCGAAACTGGTGCCGGCGTAGTTGGCCTCGTAGCCGAGCACGCGGTCCAGCTCCAGCGGGTGGCCCACCGATTCGTGGATGGTGAGCCAGGTGTGCGAGGGATCCAACACCAGGTCGTACTTGCCCGGCTTCACCGACGGCGCCTTGAGTTTTTCCTGCGCCTGCTTGGCGGCGGCGATGGCATCTTCCTTCATGTCGTAGGACAGGCCGTAGTTCACCACGCCATTGGGCGAGACGAACTTGCCCGAGGCCGCGCCATCCAGATACTCGTAGCCCAGGCCCATCGGCGCGGACAGCCCCTCGCGGGTGCGGAACTTGCCGCTGGCCTTGTCGATGGCGGTCACGGTCAGTGGCGCCCAGATGCGATGCACATCCTGGTCGATGTAGGAGCCATCGGTGCTGGCAAAATACTTTTGCTCGTTGACCACGAACAGCATGGAGTTGACGAAGCTGGCGCCGGCCGCGGTGGCGGCGGCATTCACACCCAGCAGCAGATCCACCTTGTCCTTGATCGGCACTTCCATCGCGTTCTTGGTGATCGGCGTCTTCCAGCTGACCTCGCCAACACCGGGCGTGGGTGCCAGCTGCACCGGCGTGCCCTGCACCTTGGCATTGGCCTTGGCGATGGCAGCCGCTTGTGCAGCGGCCTTGGCCACGCCCTGCTCGGTCAGATCGTTGGTGGCAGCAAAGCCCCACGCACCGCCCACGATCACGCGGATGCCGGCACCGATGGATTCGGTGTTGACCACGTTCTGCACCTTGTCTTCGCGGGTGATCACGAACTGGCGCAGATAGCGGCCGATGCGCACATCGCAATAACTCGCGCCGGCCTGCCGCGCGGCAGTGAGCCCGGCATCGGCCAGGCGCTTCTTGCGGCCCACATCGAAGGGCGTCAACAACTGTTCGGCGGCAATTGCCTTGCCGAAATAGGCCGGCACGATCAGCCCGCCCATGGTCAGCCCGGTCAGGGCCAGGAAATCACGTCGCTGCACGGCAACTCCCCAATAGTCCCGCGCGGCGCGCAGGTGGTGTGGTGACGCGCACAGCTCTGCACGCGGTATCTCCGATTCTTGCCGGGCGAAGAATGCGGCGTCAAATGACTTTCGGCAGGGGGGTGTGGGTAAGCGATGTCCCAGATGACGTCAGTGATGCGGCGGATCTGTCTTGAAACGTGGCGAACACGACTGGCTGCACATGCGTGCTACATCATCGCCGCGACACGCGGTTGATCGATGCCGCACGCGTTTGTCCTGTTGACGATCGCGCCTTCCGTGAAGATCGCAGCGTTGTGCGCAGTAGTTGTCTTACATGTTCCAAACAGCTGGAAAAAGGCTGTGGAGGCTTTGGTCGCGCAGTGATACAGCTGCGGCTTGGCTGCAGGGCCCTTGCCCGCCTACCATCGCGGGACACGCTGCAAGTACGTCCATGTAGCTCTTTGGCGGCATCCATGCCGCCAAAGGTCCCGCGACGGTAGGCGGGCAAGGACCAGTGAAGAGGGTCGGTGTGTTGGTTTTCAACGAGCGATCGATCAACGTGCCGGTGCGGTGTCCTTACCGCTTGCGGGACCCTGTGGCGGCATGGATGCCGCCACGGAGCGTCCATGGATGGATTCACAGCGTGTCCCGCAAGCGGTGAGGGCACCGCATCCCCGACGCACCAGGCATTTGACTGCATCCGAGAGGCGGCATGTCTCGACGTCTCTGTGCTTCTGAGCCTAATGACCGCAGTGGATGTCTCAGTCGCGCACTGCTACGGCTGCGGTTTCGCTGCAGGGCCCTTGCCCGCCTACCATCGCGGGACACGCTGCAAGTACGTCCATGTCAGCTCTTTGGCGGCATCCATGACGCTAAAGGTCCCGCGACGGTAGGCGGGCAAGGACCAGTGAAGAGGGTCGGCGTGTTGGTTTTCAACGAGCGATCGATCAACGTGCCGGTGCGGTGTCCTTACCGCTTGCGGGACCCTGTGGCCGCATGGATGCTGCCACGGAGCGCCCAAGGATGGATTTACAGCGTGTCCCGCGAGCGGTGAGGGCACCGCGCCCTCGACGAACTGTGGCGGTTTGAGTGCCCAAAGGAACCATCGAGCGATGGAGGCACGCCGTGTCTCGTAAGAGCTGAGGGCGGCACACCAAGGCCAACAAAGAACCGTCCCGTCAGCCGCTTTCAGTCCAACACGTTCAGCCCAACGAATACGCGGTATTGATCACCTTGATGCCATCGAAGCGCGCGGTGGACAAGCCATATGACTTAGATGACCAAGCCGCAGCATTGGTACGCAGGATGCTGGAGTTAAAGGATTTCGGTGGATTGTCCAGAGCTTCGCTGAACCTTACTCAGGGTGTCGAGCCGACGACGCGGCCTGTGTAAGGCCAACCGCCGAGCTGCGACGTCTCCCCCGGAATCGAGCCGCGCCGCGGTGCGGCGCCGGCTCGACAGTTCTCACTTGGTCTGGCTTGCCGCGCGTTTGAAATACGCCGTGCGCATCATCGGGTTGCCGTCCTTGAAGTACGCCTCAATCTCGGTCATCACCTTGCCATCGGCGCTGACCGTATAGGTGCGGGTAGATGCCGGCACGCCTTGGTACATCAACTGCATCACCAGCACGCCGGGCTCGGGCATTTTGACTGCGGCACGATCGACCAGATAAGTGCCGGATGCCTTGCCCGGCGTGCCGTCCAGCAACAGCGTGGATTGCGCCTGCAGCGTCTTGTTATCTTGGTCGACGATCTCGGCACTGGTGAACCATTTGTTGCCTGGAACTTGTTTGAAATCCAGGACAACGCGTTTGGGTCGTGCAGCAGCCGGCATCGGCAGGCTGCCGATATCCAGCAGCCAGGTTCCAACCAGTGGCGATGGCGCGGTTGGTGCGGAGACGGCGGGTGTGGCTTGCAACATGACGGCAGCCACCAGTGCAATACATGCGGTCTTCATGAGAACTCCCTTATCGATATGTGATCCCTGCGGGCAGTCAGGCGACTGCTTGCAAGGCATTGCGCGTAGAGATCAACTTCTCGTAGACCGTCCCACTCCGGCCCGAGGGCGATACTCACCGCTGCCCGGTGGTGAGTCAACTCACGGCACATGGAGTCGGCAGCCCTTGCTTGCCTCGCGCATCGTTGGCGATGCAATCATGACCGCTTACCCGGGATTCAATCGAAATGGATGACGCGTAACGCGCGCAATGACGGCGCTGCTCGCGCAGGCGGTAATGCCAGTGCTTGGCGATACAGTTGCGCCGGCACCTTGCATCGCTGCGGGTCGGACTATGCAGCCCAATCGATCGGGTGCTGCGCCGAATCGATTGCCTCCCAAAACGGTTTGTTGCGACGCAAGCGCGCTGCGCGATCTTCTGCGTCGGACACCGCGTATTGCGGTGCCTGTGTTGCGGTGCTGGCGATCAGGTCGGCAAGCAGGCCAGGTACGCGTGCGCGCGTTTCCTTGTTCTATAGGCGTTCGCCGTTGTCCAACAACCTGTTGTGGTTTGGACATCCCAACCAAGCCGTCCAGCAAAGGGAGCGCTGAGCGTCCCGTTAGCGCTGCGGGCACCTAGCCCTACACCGGCGAACAAACCGTCCCGTTAGCCGCTTTCAGTCCAAAGACTTCAGCCCAACGAACGCGCGGTATTGATCACGTTGATGCCATCGAAGCGTGCGGTGGCCGAACCATGCGACACCGCAGATACCTGGCTCGGTTGCCCCTTGCCATCGAAGAACGAGCCGCCCAACCGGAAGTCGCGCGCATCGCAGACCGCGCTGCAGGCGTTCCAGAATTCCGGCGTGCGGATTTGGTAAGCGCCGTCTTCCACCAGCCGCGTGACCTGGCCGTTTTCGATCTCGTAGAACAGCTGTCCACCGAACTGCGCGTTGTAGCGCTGCTGATCGATCGAGTACGAACCGCGTCCATGGATGTATAGCCCGCGCTCGACGTTCTTGATCATGTCCGCCACCGCCAGCGGCGCCTTGCCTGCTGCCAGCGACACGTTGGGCATGCGCTGGAACTGCACGTTGGACCACGAATCGGCGTAACTACAGCCGTCGGAGGCGGTCTTGCCGAGCAGATGCGCCTGATCGCGCGTGCATTGGTAATCGACCAGGATGCCATCCTTCACCAAGTCCCATTGCTTGGTCTTGACGCCCTCATCGTCGTAGCCCACCGCACCCAGGCTGCCGGGCTGCGTCTTGTCGGCGACAAAGGTCACCGCGTCGCTACCCCAGCGGAACTTCGCATCGCGCTTGTCCAGCGTGGCGAAACTGGTACCGGCGTAATTGGCCTCGTAGCCCAGCACACGATCGAGCTCGAGCGGGTGTCCCACTGATTCGTGGATGGTGAGAAACAGATTGCTCGGGTCAATCACCAGATCGTACTTGCCGGCCTTCACCGACGGCGCAGTGAGCTTGGCACGCGCCTGCTTTGCCGCGGCAATGGCGTCTTCGCGCGCATCGTAGCTGTTTCCATAACCGACCAGCCCGCCAGGCAGTGCATGCTTCTCGCGCGCATCGCCATCCAGATACTCATACCCCATGCCCATCGGCGCGGACAGCCCGTCGCGGGTGCGGAATTTACCGCTGGCCTTGTCCACCGCGGTCACGGTGAAGGGCAGCCACAGCCGGTGCACATCCTGGTCGATATAGGAGCCATCGCTGCTGGCGAAATACTTCTGCTCGTTGATCGCAAACATGCGCGAGGCCACGAAGGTGGCGCCGGCGTTGAGCGCGGCCGCGTTGACCTCCATCAGCAGCGCGACTTTGTCTTGCAGCGGCACTTCCATCGCGTTTTTCTTGATCGGTGTCTTCCAACTGACCTGCCCGGCCGGCGTCACCGGCGCCAGCTGCACCGGCGTGCCGCCCAGCCGCGCATTGGCCTTGGCAATCGCCACCGCCTGCCGCGTGGCGGTGGCCACACCATCGCTGGTCAGCGTATTGGTCGCCGCAAAGCCCCACGCACCCTCGGCCAGCACGCGCACGCCAACGCCACTGGATTCGGCATTGACCACGTTCTCCACCTGCGCCTCGCGAGTGATCACGAACTGGCGCAGATACCGGCCCACGCGCACATCGCAATAGCTGGCACCGGCGGCCTTGGCCGTGGTCAGCGCGGTATCGGATAAGCGCCGGTTGCGTGCCGCATCCACCGGGCTGAGCAATTGCTCTGCAGCGATCAGCCGCGCATGCGGCAGCAGCAACCCGGCTGCACCGATGCCGGACAAGGTGAGGAAGGTACGACGGTCCACAGCGGTTCTCCGTTGAAGGCGAGCGGCACGACTCCTCGCCGCGCCAGCCCCCGAGACTGGCTGGTGCGGGCGATGGCGGTCAAGGGGGCAATGGCCACGCGGCATCTGGCAGCTCCATCTGCAGCGCCGTCATGCCCATCGCGTACACCCTGGGTTCCAGGCCATGCGCCATGGCGGGCTCAGCGTGCAGGTAGAGGCCGCAATCGCCGGTCCAACAGATAGCCCAGCAGGCCGCCGATGGCGATGGGCAGCAGCGCATAGATCGGGATGAAGATCAGCGCCAGCGCCGACTGCGCGTCGGCACGCAGATCCAGCGTGGCGTGCGCCCAGGCCAACGCACCGAAGCCAAGCAGGCACGGCATGAGCAGCGCGACCGCCCGCCGGTACGCAAAACTGATCGCCAGCAGCGCCCCCCAGGCGATTGCGTTGAATCCGCCCAACAACAGCCACCCGCCCCAGCCGGTGTCGGTGTATTGCCGCAACCAGTCCATGCCATACGGCAGTCGTACCGCGTACGGAAGTACCAAGCCAACAACAACCAGCAGGCAACGGGCAGTGCGCATGCGCATCGGTACAGTTCGGTTGGCGCGGCGGGAGTGCGAGCGCGCCAATACTTGTGGATGGATGCGCGTGCGTCAACGCCCCCAGGCATGCAACGAGCGGCAGTCCTTTCGCGTTGCAGAGCGCACTGTGTTTCGTTAAGACGCACGCCATGTCGTTGAGCGGGCGGTACCCGGCGCTGCAGGAAAGTCCTGCGTACCGTGCACGTACTATTGGCGCGGACAACGACATCGTCTTCGCGCGCTGCAGCTGCGCGTCCTAGCGCAGTTTCCTGGTGTACTGATACAGCCAGCTGGCTATTGCAGCCCAAAGGGCGATGGCGGCGAAAAACAATCTCGCAATCCTCTCCGAATAGGTAATCTCAGGCAGATAGCCAAGCAGATACAGGCAAAAACCGACGATCGGTGCACTGCCCGCCCCGACCAGTGCGGCAGTGCGCGGATGTGCGTGCTTCAGCCAAGGAAGCAGGTGCAGTGCGGGCACGGCCAGAACCAAAAATGCAGGCAAGCCCAGGATGAACGAAAGGAGAGGAAAGGATAGAAAGAAACAGGTCTCCATCGTCATGTCCGATGTAAACCGCCAACACAATGAACAAGATGATGCCGCTGAAAAACAACGCGGTAAGGCAGGCATAAATCGATATGACAAGAATCATGAAGCTCGCTTTAGCCACCCCTGCCAGGACCAGCAAGAGCGCCCTGCGATCAAATGCCCACGTCATGTCGGCTGCGTTGCAATGAAGGTCGCATTCGAGATCAACACGCCAGTTCTCCAATGCGGATGCGGCCGCCGTCATCAAGCCTGCAATGCACGTCCTGCCTGGGGCAGAGCAGATCTCCTGCACGCGCGCTGTGGATGTCCACACGTGCAGTTCCACCTTGTGCGTACGTGTACACAACGTACTTGGGTTCCTCGCCTGTCTCAAATAGCAGGCCCTGCCAGGAACCGGCATAGAGCTGGAGACTAGCGACACATGCGCTTGTGTAGGTCGCCAGGCCTCTGCGGTCGTTGGCACAGTTGCGATCTATTACCAACCAATACGCCACTCCTGGCGACAATCCTCAAGACACCCGCACCAGGCGGGTGTCTTGAGTAAATCAAGCCTTGTCCGTGGCCAAGCCGAAACTCAGCCTTACGCCTTATCCGCATCCAGGTGATACCGCGTGGCCTGCGCCACTTCATTCTTCGAGCCCAGGAACACCGGCACGCGCTGATGCAGTTGTGTGGGCTGGATGTCGAGGATGCGTTCGCGCCCGGTGGTGGCCGCGCCGCCGGCTTGTTCCACCAGCATGCTCATCGGGTTGGCTTCGTACATCAGGCGCAGCTTGCCGGGCTTGGCCGCGTCCTTCTTGTCCCAGGGGTAGATGAAGATGCCGCCGCGGGTAAGGATGCGGTGCACGTCGGCGACCATGCTGGCGATCCAGCGCATGTTGAAGTCCTTGCCGCGGGTGCCGTCCTTGCCGGCCAGTAGGTCGCCCACATAGGCCTGCATCGCCGGTTCCCAGTGGCGCTGGTTGGACATGTTGATGGCGTATTCGGCGGTGTCTTCGGGCACGCGCATATTGGCCTGGGTCAGCAGGAAGCTGCCTTCTTCGCGCTCCAGGGTGAAGGCGTGGGTGCCGTGGCCCAGGGTAAGTACCAGCATGGTGCTGGGGCCGTAGATGCAGTAGCCGGCGGCAACCTGCTGCGTGCCCGGCTGCAGGAAGTGTTCGTCGCCGGGCTTTTCGGTGCCCTTGGGCGCGCGCAGTACCGAGAAGATGGTGCCGACCGAGACGTTGACGTCGATGTTGGAGCTGCCATCGAGCGGGTCGAACAGCAGCAGGAAATCGCCGCTGGGGTATTGGTCGGGCACCGGCTGGCTGTGGTCCATTTCTTCGGAGGCGCACGCGGCCAGGTGGCCGCCCCAGGCATTGGCTTCGAGCAGGATGTCGTTGCTCAGCACGTCGAGCTTTTTCTGCGCCTCGCCCTGCACGTTGCCGGTACCGGCGTCGCCGAGCACGCCGCCCAGCGCGCCCTTGCTCACGGCGATGGAAATGCGCTTGCAGGCGCGCGAGACGATGGTGATCAGCTGGCGCAATTCCGCATCGATACGGCCGGCGTGTTGTTCTTCGATCAGGAAGCGGGTCAGCGAGGGACGCGACATGGGGGCGGGCAGCCTGTGTAGGAAGTGGGCCGCCATTGTCGCCATTGCGCCGTTAGATTTCGATCACTTGCTGCGCGTTTCGGAGCGCGGTTGATCGAACATGTGCGAATGGGGGCTGCGATGGTTGCGCTGCGCTTGCCCCCATCCGCCCTTCGGGCACCTTCCCCCGCGGGCGGGGGAAGGGAGCAGGCAGTGCGCGTCGCCCGTCGATAGCGTGGCTGCTCCCGCGCATGCGGCGCTGACTGGCGCAGCACCTGTCGTTGCTCGCGGCTTGTGCCTCTGGCAAGCGACGGCGTCGGGCCTGGAACGCGTCGCGTCGCCGCCCTGTCACGTGCAGTGTCCGCGGTGGGCTGTGGAGCGCGCCGTGTGACCGCAGGCCTGCCAAAGGCTCTGCTGCGCGGGCATAAAAAAACCGGGAGGCTTGCGCGCTCCCGGTGCTTGCGTTGTGTAGGTCGGCCAATGCGGTCAACCGCATCGGTGGCCGCTTACATCCGGCTGACGGTCGCCACGGCCTGGGCCACGTAGTCCAGATTGCGCTGGCTCAGTGCGGCCACGCAGATGCGGCCGGTGCCCACGGCGTAGATGGCGAACTCGTCGCGCAGGCGGTCCACTTGCGACCTGGTCAGGCCCGAGTACGAGAACATGCCGGCCTGGCGCTGGATGAACTCAAATTCCGGCGAGCCCAGCGTGGCCAGCCGCTCGACCAGACCGGCGCGCAGGGCGTGGATGCGCTCGCGCATTTCGGTCAATTCCTGCTCCCACACATCGCGCAGTTCCGGGCTGGTCAGCACGCCGGCCACCAGTGCGGCGCCGTGCGTGGACGGGCTGGAATAGATGGTGCGGATGATGCGCTTGACCTGCGACTGCACGGCCTTGGCTTCGGCCGCAGTGGCCGAGACCACCGACAGCGCACCCACGCGCTCGCCATACAGCGAGAACGACTTGGAATACGAGCTGGCCACCACGTAGCTGTCGATGCCTTCGGCAACGAGCAGGCGCACCGCGTAGGCATCGGCCTCGATGCCCTTGTCGAAGCCCTGGTAGGCGATGTCCACGAACGGGAACAGGTTGCGTTCCTTCAACAGGCCGGCAACCTGCTTCCACTGGTCCTTGGTCAGGTCCGCGCCAGTGGGGTTGTGGCAGCAGGCGTGCAGCAGCACCACCGTGCCCGGTTCGAGTTTTGCCAGATCGGCGAGCATGCCGTCGAAGTTCAGGCCGTGGGTCGCTGCGTCGAAGTAGGTGTAATCCACGACCTCGAAGCCGGCCGCGCCGAACACCGCGCGGTGGTTTTCCCAGCTCGGGTTGCTGATGGCGATGGTGGAGGTAGGCAGCAGCTTCTTGAGCAGGTCTGCGCCAACGCGCAGCGCACCGCTGCCGCCGACGGTCTGCGAGGTCGCCACGCGCCCGGAGGCCACCAGTGCCGATTCGGCACCGAACAGCAGCTCCTGGGTGGCCTTGTCGTAGGCAGCCAGGCCGTCGATGGGCAGATAGCCGCGCGGTTTGGCTTCCTGCGCGAGCTGCTGCTCGATCTTGTGCACGGCGCGCAGCAGCGGGATGCGGCCGTTTTCGTCGTAATAGATACCCACGCCCAGGTTGACCTTGTTGGGGCGGCTATCGGCGTTGTAGGCCTCGGTCAGGCCCAGGATGGGGTCGCCTGGAACCTGTTCTACGTTTGCAAAGAAGGACACGGCATGACTCACTGAAGGACGAAAGAGTGGGGTACTTCCGGATCGTTGACCGCTGCTGGGCCAAACCACTTCATCGTAGCAGGGCGTGGCGGGCGTAGCATGCTTCGTTCCGCACGCAACGATACGGCCACAGGACGGATGAGGGACACTACGCGCATGCCCAGACTCACCTTGTTGGCCGCCGCGTGCGGCGTGTTCGTTGCGAGCGCCGTTGCGCCCGCCCTGGCCGCCGAGCCCACACCCCAGCTGCTGCCAGCCGTGCAGGTGGATGCCGCGCGCGTGCACGGGGTGGACGACTTCGACCTGCCGGCCTCGTTCACCGTGGTGTCGGCCGACGACGACAACCGCCGCGGCGCGCAGGTGTCCGAGCTGCTGGACGGTATCCCAGGGCTGGTGGCGCGCGACCGCCAGAACTACGCGCAAGACACCCAGCTGTCGATCCGCGGCTTCGGTGCGCGTTCCACCTTTGGCGTACGCGGCGTGCGCCTGCTGGTGGATGGCATCCCGGCGAGCATGCCCGATGGTCAGGGCCAGTTGTCGCACTTCAACGTGCTGGGCGCCGAGCGGGTGGAAGTGCTGCGCGGGCCGTTTTCGGCGCTGTACGGCAACTCTTCCGGCGGCGTACTGCAGCTGTGGAGCGCCGAAGGCAAGCCGGATGATCCATGGCGGCTGCGTGCCACCTACGGCAGCAATGCCACCGTCAATGTGGGCGCGCAGTTGCTCGGCCAGCAGGGCGCGGTGCATTACAACCTGGCCGCCAATCACTTCGAAACCGATGGCTTCCGCGACCATAGCCGCGCCAAGCGCGACTCGGTCAACGCCAAGCTCGGTTTCGATCTGGCGCCCGGCAGCCGGCTGGATCTGGTGCTCAATTATCTCGACGCGCCCGATGCGCAGGACCCGCTGGGCCTGACCCGCGCGCAATTCAATGCCGACCCGCGCCAGGCCACATCTGTGGCCACGCAGTTCAATACCCGCAAATCGGTGCGTCAATCGCAGGCCGGGGCGATCTTCACCCAGCAATTCGACAGCCAGACACTGCGGTTGATGGCCTATGGCGGCCAGCGCAGCGTGGAGCAGTTCCTGGCGGTGCCGGTGGCGGTGCAGCGCAACCCGCTGCACGCCGGTGGCGTGATCGATCTGGACAGCAATTACGAAGGCGCCGACGCGCGCTGGGCGTGGCAGGGACAGGCGCTGGGCCGGCCGCTGCAGCTCACCGTGGGCGCGAACGTCGATCGCCAACGGCAGCACCGCACCGGCTACGAAAACTTCGTCGGCGCCACGTTGGGCGTGCAGGGCGCGCTGCGCCGCAATCAGCGCGACCAGGTCGAAAACGTGGACCAGTTTGCGCAGGCCTGGTGGCAGTGGAGCGACCGCTGGTCGGCACTGCTGGGCGTGCGGCATAGCCAGGTACGTTTCAAGTCGGACGACCACTACATCGTGGGCCGCAATCCCGACGATAGCGGGCGGCGCGATTATTCGGCCACCACGCCGGTGGGCGGCATCGTGTTCCGCGCCACCGACGATCTGCGTTTTTACGCCTCGGCCGGACGCGGCTTCGAAACACCCACCTTCAACGAGCTGGGCTATCGCAACGATGGCGCCGCCGGTCTTGCGCTGGATCTGGGCTCGGCCACGAGCCGCAATTACGAAGTCGGTAGCAAGTGGCGCGCGCAGAGCGGCGCGGCGCTGCAGCTGGCGTTGTTTCGCGCCGACACTGACGACGAACTGGCGGTGGCCAGCAACACCAACGGCCGCAGCACCTTCCGCAACATCGGCGCCACCCGTCGCCAGGGCGCGGAGCTCAGTTGGCAGCAACCGCTGGGCGCCACCCAGCAAGTGCAGCTGGCTTACACGTTTGTCGACGCCACCGTGCGTGATGGCTATCTCACCTGCGCCAGCAGCGGTTGCGCCACGCCCACCGCACCGGTGGCCAGCGGCTCGCGCCTGCCCGGCGTGCCGCGCCAGCAATTGTTTGCGCGCTGGCAGTGGCAACCGGCGCAGTGGCAGTTCGCCGCCGAAGCGGTGGCCTCCGACGCCACCGTGGCCAACGACCTGGCCACCGAGCGCGCGCCCGGCTATGCGTTGGTCAATCTGGAAGCCTCGCGCCGCTGGACCACTGCGCAGGGTGCGCTGCGTACGTTTGCACGCATCGACAACGCGCTGGACCGGCAGTACGTGGGCTCGGTGATCGTCAACGACGGCAACGGGCGCTATTACGAGCCGGGCCCGGATCGCACGTATACGGTGGGGCTGCAGTGGGATTTTGGTGGCTGAGCAGGCCGCAGGCGGTGCGCGTCCAACAACGCGCCCGCTGCCCCGTAGGAGCGCACCCGGGCGCCACGAAGCCATCCAGATAACACGCCTCGCTACGTGGCCGCCACAGCAGCGCGCAGAGGCATCTCCAGCAAAACGCCAGGCCACACCATGCGCGTCATCGATCACGCCCCCGCAGACTGGTTTCTCCTGCGCGAGGACAACCGCTACTGGCTGGACATCAACTGCACGATGTCGGCCACCGGCTTCTCGATCCTGCTCCCGTTGAACGCAACAGAGCTCGCCGATGTGTTGGTAGACGCGCACGCCGCCTGCGCGCAGCTGGCGGCGCAGGTACAAGCCAGACCACACGCCTATGCCGTGCGCGATAGCAGCGCCCTGCATGGCAACCGCGTGCTTGCGGCAGTGCAGGCATGGCGCGCCGCAGGAGGTACGACGGCGGCTTGAAGCAGCGTCGCGCTATGCGAAGAAGGCTGTCGTCACTCAACACGTGCGTGATAGTTTGGATCACTCATTCACCGCAAGGAGCGCGACGATGACAGCCTGGAAGCAAGCGTTGGTTTTTTCGGCGACGGTGGCGTGTCTGCTGGCCTGCAATGTGGCCAGTGCAGACGTTGACCTGCATGTCGTGCGCGACTATCCCGCCGGCACTCCGGCCACGGCCCAGATACACAGCTGGTTGCTGCAGCAGTCGAGGCTGAAGACACAGCCCCGGCAGATTGCGCCGCCGGCCAGCGCTGCCGACTTGGGCGCTATTCGTATCAGCACTGCCTTATTCGATCGTCCATTGGGCACTCGCACCGACGCTGCAGGCGAGGCAGCCCCCCTGCCGGTACGCGGTCAGCCGCGCGATGAAGTCACCATCGATGCGTGCAATGCCGGTCAGCGTTATCGCTGGGTCTATGTATGGCAGCAGACGCCGGCCGCTGCATGGCAGCTGCGCTCCTACCATCAAAAAAGCGTCGCCGACTGCAAGGCGCCGCTGGACGAGCCGATGCCGTCAGGAACACACACAACCACGCGTTGACCCTGGCGACAGTGCCCGCACGCCGATATCAACGTCACGCTGCCATCGGTATTGCCGCCACACGCGCTCTTTACTGCCTGTTGATCGTCGCCTTACGCCTATAGGCGATGATGCGTTGCAATGCATTTGAGCGGGAAAACCAGTCTTTCTGCGTAGCAGGAAATGACGCAGCGCAACAGCGCTTGCGCTGACATTGCGCTAGCACTTGCAGGGGTATACACGTTCGCATCGGACCACGCTGCCAGGAGACCATGATGAACGCGCTTGCCTCAACCAAACCGCTCAATACCGACCCGCAGTCCATCTTCAAATCGCGCTACGATAACTTCATCGGCGGTGCGTGGGTTGCGCCGCACGGCGGCCAATATTTCGACAACACCACGCCGATCAGCGGCAAGGTCTTCACCTCGATTGCGCGCTCCACCGCGCCGGATATCGAGGCGGCGCTTGATGCTGCGCACGCGGCGAAAGAGGCCTGGGGCAAGACCTCCACCACCGATCGCTCCAATGTGCTGCTCAAGATCGCCGATCGCATCGAGCAGAATTTGGAATTGCTGGCCTATGCCGAAACCTGGGACAACGGCAAACCGGTGCGCGAAACGCTCAATGCCGATGTGCCGCTGTGCGTGGATCACTTCCGTTATTTTGCCGGCGCGATCCGGGCGCAGGAAGGCGGCATTTCCGAGATCGACAGCGACACCATCGCCTACCATTTCCACGAGCCGCTCGGCGTGGTGGGGCAGATCATTCCGTGGAATTTCCCGTTGCTGATGGCGTGCTGGAAACTGGCGCCGGCACTGGCCGCCGGTAACTGCGTGGTGATGAAGCCGGCCGAACAGACGCCGGCGTCGATCCTGGTGTTGATGGAAGTCATCGGCGATCTGCTACCGCCCGGCGTGCTCAACGTGGTCAATGGCTTTGGGTTGGAGGCTGGCAAGCCGCTGGCCAGTAACCCGCGCATCGCCAAGATCGCCTTCACCGGCGAAACCACCACCGGCCGGCTGATCATGCAGTACGCCAGCCAGAACCTGATTCCGGTGACGCTGGAGCTGGGCGGTAAATCGCCCAACATCTTCTTTGCCGATGTGATGGCCGAAGACGATGATTTTCTCGACAAGGCGGTGGAAGGTTTTGTGCTGTTTGCCTTCAATCAGGGCGAGGTGTGCACCTGCCCGTCGCGCGCGCTGATCCAGGAATCGATCTACGACAAGTTCATGGAAAAAGCGCTCAAGCGCGTAGCCGCAATCAAGCAGGGCAACCCACTCGATCCCAACACCATGGTTGGCGCGCAGGCATCGAGCGAGCAGCTGGAAAAGATCCTGTCGTACATCGACATCGGCAGGCAGGAAGGCGCCGAAGTGTTGATCGGTGGCGAGCGCAACACGCTCGATGGCGAGCTGGCCGAGGGCTTCTACGTCAAGCCCACCGTGTTCAAGGGACACAACAAGATGCGCGTGTTCCAGGAAGAGATCTTCGGGCCGGTGGTGTCGGTCACCACCTTCAAGGACGAAGCCGAGGCGCTGGCGATCGCCAACGACACGCTCTACGGCCTGGGCGCTGGCGTGTGGAGTCGCGATGCGTCGCGGTTGTACCGCATGGGCCGCGCGATCCAGGCCGGGCGCGTGTGGACCAACTGCTATCACGCCTATCCCGCGCATGCTGCGTTCGGTGGCTACAAGCAATCAGGCATCGGCCGCGAGAATCACAAGATGATGCTCGACCATTACCAGCAGACCAAGAACCTGCTGGTGAGCTATTCGCCGAAGGCGCTGGGGTTCTTCTGAGCCATCCGGGCGCACAGGCAACGCGACTTGCCTGTGCGTCAGCTGCATGCGCCACGCGATGCGTGCAGTACGGCACGGAGGCCGCCGAGTTGCCGGACACGACACCCGCAACGACGTGCCGCGCGTATGCGCGCTCGCTTGATCCAGGGGCGTAACGCGCCATAGATTGCGGCCCGAGGCGGCCGTGGGAGAGAAACCATGCAAGCTGCTGCCGAAACCGACTTGCCATTACAGGTCATGGCCACGCTGCCAGCATTACAGCTGATCGACACACTGCGTGCGCGGCACGGCGATCTGCTGTTCCATCAGTCCGGTGGGTGTTGCGATGGCTCGTCGCCAATGTGCTTTGCGGTCGGCGACTTCATCGTAGGCGATCGCGACGTGCTGCTGGGCGAGATCGGCGGCGCGTCGTTCTACATCAGCGCGCCGCAGTTCGAGTACTGGAAGCACACCCAGCTGATCATCGATGTGGTGCCGGGCCGTGGTGGCATGTTCTCGCTGGAAAATGGCGAAGGCGTGCGATTTTTGGTGCGCTCGCGGCTCTTCAGCGATGATGAGTTCCGCCGTCTCCAGGCGGCGGGGCTGGCCTAGCACCGCCAGACTCGCCCCGCGACCGTGCTGGTATCAGCGCTCGGCTGCCGGTGTGCTGCCCGGCGTCTTGGCAGGGGTGTCGTCATCGGCCGGGATCAAGCGGCCTGGTGCATCGCCTGCACCTCGATCCTCATACTGCTCGGCATCGCGCTTGCCGTGCTGTTCGCCCGGTTGGGTGGGTTGGTCGCGTAAGGGGTCGCGGGACATGGCGCCGCTCCTGGTGTCTGGATGGGCTGCCAGTTCAGCGCGTGCGCGGTGAAGGGCACGCAAATCGCACGATATAAGCGGATTTCTCACGTCTGGATCACGGCAGCGGCGCTACTGATGTGGGCCCTCAACGCTGCACCGTGGAGCAGACCATGCGCCCCCAGGACCGCCGTCCCGACCGTCGCCTGTTCAGTGCGCAGGTGGAGCCTGCAGCGGCCAAGCGGACCCATCGCAAGCGACCGCCGCTTGATGCCGTCGGTGTGGCGCAGGACTTCCAGTGCTACAGCCTGGCCGATTACCAGCGCCGCCGCCGCCGGGGCGGGCCCACCTGGCGCGATCTGTCGCCGGCCTATGCGTTCGCCCGCCTGACCCACGCTGCAGACTGGCCGCGCGGCAATGATGCGCACTGTGAACAGGCGTTGGCGGCGCAGTGGGACAGCATGCGCGGCAACTCGCGCCTGGACTGGCCGCATGCGCGCACCATCGTCGAAGACGCCTGGCTGGCGCTGGACCATATTCCTAACGCAGCCATCCACGGAGCGGCGCACTGATGGCACGACCGATCTGGACCGGAACCCTGTCATTTGGCCTGCTCAACGTGCCGGTGTCGCTGATGTCCGGCGAACGCAAGGTGGACCTGCACTTTCGCATGCTCGACTCGCGCGACAAGAAGCCGATCCGCTTCGAGCGCGTCAACGCCGATACCGGCGATGAAGTGCCATGGAAGGAAATCGTCAAGGCATTCGAGTACGACAAGGGCAGCTACGTCATCGTCGAAGAGCAGGACATCCGCTCGGCGTCGCCGGAAAGCCACGAGACGGTGGAGGTGGAAACCTTTGTCGATGCAGCCGACATCGACCCGCGCTATTTCGAAAAGCCCTACATCCTGGTGCCAGGCAAGAAGGCCGAAAAAGGCTATGTGCTGCTGCGCGAAACGCTGCGTGACACCGGCAAGGTGGGTATTGCCAAGGTGGTGATCCGCACCCGCGAATACCTGGCCGCAGTGATGCCGCAGGGTGATGCGTTGATCCTGTTGCTGCTGCGCTATCAACAGGAAGTGGTGGACCCGCAGGACTTCAAATTGCCGGCCGGTGCGGTGGGCGAGTACCGCATCACGCCCAAGGAACAGGAGATGGCCAGGCAGCTGATCGAGTCGATGTCCGGCACCTGGCAGCCGGAGGACTATCACGACGAATTCCGCGGCAAGCTCGAGAAGATCCTGCGCAAGCGCATCCAGGAAAAGGGTGGCACCACGCAGGTGGAGGTGGAGCCCGCCCAGCATGAAGACGCCACCACCAACGTGGTGGATTTCATGTCCTTGCTGCAGAAAAGTCTGCAGGCCAATACGCGTACACCAGCCAAGAAGACCGGCACAGTTGGCTCGAACGCTGCGTCGGTCAAAAAGGCTGCAACCAAGAAAGTCGCCAAAAAAGCCACCAAGAAGACGGCGAGCAAGGCGACCAAGAAAACCGCGGCAAAAGCCGCACCGCGCCGCAAGACCGGCTAGCCGATGGGCCGGAACGACCACGCTACCAAGCGCAGGCCAATGCAGGCCACCTGGCGCACGCGTGCACTGGAGTTGGATGGCGCACGCGATGCGCCGTGTCCGACCGACTTGCGCGCGCAGCTCACGCTGTTGCGCGAGCAGGCCCCAGACGGCGATGGATGGCTGCATGAAATCAAATGGGATGGATATCGCCTGCTGGCCGACCTGGTCGATGGCCGTGTGCAACTGCGCTCGCGTAACGATCAGGCATGGACGAAGCGCTTCCCGGAGGTAGTGAGCGCGCTGCAGGCGTTGCCGCTGCGCGACGCACGGCTTGATGGCGAGCTGGTGGTGCTGGATGCGCAGGGACGTAGCGATTTCTCCGCATTGCAACGGGCGCTGGATGGCAGCGCGCGGCAGCCGCTGCGCTATCTGGTGTTCGATCTGCTCGGTGTGGCCGGCGTCGATCTGCGCGATACGCCGCTGCTGCAGCGCAAACAGCTGCTGCGTGCACTGCTTGGCGACACCCCGGGTACGTTGGCTTACAGCGACCATGTGATCGGACGCGGGCCGGAGGTGTTCGCGGCCAGTGCCGACAAGGATTGGGAAGGCATCGTCAGCAAGCGTACCGATGCGGCGTATCGCGGCGGCCGCGGTGCGGATTGGGTCAAGACCAAGCACGAAGACAGCGACGAGTTTGTGGTGGTGGGCTATACCGATCCCAAAGGCACGCGCAGTGGCTTCGGTGCCTTGCTGCTTGCACAACTGGACGGCAAGACGCTGCGTTACGTGGGCCGCGTGGGCACCGGTTTCGATGATGCGTTGTTGGGCAAGATCACCATGCAACTGCGTGCGCTGCACAGCGACACCGCCACGTTGGAACTGCCATCGCATCTACCGGGCCGTCCGCGCGATGTGCACTGGGTGCGGCCGGCGCTGATCGCCGAAGTGGCATTTCGTGGCTGGGCCAAGCAAGGGCTGTTGCGGCAAGCTGCGTTCAAGCGGTTACGGCAGGATAAACCCATGACCGATCTGGGTGGCGACCGCGTTGCACCCGCCAAGCGCGCGACCAAGACACGCGCTGCAGCAGCGAAATCGAGCGTGGCGAAGCGGAAGACCGCGACCAAAAAAGTCTCCAGGACCACGAGCAGCGTTGCGAGCACACGCACACGTGCTGGCGAGGCAGCGTCCAAGAGCAGTACATCCATAGCATCGAGCGTCACCAGCACTGCATCGGCCACGGCGAAGAAGACAGCGGCGGCGCTGCCCACCGACGGCGTCACCATCACCCATCCCGAGCGTGTGGTGTTTCCTGCGCTGGGCATCAGCAAGGGCGAGGTGGCGGCCTACTACCGCGCCGTTGCGCCGCTGGTGTTGCTGGAGGTTGCGCGCCGGCCGCTGTCGTTGCTGCGCTGCCCCGATGGCGTGGGTGGCGACTGCTTCTTCCAGAAGCACCAGGGCCGGCATCTGGGCGCGCATATCGAGGCGATTGCGCTCAAGCAGAAAAGCGGTACCGAGGAGTATTTGTATATCGAGGATGCAGCCGGCTTGCTCGAGCTGGTGCAGATGAACACGCTGGAGCTGCATCCGTGGGGGTCGTGCATCGACGACCCGGAGCATCCGGACCGCCTGGTATTCGACCTGGATCCGGGCGAACAGGTCGCCTGGTCCGCGGTGGTGGCTGCCGCGCGCGACATCCGCACCAAGCTGCGCGCGGCGGGACTGGAAAGCGCAGTGCGCTTATCCGGTGGCAAGGGGCTGCATGTCGTCGTGCCGATTGTGCCCGATGCCAGCTGGGAGCAAGCGCGCGATTTCTGTGAGGCATTCGCGCAGGCGCTGGCCACGCAGGCGCCGGAGCGTTACGTGGCCACCATGAGCAAGGCCAAGCGGCATGGCGTGATCTTTGTCGACTGGCTGCGCAACGGCCGCGGCAACACCAGCGTATGTTCGTGGTCGCTGCGCGCGCGCGAAAAGGCCACCGTCGCGGTACCGCTGCACTGGGAAGAGCTCGGCAAGATCAGCGGGCCGGATGCATTTCCGATCGACAAGGCCGTGCAACGTGCCAAGCGTCAGCGTAGTGACCCGTGGGCGGAGGTGCGGGCAGTGAAGCAGCGGTTGCCGACAAGCGAGGGCAAGCGCTAACGATTGATACGACGATTGTGCAGTTGCTACGCAGAAGCAGTGCGGCGCAGGAAGTACGCGTACTTCCCGATGTCGAAGCATCGTGCCCGCTCAAGCAAAGACTGCAGCCGCTCTAGCCGGCTGAGAGAAAAGGCGCAGAGCGATGGCAGACAACGCCGCCATTGCTTATTGCCCGGCATGCACCCAGCAAAACCAATGCGGCCAAGCGCTTTTACCGATTCCCGATTCCCAATTCTCCATTCCCGATTCAAGGCGACACAGCGTTCTCGCGCGTCACCCGGCTCAACGCATCGCTGCTGATCTCGGCAATCGAATGCGTGCCGGTCAGCGTCATTGCCACGCGCATTTCCTTCTCGATCAAGGCCAGCAAATTTTCTACTCCGGCCTGGCCGCCGGCCGCCAGCGCGTAGACGAATGCGCGGCCCAACAACACCGCATCGGCGCCGAGCGCGAGCATGCGCACCACATCCAGCCCACTGCGGATGCCCGAGTCGGCAAGGATCTTGAGCTGCCCCTTCACCGCATCGGCAATGGCCGGCAACGCGCGTGCGCTGGACAGCACGCCATCGAGCTGACGCCCACCGTGGTTGGATACCACGATGCCGTCGGCGCCGAAGCGCACCGCATCGCGCGCATCGTCCGGGTCCAGGATTCCCTTGATCACCATCGGCCCGGTCCAGAACTCGCGGATCCATTCCAGGTCTTTCCACGCAATCGACGGGTCGAAGTTGGCGCCGAGCCAGCCGATGTAGTCCTGCAAGCCGGTGGGGCTGCCGCGATAGGCCGAGATGTTGCCCAGATCATGCGGTTTGCCGAGCAGGCCCACGTCCCACGCCCAGCGCGGATGCGTCACCGCCTGCAGCATCCGCCGCAGCGATGCATTGGGCCCGCTCATGCCCGAGTGCACATCGCGGTAGCGCGCGCCCGGTGTGGGCATGTCCACGGTGAATACCAACGTGGTGACGCCGGCCGCTTTGGCGCGCTCTAGCGCATTGCGCATGAAGCCGCGGTCCTTGAGCACATACAGCTGGAACCACATCGGCCGGCTGATGGCCGGCGCCACTTCTTCGATCGGGCACACCGACACCGTGGAGAGGGTGAACGGGATCCCGCGCGCGGCCGCTGCACGTGCGGCCTGCACTTCGCCGCGCCGCGCATACATGCCGGTGAGCCCGACCGGTGCCAAAGCCACTGGCATCGCCAGGGTTTCGCCGAACAGCTCGGTGCTCAGGCTCAGGTCGGACATGTTGCGCAGCACCCGCTGGCGCAGCGCGATATCGGCCAGATCCGAGACATTGCGCCGCAGCGTGTGCTCTGCATACGCGCCGCCATCGATGTAATGAAACAAAAACGGCGGCAAGCGCGCCTGCGCGGCGGCACGGTAATCGGAAGCGGCAGAAATGATCATCGAAGACGGACGACAGCTGCGGGGTAGCCGTTGAGTGTAAGGCGATCGGTGTGTTGCGGGGATGGGCGGCGCGTCTGTTGGTAGCAACGCGTGTCTTACAACGGCCACGCTGTTCGTCAGTGTGGTGATGGCCTTGCCGTTCGCAACGCGCCACGCGTCGCTCGATAGATCAGGTTGTCAGCGGTCATAGGGCGCAAGCGCGGCCAGGTCCTCCGTCGCGCTACGCAGCCGCCACAAAATGCCCATGGAATCCCAGCGGAATCGCGTAAGGCAGCCATGCCTGCGCGATCGGCCCGGCATCGATGTGCTGTGCGTCCAGCACCATCAACCCGGTGCGCGCGCGCTGGGTGTCGAGCACCGTTCCCACCAGCCAGCCCTGGTCCGGGCGCGTGCTGCCGGGCTTGGCGACGAACACATGTTCTTCGGCCAGCACATGCGGGCCGTAGCGGTGCACCTGGCGGCGGTCGCGTTCCAGGTCGTAGCCGGCCACGGCGTTAAGAAACGGCGACTGGTTCGGGCCATCGATGCACGGGGCATACAGACGTGCGCCCTGCGTGCGTGGGGTGCGGTGGTCGAACAGCGGCAGTTCCAGGTTGTCCACCGGATGCACCTGCCAGTGCGCGCGGCCACTGGCCAGATCCAGATGCAGGCTGCGTAGCTGCACCGCTGCCGGCTTGGCGTTCGGGTCGCCGTGCATGGCCGCACGCATCGGCGAGCGGGCTTCTTCCGGATCGGTGTGCACGATGGCGCGCACCACGATGCGGTCCTGCTGCGCGTAGGCATCGGCAAAGTGATAGGCCACCGCAAAGTCGGCCTCGAACCAGCGCGGTTGGTCCAGAGCATCCTTGGGCACCACCGCAATACGGCACGGCGCGTCCGGGGTGAAGCGCATTTGCTCGAAGAACGCGCCGTCGCCGTCCAGCCGCCGATACGGCGCCATGACCAGGATCAGATGGCGATCGGTCATCGCAAAGCTGTGCATATAGGCCGGCGCATCGGTCTGCAGCAGCTGCACGTTGCGCAACGTGGCATCGGCGCCCAGGTGCCAGAGCACCACGCCGGTGGAGCCCACCACGCTGATCGAGCCGACATTCCAGACGCTGCCATCGTGGTCGGTCAATGGGTGCGCAGAAAACGGCATCGCCGCCAGATCCTCGCGCCAGGTGACCGGGCCGATGGTGCTTAGCGCGTCGGGGTCCAGTTCGATCGCCGAGCCGGCTTCCCATAGCGCGAACAGGCGGCCATTGAGCATCGTGACCGAGATGTTGGCGGTGTTGACGTCGTCGTTGTTGCGCGCCGGCTGCATGTCCGGCACGGAAGTGCCGGCCGCGCGATACAGAAAGCGCCCGGCCTGCTGCTCCTGGGTGAACTTGTGGGTGGCCACCATGCGTCCGCGGTGCTGCACCTGCCCACCGCCCAGCTGCCAGCGGTGCACCATGCCGTCGCCGTCGAACCAGTGTTCGTAGCGAAACCCGGCGCGCTCGGTCCAGGCCGGGCCATTGCGATACAGGCTGCCTGCCAACCCCTCGGGCAGTGCGCCCTGCAGTGTTGCGGTGGCCGGCCCCAGGGTGGGGCTGGTGACGCTACGCCAGCCCAGCAGCCACGGCGTGCGCTGCAACTGCGCCTGGAACGCGGCCGCTTCTGCAGCGTGTGCAGGCAGGCTGCGCAGGGCAAAGCCGCCCAGCGCAGCGCTGCCGGTGGCGGCCAGTAACGATTGCAGGAAGCGGCGGCGGTGCATGCATGGCTCCTTTCGCGCGTGGGCCTCAGCGCATCTGCACGCTGAGGCGTTTGCCGCTGGCCGGCAGGTCGAAGACGATTTCGTCGAAGCCGGGTTTACGCATGCCGGTCGGGTTGTTGCTGAAGCCGTAGCCTTCCACCGGCATGCCGATCAGGTTGGTGTCCAGCTTGCCGTTGGCGTTTTCGTCGTGATTGACCATCACCGCGTAGCGCCCGGGGGCCAGATTCTTGAACTGGATATGCGGTGCGCTGCCGGTGATCGGCACCGTCTGCGCCTGCACCGGTGGTTGGGCGCTATCCAGTTGCGCGGCGGTGGCGATCACCGCAATCCGTAACTGGCCCTGTTGCGAGCGCAGGCCGCTGATGCCCACGTCCAGATCGGCGGCGTTGACGGCAGCGCTGCCAAGCAGGCTGACCAAGGCGACAACAGCGTAAGTGCGGGCAAGCATGCAACTCTCCTGGCAACGATGGGGGATGCGGCGCGCGCAGCCCGATGGTACGCAGCGCGCCAACCCGGCAGCGGTGGCGGCCGTCGCAGATCGGCCGATGCGGCAGCGACACCAGACAGTGCGGCACTGCTCCTGCGTGCATGTGGCGCAGGCCGAACCGGTGTGCGAGCGCGCGAAGCCCTGCAGCGTTGCAGGCGCTGCTGCCAACTCACCACACCAGCGGCAGCAAGCGACGGCGCTGCGCGGCATAGGCCGGGTAGGCAACCGGGAAGGCGCGTTGCAGTGCGGCTTCTTCGACCCGGATGCGATGCAGGAACGCCAACGTCACCGGCACCACGATCGCCACCACCGACAACGCATTGCCCATGCCCAGCGCCAGTCCGTAGAAGGCCATCAGCGCGCCGGTATAGGACGGGTGACGCAGCAGGCGATACGGCCCGCTGCGCACCAGTTGGTGGTCTGGCTGGATGGTCACATCCACCGTGAACCAGCGTGCCAGCACCTGGATGGCCCACACCCGCAGCGCCAACCCGCCGCCGATCAAGGCGCAGCCGGCCCACTGCAGCGGCGCGTGCCAGCTCTGCGGCCAATGCGCCAGCCCGCTATAGGCCACCGCCACCGCAATGGCCACCGCCGCATACAGCACCCGCCACAACTGCTGCAGCGTGCCCTGATCGTGCGCGCCGCCATCGCTGGCGCGGCGACGGCGGCTGAGCAGCACTTCATAGCCGCCCCAGATCAGATTGAGTGCGAGAAACAGACTGGACGCAGACATGGCGTAACTCCGTGGCGATGGGGTGGGTTGGTGATGCCAGTGTGCGCAGGCGCTGCACCCGGCACAGGGGCCGCAGGTCATCGATCCCACCTGCCGGAAGTCACTTTCTGCAGGCGCACCATTGCCGAGCGGCCACGCGGCGGTCAGCATCGCCGTATGACATCCCCCCTGCGCGACATCGCCAAACCGCTCAACCTGGCCGGCATGCTCACCATCGCGGCGGTCATGCTGTCGTTCGGTCCGGAGCTCTCACCGTCTGCGCGATGGCGCTGGGCCACCTTGATTGGCTTCACCCTGGTGTTCCTGTTGCGCTACCTGCTGCCGCCACGGCCGCTGCCGCAGCGGGGCGCCCTGTTGCTGCAGGCACTGCTGGCGGTGGCCTTGGTCTGGCTGGAGCCGCGCACCGGGACCTCGCCGGTGTTGCTGGTGCTGGTGGTCGCGCAGGCGGCGATACGCTGGCAACCGCCCCAGGTGCTGGCGCTGATGCTGGTGATCAATGCGGCCACGTATGCGATTTTCGTGCAGGCGCATCTCCCGCGCCCACTGCTGATGGTGACCATCTACACCAGCTTCCAGGCCTTTGCCGCGCTGACCGCCAACTACGCGCGCAGTGCCGAACGCGCGCGCGATGCGCTGGCCTACGTCAACGCCGATCTGCTGGCCACACGCGCGCTGCTGGCCGACAGCGCACGCGACGCCGAGCGCCTGCGCCTGGCGCGCGAGCTGCACGATGTGGCCGGGCACAAACTCACCGCCATGCGCATCAATCTGCGCCTGCTCAGCGCCGACCCCGCGTTGGCGCAGCGCGACGACATTGCGGTGCTGGAGCAGCTGTCTGCCGAACTGCTGGCCGACATCCGCAACGTGGTGCAGTCCATGCGCGACGATCGCGGCCTGGACCTGCAAACCGCGTTGCGCGCGCTGGCCGCACCGTTCCCGCGCCCGGCGCTGCGCCTGCGCATCGACCCGGATGTGCGCATCACCGATGCCCGCGTGGCGGAGTTATTGCTGCGGCTGGTGCAGGAGGCGCTGACCAATGCGGTGCGGCATGCCGATGCCGATGAAGTCGCGGTGCATCTGCAGTGCGAGAACGCGCAGCTGCGCGTGGACATTCAAGACGACGGCCGCCGCGCCGAGTGCATCCGCGAAGGCAACGGCATCACCGGCATGCGCGAACGCCTGGCGTCCCTGCAAGGCCACCTCGATCTAGGCCTCACCCCCACGGGCGGCATGCATCTGACTGCGAGAGTTCCGCTATGAGTTCACTTCGAGTCGCCCTGGCCGACGACCAGATCCTGGTCCGCGCCGGCTTGCGCGCTTTGCTGCAGCAGCAAGGCGTGGAGGTGGTCTGCGAGGCCGACGACGGCCAGGCATTGCTGGATGCGCTCAGCGTCACCGCGGTGGATGTGGTGCTCAGCGATATCCGCATGCCCGGCGTCGACGGCATCCAGGCGCTGGGGCAACTGCGCGCCCGCGGCGACCGCACCCCCGTGCTGCTGCTGACCACCTTCGACGACAGCGACCTGCTGCTGCGCGCCACCGAAGCCGGCGCGCAGGGCTTCCTGCTCAAGGACGCCGCCCCGGAAGACCTGCGCGATGCCATCGCCCGCGTCGCTGCCGGCGAGACCCTGCTGCAACCGGTCAGCACCGACCCGGTGCGCGCGCGTTACCAGTTCCGCGACCAACAGGCGCCGAGCGAGACCTTCAGCGAACGCGAGGTGGCGATCCTGCGCCTGCTGGCCGGCGGCTATTCCAACAAGGAAATCGCCCGCACCCTGTTCCTGGCCGAAGGCACGGTGAAGAACTACGTCTCCACCATCCTGGAAAAGCTCGGCACCCGCGACCGCACCCGCGCGGTGCTGAAGGCGATCACCTTGCGGGTGATTTGAGGGCGGGGGTTGGGTGCGAGTGCCAGGCAAGGCCGCAGGCGTGGTGGGGGCACGAGGCTTCGCCCGTACCCTCATCCGCCCCTGCGGGGCACCTTCTCCCGATGGGAGAAGAAAGAGCTCCCTCCCGATGGGAGAAGGGAGAGCTCCATGGCGACCGGGAAGCCTGTCGTCTGCCTCCGGTTGACCAAGGCTGATCCGCATGTCGATGGGGGAATCTTCTGCTGTCGAGGAGAGAATCTTCTTCTGTCGAGGAGATAACGGGGAGCCTAAAGCCCCTCTCCTGCGGGAGAGGGGTTGGGGTGAGGGTACGGGGCGAAGCCACCCGTGGAATCCGATGACACCGGGCTTCGCCCTCAGCCTCGCCCATCCCTGCAGAGCAACTTCGTGCAAAGGGAGAAGTAACAGCCCAGCAGCCAGTCCGCATGGCTCGGTGCCAGCGGCCAGTCACTCCAGTTTTACCCCTGGGTTGACCCAAGAGCTGCACCCAAATGCCCCTTTTCCTAAAGGTTACGCAGCTGTGGCGAAGGCAGGCAGCGACGCCAAGCACGCCGGTCCGTCAACCAGCCCGCACTCCGCACGGCTGCTCTATCTAATTGTTTCAAAAAGGATTCTGAGAATCCGTCAGCTTCCACCAGCAACCGTAAGGTTGCCGTCAGGTCTGGCGAGCGGCCGCGCACCAAGGTGATCCGGCGGCCACTGGCGCCGCCCGGAAACGCGCCGCGCTCCGGTCTGCTGCGGAGTCCGTCATGCGCCATACCCGATCCCTTGCCGTGCTCTTCGTTCTATTCGTCATGGTGGCTTGGTCAGGTCCGACGCAGGCCGAACTGCCCGCACCCTGGGCCCAGGCCGCGTTGCTGACCAAGCCGTCGGCGGTCGACCCTGTTCTGCGCATGGTCTTCGGTTCTGGCGAGCTGGACAGGCAGCGCGCCGCAGCCCGCGTCTGCGACAAAGATGCCTGCAATCCGCTCGGCCCCGACGCGTCCCCGGCCTGGTTATGACCACCGCAGGGAGCGAGCAACCACCGGCAGGCAAACAGCGGCCTGTCAGGGTTGCCGGGAACCGGCGGACCCATAGCGTCTTTTCCAAACACGCAGACCGCCACGACAGTGCGCTCCCGGTGCCGACCGTCTGTCTCCACCGACTGGCACTTCGGCATCCAACGCCGCCGGTGTGACTGATTCGCAGCGGCGCTTGCCAGCAGTGAGCGCATCACGGCTCAGTGCCCTGACGGTCGCACCCATTGCGCGGCCCTTCTCGCTCGACCGTTCAACCTAGCTGAGCGGCACATCGCCTGGCAGCGAACTGCCAGACCGCGTGCAGCAGCAGATGAGGAGCGACTAAAAAATCACTGCGCGGCGGCCAGGTGGGCGCGGCCGGCGCTCAGAATCGGGCACGTACCACACGCTGCCGGTCCCTGCGCGCCGTCCACACCGACCTGGCAGCCGCTCGCTACGTCTTGTCAGCTGTTCTTATTCCCGGGGTGGGAGTTCCTGCGGGTTGATCTTTGGATCGTTACCGACCTGGGGATCGCAACTGAACCAGACTTTATTTCCCTTCTTGTCCTTGCGGGTTGGGTCTTCAACGATGAGGGTCAGAAAGATCAGTGTGGGGACGCTATTGGCGTTGATGACCTCGACGCTGCGGCCGCCAGCGGCAATCACGGGTTCACTGATCTGTTTGAACGCGTCGGTCGTCAGCAGACTCTTGATCTTGAAATGCTTCGGAACAACGGTTTCATCGAAGTGATAAGTCAACGTCGATACGCCGTCGTCCTTGTCGACAATCAGCAGATCCGGAGCAAAGCTGTAGAAATATTCGCCAGCGCCCGTGTTTCCTCCGAATCCCACCCGAGCGACCGTGAGCTTGATACTGAAGTCCGTCATGACTTGTCCTGTTCCTTGAGAAGCGGGGCATAGAAGGAGACAAACCCCGGGTGGCGGTAGCCCGCTTGGTACAGCCATCCGAGCTGTTGCGTAACAGCAGTGCGCTGGCCCAGATGCACTTGGGCGCGAATCCAGGGGTCGAGCAGGTTCTTGTCGCGGCTGTTGCCGATGTCCTTGCCAAACAGCGTCACCGCGCGCTGCCATGCAGCACGTGCGCCATTGTCATCGCCCGCAGCTGCGCGTTGTTCGCCCTGCCAGACCAGCGCGAGTGCCAATGTCGAAATAGCGGACAGATCGTCCGGCTTGGCTTGATGCAGTGCATCCACGCGCGCCACGATCTGATCCAGGCTGCCCGCGTGAGCGGCCTGGATGTGGTGCAAGCGCAGCGCGATGATGGCATCCAGCAATTCCCAGTCGGGCAGCGGCTGCGACTGCTGCAGCAGGCTGGCCATGGTGTGACGCGCCTGCCCCAATTGCTGCGTGGCCTGCGCAGACTGCCCGTCCAATGCGGCGATCCAGCCGGCCTGCGTATAGGCATGCCCCAGATCGCTGCGCCAGGTCTGATTGTCCGGCTGCAAGGCCACCAGCGGCTGCAGGATGCGTACGCTGTCTTGCGCGTCGCGCTGCGCCTGGGGCAGATGACCCTGCACCAACGCCAGATTGGAGACGCGGATCAACGACACCGCCAGACGTCGTCGCCAGGCATCGGCGTTGGGGTCCTTGGCGACCAGCACGCGCAGCATCGCGATTTGATCGCGATACCCCTGCTCGGCAGGCGCCAGCAGGCCCTGGTTCTCCTGCGCCAGGCTCAGCCCGGACAAGCTGTCGATCAATTCGTAGCGCAGTGATGCATTGTCCGGAGCGCGCGCGCTGAGCACGCGCTTGAGCGCGATGTCGCGCGCAAAAAACCCGATCGCCGTTGCGACATCGCCCTGCGCGTTGGCCAGCATGCCCAGATTGTTGAGCGCGTACGACAGTTCCAGCTGCCAGTGAGGATCGGCCGGCACGCTGCGCACCAGCCACTCGCTGGCGGCCAGATATTGCGACCAATGGGCGTGCGCCAGCGCGAACTGCTTCTTGCGATAGGCCATATTCCCCAGCCAATACGCCGCCTGGCCGGTTTCCGCATGTGCATCCAGCATGTCGGGCGCGCGCAGGCGTGCCTGCTCGGCGGTGGCGGCCGCACGCGTAAACGCCGCCTGCGCCTCGTCCAACTTGCCCTGGTTCATCAGCACTTCGCCGGTGGTCCGCAGGGCCCGGGCGTGGTTGATCAGATCGCCCGGTTGCATGCTGGCGTTGGGCAGATCTTCCAGATAGCGCAGCGAGCGGCTGCCTACGCTGTCGAGCAGCTTGAGATTGCCCACCGTGCGCAACTGCTCGGCCAGATCGCCCAGCATGTAGCTCACCAGTTGCTGGGCCTGATCGCGGCGCTCTTCTGCCACTTGCTGGGCCTGGCGCGCCTGCCAACCGAGCAGGAGCGATGCGCTGGCTAGCACCACCAGCAAGGTGGCGGCCGTTGCATACAGGCCGCGGCGGCGTTGCTGCGAGCGCTCGCAGGCACGCAAGAACGCCACATCCACCGCATCCAGATCCTGCGGCATGCGCCGTGCGGCTTCGCGCGCTTCGCTCAACGGGCGCCCGCTGTTGAGCAGGTGATCGGTGCGCCGGCCCTCGCTTGCCCAGCGCTGCGCGGCCAGCTGCAGGCGCTTGCGTGCCTGCAGTAATCGGCGGTTTTCGTGGATCCACTCGGCCGCGCGTGGCCATTGCCGCAGCAAGGCTTCGTGCGCCACCGCAAACCCCGGCTCGCCGGCCACCAGTTCGCTGACAAACAGCCGCGCATGCACGAAGGCATCGACCAGCGCATGCGCCGCACCGTCGGCCGGCAATGTCGACCAGGGTGCACGGCGTGCGGTCACCGCAGCGCTGTCGGGATGAATCACGCTCAGCTGTGTCAGCACCTCGCCCAGCGCTGCCTGCGCGGCGGCCGGCAAGGCACGAAAGGTCGCTTCGGCGTGGTGCGCCAACGCGCCTTCCAATCCACCCAAGGCGCGGTAGGCCGCAAACGTCAGCAGGCCATCGTCGCTGCGCTGCGCGTGTAGCGCATGCAACAAATGCTGCAACAACGGCAACGCATCGGGCTGGCGCGCGGTGGCATCACGCAGCACATCGTCCAGGCGGCTAACGCTGTCGTGCTCTTCTTCGAAGCGCAGCCCGGCCATCGCCGCGGGCACGCGAATGATCTGGCCGATCTCGCCGTCGCGCGGCGGCAGCAGATCCACATGCCCGTCGCCACGTTTGAGTTCGACGATGTCCGGCAAGGCATCGATCAGCCGCGGATAAAAGTCGCTGCGGGTCAGCAGTAACACCGCCACATGCGCGCTGCTGCACAGCGCCTGCAATACAGCGGCCAGCGCGCTGCGGTCGGCATCGGTGATGCCGGGTGCGGCCACCATGGCTTCGGCATGGTCGATCACCAGCAGCAGATGCCGTTGGGTCTGCGCGCTATCGCGTACCGGGGCGCTGTACCGTAGCGCTTCGACGATTGCGGCATGCAGCGGGGCAGGGTGTTGCAGCCACTCGGCAAGCCGTGCCAGTTGCGCGGGCGAGAACACCGCGCGCTCGGCGATTGACCAGTCGCCGAGTGCGCGCGCGAGCGTGTCTTGCACATCGCCGCCACGGCATTGCGCCAGATTGCAGTACGTCACCGCCACCGCTTCCAGCCCATCCAGCCCGCCGGCGTGCGACAGCAACGGCACCACGCCGGCCCGCAGCAACGAGGTCTTGCCGCAGCCGCTCGCCCCGCTCACCAGCACCAGCCCGCGCTGGCTGTGCAGCTGCGCGCGCAACGCCGCAACGACTTGTGCAATTGCGTGACTGCGGCCGAAAAACACCTCTGCATGCGCCGGGTCGAAGGCCTGCAGGCCCACGTACGGGCTGCCCTGCGCCCACGACCCGGTGCCGATCACCGCGCCGCGATACTCCTGCGGAAACACCACCTTGGGCAGCAACCGATAGCCGCGTTTGCGGATGGTTTCGATAAAGCGCGGCTGGCGGCTGTCGTCGCCCAGCTTGCGGCGCAGCTGCGCGATGGTCTTGTGCACCGGGTTATCGCCGTAAAAGCTGCCGTGCCACACCTCGATCAGCAGCTGCTCGGCGCTGATTACTTCGCCGGCGCGCTCTGCCAGTGCGATCAGCACTTCCATCATGCGCGGTTCCAGCGTGATGGTCTGGCCGTCGTCGATCAGCGTCAGCCGCTCGGGCTCGACCAGCAGCGGGCCGAGGCGGAACCGCGGAACGGAGCTCAGCTGCGTGACGCGCTCGCTACGAAGAGACATCGCTCGGATACCGGTCGTACAACTGGAAGGGGCCTGGACAATCGCCAACAGGCACGGCACGGCAGCCCCGAAAAATAGCACAGCTGTTGTGGCGGCAATTGCCCGGCGTCGCGCTTCACACGGTGTGACGCGCGAGCGCAGGGCAGTGCTGTCGGGCGCGGCGGGCCGGTGGCTGGCAGGGCGACGCGCGTGGCAGGCAGTCGCCGCGCGCGGGCGCATCGCCCTCCATACAGCAGCGTGTGTTACGCATCAGGCTGTTTCGCATGCGGTGCACCGATTAAGATGCCGCCAGCATCTTGCTGACCAGGAGTCCACGTTGATCATCCATCCCAAAGTGCGCGGCTTCATCTGCACCACCACGCATCCGCTTGGCTGCGAGCGCAATGTGCTCGAGCAGATCGCGGCAACGCGCACGCGCGGCGTGCGCAACGACGGCCCGAAGAAGGTCTTGGTGATCGGCGCGTCCAGCGGCTACGGCCTGGCTTCGCGCATCACTGCCGCGTTCGGGTTCGGTGCGGACACGCTGGGCGTGTTCTTCGAAAAACCCGGCACCGCCACCAAGGCCGGCACCGCCGGCTGGTACAACTCGGCGGCCTTCGACAAACACGCCAAGGCCGCTGGCCTGTACAGCAAGTCGATCAATGGCGATGCGTTTTCGGATGCGGCGCGCGAAAAAGTGATCGAGCTGATCAAGACCGAGATGGGCGGCAGCGTCGATCTGGTGGTGTATTCGCTGGCCTCGCCGGTGCGCAAGCTGCCGGGCAGCGGCGAAGTGAAGCGTTCCGCGCTCAAGCCGATCGGCAACACCTACACCGCCACCGCCATCGACACCAACAAGGACGCCATCATCCAGGCCTCGATCGAGCCGGCGACCGAGCAGGAAATCGACGACACCATCACCGTGATGGGCGGGCAGGATTGGGAACTGTGGATCGACGCGCTGGAAGGCGCCGGCGTGCTCGCCGATGGCGCACGCAGCGTGGCCTTCAGCTATATCGGCACCGAAATCACCTGGCCGATCTACTGGCACGGCGCGCTGGGCAAGGCCAAGGTCGACCTGGACCACACCGCGCAACGCTTGAACGCGCGCCTGGCCGCCCGCGGCGGCAGCGCCAATGTAGCGGTGCTCAAGTCGGTGGTGACCCAGGCCAGTGCGGCGATCCCGGTGATGCCGCTGTATATCTCCATGGTCTACAAGATCATGAAGGAAAAGGGCTTGCACGAAGGCACCATCGACCAGCTCGACCGCCTGTTCCGCGAGCGCCTGTACCGCGAAGACGGCCAGCCGGCCGAGCTGGATGACGAAAACCGCCTGCGCCTGGACGACTGGGAACTGCGCGACGACGTGCAGGACGCCTGCAAGGCGCTATGGCCGCAGGTCACCACCGACAACCTGTTCGCGCTCACCGACTACGCCGGCTACAAGCACGAGTTTCTCAAGCTGTTCGGCTTCGAGCGCGACGACGTGGATTACGACGCCGATGTGGCGACGGACGTGAGCTTCGATTGCATCGAGTTGGGGTGAGGAATCGGGAATCGGGAATGGGGAATCGCAAGAGCGTGGTTCCCTACTCTTCCAATTTCCGCGCACACGGAGCTATAGAAAACGGCCGGCAGTGATGCCGGCCGTTCTTATGGGGGCAGGCCGTGGCGTTGCTGTGGTTGTGTGGCTCTGCGGCGCGATGCGCTATCGACGCGCTGATACGGCGCGCTACTGCAGTGCCGCGTCGCGGCTGCCGGTGACGCATCTGGCGCGCTCGCTAACGCCTTCATTGCCAGCCAGGCGGATGACGCAACGTCTAGCGGCCTTCCTCTTCTCCGCCCGTCGGGCCGCTTTTCCCGAGGGAAAGGGGACCTGCGCGTGTGTTCCTCATCGCATCCTGGATGCACGCAACATTGCGTCAACAATGCGGCATCCATCCCCAATCACCACTCCCACTCCTGGCACCCAATGGACAAACTCATCGCCCATCTCGTCCTGGCGTTTGTCGTCAGTGTCGTCTGCGCTGTGCTGTTGCGCTTTAGTCGGGTGCATGGCGCGCTGAAAGCCGTCATCAATCTTCTGATCACCACAGTGGTGGTGTGTGTCGTGGTGATGCAGGACGGCTCCGCGCCTCCCTGGCAGAACGCACTGCTGATCTCAGCGTTCTTCAGCGTTCCGGCATCGGTCTGCGTGTTGATGGTGAGCGCCGCCATGGCATGGCTCATCGACAAGCGCCGCGCACGCGCTGGGCGTGAGGCACCGATCTGAAGTGGAGCGGGGAACAGATGCAGCGGGCGACCTCATGGCCGCCCAGCAGTTTCGTTAGCCGCTCTTGATCCGTTCGCGCCGCGGCGCGCTTCATGCGCTGCAGCGTTTCAACCGATGAGGCGACCAGCTTCAGCTCTTACGATTCCCGATTCCCGATTCACCGCTTCACATCGAACCGCGCATCGCCCACGCACGCCTGCACATCGGCCACCGACAGCGGATTGAAATCGCCGGGAATCGAGTGCTTCAAACAACCGGCAGCCAGGCCGAAGCGCACCGTGTCGTCCAGCGACCAGCCTGCGATCAGGCCGTGCAGCACGCCGGCGGCAAACGCATCGCCACCGCCGATGCGGTCGATGATGGGGGTGAGTTCTTCGCTGGGCGCGCGCGCCACCGCGCCCTCGCGCGGCACCAGCATCGCGCCCAGGCTGTGGTGGTCCACGTTATGCGCCACGCGTTGCGTGCAGGCCATCAACTGCAGCTGCGGGAATGCGGCAAACGCCTGCTGCGCGGCTGCTTCCACACGCGCTTCCAGCGTGTCCTGCGGGAACTCGCCACCGAGCACCACACCGATATCGCGGTAGTCGGCAAACACCACATCGGCACAGTCGAACAGCTGATGCAGGATGCCGCGCGCATCGCCCTGCCAGCGCTGCCACAACTTGGGCCGGTAGTTGCCGTCGAACGACACCTTGACCCCGGCCGCCCGCGCGGCGCGCGCTGCCGCCAGCGTGGCCTGCGCGACGTCGGCGCCCAGCGCCGGGCTCACCCCGGACAGATGCAGCCATTGCGCACCCTCAAGCAGGCGCGGCCAGTCGTAGGCATCGGCGGACGCCAGCGCAAACGCCGAATCGGCGCGGTCGTAGACCACTTCGCTGGGGCGATGGATCGCGCCGGTGGTTAAAAAGTACAGGCCCATGCGGCCATCCACCCGCCGCACATGGCTGGTATCGACGTCATGCCTGCGCAGCTCGCCGAGTACCGCTGCACCCAGTGGGTTGTCGGCCACGGTGCTGACCATGGCCACGTCGTGGCCGAAATGCGCTAGCGACACGCCGACGTTGGCTTCTGCACCACCGCAATGCACGTCCAGTCGCGGCTGCTGCAACAGCAGCTCGTGACCAGGCGCCCCCAGGCGCAGCAACAACTCTCCAAAACACAGGATGCGGGCTCGACTCATGCGGTAGTACCTCGGCTGTGTGGTGCGTCACAGGGTGGGGGACCGGTGGCGCGTTACGATGACCATCGGTGTCATTCTAGCCGGCAGCAAACCTGCCGGGCGAGCGTCATGATGCGACCTGAAGCGACCGCTTGCACCCCTTTAGGGCAAATATGATGACGTTTTCTGCTGCGCTGCAAGATGTTGAACGACGATTCAGCTGGTAACGTCGTTTTGACCAGCGGTGTCATTGCCGCTCACACCCCCGCATTTCACATTGTTCATGGACCCTTGGGAGGGGAGGACATGCAATTTCGGACCACCAACCGGAAGACACCGGTTACCTTGCTGGCGTTGTCGATCGGCCTGGCGCTGAGCGGCCACCTGGCAGCACAAGAAACCACCCAAGCGCCTGCAGAACCGGCCGTGGACCTGGACACCGTCACGGTGACCGGCTATCGCGCCTCGGTGGAAAAGGCCCTGGACATCAAGCGCGGCGAAGCCGGCGTGGTCGATGCGATTGTCGCTGAGGACATCGGCAAGTTCCCCGACCTCAACCTGGCCGAATCGCTGCAGCGCATCCCCGGCGTGGTGATCACCCGTGAGGCCGGCGAAGGCCGCGCCATTTCGGTGCGTGGTCTGGGCCCGGAGTTCACCCGCGTGCGCATCAACGGCATGGAAGCGCTCACCACCGTGGGCGCCGGCGACCAGAGCGGTGGCACCAACCGCGGCCGCGGCTTCGACTTCAACGTGTTCGCCTCGGACCTGTTCTCGCAGCTGATCGCGCGCAAGACCGCCTCGGCCGATGTGGAAGAAGGCTCGTTGGGCGCCACTGTCGACCTGCGCACCGCGCGTCCGTTCGACTACAACGGCTTCACCTTCGCTGCCAGCACCCAGGCCGCTTACAACGCGATGGCCGAAAAGGCCAACCCGCGCGTGGCCGGCTTGATCGCCAATACCTGGGCCGACAACACCTTCGGCGCCTTGCTGTCGGTGGCCTACACCGAGCGCGAAGTGCTGGAAGAAGGTTCCAACACCGGCCGCTGGGCCAATGGCACCAGCAACGGCGGTTTCAGCGCCACCTCGCCGTTCGCCGCCGCGCGCTCGGCCGATGTCTACCACCCGCGCTTCCCGCGCTACACCCAGCAGATCCACGACCAGCAGCGCCTGGGCATCACCGGCTCGCTGCAGTGGAAGCCGTCCGATCGCACCACGCTGTCGCTGGACATGCTGTATTCCAAGATCGACGCCAAGCGCGACGAGCATTACATCGAAGCGATCTCCTTCAGCCGCAACCGCGACGGACTCACCCCGCGTCGTGCAGTGCGCGACGGCAAGCCGGCCACCATCGTGCGCAACGGCGAAATCCGCAACAACGCCTTGGTCTACGGCGAATTCGACAACGTCGACATCCGTACCGAAAACCGCCACGACGAGTGGAACACCGAGTTCAAGCAGATCAGCTTCGACATGGAGCATCGTTTCAACGATGCCTTCAGCGTCAATGCCCGGGTGGGCACCTCGCGCTCTGCGCACGAGAACCCGATCCAGACCACCATCATCATGGACAAGTACGACGTCGACGGGTACAGCTACGACTACCGCGGCAACAACCGCGCGCCGGTGCTGAACTACGGCATCGACCCGACCAATCCCAATGGCTGGGAGCTGGCCGAAATCCGTTTGCGCCCGCAGTCGGTGGATAACGACTTCGACACCGGGCAGATCGACTTCAACTGGAACGTCAGCCCCGGCTTCCGCCTCAAGGGCGGCGTGCTGGCCAAGAACTACACCTTCAGCACCGTCGAGCTGCGCCGCGCCAACGAGCTGGCCGTGCCCAACTTCGCCAACGGCACCACCATCGTGCCGGCAGACCTGACCGAACAGGCCGGGCTCAAGGGCATCAACGGCAGCCCCAACGCCTGGGTCGTGCCCAACCTGGATGCGGTGGCCGATCAGTTCGGCATCTACAGCAACAGCGGCACCTTTGCAGTGGCTCCGCGCGTCAACAACAGCCGTAGCGTCGAAGAAAAAGACCGCGGCGTGTGGTTGATGGGCGAGTTCTCCACCGACCTGGGGTCCATCCCGCTGTCGGGTAACTTCGGCGTGCGTTACGTGCGCACCGAGCAGGAGTCCACCGGGTTCGCGTTGATCAACAACATCCCGACGCAGACCACCGTGGGCCGCAAGTACAACAACACGTTGCCCTCGTTCAATCTGGTCGCCGAGCTGATGCCCGACCTGCTGCTGCGCCTGGGTGCGGCCAAGGTCATGAGCCGTCCCGGCCTGGGCAGCCTCACCCCCGGCGTCACCGTGGCCGTGGCCGGCGGGTCGCGCACCGTGGCCGGCGGCAACCCGGATCTGGACCCGATCGAAGCCACTAACGTCGACCTCGGCCTGGAGTGGTACTTCAACGAAGGCGCCATGGTCGGTGTCGGCCTGTTCTACAAGGACATCGAAAGCTTCATCCAGACCGCGCGCGAAGTGCGCCCGTATTCCAGCAGCGGCCTGCCGGCCTCGTTGCTGGACGGCACCGGTGCCACCGTCAACGACGACTTCGCCTTCAGCATCCCGCTCAATACCCCGGGCGGCGAATTGAAGGGCGTGGAAGCCAACTACACCCAGCCCTTCACCTTCCTGCCGGGCAAGTGGGCCAACCTGGGCGTGCAGCTCAACTACACCTGGGTCGATTCGCAGATCCAGTACCTGGCCAGCAGCGGCGCGCCGGTGATGAAGAACGATCTGCTCGGGCTGTCGCGCTCGTCGTGGAATGCCACGTTGTTCTACGAAGGCGAATCCTTCGCAGGGCGCGTGTCGGCCACCAACCGCGACGACTACCTGACCCAGGCACCGGGTTCCGAAGCCGGCTTCAACGTCGATGGCGTGCACGGCATGACCGGCACCACCATGATCGACGCCTCGCTGCGCTACAAGATCAGCAAGCAGCTGGAGCTGAGCCTGGAAGGCATCAACCTCACCAACGAAGCCTCCGATGAGTGGGTGTCCTCGCCGCGCACCGGCCAGTTGCCGCTGCAATACGGTGAAACCGGTCGCCAGTTCCTGCTCGGCGCCCGCTACAAGTTCTAAAAGCGTGTCCGCCCGCTGCGCACACGCGCAGCGGGCCTGATTCCAACGCCTGATCGCGATGACGTCTTGCGCCCGGTTTTTCGGGCGCGCATGCAACGCGGTGGGCGAGATGTTTCGTGCGACGCCGATGGCCTTGGGGGGCTGAGCGCGTCTTTGCAGCCAGTGCCAGGGAGAGAGCCGCATCATGCAAGCCCGTTCGTGTCGTCCTGCCCACGCGGCAGGCGCCCGCCTGTCCGCCGCGCGTCTGTCGGTGGCCATCGTGTTGGCCCTGCACGGTGTCGGCGCTGCCGCGCAAACCGTCGGTCCGCCCACCACGCCAACCGATCCGGTGGATCTGGACCGTGTGCAGGTCAAGGCCACCTACCGCGAAAGCCTGCAGCAATCGCTGGACGCCAAGCGTTATAGCGT
The DNA here is from genome assembly GCF_035012785.1 of Xanthomonas sp. WHRI 8932A. Classification (NCBI taxonomy): domain Bacteria; kingdom Pseudomonadati; phylum Pseudomonadota; class Gammaproteobacteria; order Lysobacterales; family Lysobacteraceae; genus Xanthomonas; species Xanthomonas sp. WHRI 8932A. Next base: position 83,997 of record NZ_JAYGQQ010000012.1, read on the forward strand.
GGAGCAGGTGGATGCGATCTATGCCGAAGACATCGGCAAGTTTCCCGATCTGAATCTGGCCGAATCGATGCAGCGCATCGCCGGCGTCTCCATCGACCGCGAAGGCGGCGAGGGCAAGCAAATTTCCGTGCGCGGCCTGGGCTCGGATTTCACCCGCGTGCGCATCAACGGGCTGGAAGCATTGGCCACCGCCGGCAGCGGCAGCGATGGCGTCAACCGCAGCCGTGGCTTCGACTTCAATACCTTTGCCTCCGAATTGTTCAGCCGCGTCACCATCAGCAAGACCCAGTCGGCGCAGATGGACGAAGGCTCATTGGGTGCCACCGTCGATTTGCGTGGCTCGCGCCCGTTCGACTTCGATGGCTTTGAAGCCGCTGCGTCCACCCAATACGGCTACAACGATCTCTCGCGCGAAAAAGACCCGCGCTTCTCCGGCCTGATCAGCAACATCTGGGCCGATGGTCGCGTCGGCGCATTGATGTCGGTGTCCTACAGCGAGCGCCATCTGCGCGAAGAAGGCTACAACCCGGTGCGCTGGGAGCACGGCAACTACCGCAACTCCAACCAGAGCACCGCCACCAACAACGGCACCTACGGGTTCTGCTCGCCAGTGGGCTACAACCCCCAGACCCCGCGCAACCCGTTGTCGAATGAAACCCGCGCTGGCGTGGGCTCGCAGGCCAACCAGGACCGCAACAACGGCTGGGGCAGCTACGGCATCAGTGCCACCAGCTGCGGCACCGGCATAGCGCGCCCGGCCAATACGCCCGAAAACATCCAGGCCTACGAAACCGCCACCGATGCCTGGATTCCGCGCTACCCGCGCTATATCCGCACCGATCATGAGATCAAGCGGCTCGGTGTCACTGGCGCACTGCAATTCAAGTTCAGCGACGACACCTTGCTCAACGTCGACCTGCTGTATTCCAAGTTGGACAAGGACCAGCGCGAAGATTCGGTTGGCGCCAACCTGCACCGCACCGCCAACTTCGGCGGCAAGACCCAGATTGCGGTACGCGAAGCGCAGGTGGACGAGCAGAACCGCCTCACCTACGGCGTGTTCGACAACGTCGACTACCGCACCGAATCCAGCACCATCGAGGAATCCACCGAGTTCAAGCAGTTCAACCTGGACCTGGCGCACCGCTTCAACGACCAGGTGCGCATGACTGCACTGGTTGGCCATTCCACTTCCGATTACGAGCGCCCGGTGTTCTCGCTGGTCAGCTTCGACAACACCAACCTCGACGGTTTCGTGCTCGACCGGCGTAATGGTGGCGATTACCCCAGCATGACGTTCCCGTTCGACGCCGCCGACCCCAACAACTGGCAGTGGCTGGGCTATGGCGCGGTGCCGGTCAACAGCAATGGCACCGCGCGCGGCACCAACATCAGCGAAGTGCGGCTCAATCCGCAGTCGGTCAGCAATACCTTCGACACCGCCAAGCTGGATCTGGAATTCAACATCAATTCCACCTTCACCTTCCGCACCGGTCTGGCCTACAAGAACTACGACATGGAGACGACCGAGTCGCGCCATGTCTCCTATGGTCGCCTGGCGCAGGCGTTGCCGGCCGGCGTGGGCGTGGGCGATCTGAACACCACGCTGGACGGCTTTGGCCGCAGCTTGAACGGCAACTTTCCCACCACCTGGGTGATTCCGGATTTCCAGAAAGTCGCCGACCTGCTCAACATCAATTGCAACTGCGATACCGGCGTGCCCGGTGGCGATTACCGCCTGGCCGATGTCGGCCATTTCGGCTCGTCCAACAACAATTTCGCGGTCAACGAAAAGAGCCTGGGCACGTATCTGCAGCTGGATTTCAATACCGACCTGTGGGGTCGCGCGCTGCGCGGCAACCTGGGCGTGCGCTACGTGCAGACGCAGATCGCCGCAAGCGGCTATGCACCGTGCACGGCCACCGCCTCCGGCGCCATCTCGCCCAACTGCGAGTCGTTCTTCGGCGTGGCCAGCGCCACCGCCAACCCCGGCGAGCGCCTGCTGGTGCCCACCACCGTCAATCACAACTACCGCGATGTGTTGCCCTCGTTGAACCTGTCATGGGATGTCAGCGATGAGGTCGTGCTGCGCTTCGGTGCGGCCAAGACCATGGCACGCCCCACGCTGGCCTACCTGTCGCCCAGCGTCAGCGGCGGCCCCACCCAGTTCTTCGATGACGGGCGCTTTTTCTCGATCAATCTGGGCAATCCCAAGCTCGACCCGTTCCGCTCCACCAACTACGACCTCAGCGCCGAATGGTATTTCCGCGAAGGCTCGCTGCTGTCGGCGGCGGTGTTCTACAAGGACATCCAGAGTTACGTGCAGCGCACCCGCGTGCTCACCACCTGGGAAGCGATGGGCTACTCGCTGGATCTGCTGCCCGCAGGCTTTACCCCGGACACTATCTTCAATGTGCAGAGCTACTTCAACACGCCTGGCGGCCCGCTCAAGGGCTTCGAGCTGACGTATCAGCAGGCCTTCGATTTCCTGCCTGGCTTCTGGCGCAACTTCGGCGTGCAGCTCAACTACACCCAGGTCGATTCCAAGATCAATTACCTGTTCAGTACCGCCGGCAACAGCAATACCAGCATCACCACCACCACCACCGAGCGCGACCTGCTCAACCTCTCGCCGCAGTCCTACAACGCCACCGTCTATTACGACGACGGCCGCTTCAGTGCGCGCGTGTCCACCAGTTATCGCGATGGCTACATCAACAACATCCTCGCCCAGGAAGACGTCTACGACCTGGACGGCAAGCGTCTGGTCACCGCCGATGTCACCGGCAAATACAGCGTTGAAAACGTCGATTTCAACATGTCCTACAAGCTCAACGACCACCTGTCGCTGACCTTTGAGGCGATCAACCTCCTCGACACCCCCGACCGTCGCTACGTCGATTCCACGCTGGAACTGCCGGACAAATACACCGTCACCGGACGCCAGTACTACGTCGGCGCGCGCTACAAGTTCTAACAGGAGCACAGCAATGCAATTGCATCGCAGGATCGTGTTACGCAACCTCGCCGCCACCGCCATGCTGGCGGGGCTCTCGCTCTGCAGCACGGTGGCCCTGGCCGCCGACCCGGTCTATACCGTGGCCAAGCAGGGCAGCGCCGGCTACCGCACCGTACAGGCCGCCATCGACGCCGCCGTACAGGGCGGTAAACGCGCGCAGATCAACATCGGCGCCGGCACCTACCAGGAACTGATCGTGGTGCCGTCCAACGCACCGGCACTCAAGCTCACCGGCGCCGGCCCCACCCAGACCATCATCACCTACGACAACTACGCCTCGCGCATCAATCCGGCCACCGGAAAGGAATACGGCACCTCCGGCTCGTCCAGCGTCATCATCGCCGGCAACGACTTCACTGCCGAAAAACTCGCCTTGGGCAATCACGCAGGCCCGGTGGGGCAGGCGGTGGCGGTACGTGTGGATGGCGATCGCGCTGCGTTCCGCAACGTGCGCTTCCTCGGTTACCAGGACACGCTGTACCTGCGCGGCGCCAAGCTGTCGTACTTTTTGGATTGCTATGTCGAAGGCACGGTGGACTTCGTATTCGGCGCCGGCACCGCGCTGTTCGAAAACGTGCAACTGCACTCGTTGGGCGATGGCTACCTCACCGCCGCCTCCACCCCGCAGGAAAGTGCGCGCGGCTTCGTGTTCCGCAATGCCCGCGTCACCGCGGCCAGCGGTGTCTCGCGCGTGCACCTCGGGCGCCCGTGGCGGCCGTATGCCAGCGTCAGCTTCATCAGCAGCCAGCTCGGCGCGCACATCCTGCCCGAGGGCTGGAACAACTGGGGCAACACCGCCAACGAGGCGACTGCCCGCTACAGCGAATACCAGAGCAGCGGCAACGGCGCCAACCCGTCGCGCCGCGTGAAGTGGTCGCGCCAGCTCACCGCTGCGCAGGCCGCCGCGCTGGACCGTAACACCATCCTGGGCAGCTGGAGGCCGTTCTGATGATCCGCTTATCGACACTCGCATTCACCACCGCATTGCTGCTGGCCCCGCTGTCGGCCATGGCCGACAAGATCGCCGACAATATGTTGCTGCTGCAGACCGCCTCCGGCGGTTGGTCCAAGCAGTACAAGGGCGTGGCGGTGGACTACACCCGCACCTTTACCGCCGCCGAAATCGCCGAGCTGCAACAGCCCGGGCGCAAGGACGACGCCACCATCGACAACAAGGCGACCACGTCCGAAATCACGTACCTGTCCACTGCCTTCAAGAACGAAAAGAACGCCAAGTACATCGCTGCCGCACGCCGTGGCGTGGACTATCTGCTCAAGGCGCAGTACGCCAACGGCGGCTGGCCACAGTTCTACCCGGACCTGTCGTCCTACCACCATCAGATCACCTACAACGATGATGCGATGGTGCGTGTGCTCAACCTGCTGCAGGACATCGGCGAGGGCAAGGGCGACACCGGCGCGCAACTGCGCAGCAGCCACGGCGCCCGCGCAGTGCAGGCAGTCACCAAGGGCCTGGAATGCGTGCTTGCCACCCAGGTCAAGATCGGCAGCACGCTCACCGTGTGGGGCGCGCAGTACGACGAAGTCACGCTCAAGCCGGCCAAGGCACGCGCGTATGAACTGGCCTCGTTGTCGTCCAGCGAGTCGGTGAGCATCGTGCGGTTTCTGATGCGCCAGCCCAACCCGTCGGCCAAGATCAAGACCGCGGTGCAATCGGCCGGTGTCTGGTTCGACACCCACAGCATGCGCGATCTCGCCACCAAGAAAATCGACGACCCCAATCAGGAAACCGGCAAGGACGTGATCCTGGTCGCGCAACCCGGTGCGTCGTTATGGGCACGCTTCTACGACCTGCAAAATCAACGCCCCTTGTATGCCAACCGCGACGGCAAGGCCTTGACCGACTACATGCAGGTGCCCAACGAACGCCGCGTGGGCTATGCCTGGCATGGCACCTGGCCGGACAAGTTGTTGAAGGACGAGATTCCCAAGTGGAAGGCCGCAAACGGGCTGTAGTGGACGCAGCCATCGCACCACCGCACGCGGCGCAGGCTGGCGCGCGCAGCACCCAGGCACGGCATGTACTCTCGTACGTGCCGGCCCGCGTGCTCGCCGCCAAGCGTGCGCCGCGTGCTGCGTTGCGGTGGCACGTTGCAGTGTCTGTCGCGCATGCGGTGCGGCAGTGGTTTTGAAAGAGACGAGGTGCGTGTGCTGAAGGTTTGGATGGGTTTGTTGTGTCTGATCGCGCTGCCGGTGAGTGCGGCCACCCCCACGGCCCCGGAGTTGCTGTTCCGGGTCTCGGCCGATCGCAGCCTGGAGGCCGATGTGGCCCGCGGCGATCGCGTCCCCAACTTCCGCGACAAGATCGCGCTGGTGCCCACCGGCAAACGCGGCAATGCCATCGAATGGGCCGACGACGGCGTGCTGTCGTGGAATGCGCCCGGCAACCTCTACACCCAGCGCGGCACGCTCGGCTTCTTCTGGCGTTCGCGTTACCCGGTCGGCGAAGCGCCGTTCGTGATCTTCCGCGTCGGCTACGCCGACCACACCAGCTGGGATATGGCCTGGCTGCGCATCGACTGGAACGGCCACGGCTTCGACGCCTTCGTCACCGATGCCAATCTCGCGCGCACCCGCGTCTCCTTCAAGCTGGATAAAAACCCCAGCGCCAGCGCGTGGACCCACATCGCCTTTGCCTGGGACGAAACCCGCGGCGTGCGCCTGTACGTGGACGGCAAAGAGGCCGCACGCGTGGACTGCGGTGCACCCTGCGCCAACGGGGGCGCGCTCGATTACGATGCCGCACTCGACCAGTTCGGCCTCGCCGGCCGCGTCATGTCGCCGCATCAGGTGCAAAGCCGCTACAACTTTCTGCGCGGCAGCGATTTCGATGAGATCCGCATCTACGACCGCATGCTCGATGCCAACGGCGCCGCCGCACTGGCGCGCCTGCAAGAGCCCAGCACCGCCGAGCCGCCCACCCAGGCCGCGCAAAGCGCCGCCTTCCTGCACCGTTTCGGTTGGGACAACGGCCACGCACCGCCCGTGCTGGACGCACTGGTCACCAGCATCCGCAAGGTGGAATTCACCGACGCGCGCGACCTCAAGCAATGGATGTGGAAGGCCACCGACGGCATCGCCGAAACCACCTGGCCCGGCGTCTACAACCGCTCGCGCCTGCCGGGGCGCAACGATTACTTCCAGCTGCCCGACTGGAACACCTACGTCGAAGGCGGCAAGGCACTGGACCTCACCCTGCCGGACGAGCCGGTCAACCGCATCGAGCTGCGCGGTGCCGCCTACGGCCAGGCCAGCTACGCCGCGCCCAATTCACCAGCGCAGCCGCTGTTCGAGCGCAAGCAAGGCGTGGTGCGCAGCGTGGACCAGTTCGCGCCACGCCGCGGCGGCACGCTGCGCTTTGCCAACACCGCGCAGGAAACCCCCATCCAGGAACTCTGGGCCTACAACGTGCAACCGGGCGAGGTGCCCAAAGGCAGCGCGCAACTCAGCTACACCGTGCGCAGCGACATCCAGCCCGACTACGACAACCTCGCCCCGCTGCGCGACTACATCGCCGGCCGCTACCCGCTGAGCGAGCGCCAGACTGTGGTCGCGTTGCCCACCAAGGCACCGGCCCGCAAGCGCTCCAGCGACAAGACTGCTAACACCGCGCAGCACCCCATCGTGCACATCCTGGTGCCATCCAGCCTGGGCGACCCGCCGCCAGACCAGGCGCTGATGCGCAGCTGGTCGTACGGCTGGGAAAACATGCACGACGGCCTGGACGGCATCGCCATCACCCTGCCGGCGCTGAACCTGCCGGCCACCCACAACGGCAGCATCCCGCTCAACATCCGCATCAAAGATCCCATCTGGCCCGCACGCGACATGATCGATGTCTCGGTCGCGGTCACCCCCGGCCAGCCGCGCACGCTGTGGCTGGACCTGCGCGACCGCATCTTGAGCAACGACAGCCTGATGCTCAGCATCGCCGCCGCAGCGCCCGGCTTCGATGCCAACGCACTCGACGGCACCCAGTTGCAGCTGGTGTTCAAACCACGCGCCGAGGCCATCACCGAGCACGTCGCCGACCGCTTCAATCAGGTCAAGGACAACTGGGGCTTTCTGGTGGAAGAACACACCACCTCCAAGCGCCAGCTGCTCTACAAGCGGCTGGATGCCGACATCACCGACCTGCTGCGCGTCGACCCGGACCACGCCCTCGGCCGCCAGTACTGGAACGACATCAGCTACGCCAACCAGGGCACGCTGCCTGTCGAGCTGCCCGCCGTGCCCAAGGGCGTGCCCGCCTGGGCGTTCTGGCAGCTGCAAGACCTCAGCGCCACGCGTCGCTACATCCGCTGGTGGATCGAGCAGCGCCAGGTGGCCTACGGCGATTTCGGCGGCGGCATCTCCGACGATTCCGACCTGGTGCAGCAATGGCCCGGCGTCGCCCTGATGGGCGTGGACCCGGACATCCTCAACGCCTCCATGCTCGCCTTGTCCGATGCCAACTACCGCAACGGCATGTTCACCAACGGCCTGTCCACCATCGAAACCGACGAGCTGCATTCCTACGAGGAGGGCATCAACCTCAATAGCGCCCTGCTGTATCTCAACTGGGGCGACCCGCGCACCGTCGAGCGCCTGATGGAAACGGTGAAAGCCTTCGACACCATCATCCAGGTCAACCCGCAAGGCCACCTGTTGTTCGCCAGCAACTGGTTCGGCGGCCGCAAGGTCTACCGCGAGCCCAACTGGCAATGGCAAAAACCGTACTCGTTTCCTGTCGTGCACCCGGCCATCATCCTGGGCGGCTTTAATGCCGACCCCAACAGCCGCCGCATCGTCACCGGGCTGGCGGACGGCTATCTCGCCCATGCCTACACCAATGCCAAGGGCAACTGGGCCCTGCCCAACGAGATCAACTGGCAAACCGGCAAAACCCGCGGCGGCGAACTGTTCGAAGGCAGCGGCGGCGCCGACACCTTGCACACCTTCTGGGCCGCCTACCGCTTCACCGGCGACGAGCGCTATCTCAAACCGATCAACTACCGCGTCGCCAACAGCGGCCCCAATGGCCTGTCGCTGCTCAACGAAAACTTCCTCGACGTCATGGGCAAACGCAGCGACTGGAGCGGCAAGCTACTGGATGCCGCAAACAAGGAAGACGGCAGCGCCCCGGACTTCCCGCACTTTGTTGCCTGGGAGCAAACCGGTAATCTCGATTATCTCGCCGCCATTTACCGCAGCGAGGCCAGAGAGAAACTGCAAAACTTCTACATGAACACCGAAGGCCACTGGTGGAGCGACCGCGTGGAATCCCCCACGGTCAACCTGCAACGCGCCCGCCTGGGCGGCGTCGCCCTCAAGCGCAATCAAACCTATCCCGGCCACACCGTCAGCTGGCGCTTCGCTGATCCAGAGGCTGCCACGCAAGTGGCCATCGCCATCCCCGCACCCCAGCAAGACCGCTTCACCGTCATCGCCTACAACACCTCCAGCAAGACCCAGCAAGCCAGCATGACCGGCTGGAACGTCGCCCCAGGCCAATGGCGTATCACCCAAGGTGTGGACCGCGATGGCGACGGCAAGCTCGACAGCCCAGCCAAAACGCGCGAAGTGGCGTTCGAAAAAAGCACCTCCATCGACATCGACTTCCCCGCAGCCCGCACCACCATCCTGCAGCTCGAACGCATCGCAGCCACCACCCCGGTCGAACTGCGCCCGGACCTGGGCATCGGTCACGGCGACGTACGCATGACTGCAGACGCCATCGAAGTGACCGTGCACAGCCTCGGGCACGCGGATGCGCCGGCCGGGTTTGTGGTGCTTGAGGATGCACGTGGCAAGGAGCTGGCAAGAGCCGCGTTCCCGGCGCTCGCAGCACCACGCGATCTGCAGCCAATCACCACGAAGGTACGCCTGCCGCTGCCCAACGCGGCAGGCCTAAAAACCGCACAACTACGCGTCATCACCGATGGCAACGCTGCAGAAATTACCGGCCTCAACAATACGCTGTCGCTGCCAACCCCAACCACCGCACCAACGACGAAAAACAGCCCATAACCAACTCACCAATCCCTTCTCCCGCACGCGGGAGAAGGTGCCCGAAGGGCGGATGAGGGCAACGCCGATAAAGCCAGCGATCACTCGCGAAAGCGCATTGACGCAACCCAAAAACTCGGCGAGGATCAAGTCACGCAGTATCTAATGCAGCCGCAAAGCCACACATTTCTTCAGGGGGAAGAAACAATGTTGAGCAAGGCATGGAGCATCGTGGCACTGAGTGTAGCCGCACTGGGGATACGGCATAACATCTGGCGTCAGAGGGACGCAGCTTAAAAGCGATGAGCTTCAAACGCTCGTAGCCATTGAACACGGGCAGGGAGTCGACGGGGATCGTGTTAAGCCGCGCTTAGGCGATCCAATAGTAGTTGTGCCTCTTGGAAAATCTATCGCTGATGAGCATCACAGATCCCATGCGCTTGCTCCTATCGAGCGCCCCATTGGTCCGAATTGGTCAAGATTCGTTGCCTACCGGATGCGCCTCAGCCTGTCTTGTCGACTATCGAGGAAAACGCGTTCTACTCACCGTCTCCCACGCAACAGGAGATCAGGGAGATTGGGCATTACAGCTCCGCTATGTCCCACAAGAAGGCACTGAGCTATACCGGCTTGGCTCTATGAACTTTCTGGCCAAGGCAACGCTTGCGTCACCAAAGCTGCGGGATGTTGATTTCTCATATGTAGAGCTACCGCAGGACATCGTTGCATACAGGCAAGAGATCGAAGTTCCGACAAACAAAATCAAGGCCGAAGCTCACATCACCGTCCATGCGCTAACCCTGGTAGAAGTGCCGAGCGCTGATGACACGTTCGGTTTCTGTGGCATGGTCCTTCCGGCCCAAGAGAAACACTTCGGCCAATTGTACTTTTCTGGTGAGGTTCGGATCTACGAGGGCCTATCGTTCATTCGCACCGAAGGCGACTATCATGTTTTCAAACTTCCTTTTAAGCATCCCGGGCATCTGCATTTCAAAGGATGTAGTGGCGCCCCCATCATCAACGGCGCTGGCGTACCAGTCGCACTTGTTTGTGAGGGTCGGGAAGAGCAAGACGAGATATGGGGGATCTCTTTGGCTGCATACAAAGTTGCAGTCGACATCCTGGTCGAATTGGCAGAGGCATAACAATTCACTCAAGCCGACGCCGCTTCGCGGCGCGGCTTAATTCAGGCGTTAGGCAACAGGGAAACATGATGGCGGCTGCGAAAAAGAGCAAGAAGCCCTACGCCGAATTGTCGGATATCGAAAAGATCCAGAAGAATTGGAACAAGATTCGTGGGCTAATGCAGCGCGAGGAGTGGTCCAGTGCAATCGTCCGTGCAGCGACGGCAACGGAAATAGCTGCCAATCTCGTCATCCGCGAAGAATTAGGGGAAGGTCGAGGGCTGCCTCTTGCGCTTATAGATCACCTCTTGCGTTGGGCCAACGGAATACACGGTAAGTTCGACAAGCTCATCTTGCCCGTCACCAAAGGCGGGCCAATCCATGCACAGGTCAAGAAGTTGAAGGCTCGCGTAGAGGACATAAACTTTGAGCGCAATTCAGTTGTGCATTCCGGCGCGTTCAAGACCAAGACCCAAGCGAAGAAGGTCATATCGGATTCGCGAGCGGTAATTAAAGAGCTTGTCGACCTCTACTACGATGGTTTTCACCTCAATAGCACTTAATGGAAATGTTGCCTAACAATTCGTCCAAGCCGATGCCGCTTCGCGGCGCGGCTCAACTCAGCTGTTAGGGAACAATGTCAGAGAATATCGAAAAATTCAGTGTGCTATTCCGCTCAATCCTTCCCGCGCGTGAGCATGCCTTCTTCTCAAAGATGAGTGGCCGACTTACCTCACCCGCCGGAGAGTATCTTCTTTTCCTTCGTTGTACAAAGGTAGATACGTCCCATCATGTGTACTTACATGCTGACGCGCTACTGCACGACGGACAATCGATCTATCCAATCCAGATCCCACATCAGCTTGTATTGCTCATCACTGGTCAAGATGTACCAAAGGCCATCGGTTTCACGATCAGTCGTGATAGGACCTAACAATTCATCCAAGCCGAACACGCTTCCGTGTCGGCTTAATTCAGGCGTCATGCCTCACAAGGAGTTGTGCCGATGTTTACAAAATCAATTGAAGAAGTTTTTGTGGAGGAGATCAGCAAGCGTGTTATCGGACATGGCCACCAGGTTGACGACGGAGACCGCGGGAGCTACGAAGGGAGCGTCATAAGCCTTGACCCAGAAAAGATCGAGTACTCTTGCGAAGAAGCACCCGACACTATTTTTATTCGAATCAAGGGCGCGTGCGTTGTGCAGCACACCGATTCAGACGGCGACGACCACGATAGTGACTGGAATATAGAGGTAGAGGCTCGAGTAAACATTTTGCCAACTTCTCACGATATCAGCAGCTCTGAAATTAGTGCTCGTATTGATGTCGATATTGTCGGCGTCAACCTGACTAACCAGGATTAAAGTGGCATAAAAGTCTTTGCGTAATGAGGTATAACAATTCATTCAAGCCGATGCCACTTGGCGGCGCGGCTTAACTCAGGTGTTAGAGATCATCATGACGGAACCTCGCAACATCCAGATATTCCAAGAGTTGACTGCTAGAATCCTTGATCGTCTGTATCGGGAGTTCCCCAATCCTGTCTTACTCGATGTTCGAGCAATCGGGCAGGAAGTAGCCAATCTCCTTGATAGCAACGAGGAAGAGCAGTTCCGGGTGCTTACTCAAGATTCCGTTGGCGCAATGACATTCCTCGCCAAAGAACGGTTCGTGGAGTGCCGTTTAGATCAACGATATCTGGAGCAACCAGATACGGTGTTTCCATCGTCAGTTTTAACTCTCAAGGGCTTCACTCTGCTTGGAGCAGTCCCTGAAGCAGTGAATGAAGCAGTTGAGCGTCGCCCCATTGCGGAGCAATTGTCGGACGCACTGAATGTTGGGGCTCGCGCCACAGTAGGTGAACTCGTGAAAAAGCTGTTCTTCGGGGCATTGACATTGGGTTCGTCGGCGCTTGCCGGATGAGTCCTGACAATTCATTCAAACTGGACCGGCTTCGCCGGTCGGCTTACTTTAAATGTTAGCTGCATCTGGAGGATCATGATGTCTGGAAATGAGAATGGTGGTGCCATTGGCGAAACTGCTAAGGCCGTGGCAGAGCTTGCGAAATCAGTCCCGATATATCAGGACGCGATCCAGCCAGCGGCAAAAGAAGCTGGTAAGTCCCTTCATCTCGTTACGCGAGCTGTTAATGCCGCGCTTACCCCAATTGAAGGACTTGTGTGGGGGGTGGAAAAAATTAAAGATTTTGTTCGAGAGCGTATTGCGGCAAAGCTCGAGAATGTGCCTCCGGAAGATGTTCAGCAGCCGAAACCCCACATTGCCGTCCCTGCAATAGAGGCACTTCGTTATACGGGAGCTGAGTCAGATCTATCGGAGCTATACGCAAACCTCTTAGCTACATCTATGGACAAGGCCACAGCTTATCGCGCCCATCCTGGTTTCGTAGACATTATCAAAAACATGTCGCCTGACGAAGCACGGATCATGCGATTTCTCGCAACTGATGGCGATCAGCCCCTCATCAATATTAAACTTATTGTCAACGAGCAGGGGCACTTTCGTACGCCTCATCGACACGTCTCTTTGATTGGGATTAAGGCGGGCTGTGAGCATCCCCCACTAGCAGCAAGTTATCTAGACAACTTGGCGCGGCTCGGCATGATAATAATTCCAGAACGGTATTTCACCATGGACGAAGTCTACGAAGAAATTGAGAACTTCCCACAGATCAAAAATATTCGAGAAGTGCTTAGTGGCCAAGAGGGTATGCGCGTAGAAATTGAACGTCTTAAAGTTGAAGTCACAGATCTTGGGAATCAGTTCATACGCGCGTGCGTAATTGACAAGGCATTGCAGCAGCGCAGTTAAAAACTCATTCAAGTAAACGCAACTTCGCGACGTGAATTAATCCAGGTACCATTAGGAGACAACAATGCAAGCTGATCCGGAAGTAGATCAGATTATTGCGGAGGCTACGAGGAAGTGTCGGGTGGCAGCAAGGCCACCTCGACCATAATTTTCATTATTCTTCTGCAGTCGATTATCCGCTGACTCGCTTTCTCGAGTTGGTGGATTTTTCAAGCTATCTTGCTGTGGCAGGTGCTCATCGCTGCATACATCATGATCTATCTACTGCTAGAACGTTGCGCTCAACGTGAAGTGGAGCGCCGCCTGTTGCAAAGAGGATTGGAACGCATCAATAAAGGATCCTAAAAATTAGTTCAAGCCAAATCCGCTACGCGGGTCGGCTTAATTAAAACGTTAGGCGATGGTAGGGAGTAACGGGGAGCAGTTTCACTTAAGAAGTCAACCTGACCCCGTTTCTGTACCGTTTCTGGATTAATATCGGACTACGAGCTCGACAATTACATTAAAATCTTAAGGAATGACATCGTATGATCTCCCCGCTCTATGATCTGGACGAGCTTGTTCTACATTGTAGGAACGAGCGAGCTCGTAGTTATATCAAGGAAGCTGTTTCAAGCTATAGAGCTGGTGCATTCCGTGCTGCCATTGTTTCAACTTGGATCGCAGTTTGCTTCGACATCATGGAGAAATTTCATGAGCTCGCTCTAGCAGGCGACCGCGCGGCGGAGCTTGAAGTCACCGAGATCGAGAGAATAAGAACCACCGGCGACGTGAGTCTGGCGCTGCGTTTCGAGCGTGAGATACTTAGAAAAGCTACGACCCCATTCGAACTGCTTTCCCATCTAGAGCTTATTGACCTGAGCCGGCTCTACGATGACAGAAATCGCTGCGCGCATCCCTCAGTTGTAGCGGATGGCGAAGCCTATTCGCCTCCCGGCGAACTAGCTCGACTGCATATTCGCAATGCCGTTACGTCGTTATTGAAGCACCCACCTGCCCAGGGTAAATACGCTTTAGACCGCCTAATGGCTGATGTGCGTTCTGAGCTGTTCCCTACAAAAATAAACGACGCAGAGACTTGGCTCGCTAATGGCGCAATGAAGCGGCCGCGCGAATCGCTAGTTCGCAATTTCGTTGCGATCCTAATAAAAGAGTGCCTCACAGGCCAGCACGAAGTCAGAGCGGAGCTAAGCCATCTCGCAGCTTTAAAAGCTGTCCGAAACTTGCACCCTGCACAATGGACCGAAGCGGCTGTCGCACATATTTCACCAGCAATCAGGCGGCTCGAGGACTCCCAGCTGAATCTTGCAGTGCAATTTTTATGCAGTTGCCACTCGGCTTGGGAGTTGGTTGAAGCTGACGTTTCCCAGAAAATACTTACGTTCATTCGTGAAGCTTCAGCTGAAAATTTCGATGTCTTGGAAAGAGCTATTTACTTCGAAGCATTTGCCACCGATGCAAAAAAACGTATCGCCCGGGCTACTACCGAAGAGATTGAAAGCGTACTTTGGTTTGACGTCCCATCGCCTGTAGGCGACCGGCTTGTCACTCTTTATCTAGCCTCGCGTTCGTTCGCTGAGGCAAACAGAATTGGTCGATCTTTGGCGCTTTACGCTTCGGAGCTCTCACTTGCTCATGCACAACGCATCATCGTAGAAGCCGCTCGAAATGAAGAAATCCTTGGAAGCTTTGACTTTCCATCACTCCTGAATTCGCTCCACAAGAAGACAAAAGGCGTGCGAGAGCTAGGTGACTTCAGCGTTGTGCTCACCGAGGCTGGACTGGGGAAATTCGCCGAAGACATCCCACCATGATACGACTCACGAACTATCGCCTCTTGCTAGCTCCTCGAGGTAGGCCTTCGGGGAAAAGCCTACTCAGTTGCGATCGTGAGAGATCGTATTTCCTGATCACCGCTTTACTGGGGTTCCCCGGATAGGGGGGCAGAGTTATTTCCATGCCTCATCTGAAAGGGCGACGACCTTGTTGGCTTTTGATCATCGCTTTGCCAGCCAAAGCAGTTGACATCCCAACAAACCCACAGCAATCTCTACCACAAGGAGCGTAGAAACTCCTCAGAGAGCGGTACCCACCTCCGTCAAACCGGTGGGTTTTTTGTGCCTGCAGCGTCTTGCGGGCGCAACCGACGCGATGCCTGCGTCGGGAGGGTGGCTAATACAACACCCTTCGGGGAAATACGCCCGCCGGCTCTCTGCGGTTTCTAACCTCCCGACATCCCGTCGCCACCCGGCGGCGGGGCTTGTTCGTCAAGGAGGGCTTTGCCATGCGTCGATCCACGTCCAGTCCCAAGCCAGCGCGCAAGCGCGCCACGGTGCCGCCGCCCACCGAGATCGGCTGGCACTCACTCGATCCCTCGATCACCCCGCGGCCCTACCTCGAACGCACCCCCATCCCCGAGCCCCGCCCCGATCCCAGCAAGCCGCGCCGCCCAGGCCACCCGCGTGCCCCGCAACACTGCACCGTCGGCTACGGCTACTACCCCGACAGCCACCAACGCATCCCCACCCTTCGCCTACGCGGCCGCTGGCTGGAACAACTCGGCTTCACCATCGGCAGCAAACTCCAAGTCCGCATACGCAACGGCGAGCTAGTTGTCAGCGTGGTAGCTGCTGAATGACCAGCCAACTGCTCATATACCCGTATGATGAATGGTAGGAGAACCCGCTTCTGGGATGACTACAAAGCTGGCATGCTTGGTACATATTCGGTATCGGACCAGATACGGAAAAATTTTTCAAACGCAGGAGGCAGAGATTGTAAAGTTTGGAACGTTCGATCCCTGTGCCATATTGTTTGATTTTCGCGAGAGTCCATAGGGGCTCATCTAGGTTAAACGTCCTCCGAGCATTTGAGGTTCCCGGCATACTTGGTTCTCATGACTATATCCCTTGTGACTTATCGCATCGCAGCTATTTTAATCGTTCCAGTATTGTTCTTTGCTGTCGTCTATCTTCCTTTTGTTGGTGTGGAGTTTTTCATACGAAACGCCCAGCCTGGGGATCGGGAGGCCATGAGCTGGGCATTTGGGTTGTCTATGATAATTTGGCTGCCAGCCTTCACTGCGCTTGCGGCTTGGCTTTCATACAAAGTTGGACGTTTGATGTGGCACAAAAAGTAGCAAAGCATTCAGTCATCAGTGCCATGTTTTCGATGCCCGAATGATGATAAAGCCGCGCTGACGCAATGCCTGCGTCGGGAGGGCGGTTGACAACCCCCTTCGGGGAAATACGCCTGCCGACTCTATGCGGTTTCTAACCTCCCGACATCCCGTCCCACCCTGCGCCTGCGCGGCCGCTGGCTGGAACAACTGGGCTTCGCTATCGGCAAGAAGTTGCACGTAAGCGTACGCGACGGCGAACTGGTGACAGGCCTGGTTACCGAAGGTTGAATCGGTAGGCTTCCTGCAACCGACTTGCCTGGATACTATGCAAGGTGCCTCTCACCCTCATCCAGGCCACCCCGCCCGCCGATGGCGGATGGGACGATTCGGCTCATCCACCCGATCAGACACTTCCTTCAACCCCATTAGCCCATTGAGGTTTGTACTGCATGAAGACAGCAGCCACAATATTCGCCATCTGCCTCGTCCTTTTTGTTGACGGGGGAGCGCTAGCATCTGAAAGCACCGCTCAGGTCATCAAGCGTCAAGCGCCCAAAGGCATTACCAGTGCATTCTATGAATGCATCGAAGAAGCAGAATCAGACAACGTTGCTCTTGCTGCGTGCCAATCTACGGAGAAAAAGAGACAAGACGTGCGCTTGAATGCTGCGTATAAGTTGCTGCTCAGCAAGCAGCGTGATACGTCCAAGGGCAACCTGGTTCGCGCAGAGCGCGCCTGGCTCGAGCTCCACGGCACCAGCAAGGCCTTTGAGTCGTCACTTTATGGCAGCGAAATCGCAAGCAGTTTTCAAGTCATGCAAAACGAAATTTTTCGCCTCTGCGAACGCGCCAACACGCTCGAAGAATACCTGTCTGTAGCAGACGATCGGTAGCCTAAGTAGACAGTAGGGTCAGAGCGCGTTTTCTATGCCGCCTGCGCAACGACGAACTGGTTGTCAGCGTGTTTGATCAACGCGGAAAGGCAGTGAGCACGAAGAGCGATAGCAATTGACGGCGCCCAACGAGTCGCCGAGGATCACGAGAACGCGGCGCTCATGCCCGTCGATGACCAGGCCCCAATGCAAGGACACTCGCCACCCGCAGAGACGCCCCGCGTACGGGCTGACCTCAACACTCAGGGCTGGGGTAGAGGTGGAGACACCGCGTTCTACGTCCTCGATCCCATTGCATTGGTATCAGTGCATCCGCAGCCGGGTAGGCATGTCTTTCTATGGGATGACGACGGCCCTGGAACCCTCCTTGGCTGGATTGGGGTCCTCGAGCATGTCCAAGTCGGCACGTTCACCAGCTTGGAGAGCAGTCCCCATCCCTGGCAGCTTCTACCGTGGCCCTGGCGCCACATTTTTGCCGCGCGAGTTTGTGCCCTGATGATTGATCATGCCGCATTGCTTCGTTGATCGGCCGACTCAGACATAGGATCCAAATGAGCAATCAAGTGTGTGCCGATCTCGATTCCGCATTGGTGGCTATTGATGCGTTCACTGGGCGTCCTGATGAGTTCGAGCTGCTCATCTCCAACACTCTGCACGATCCGTTTGGCGTCACTATGGCTGTCATCACTGACCGGGGACTCGGACGCAGCTGGTGGCCTGAGGGTTTTGAGCAAAGAGACGGCTATCGACTGTACCGTTACAGCAGCGCTGCTAGCGCGGGTAACCAGCAGAGCGTTTAAGCCTAACCTTGCGCGGTCGGGGTCATTTACGTGCGGGAGACCTTTCGGTACGCTCGAAAGCTAAGCGAGAACTCTTTTCTCCCTAAAAAACGTCGACCCAATGCGGCCTCATGGCTGCACCCAAATGAAGTACTACTCGTCATGAGAATCATAGACGCAGATCCATCATTGGCAGAGCGCCCCATGCTTAAGTCCGGTGTGAGTGAGCGGGCTCACATGCTCAAACAGCGACTGATCTCGGAACTGTCCTTGGCAGAGTTGGCATTCTGTCTACGCCAAGACATTGCCACAGCGCCTGTCGCCGCAAGGGCCGTGGGGGCCTTGGCTGACGATCCGCTGCTTGAAGCCGAGGGGTATCCTGGCGACCTCCTATGTAGCCTTCTGCATGCTGCTCAAAGCGGCAGACTCTCACCCGCGCTATCGCTCAAATTATGGGACGTCTGCAGCGAGGCATTGGCAGGAGCCGAAGCGATACGAGAGTTGGTGGTACCTGCAGCTAGCGAATTCTTAAGGTCGCAGCGCGGTGGTGAGCAGGAGAGCTAGTCTGAAATTTCCACTCATCGATGTAGGTGCATCGGTTTCGTTTGAAAACCTGCCTGCTCCGATTTCAGTGGCGGGTTAAACTCAGAGTTCCATTGAGAAGTTTAAGCACATGCAAGAATCAATCGATCTGCCGCCTATCCCGGAGTTGCGTCGCGTGACGCAATCACTCGCCATGCTTGATGCGATTCTTAGCCCGGAATGGGATTGCCGCTACCACAGCTTCAATAGCGCATGGGCGGCGGAAGCGGAAATGGCATCAATGCGCAACGGGTCTGGCGATGAGTGGTTCTTGCTCCTGGACCAGACGGGCGCAGCCATCAAGGGCTTTGCCCATGAAGTTGCAGGCGGCTCTATCATTCCACAGGAAATTCGAGCTCAAGTTCCGGCCGAGTTTTCGTCTTTTCTCAATGAGCCAGCGTTCTCAATGCAACACGCCACGTTCTGCTATTGGCGTAGAGCAGAGGACAGCGCCTGGAGCAAAGTTCTCGGCAGTCTTGATGATGACGGAGCCGATGAAATGCTGTGGTTGCTTGTCTCCGGGCCCTCCGGTTACAAAGAGTGGGCTGAAGACTACTTTGAGGTTCCGGTAGCGCTCGATGCAGTAAAGGCGTTATTCGCTCATCAGCCTCTCAGTGAGGCCATCATCCTGAGGATCAATCCAGAGGCGGACATCGATTTTACGTGCGAGCAGGCGCGGGAGATAGGATATCCTTAGTGACACTGACCTTCCTGATACTCGCGCTAGCTCGGCGTGGCGTGCTACTGATGGGTGTCTAAAAATCTTACGTACTTCCGTGCTATGGGGCTGGCATTAAATCTTGATGGATAATGCGAGCCGATGGCGCGGCCAGAGAATCAAGGACGTAGGCTTATGAGGTTAGTTCGAAAGCTGCACTTAATTTTATTTTCAACGGTACTTATCGCCGCTTGCGTAAGAGATGCAGATTTTCCCTCATGCGATCCTGGGTTGAGGCGTTTAGGTGACGTAGCGCCACTTGAGTTGCCGCACTCATCGAAAAAGTACCGCGGTCGAGTTGACCTGGTTTTTGAAGTCACTGGAGATGGAAAAGTTGTAAATCCCCGTATCTCGTTCTCTAACATCCATTTCCAGGGCGAAGATGCCTTGCCTCAAGGCGAGTACGAGGAGGTTCTACTCGCCTCTGTACGCGCCTGGAGATTCCAGCCACCCCCTATGACCTGTGTGATGCAGAGCGGAGCATGGTTTGACTAATTGCCATGATTAACTTCCGCAACAATCTGCAGTGCGTTGGGATCAGTTCGCTGGCATGCAGATGGTCGGCCGCCGGCAGTAGTCATCACCGTTGCAAGTTGCGGAAAACTTGGTACTTGGCCCTTATACGTTATTGCCTGGCTGCGCTCATTGCGCTTGTCTTCGGCGGCACCACGCACCGCTCCGTAGCAAAGTCGCTCAGTTGTCATGTGATCTTGACGCCGAGATGCGTGCGTGGGGCCGACAGGCCATCACGAAAAGACTGGCGTAATTTATGCTCGGCTAGCGCAAATAATTGAGATGCAAAAAGCAACGGATGTATGGCCTAAAGGCTATGCTTATCGCTTGAAAATTAGCGTTGAGCGCTGGCTAAAAGGCAGTGGAAATAAGGCGTTTGAGTTGATAGATACCACAGGAACGGACTGCGATGAAATATCTGGTGTTAATCATATTGTAATGCAGCGAGATCCTCTCTCTTTCAAGTGGAAAATATATCTCAAAAATTAGCAAGGTAAGATGTACGTCAGTAATACGAAAATAATGTAACCAATCGTCCAATCGGTGCAGTCTTCCAGGTGAAGAGTGGGGTGTCCGCTCAGCTTTACTTTCTCTGATCAAGGATGCTGAGATCCCATCCGGCAGTGCTTCCGGTCGGTCCGGGGGAACCGCTGACATAGTGGTGCGGGGGAAGCTCAGCCCAGGCGGCAACTACTGTAATCTCGGGGCCTATAAGCGATTCTTGGAGATCACTGAGGTCCTTAGCATCAGCAACAGGCGTGGTACCGCGCCGTAAGGATCTGCTGCTACAAAGCATTGAACGCAATGTCGCTGTGGGGGCTCGGCCCCATTGACGGGCAAGGTGCTGGATGAGGTCTATGCGCAATCGTTCGGCCATGGTGCTCACGCTCTCCGCCTGTACTGGCATGGCCTGCGGCGCCCGGCCACCCCACCCAAATGCTAAGGTTTTCTATCGTTCGTTCGATAGCACCTCGATCATGGATCTGGATGCTGCGGCGCTTTCCAGGGCTAGCGACCGGTATTTGTTCTTGAGCGAGCCGGGCCAGCTGCAGGCGCTAGACAAGGTCTTGCCTGGCACCTGCCACCCGGCGCCCCCCGAAAGTATTCGAGATCTTCGCCTCCTAATTCGCTGGACCGGCTCGGCCGCTTGGAGCTGGGAGGCTTCGCAATTTGCCTACCGTGACAGTCGGACGGGCAAGACATGTCAGTTCTCACCCGTGCAGCAGGACGCGTTACTTGTAGCGCTTGGGCTAGAGAGATAACGACTCACTGAGATCCCTCCGGCAACCCCTTCATGCCGGCGCCACTTTGCGGTACGACCTGGCTCTGGCGTCACGGGCCACACATACATGATCGCGATGGAGTTCGAACAACAAGGCGTTTTGCAGCTGCGAGTGCGCGAAAGAGATTATTCGCCTCACGCGTTCCGTCACAGATGACGGCAACGCTCCCACCTTTACAACCTTCAGTACACGCCCGAGCATGATCCGGAGTATACGAGCGGCTTGATCAGCCTCTGGCAGTGGGTGAATCGGCCCCGCCCCACATTAGGAACTCCCGATTCAACGGCAAACGCTTTAGTGGCGGATAGAGTCAAGCACGTGCCAAGAGCAGTTGGACTTGAAACGTTCGACCTGACGATCACAGGCCGTCGTAACGCCTGAGCTCTCGTACCGCGATTGTAGGTCATTGCTGAGCATGGCCGTCGTGGCTGTGGCGTAGCCAAAGAACGTTGGATGGCTGAGCAGGCGTTTGTCCGTCGCGCCTTAGCACTGGACTGGCTACCAAAGCACTTTACTCGGCGGCCAGCCGGCCGTGCCGAATCCTCACACGGCGCGCGGGTCGCGTGATACCCTCACCACCGCCATTCTGGCGAAGACGGAAAATCAGGTGACCCAGCCGACACCATCGCAAGCGGTGCCGGGGCTGTCCCGCTGAGCCACGCTCATGGCAAGTGGCCCGGAGACAGGCATGTCATTTCAACCACTACCAGGGAGGTATTCATCGTGAAACTACGCATCATTGCCATTAATTTCGCACTGGCTGCGGCTTTAGGCCTTGGCCTGAGCGCCCCCGCGCGCGCCCAGACGGCAGATCCTTGCTCGGTGTTTCTGTGCATGGCCGCCGTGTCCGGCTTCGGCGCACCGAGTCCCGAATGTGCAGTGCCGATCACAGCCTTCCACGCCATCCAGGTATGGAGCCCGGTTTTCAATCCTCCGGCCACGGCGGCGGCACGCCGGACATATCTGATGACATGTCCAGGTGCGAGCACGCCGAATCAAGCCGTCCTGGAAGCGATCATCGGGCAGTGGGGCTACACACCTTGACGGGAATCGCCCGCTGACCCGGAGAAGCACTTGCTTCTGAGGCTTTGCCTACCGCCAGACTTCCTGCTCGCCAGGAGCACCGCGCAATGCCGTTCTGTACGATTGGGCCCCTAGGCATCGGCCTGTGGGAAGTAGGGAGTGAAGCTACCTGTATGTTCGCTTGCGGGATCGCGCAATCCGCTCCTATCTGTTCGCCCGGTTGGCCGCGTTCCTGGTGGACGCGGCAGACCCAGCGCGCTATTGCCTGCCAAACAACGGAAAACGGGGTTGGAAATCTAACCTGATCCCGTTATCCGTCGCTCGGGCGTAAGAGTCTGAGCTCGTTCTTCGGCCGGGTCTTAGTGTTACCAATTCATATCGTCTCTTTGCGAGTTTCCTGTGGGCAGGACGTGGCTATGAATAGCGCGTTTTGTGGCATCTCATTCGACCGGGAACCAGCTCTGCAACACGTCACGCCTTCAATATCAACATGCTCATGAAGAAAGGAATTTCTGGAGTATTCCTTAGTTAGAGTGCGACCATCAAGAGCATCAACTGGTCAGTAAGCTCTTGGACGGAGCACAGTGCATTAGTCGTGAGCCTTTGGGACCTTCATTACATCAAAGGGTACAGGTGTGGAGTTCTTGCTTTAGGTAACAGATTTGATCGCTGTAGAGAGCCCAGAAACACCGAGTTGCGCACAAACGTCACTCATGCCTTTGAGAGCGAAGCAATCATGGCCTGGTGATTGCGCGAGCAGCTGATCCTAGACCTGTGCACCGTGGAGAGGACGGCAGCAAGATTCAGCAATTTTTCTGCGTGGGATGATCTGGTGGAACGTATTACAAAGACCTGTGAAGAGATCTATGTCGTTGAATTCCAGGTGTTCGCACCGTGGCAATTCATTTAACCGATGCGGCTTCTCGGATCCGTCCAACT
Organism: Xanthomonas sp. WHRI 8932A; assembly: GCF_035012785.1. Lineage (NCBI taxonomy): Bacteria > Pseudomonadati > Pseudomonadota > Gammaproteobacteria > Lysobacterales > Lysobacteraceae > Xanthomonas > Xanthomonas sp. WHRI 8932A. Next base: position 106,831 of record NZ_JAYGQQ010000012.1, read on the forward strand.
CAACAGCCAGGACCCAAGATGACCCCAGGCGATTTTGTTAAAGCGCTAAAAAAAGAATGTGCGGATACCGCGGTTGATGACTGCGTAAACCTTCTCAACGCTTCGCCGGGTCGTAGGTCCTCTCAATCTCTGGTGAGCTTGTCCGCTTGGTATCGTGGTCTTGATCCTGCCGACCAAGAGAATGTTGCCGCCGCATTGGCAATAGCGGCTGATGCAACACTCTTCGGCGTCTTATGCGTCATCGACGGTGTTCGCACTATCGAGGATCAGCCAATCAAGTCTGAGTTCATGCTGACGGCCACATGTAACGGTTCAACCTCAATCATCTCGCCTGGGCCGCAAGACCTTCATGATCTTCTCCGGACGACTGCATTGTAAAAATCGAGGCGCACCACGCCCAAGCAGCACATTTTGCCAAGAGAACAGTCGATCGCCTGCATGCGCAGACCCTCGCAGCATTCGTCCGGGGTATCTTCGATGCAGTCAAGCCGTCGCGTGAGATGCAGCGGGTGTAGCAGATGCGCCGAGCTGATAGTGAGCGGAGCTATGCTAAAAAGGGCGTGTGCTAAAAAGAGCAGCTAAAGTGGCCAGATGAATTTTCTTTGCAGACAGGGAGCGAAAGCTGAGCTTGCAAAAGATGCTGCAGAACGCTTGGAATAGGCCGGAGAACCAAACTGCCTCTGTTTCCCGCAGACCAGCGCCACTTCGTGGCGCGGCTTAACTCAGGTGCTAGGTTGATGTCCAGTACCACGCGCAGGCTTTTGCTCTCCCTGGCTGTATTAGTGCTGTCGTTGCCGCTTGTCAGCCTAAATGGCTGGTTTTTCCTGGGTGTTCCGGTTGGCCTGGTTCTTTCCATCCTCTATTGGTTTGATCTGGCGCAGGAACTGCGGGACACTCCGAACCCCAGCCGACGCTTACGGCTGGCAAGCGTTGTCATGGGAGTGCCGCAAGCCTTGTTCGGCCTGCTGTGCGCTGGTATCGGGCTGTGCATTATTGCCTGGGTCCTTTACAACACCTTTGTGCAGCGTCAACCCGAATACACAGGTGGCTTCGTGGGTCTTGGTATAGGTCCAGCTTTGGTTTTGTTTGGGTTTGGCTGGCTGGCAGCAATATTCAAGCGCAATTCTCGTGACCGGGCTGATCCCTGATCAACGATTCAAACCGGCCCGGACAAGAAGAACGAACTCATTGGGCCCCCGCCTGCTGCGTGAGCTGGATCAGCCTAGGTGCATTTCAAGCATGCTGAAAGTCTTCGCACTTCTTGCTTTATCCCTGATGGCCGCGCCCGCTGCCGCCGTGTCATGTGGCAGGTCGATATCTGTGACACACGCTTATTCGGCCGCACAAGATGTGTTCTCAGCGCGTGTCGAGAGGATTTATCCATCACCTGGCTTTAGCCGAGAGAATTTTCAGTTCGCGCAGCTTCGTGTTCTCGAAGTCTGGAAGGGAAGCTTGCATCGTGGCGATACTGTCACGACAACGGCGGAAGAATCAGTCAATTTTGTCAGTGATGGCTTCGTTCCTCTCCAGGGTTCTAATGTGCTCGTGTATTCCCATGGCGAGCAACCTCTAATCCTTGGTAGTTGCTCAAGGACTTCGATGCTGGAAAGCACGCACGACCTTCGTGCGCTTGAACGGTTATCCAGTAAGAATCGCGAAAACAATTTTCCTTAGAATTGGGATCTGCGGAATTGGTTAACTTGATAGGCTCTTCGCCCGTGAACTTGTGGCCGGGAGAGCTATGAGGCGGTGGTGCGTGTGAAGGCCTGCGCAGCTGCCAAGCGTGGACGAACGTTTGGTTAGATGTGCAGGGTCCCGCCCGCTTTAAGTAGCGTAAACATCGCGATAAATAGTGCTGCATCTATTTTTTTGATGCGGTCACAGACTTTGAGCCGCGTGTGCGCTTTTCATTCGAACTGTTTCGGGGCGACCCATGCGGGTCGATCAATGCACGGCCAGTGTTTGCGCGTTTCTACCCGTGGTGTGCGCGGGAGCTTCCGCAACACGCATTCGAGCAGGGCCGTTCTCTTTGAAACTTCCTGGCCGAACAGCCCGCAAACCTTGTGAAACACTTGGCAACAGGGCTTGAAGACACCAACCAACTACGGCAACGATCCCGCTCAGGCGCAGCGCCTCAGCGGCAGCGATCAAACGTCCTGACCCGTGCCCGTTCGGCAATGATCAGCCGTGATTCCGTCTCGGTCAGCATGAAGACGGCAGGCACTTCCTCGTGTGGTGCTCGTGCCGATGTCGTAATCACCCGCCATGTCCATGGCGTGCGCGCCAGCAGGGTGACCGACGTGGGCCATCGTTCCTCGCCTTTGCCGGTCATGGTGTTCCACTCCACCTGGATGGTGTGCTTTGGGTCGGCCGCATCCAGATCGCCACACGCGGTGCCCGCAGTGACCCATGTGCCCAGAACAGGGACCGGAAAGTTGGCCGTCGATGTGTTTCGTTCGTAACGCTCGCCCTGGGCGACACGTGTCAACGTACCGCGCTTCCAGGTATAGGCCCAGGTGTAGCGCCCTGGCGCCGGGCAGCGCTCGGATCCGTCGGGATTGCGCTGTTCCCGGTTGCAGATGGGCGATTGCTTCTGCACGACAAAGACAACCTCAATGCGCTTGTCCTTGATGCTGAGGCTCATCACTTCGCCGGGAATCTGCTCATTCGCATCCGGCGTATAGCCGGTCTTGCGCGCCCTGGTTTCCCATTCATCCATGGGAACGCTGAGCGTTTGTGTCTTCCTGGGAACGAGTTTGCTGAGAACGGTAATGCCATTCGGGCATTCGGCCGTGGACCCGGAGCAATACGACGCGCTGAGATAGACGATCTCATCGACACCGTCCTGGTCCAGATCGACCACCTGCAGGAAACCTACGTAGTCTTCCTTCACGATGTCATCGTTAACACTGAAGTCCTGCCAACGCGTGGCGATCTCCTGAGCGCGCTTTAAGTCCAGCTTCGGCTCTGTTGCGTGTGCAACCAGGGCGACAATCAGCAGTGCCATCGCAAAATAGATCCGCATCCTCGCTCTCCTTGCAGGGTGGGCATCCAGCTTACTGCAGCAGCGTGAAGGGTGTGGCCGACGTTCAACCCAAGTACCGGATTCCATGCATGACCGGCATCCCGCACCGCCGCGCTTGTTTGATTTTCGTCAATTCGACCGACACATGAAATTCGCAATGGGAGTGTTTGACTGCATGGGTCAAGAATCGTTGCGGAGTTGCGCATGAGTGCAGTCACAGGTAGCAGGGTCGGTCGGGCGTCGCGCTGGCAGGGGTCGGGGCGGCAAGGCGTGATCCAGGCGGGTGTTGGACCGGCGCTTCCTCCGCGAGTCGCTGCGGCGTGGCGACATGACGCGTGCGATATGTCTCCCACCGTCACGGTGCGTTCGCGCGCCGTGGTCTGCTGAGGAGGCGCCATGCGGATCTGTGTTCTCAATGAGGCGTCTTCGTCTGCCGGGCTGGAGCAGCGCTGCAGTGTGGCCCACGAGGCGGGCTGCGACTACGTGGTGATGGCGGCGCCGTTCGCGCGCGATGCGGAAGGTCGGTTGATCGAGCCGGCGGCTGGGGCCGATGTCCACGACGGCCACCTGCGCGAGGCGGCGCAGGCGGCGCACCGCGCGGGCGTGAAGCTGTTGATCGATGTGCGCCTGGATGAAATCGGTGGCGCCAGCGCGGTGGTGCGCGATAACCCGCAGTGGTTTCGTGCACGCAGCACGGCGGTGCCGGACCCGCGCCAGCCGCGGGGCACGCCGGAGGTGGCCGAGGCGCGCTTTGCTTATGCGCAGGAAGGCGCGGCGCTGGTGGAGTGGTGGAGTGTGCGCCTGCTGGAGTGGGCCGGGCAGGGAGTTGGCGGTTTCCGGCTATTGCAGCCGCAACAGGTGCCGGTGCAGCGCTGGCGCGAGTTGATCGCGCGCGTGCATGCGCAGGCGCCGGAGGTGGTGTTTGCGGCGTGGACGCCTGGGTTGGGTCTGGAAGCCTTGCAGCAGTTGTCTGGTGCCGGCTTCGATGCGGCGTTTTCGTCGCTGGCGTGGTGGGACGGGCGCGGCAGTTGGTTCTTCGATGAAGACACTGCGCTGCGTGCGCTGGCATCGCAGGTCATTGCTGTGCTCGATGCGCCCGATGGCAAGCGTGCGGCATCGCCCGAGCAGCACTGGCAGCTGGCGCTGGCCCTGGGTGGCGCCTGGTTGCTGGACGATGCGCAGCTGGATGCTTTGCCACAGTCGATTCGCGCGGCCGATGGGTTGCCGACCAGCAATGCCGGCATGCGGCTGCGCCCGCTGCTACGCGAAACCACCGGCCTGACAGCGGTTGCGGTCGACCCGTTGGGCGGTTTACCCGCCTTGTTATTGATCAATGGCGATACGCGACATGTGGTGCCGGTGCCGGCATCGGATCTGTTGCGGCTGCTTGGCGATGCCGAGGCGTTGGTGGCCGAAGATGGCCGCACCTTGTCCGGCGCAACGCTCGACGCACTGGAACCTAGCGAAGTGCGCGTGTACCGCAGCGTGCCGGCAAGCCATGTGCTGGCAGTGCCGCGCATGCGGCCGCGTGCGCAGACCGCGGCTGCCTGGCCGCGGGTGTGCATCGAATCGGTGACGCCCTCGGTCGATAACGGTCGCTTCCCGGTCAAACGCACGGTGGGCGACCGCATCTGCGTGGAAGCGGATGCCTTCTGCGACGGGCACGACCGCATCGCGGTGGCGGTGCTGTGGCGGCCGGCCGATGCCAAGACCTGGTCCAGCGCGCCGATGCGTGCGCTGGGCAACGACCGGTGGCGCGCGGAGTTCCCGCTGGAGCGCATCGGTACCTATGAATTCCGTGTGGAGGGCTGGCGCGATGTCTTCGCCACTTTGCATGCCGATCTGGAAAAGAAGCGCGCGGCCAACACGGTGTTGCCGGTAGACGTGCAGGAGGCGGTGGCCGTGGTGCAGGCTGCGCATGCACGCAGCACCGGTGCGTTGGCCGAGCGCTTGCAGGCCCTGCTTACCCGCATCGGTGCGCAGAGTGAGCCGCTGCAACAGCTGGCCATCGTGCTGGAACCGGACACCGCGCAGGCGATGGCGCTGGCCGACGACAAGCCGTTCCGCTCCGAGACGCCGGTGACCTACCGGGTGGAATCGGAACGTCGCGCGGCGCACTTTGCCAGCTGGTACGAGCTGTTCCCGCGTTCGCAAAGCGGCGATGTGGCGCGGCACGGCACCTTCGACGACGTGATCGAACGCCTGGCGCATATCCGCGCGATGCACTTCGATGTGCTGTACATGCCGCCGATCCATCCGATCGGGGCGAAAAACCGCAAGGGCCGCAACAACTCGGTCACCGCCGTCGATGGCGAGCCGGGCAGCCCGTACGCGATCGGTGCCACCGATGGCGGCCACACCGAGGTGCATGCCGAGCTCGGTGGGCTGGAGGGTTTCCGTCGCTTGATCCAGGCTGCGCGTGCGCATGGTCTGGAAGTGGCGCTGGATTTTGCGATCCAGTGTGCGCCGGACCATCCGTGGCTACGCGATCACAAGGACTGGTTCACCTGGCGCGCGGACGGTTCCATCCCGTATGCGGAAAATCCGCCGAAGAAATACCAGGACATCGTCAACGTCGATTTCTACGCCAGCGGCGCGGTGCCGGACTTGTGGAACACGCTGCGCGACGCAGTGCTGTTCTGGGTCAATGAAGGTGTCACGCTGTTTCGGGTGGACAACCCGCACACCAAGCCGTTCCCGTTTTGGGAGTGGTTGATTGCCGATGTGCGCGGGCGTCGCCCTGACGTGGTGTTTTTGTCCGAAGCCTTTACCCGGCCGAAGATGATGTACCGCTTGGCCAAGTGCGGCTTTTCGCAGTCGTACACCTATTTCACCTGGCGCAACCACAAGCACGAACTGCAGGACTATGTGGAAGAGTTGAACGAAGGCGTGCCGCGCGAGTGCTTCCGCCCGCACTTCTTCGTCAATACGCCGGACATCAATCCCTTGTTCCTGCAAACCAGCGGGCGCAACGGGCATCTGATCCGCGCTGCATTGGCGACGACGTTGTCCGGGTTGTGGGGTATGTACCAGGGCTTCGAACTGTGCGAGGCCACGCCGCTGGCACCGGGCAAGGAAGAGTATCTGGACTCGGAGAAATTCCAGTTGCGTGCGTGGCCCGAGCGGGCGCCCGGCGACATCGTCGATGAGATCACCCGCTTCAATCAGCTGCGCCGCATGCACCCGGAACTGCAATCGCATCTGGGGACGCGCTTCTATCAGGCGCATAACGACCAGGTGCTGTATTTCGGCAAGTTCCTGGATGCCGGGTATCTGTCGCGCAGCCGCAGCATGGTGCTGGTGGCGATCAACCTGGACCCGCATGCCGGCCAGGAGGCGGATATCGAAATCCCGTTGTGGGAACTGGGCTTGCCCGATCACGCCACCGTTGCGGTGGAAGATCTGTGGGACGGGCATCGGTTCGAGTGGCAAGGCAAACACCAGCACATCCGTGTAGAGGCAGCGCGACCGTTCGCGTTATGGCGCATCCGCGCAGGAGAGGTCGCATGAATGCAGTTCCCGCTTTACAGGCCGACGCAGAACAATCGGCGGTGATCGCAGATCAGCTTTGGTACAAGGACGCGATCATCTACCAGGTGCACGTCAAGTCGTTTTTCGACTCCAACGACGATGGCATCGGCGATTTTCCGGGACTGATTTCCAAGCTGGATTACATCGCCGAACTTGGCGTGGACACCATTTGGTTGCTGCCGTTCTACCCCAGCCCGCGCCGCGACGACGGTTACGACATCGCCGAATACATGGCGGTGCATCCGGACTACGGCACCATCGCTGACTTCGAACAGCTGGTGGCGCAGGCGCATGCGCGCGGCATCCGTGTGGTCACCGAGCTGGTGATCAACCACACCTCCGATCAGCATGCGTGGTTCCAGCGTGCACGCAACGCGCCGGCCGGCTCGCCGGAGCGCGACTTCTACGTCTGGTCGGACACCGATCAGGAATACGAAGGCACACGCATCATTTTTTGCGATACCGAAAAGTCCAACTGGACCTGGGACCCGGTGGCCGGCCAGTACTTCTGGCATCGGTTCTATTCGCATCAGCCGGACCTGAATTTCGACAACCCCGCGGTGCTTGAGGCGGTGCTGGAAGTGATGCGCTTCTGGCTGGACCGCGGTGTGGATGGCCTGCGTCTGGACGCGGTGCCGTACCTGATCGAGCGCTCCGGTACCTCCAACGAAAATCTCCCCGAGACCCACGCCATCCTGCGCAAGATCCGCGCCACCCTGGATGCCGAATACCCTGACCGCATGCTGCTGGCCGAAGCCAATATGTGGCCGGAAGATACCCAGCAGTATTTCGGCCAGAACGCCGACGAATGCCATATGGCGTTCCACTTCCCGCTGATGCCGCGCATGTACATGGCGATCGCGCGCGAAGACCGCTTTCCCATCACCGACATCATGCGGCAAACCCCGGAGATTCCGGAGAGCTGCCAGTGGGCGATCTTCCTGCGCAACCACGATGAGTTGACGCTGGAAATGGTCACCGATTCGGAGCGCGATTATCTGTGGCAGACCTACGCCTCGGACCGTCGCGCACGCATCAATCTGGGCATCCGTCGCCGCCTGGCGCCGCTGCTTGAGCGCGACCGCCGCCGTATCGAATTGATGACCTCCTTGTTGCTGACCATGCCGGGCACGCCGGTGCTGTATTACGGCGATGAGATCGGTATGGGCGACAACATCCATCTGGGCGACCGCGATGGCGTGCGCACCCCGATGCAGTGGTCGGTCGACCGCAATGGCGGTTTTTCGCGCGCCGACCCGGCACAGCTGGTGCTGCCGCCGGTGATGGACCCGCTGTACGGCTTTCAGGCGGTGAATGTGGAAGCGCAGATCCGCGACCAGCATTCGCTGCTGACCTGGACCCGCCGCATCCTCAGCGTGCGCAAGCGCTACCAGGCGTTCGGCCGCGGCGTGCTGCGCTTCTTGTACCCGGGCAACCGCCGCATGCTGGCGTATCTGCGCTGCTATCAGGACGAAACCGTGCTGTGCGTGGCCAACCTGTCGCACACACTACAGGCGGTGGAACTGGATCTGTCCGAGTTCGAAGGCCGCGTGCCGGTGGACATCATCGGCGGCGGCAGCTTCCCGCCGATCGGCCGGCTGACCTATCTGCTCACGGTGCCGCCGTTCGGCTTCTACGCGTTTCAGCTGGTCAGCGAAGGCACCTTGCCGGATTGGCATGTGCCTAGCCCGGTGCCGTTGCCGGACTACCGCACGCTGGTACTGCGCAGCGACACCGACGAAAGCAACGCGCTGCTGCCGCATCTGCCCACCCTGGAAGGTGAAATCCTGCCGGCGTGGCTGTCGGCGCGGCGCTGGTTCTCGGCCAAGGATCAGGCGCTGCGCAGCGTGCGTATCTCGCGCCGCACGCCATTGCCGGGCGATGAGCCAATGAGTTTGCTGGAGCTGGACGTGGAGCTGGAAGACGGCCACCACGCGTCCTACATGCTGCCGATCGGCATCGTGTGGGAGCGCGACCAGCCCAGCACCCTGGCCGAACAGCTGGCCCTGGCGCGCGTGCGCCAAGGGCGCGAGGTGGGCTATCTCACCGATGCGTTTGCGCTCAAGCCGATGGTGCGCGGCGTGATCGATGCCTTGCGGACCAATGCGACGCTGGACTTCTGCGATGGCGATGATCCTTCGCAGCAAGGCCAGGTGCGCTTTGAAGCGACGCCGGCGCTGACCAAGCTGGAGATCCCGGCGGATCCGGACATCCGTTGGTTGTCGGCCGAACAGAGCAACAGCTCGCTGGTGGTCGCCGACAAGGCGGTATTCAAGCTGCTGCGGCATGTGGCAATCGGTGCGAACCCAGAAATCGAAATCGGCCGCCGCCTGACCGAGCTGGGCTACGCCAATGCAGCGCCGCTGCTGGGCAGCGTCAGCCGCGTCGACGGGCAGGGCACCATCACCACCATCGCGCTGCTGCAGGGCTTTATCCGCAATCAGGGCGATGCCTGGCGCTGGACGCTGGACCATCTGGCGCGCAGCTTCGACGAATACGCCACCGCGCAAACCGACGAGTCGCGCGCCGAAGCCATCGCTGGCTACGACGCGTTTGCGGCCGTGGTTGGCAAGCGCCTGGCCGAGTTGCACGAAGCCCTGTCACGCGCTACCGACGATGCGGACTTCGCACCGCAGCGGATCGATCTGCCGACGGCCAACGACGTGGTGGCCGGTGTGGCGCGGCAGGTCGAAGAGATGTGGGAGATGGTCAACGCACGCTTGTCGGGGAGCGAGGACGCGACCGAGCGCGAGGCACTGGAAGCGGTGCTCGCCGAGCGCCCGCAGCTGGACAGCTTGCTGGCCAAGGCGCCGAGCGTGCTGGCCGATTCGCTGCTGACCCGCGTGCATGGCGATTTCCACCTGGGCCAGATCCTGGTGGCCTTCGATGATGTGGTGTTGATCGACTTCGAAGGCGAGCCGGCCAAGCCGCTGGCCGAGCGTCGCGCCAAGGCCAGCCCGTTGCGCGATGTAGCCGGTTTCCTGCGCTCGCTCGATTACGCCAGCGAGGTTTCGGCGCGTGGCGAAGAAGGTACTGCCGCACGCGCAGGCGTCGGTGTGGACACGCATCTTGATGAATTTCTGGCGCAGTTCCGCCGCCGCTCCACGCAAGCCTTCCTGGACGCTTACCATGCCGTGCTCGACGCCAGCGCCCATCCGTGGATTGCGCCGGCGGCGTTCAACGCAGCCACCTTGCTGTTCCTGGTGGAGAAGGCCTGTTACGAAGTGCGTTACGAAGCGGCCAATCGCCCGGGCTGGTTGATGGTGCCGATTGAAGGCTTGCGACGCATCCTGCAACGCGCACGCGCCGGTGCAGGAGACACATGATGAGTGGAGGGATGACAGCAGTGACCAATCGATGGGACCCCGGCGTGGTACGCGCCCTGGCCGAAGCGCGCCACGGCGATGCGTTCGCCGTGTTGGGCGCGCACCCGACCGACGCAGGGCGCTTGCTGCGCACCTATCTGCCGGGCGCCGGCCATGTCAGCGCCGTGCTCGACGACGGGCAGACGATTGCCCTGGAGGCCGGCCCGGAAGCGGGCCTGTTTGCCGGTGAGTTGCCTGCACAAGGCGCGTATCGGCTGCGCATCGGCTGGCCCGGCGGCGAGCAGGAGACGGCTGACCCGTACGCGTTCGGGCCGCAGCTCAGCGACTTCGACCTGCACCTGATCAGCGAAGGCCACCATCTGCAGCTGGCCGATGCGCTGGGCGCGAACGTGGTCGAGGTGGACGGCGTGCGCGGCACGCGCTTTGCGGTGTGGGCACCCAATGCCTCGCGCGTGGCGGTGGTGGGCGACTTCAATAGTTGGGACGCGCGCCGTCACCCGATGCGGCTGCGTCACCAATCCGGCGTGTGGGAGCTGTTCGTGCCCGATGTCGGCCCTGGCGCGCATTACAAATATCAGCTGCGCGGCCCGCACGGCCACGAGCTGCCGGCCAAGGCCGACCCGGTCGCGCGTCGCGCCGAGCTTGCACCCGGCACCGCTTCGATCGTGGCCGACCCTACGCCGCACCAGTGGAGCGACGACGGCTGGATGGCCACGCGTGCGCGCCGCCAGGCGCACGACGCGCCGATGAGCGTCTACGAGATCCATGCCGGTTCCTGGCTGCGCGAAGAGGGCGTGGATCTGGACTGGGATGGTCTGGCCGACCGGCTGATCCCATATGTGGCCGATATGGGCTTCACCCACGTCGAACTGATGCCGGTGACCGAGCATCCGTTCGGCGGCTCATGGGGCTATCAACCCCTGGGCTTGTTCGCACCGACCGCGCGCTTTGGCTCGCCCGATGGCTTTGCGCGCTTTGTCGATCGCTGCCACCGCGAAGGTATCGGCGTCATCGTCGATTGGGTGCCGGCGCACTTTCCCACCGACGCGCACGGCCTGGCGCATTTCGACGGCACCGCGCTGTACGAACACGCCGACCCGCGCGAAGGCTTCCATCGCGACTGGAATACGCTGATCTACAACCACGGCCGCCGCGAGGTGTCCGGGTTTTTGATCGCCAGCGCGCTGGAGTTCCTGCAGCGCTTCCACGTCGATGGCCTGCGCGTGGATGCGGTGGCCTCGATGCTGTATCGCGACTACAGCCGCAATGCAGGCGAGTGGGTGCCCAATATCCACGGCGGACGCGAGAATTACGAAACCATCGCGTTCCTGCGCCGGCTCAACGAAGTGGTGCGCGAGCACACCCCGGGCGCGGTGATGATTGCCGAAGAATCCACCGCGTTTCCCGGCGTCACCGCCGATGTCGCGCATGGCGGCCTGGGCTTTCACTACAAGTGGAACATGGGCTGGATGCACGACACCCTGCATTACGCGGGGCTGGACCCGATCTACCGCCGCTACCACCACGGTGAGCTGACTTTCAGCATGGTCTATGCGTATTCGGAGCGCTTCGTGTTGCCGATCTCGCATGACGAAGTGGTGCACGGCAAGGGCTCGTTGCTGGGCCGCATGCCGGGCGACGACTGGCAGCGGTTTGCCAATCTGCGTGCGTATCTGGGTTTCATGTTCACCCACCCCGGGCGCAAGTTGCTGTTCATGGGCTGCGAGTTCGGCCAGCCCACCGAATGGAATCACGACGGCGGCATTCCGTGGCACTTGCTCGACGACCCGCGCCATCGCGGTGTGCAAACACTGGTGCGCGATTTGAATCGGCTGTATGTGCAATACCCGGCATTGCACGCATACGACGACGATCCATCCGGGTTTGCCTGGGTCGTCGGCGATGACGCGGCCAACAGCGTGCTCGCGTTCCTGCGCAAGGGCAAACGCGGCGATGCGCCGGTGCTGGTGGTGATCAACTTCACCCCGGTGGTGCAGCACGGTTATCGCATCGGCGTGCCGCAGGGCGGCCAATGGCGCGAAGTGTTCAACAGCGATGCCGGCATCTACGGCGGTGCCAATCTGGGCAACGGTGGCAGCGTGACCGCTGAGCAACAATCCATGCACGGCCACGCCCAGTCGTTGCCGCTGCTGTTACCGCCGCTGGGCGTCATCGTGCTCACGCCGCACGGGTGAGTTAACTGCACGGCGCCGGGCAGCAAGCCCGGCGCTGCCGGATCGATGGGCTGGCTGGGCCATGCCGAAGACAGCCTGCTGAGGTGCCGTGTGGCGATGCCACCATCCGCGCAAAACACTTCGCTGCCTGCTGGTTGAGACATCGACAATGCCTACCCCGTTACGCATCGGATTGGTGTCCGACACGCACGGCCTGCTCAGGCCGGAAGCGGTCACGGCACTTGCCGGATGCGCTGCACTCATTCATGCCGGTGACGTGGGCAAACCCGACGTCCTAGCCGCATTGCAGGCGCTGGCGCCAGTGCACGCGATCGCCGGCAATATCGATGACAAACCCTGGGCGGCCGTCTTGCCGCAGACGCTGGATCTGGTGATCGCCGGCGTGCGCATCCATGTGCTGCACGATCTGAAAACACTGGCGGCGGACGTGGCGGCAGAGGTCGTCATCAGCGGTCATTCGCACATGCCGTCGGTGCACAGCCGCAATGGCGTGTTGTACGTCAATCCGGGCAGTGCAGGCCCACGTCGTTTCAGTTTGCCGATCAGCGTTGCAACCCTGTGGTTGGGCGACGGACCACCGCGTGCAACACTGCAATTGCTGGAATTGCGGTGATTCCGCTGGCAACGGGCAGATACGGTGAACTGTCGAGCGATGGCGGTGCGAGCGTATTTCAGCGGTCTGCCGTCGTGCGATCCGCCTGTGTCGAAGCCGCCACAGTCAAAGCCGCCACAGTCAAAGAGTATGTCTGCTGCCAGCCGCGTGCACCGATGCCAGGCAAGGTAACGGTGCGCGGAACACCGGGTGGTCAGTAGTGCGCGGCCATCGCATGGGCGCACCCCTGCGATGCGATCGGAGTGCTTGGGCTCTTGCACCTTCAGTTCTATTCAGCGAGAGGGTGCAGGTTTCATACCATCGGCATCTGAAAACGCTGGCACCGGGCGTGGCGGCAGATATCGTCATCAGCGGGCATTCGCACAAACCCTCGATCCAGACGCGCGATGGCGTGCTGTATATCAATCCGGGCAGTGCCGGTCCGCGTCATTTCAGGTTGCCGATCAGTGTGGCAACGTTGTGGTTGGGTAATGGACCGCCACGCGCGGCATTGCAGGTGTTCGAGCCGCATTGATTCCATGGGCGACTGCAACGAGTGACGGATTGGCGAGCTATGGCAGCACGCGCATGCTCAACCGGTCTGCTGCCGTGCTATCCGAAGATGATGAGCTTGCGCAGGCGCAAACAATGGTCTGCGACGCAAGCGCAACCGCCCAGCCAATTCAACGCCGCTCAAAAGCGCGGCTGCTAGCGTGGCGGGCGCCGCCATGCGATGGTAATACCATCGGCTCTCGGGATGATCGATGCGCATTCTGATCAAACTATTGAAGCGTCTTGTGCTGGCATGTGGGATCGTCGCAGCAGCGGGCGCGCATCTGTGGATGGTATTAGGACTACAGCAACGCCTTGATACCATCGTCAGCATGCACGAACAGTTGCAGCGCAGTGGACTCGGGCAGGTCACGTCTTTGCGCGGGATACCGCAAGTCTGCGGGGAAACCGATTATTTTTTCGGAGACATGTACTACTTCTACGCTGTCGATGTGGCGAGTATTCCAGAAACGTTCTGGGAAAGTCACGCGGCGCGCGGAATTTGGTACCGAGGCCCTGACAAGTATGACGAATTTGATCTATTTAAATTTGAAATGCCATTAGATCACTTGCAGGGATGTCCAAAACCCCCTGAAATGAATTCCTCACGCTTTTTCTTCGCCCGGGTGTCGAACCCAGCGGATTATGCTGGTCCGGACTTGCCATCTTCTTTGAATGCAATTAACGTCATGGCCTATGACACCGAGACATCAAGGATTTACTGGGTGTACCAGCGTTTCTCTGGTTTTCCGTAGCACCGCAGGTGTGGGATCCATCCCCTGGCCGGAGAGGATTGACGGCGAAGATGGATTTTCCGAAGAAGAATCATCGGTTTTCCACGTGAAACCCTAGCAGGCGCTGCGATCAGAAGCCTCTGCCATCGACTTGCTGACAAACCAACACTGTGCTTGATGCAGATTATCTCGGTTGTCGGCTGAAAGCTCACGGGAGCGTTGCTCAGATCTTTTCTGGAGCGTGTTATGACTGTCGAGAGAGTGTTGCCGCATTCTGTGCCCGCTCCTGGCCGGTATAGCCCTGATCTACAAAAGCAATCTTGATCGCTGCGCCAGCGTATCGATCGCCATGTGCACCTTGCTCTCGTTTTTGCTTGTGCAGCCATTCGGAGCCACCGATACTTTCACGGAAGAGTCCGCCATCGCGGCGGGCGTCATGATCGACTCTTAGGACACGCGCCACATGGATCGCACGCAAGCCGATGCCATCGCCGAAGCCATCATGCTGCCGGAGACACGCGCGCGGCTGCAGCGCGAACGCAAACGTGCCGCGCAGGCATGCCGCCTTGCGCGGCGCCGCGGGGTGGCGGGAATCTCGCTGCCGTGCATGGCGATCGGGGCGCTGGTGGCTCACTTCAACGGCCAGGGGTTTGCCCATGGCATCGTGGTGGGAGGTCTGATCGGCGGGGGGCTCGGCTTGGCGCTGTACTGGTTTCGCGAACGGCGTACCGGCTGAGCGCCATGCCGGGTAGAGCATCGGTGTGCAGATGCCGGGTCGCCCTCGCTGGTTTGTGGTCCTAGGGAATCAACAGCGGCCGCAGCGCAGGCAACTGCTGCGACAACTCGTCGGCCACGATGGCGGCGAACAACTCCGCGCCGTCCGGGCCGAGATGGGTGTAGTCGAATGCGAGCTTGACTTGGCCCATCGGCTCGGCGGCGGCGTTGTCCTGCGCTGTGGCAGTGGCGTTACTGGATCAACACAAGCACCTGTCGATAGCCGCCGCCGCACCGCAGGTGATGTCGGCAGTGATTCCTGGCGCACGCACCGCCGAGCAGGCGCAGGCGCGGAGCCAATCGACACCGCACCGCACCGCTCAGGGCACGTCAGCAGTGGCTGCATCGTTGCGTGTGCAGCCGTACCGGTTGCCTGCAGGATGTGCAAATAAGGAAGCGTCGCTGTGCTTCGTCCTTGAGTCATGAGGTCCAGGCATGCCGCGCGGGCCGCTTTGCAAGGGAACGACATGTGCTGGAAGAAAGTGTGCGCAGTGCCGCTGCTGTCATTGCTGCTGACGGCGGCAGCGACTGGGCCGGCAGAGATCTGGCGCTTCGATGTTCCCGCGCAAACTGCCGCCAGCGGGATCGCTGCTTTCTCACGGCAGGCCACGACAGTGCAAATTCTGGTTTCGCAGGACGCGGTTGCCGCACGCCGTACCAGTAGCCTGAAAGGGGCCTACCCGATCGAGTCGGCATTGACGGTCCTGTTGCGCCACAGCGGGTTGCGCTGGCTCAAGACCGGGCCAGGGACCTACTCGATCGTGCTTGCCGAGCAGGCGTCCGGTGCCGCGCAATCGCATTCCATGCAGCCTGCAGGAGCTTCGGCACCGGTCCATCAAGTGGCACGACCAGGGGCATCGCTATGAGGACGTCTGCGACAAAAAGGACTTTTTCCGCTCGCTTGTACGTTGGCCTGCTTGGGTTGGCATTGGTATCGAGCGTCGTCAGCGCAGTAGCAAGCGCATTGCCAGCGGCGACCACGGCGACCAATGCGGAACGTGTGGCTTCGGAGGAACCTGCGCCGTTGGCGGAGCTCGTGCGCGCGATCCATATTCCGTACCAGAGTTTCACGCTGCAGAACGGCTTGCGCGTCTTCGTGCATTCCGATCACCGCGCCAAGATGGTCACGCTGACCGTCGACTACAACGTCGGCTCTACGTCCGAGCCTGCGGGTCGAACCGGATTCGCGCACCTGTTCGAGCATCTGATGTTCAACGGCAGCGAGAATGCGCCGGGTGACTACGCACTGCCCTTGCAGCGGCTGGGTGCCGAACTCAATGGCGTCACGATGCCTGATCGCACCAGCTATTACGAAAGCCTGCCCACGCCCGGGTTGGAGCAGGCGCTATTTCTGGAAAGCGACCGCATGGGGTATCTGCTCGGTGCACTCACCCAAACCAAGCTCGACGAGCAGCGCGGCGTGGTGCAAAACGAAAAGCGGCAGGCCGACAGCAAGCCGCTGGCGATCGTGCGCTACCGCGTGCGCGAGCGGTTGTATCCGCCGGGACATCCCGCTGCGCACGAGGTCTTCGGCTCGATGGCTGACCTGGACGCGGCAACATTGGATGACGTCAAGGTCTGGTTCCGTGCCCACTACGGGCCCAATAACGCGGTCCTGTCGATGGACGGCGATATCGACATTGACACCGCCAAGCGGTTGGTCGAGAAATATTTCGGCGCGATCCCGGCCGGCCCGTCCAATCTGCCACCGGTCGCTCCGGTACCGACCTTGCCCAGGCGGCTGGAAGACACGTTGACGGATCGGGTGTCCACACCGCACCTCTACCGCGCCTGGGCCGTTCCTGGCGAGGCCGATCCGGTGGCTGCATCACTCAAGGTGGCGGTGGCCACGATGGCGCAAATGGGATCGTCCTACCTCAAGCAACGGCTGGTACAGCAGGAAAAGAGTTTCAGCGCGCTTGCGGTCACGCTGGACACCTCGGTGCATTCGGGGATCGTCATGATCGATGGCAGCGTGGCGGCCGGGGTGGATCCGGTGCTGGCAAGCCGCCAGCTGGATGCGGCCATCGCCAGCATGCTGACCACCCCTGTGTCGGCCGACGACATAGACCTCTATGTCACCCGCCAGCTCGCACAGCAGCTCGCCGCGCTGCAGACGCCCTCCAGCAAGCTCGCTGTGGTGAACGAAGGGCTGCGGTTGGGCAAGGGGCCGGACTTCTACAAGACTGAGTTGCAGACGTTGGCCGCACAAACGCCAGAGCGCGTGCAGGCAGCGGCAGCCACCTGGCTCAGCCGGCCGGCGTACGCGTTGACGATCCTGCCAGGGGCGCCGGCGGCGTTCGCGGCTGCCGCCGTGCCTTCCGCACGCAGTGTGGCCGCCCCTGTCGACCCGGTGGTTGCCGGGACCCGCGGTGGCCTGCCGCCAGTGGGTGTGTTCGGCGCCATCGCTTTTCCGCAGGCGCAGCAGCTGCGCCTGAGCAACGGCATCGAGGTGATGTATCTGCGCAGCGGCGATGTGCCGTTCACCCAGATCACCATCGATGTCGATGCCGGCGTCGTGGCCGATCCGCTGCAGCGGCCTGGCACTCACGCCATGGTGCTGGGTTTGTTGGACAAGGGCACCACCAAGCGCAATGCCGATGCGCTTGCGATCCAGCGCGACCGACTTGGCGCATCTACCAGTCTGGAATCCGACCCTGACCGCACCACCGCCAAGCTGTCGGTGCCCAGCGCCAACCTGCGGCCGGCGCTGACGCTGCTGGCGGACATGCTGCGCTTCCCCGCGTTCGACCCGAACCGGATCCAGGAGCAGCGCGACGAGATGATTGCCGGCATCGCTGCTGCCGACACGGACGGCTCCATGCAAGTGGGACGCACCCTGCTGCAGCTGATCGATGCCGACTCGCCTTATACCCGTCACCAGGGGCCGCAAGATGCGGACGCGGTGAA
Organism: Xanthomonas sp. WHRI 8932A; assembly: GCF_035012785.1. NCBI lineage: Bacteria > Pseudomonadati > Pseudomonadota > Gammaproteobacteria > Lysobacterales > Lysobacteraceae > Xanthomonas > Xanthomonas sp. WHRI 8932A. Next base: position 124,470 of record NZ_JAYGQQ010000012.1, read on the forward strand.
GGCGATCAGTCGCGAGGATCTGATCGCCTTCCACCACGCCTGGTTCCGGCCAGACAAGACCAGCATCTTCGTCAGCAGCGATCTGCCAGCGGAGGTCGTGCAGCAGCTGCTCGAGCGCAGCTTCGGCGATTGGCGGTCGCAGGGCGCACCGGGGCGCAAGGACCTGCCCGGACCTGCCAAGGCGGCGTCGCCGCGCATCGTGCTGATCGACAATCCGGATTCGGATCAGTCGATGATCCTGGCCGGGCAGGAGGTGGAGACGCGCAATCGCGGGCGTGTGTCCGACGCCACGCTGGCCAACATCGCGCTCGGAGCGAGTTTCTCGAGCCGCTTGAATACCGAGCTGCGCGAAACCAAAGGGTGGAGCTATGGCGTCGATGGCCGCTTCGATACCCTCAAGATGGCGACCCGCTACCTGGTCAATGCGCCTGTGCAACAGGACAAGACCGGCGAGACGATCGCCACGATTCGCCGGGAGATGTCCGAGTTTCTGGGCAAACGCCCAATGACGCGCGAAGAATTCGACTTTGTCATCGAGGGCCAGATCAGGAAGTTGTCGGTGGCCTATGGCGATGCACAAAGTTATCTGGATGCCATTCGTGAGAATCGCTTGCTCGGCCGCGCCGACGCATATCAAGCGACGCTGGTCGAGCGCTATCGCCGCCTGGACCGCGAGACGGCGCAGGCGGCGCTGCAGCAGTCGATTGATCCGGACAGGTTCGTCTGGGTCGTGCTCGGCGACGCGGCCAAGGTCGAGCCGCAGCTTGCCCAACTCGGGCTTCCGGTGACGGTCATCCCCGCTGCCGCCGCAACAGCGCCGTGATGCGTGCAGGCCCGGGTGAGAAGACACGCCGGGCCTGCACTGCGCCGATGCGCTGTAACGACGTCAGCCTGCGGCGATCCTGGCGAGACGGGACGCTGTGTGTTGCCTGCGTGCCGGATAAGGAAGCGGCCCGACGGTTCGTCTAACAAGCAATGTTGCCGTCTGCGTCGTCCGACGCAGCGTCGCTTTTTGCCATGGGAATCCTTGCACAATGAACCCAAGAAACGTCACAACCTGCGTCGTCGCCGGCATTGCGGTGATTGCGTTCGGTATCGCCCAATGCGCGGTTGCTGCGCCACCTACGCCGACGTCGCTCGCAGCGCTGGTGCGCTCGGCGGACATTCCCTTCGAAACGTTCACCCTGGACAACGGCTTGCGGGTGATCGTGCACACCGACCGTAGCGTCAAGCTGGTCTCGGTCAACGTCATCTACGACGTTGGCGCCAAGCATGAGCCGGCCGGTCGCAGCGGCTTTGCGCACTTGTTCGAACACCTGATGTTCAGCGGCAGCGAAAACGCGCCTGGCGATTTCTTCGCTCCGCTCAAGGTGGCCGGTGCCACCGCCCAGAACGGCATGACCCAGAGCGACAAAACCAGCTATTACGAAACCGTGCCCACGCCCGCGCTAGAACGGGCGTTGTTCATGGAGAGCGATCGCATGGGACATCTGCTCGGCGCGATCTCCCAGGTCAGGCTCGATGAACAGCGTGGCGTGGTCAAGAACGAGAAGCGCCAGGGCGACAACGAACCCGGTGGCTTGGTCGAGTATCGCCTGACCGAGCGGCTGTTTCCGGGCGGGCATCCCTATGGTCACAGCGTCATCGGCTCGATGGCCGATCTGGATGCGGCCACCCTCGACGACGTCAAGGCATGGTTTCGCAACCACTACGGCCCCAACAACGCCACGGTCACGCTGGCCGGCGATATCGATACGGCCACCGCGCGCCAGTTGATGGTCAAGTACTTCGGCGACATTCCTTCCGGCCCGCGCGCGCAGCGGCCGGTCGCGCCGATTCCATCGTTGCCCAAACGTCTGGACGAGACCATGACAGATCGGGTCTCGGCCACCTCGATCATCCGCGTGTGGACGATTCCGGGACGCAACGATCCACGTTCGATCCCGTTAGAGGCCGCTGCCGGCGTGATGGGAGCGCTCGCGACATCGCCGCTGCAGGAGGTTCTGGTCCGTGGCGAAAAATTGTTCACCGGTGCCGCTGCAAGCGTCAATTTGTACGATCAAGGCGGCATGTTCGTCGTCTCCGGCGAAGTGGCTGAGGGTGTCGATCCGGTACGCGCAGGCCGACGCCTGGATGAGGTGGTTGCTGCGTTCCTGCGCGACGGCCCCAGCGTCGATGCGCTGCAGCGCTACGTCACGATGGATCTCACCAGCGCCATCAGCGGGCTGGATTCGGTCTCCAGTCGTGGCTACGCGCTGGCCGACGGCAGCCTGCTGGATCAGGGGCCGGGCTATCTGAAAGAGCGCGCCGTTGCGCTTGCCGCGCAGACGCCAGCGCAGGTGCGCGCTGCGGCAGCGCAATGGCTGGCTCGCCCGGTCTACGCATTGACGTTGGCACCGGGTCCACGCGTGGGCTACGAAGAGTCGCAGGCCAGCGAGCGCGCGCCTGCACCGAAAAAGACCGCAGATGCTGCAGCGGTGGTCGGCACGCGTGGTCCGTTACCGGCGATCGGCACCTTCACCGACCTGGCCTTTCCCAAGGTCGAACACGCGCGACTGTCCAACGGGATCGAAGTGATCTACGCGCAACGCAGCTCCAGCCCGATGAGCTATGCCTCCATCGAACTGGATGCAGGCATTGCGGCCGACCCGCAGGATGCAATCGGTACCCAGAATCTGCTGCTGTCGCTGTTGCAGCAGGGGACCGGTACGCGCAGCCAGAAAGAATTTGCCAGCGCTCTGGAACGGTTGGGTGCGCAAATCGCGACCGGCAGCTCCAGAGACCGGACCAGTCTGACGGTGGTTGCGCCTGGCGGCAATTTGGCACCGGCGATCGACCTGCTGTCGGACATGACCCGCAATCCCGCGCTTGTCCCGGCCGAAATCGAACTGCAGCGCAGAACCTTGCTGGCTGGCATCGCGCAGGAAGCCACCGACCCACAGTCGCTTGGCAGCGCCGCAATGCTGCAACTGATCAACCCGGCATCGCCCTACGCCAAAGACAAGGGAACCGGAGATGCAAAGGTGCTTGCCGCATTGCGCCGCAGTGATCTGCTTGCATTTCAGCGTGCCTGGTTTCGGCCTGACAAGGCCAAAGTGTTTGTGGTCAGCGCCCGCCCGCTTGCCGAGATCCAGCCGATGCTCGAGCGTAGCCTCGGCGACTGGCGGTCGACCGGGACGGCTGGAGTGAAGGATTTCTCGGCAGCGCCACGCCCTGCCGCGCCGCAGATTGTGCTGATCGATCGCCCGGACTCGGCGCAAGCGATGATTCTGGCCGGGCAGTACACCGCCTTGAAGGGGACCGACGAGCTCACCGCATTGGAAGTGGCCAACGATGGCCTGGGTGGCGGCATCCTCAGCCGCCTCAATGCAGACCTGCGCGAGCGCAAGAACTGGACGTACGGCGTCCGTGCAGGCTTTCGCACGCCGGCGCATTCGATCAGCTATTCCGTCGTCGCTCCGGTGCAGTCGGACAAGACCGGCGCCTCGATCAGCACCATCCGCGAGATCATCCAGGCTTACGTGGGCAGTCAGCCGATGACCCAGGCCGAGTTCGAGTTGGCAGTGGACAGCCGCGTGCATGCGCTACCGGGCGAGTTCGCAACCTCCAAGTCGATTCTCGATGCGATGCGTTCCAACGACATCTTCCAGCGCCCCGACGATTACGACAACCGTCAGACAAGCCGCTACCGCGCGCTCACACTCGCCGATGCCCGTGGGGCAATCGGTGCGGTGGTCGATCCGTCCAAGCTGGTCTGGGTCGTGGTCGCCGACGCGGCCAAGGTCAAGCCGCAGTTGGAAACGCTCGGCCTGCCGATCAAACTGGTGCCTGCCGATTCGGACGTCGCTGCGCAACCTTGATGCGCACCGGTGATCGCCGCCCGACTCGGCCGGCGATCACCGCAGCAGTCAGTGCATGCCCCGAACGGCGAGGCCATGGCATCCCACGCAGGGCAGCGATGGGTGGGTGGCGGTGTTGGTGTGCATGCGAACCGACCACAGCTGGCAGGTCGAATCGACGGCGCCGACCTATGCTCACCATTCACCACGACACGTCGGCGAGCGTCCTGTTGCCTGTTGCGATGACCGTCACCGTCACCGTCACCGTCATTGCATGGCGGTGCGAGACAGTGGATGGGCCGCCGAGGCGGCCTGTGCGATGCGCGCAGGAGTTGGCCGTTGCGCCAGCGTGTGGCGATCGCACCAATGCATCAGCGCGATCCGGGCGCTGCGACCGTGCCGTCTCTCACGCCAAGCCGGTGCACTACTGGACGTTCGGTTGGTCGACTTCGCGGCCGTCGGTGATGACGATGGTGTGGTCGCGGCGCTTGATCGACGCGCCCAGCGTGATGGCTGCCGTGCGGGCGAAGCCTTCCGGATCGTCCAGACGAAACACGCCGAACAGACGTTTTTGCGCGACCTGCGGTTGCGCGACGACAATCGGGGTCGGACTGTAACGATTGAATTCGGCAACCGCTTCGGCCAGCGTCTCTCCCGATAGATCCAGCCTGCCTGCACGCCACGCCAGCTTGCGCTCGATGACCGGCGCGGCGATCTCTGGCTCCTGTCGAATAACGGCGGTATCGGCGATGAACAACGCCGAGCCGGCGGACAATGCCACCGCGCGCGGTTCGGCGCCCACCACCCACACGCGCACGACGCCCTCGGTCACCATGACATCGGCACCGTCGCTGTGCCGCCGCACCGAAAACGCGGTGCCGACTGCTTCGACCCGGACCGGCCCTGCCGACACCACGAACGGACGTTGCTTGTTCTTTGCGACCCGAAACCAGGCTTCGCCCTGCTCTAGCGAGATGGCGCGCAGTTCCTGGATATAGGCGACCCTGACCTTGCTGGCGGTGTTGATGGCCATGGTCGAGCGGTCGGCCAGCGGCACCCGGCGGACTTCGCCAATGGCCGTCTGGTACTGCTCACCGCGCGGGAGCAGGACCGACAGACCAACAACGGCGATGGCGACTGCCGCGCATGCACCGACGACCATGGGCCAGCGCGCACGGCGTGGCGCCCGCGACGGAACGGACTTCGGTGCAGGCGATGGCACGTGGCGGAAAGCGGCATCGCTGGTTTCTGCCAGTGCGTCCAGCGTGCACCAGGTTGCCTCGGCCTTGAGCAAGGCGCCGCGGCGGCGGACATCCCCCCCCAGCCATTGCTCCAGTTCCTCGCACACTGCCGGCGTACGCCCCTCGCGATCCAGGCGCAGCACCCAATGCATGGCCTGCTGTTCGATCTCCTGCGCGTTTTGACGGGTGCTCATTTTCGCCACCTTCGTACCGGCTGCGTCTGTTCGGGGTCGCTCTGCAGCGCCCGCGTCAGCAGCAACATGCCCTTGACCGCGTCATTTTCCACGATGCTTTCGCTGACTCCCAACTGGGCGGCGATGTCGCGCTGTGACAAGCCCTGAATCTTGCGCATCTTGATGATTGCCCGGCAACGCTCGGGCAGGGCTTCGATCAATCGGAGCACACGATCAAGCTCATGTCTGTCGTTGGTAACGCGCTCGGGATCCAGTTCGTCGACATGGCATGGCAGGTCGGCAATCTGTCCGACCGCATCGATGCGCACGACGCGCGCGCGCCGAATCTGATCGATCATCAGGTAACGCACCGTCTGAAAGAAATAAGCCCCCGGACTGTCGATCTGCTCGGCATGACGCAGACCGGCCAGTTTGGCATATGCCTCCTGCACGAGATCGTCGACATCCTCCGGGCTCAGACCACGCTGGCGCAGCCAGCTGCGGATCGCCGCCTCGTGGGGCACGATCTCCCTCGCCACCCAGCGCGTTAACCGCGTGCGTTCGATCTCGCTCGTCGACCGGCGTTCGTTCATTGGACGGGTTTCGTCTACGACACTCTCCGCACTGCATGACCTGCCGATACGCTCGAATGGCCCCAGGTCGAATCCTGCGCGGCCCGTCCCCTGATGAATCTTGCCGCGTCAGAAACTCTTGATCAGCGTCAGATAATAGCTTGCCAACCGCGGGTCGCCGAAGGTGCTGTAATACCGTGCTGGCGAAACCGAATCGACCGGCGGACGCTTGTTGAGGACATTGTTGATGCCCAGACGCAGCGTGGTGCCGTCAGCAAATGCATAGGATCCGGAGACGTCGTGGTAGATCTGTTTGGGGATCTTGGCCGCACCCTGACTGAATTCAACCGTCCTGGTTTCGTTGAGATGGTAGGAGTCGAAGTATCTGGCTTGCCAGGACAGTCCCAGATGCGTACCGGTCCACTCCACTCGGCCGGATCCTTTCCACCTGAGCCCACCAATGCCGCTCAGGCGCGACAAGAAGTCGGCACCGATGACGCCGGCATAGTTGGTATTGGCACCGCCGGGCACCTTCTGTTGGGTCAAGCTATCCACATAGGTCGCGTTGAGGCCGACACCGATCTGGCCGCCGAACAGATCATGCGAATAACTGGCCGCAAGATCGTAGGACTCGCTGGCCGAGCCAACCAGATTGGCCAGCGAAGCGTCGATTGTCTCGATCGGCCCGACTGCGTAGCCGTCCGATGCTGGCCCACGGGTGACGCGACCAGGGTAGCGGCTCAGGAAGCTTTCGAAGGAACGCTGCACCTGCGGGTTGCCATCCGGGGTCAGCAGTTCGAGTGGGTCGTAGTAGTTGTCGCGTTTGGTGATCCGGGTCCAGTCCAGCGACATGCGCAGCCCGTCTGCAAACGTGGGCTCCACGATGATGCCCGCAGTGAAGGTCTTGGATGTTTCCGGCCGGGCATCGGGATTGCCGCCACTGAAGCCGGTGAGGTAGTAGGAACCAGGAAAGAGCGGGCTCGGCAATCCGATCTGCTCATTGCCACGCTGCGGATCGGTGGCACTGACGACCAGCAACGGATTGCTGATCTTGAGCAGTTCGTTGAGCTTGGGAGTCAGATAGCCGGTTGCATAGGAGCCGCGCAGGGTGATGCTGTCGATGATCCGCCAGCGCGCGCTGTAGGTTGGATTGAAATGGGCATTGCGTGCACTGGAGGCTGGCTGCGACGGCGGACACAGCGAGCGAATGTCCAGGCTCGGCAGCGGCCCGTCTATGAACAGGCAGTTGGCATTGGGTGAGCCGGTCTCTTCGGAGCGCTCGTACCTGCCGGCGATGGTCAACAACAGCTCGCGTACCAGCGGGATCTTGTTGTCGCTGCCAATCAGCGGCAGGTTGATTTCGGCATAGGCCGAGTCGACCTGCTCGCGGCCGGGCGCCGAGATATTGACCAACGACTGGGTGGCACTGTTTTGTGCGTTCATGCTTTCGGCCTGCTTCTGCAGCGTGCGCTCCAGGCTGACCGTGGCGGTCGGTTCGCCGCCCGGCAACTTGAACGGGATCGGGCCTGCCAGGCGTAACGAGGCGACCGTCAGGTCGTTGCGCGTGGGCGTCTGCCTGGATCCGTAAGGCACGTTTTCGTAGGCATAGTTGAAATTGGGCGCAAGCCGCACGTCGCGCAGGATGTCCTGTTCGCCGTTGCGGAACGTGTTGAGGGTGTCCTGGGCGACCTCGGTAGGGAAGTCGTCGTTGCGCAAGCGGCTCTGGCTGCGCGAGACATCGATCACCGCCTGCCAGCTGGCGGGCAGCTGCATGATGGCGCCGAACACACCGCGGTAGGTCTGCGCGATGTTCTCGTTGACCACGGAGTTTCCCCCGGAAAACGGCACCGTGACCGTGACATCCTGCGCGAACGGATTGTTTGGCGCATCGGCGGCCAGTACCAGATCGTTGGGAATCGAGTTGCGGCGTGCCTTGCTGACCGCACGGGTCATGCTGGCCTCCGCGTAGAGCTTCAACCAATCGGTGACGTCATGACGCAGCGCAATCGAGGCGGCCTGTTGTTCGGTGCCGAAGATTAGTTCGCGCTGGCCACCGTCGCGTGCGTCGGTCGTGGACAAGTCGAGTTGATAGGTGCCGGCGTTGGCAATCAGCGGGTTCACCCCGTCCTGGGCCAAACCGCGATAGCCATCTGGCACGTGGGTATAGAACGAGGGGAGGGTGGCGCCGCCGTATTCCGGATCCAGCTGCAGCGGGTTGCGCGTGTCGGTTGAGCGGATATTGGGTGTGTTGCCCAGCGGCGAAGCGAACCTGTAGTAGTTGGGATTGTTGGCAAGTCCGCGGCGTTTGCTGTCCAGCAATAGCGCAGAGCGGTCGCGATTCATGATCGGGCTGGCGGTGGACCAGCTTGCATTGAAGGTGATGTTGGTGCGTCCATCCTGCAGCGAGCGGCCGCCGGTCAGATCGAAGCGCCGGCCTGATCCGCCGCCGTCGAACGTGTTGTTGTAGGTGCTGGACAGTTCGCTGCCGGCGTAATCGCGGCGCATGATGATGTTGATCGCCCCGCCAGTGGCACCGTTGCCGTAGATGCCGGAAGCAGAGGACGCCAGGACCTCGATTCGCTCGATCGCCGCCATCGGAATGCCGGACAGCGACGGCTGACCCAGGCTGCCGTCGCTGTTGGTGGTGCCGGCGATGCGGCGCCCGTCGACCAGGATCAGCGTTTCGCGTTCGCCCAGTCCACGCAGATTGATAGAGCTGACGTTACGGGTCTCAAATGCGCCTCCCTGGTCGGAGGTGCCTGGCGATGCATTGACGCTGAGCTGGTTACGCAGAAACGTTTCGAGATTGGGGGCACCGGAGCGTCGGATGGTCTCGCCATCGATCACCACGAAGGGCTGACTGTCATCCTCGGAGCGGCTGATGCCCGTGTTGAGCGTCCACTCCCGGCGTCCTTGCACCGTAATTTCGGGCAGGGCGACGGTGTCTTCGCGGAACTTCCTTTCCACGATCGAGAAGCTGTTGGGGCCGGTGCGCTGCCAGCTGAGACGGGTGCCGCTCAGCAGTACGTCCAGTCCATGCTCGACCTCGTAAGTGCCTTTCACTTCTGCGGTGTCGACCGCTGCGGCGGTTTTTTCGCTGATCAGGATCTGTGCATCGGCTTGTTGGCCGAAGGCGCGGATGCCGCTTTGCGCCGGCTGGGCCGCCACCTCGAAGGTGTGCGACTGGGCCGCTGCGGCGCCCGACACCACCATGACGGCCACACACGTGGCACAGGCCACGTAAGGTACGACGGGAACACCTGATCGCATGAGTCTTGCCCCGAGTGAGAAGTGGAACCTTGCCGCGCGTGGACCATCCGCTGACCTAGGTGCGGTTGCAGTCGTACTAGACCCGACGAACCACCATCACACTTCCTTACATTCGCATGACAATCGCATGCGAATTATCCATTTCGTCTGCAACTACCGCGTTGCCGCTCGGTCGGCAACTGCGTGACACGCTCTAGGGAATCAACAACGGCCGCAGCGCAGGCAGCTGCTGCGCCAACTCGTCGGCCACGATGGCGGCGAACAACTCCTCGCCGTCCGGGCCGAGATGGGTGTAGTCGAACGCGAGCTTGGCCTGGCCCATCGGCTCGGCGCTGGCGTTGTCCTGGGCCGTGGCAGCGGGGTTGATCGTGGCTGTGTTCTTCGACGCTGACGCTGAGGTTGACGCAGACGCAGACGCCGGAGATGGCGCAACCGTCTGCGCCGGTGTTTTGCCGATGGTGGTGCCCGATTGCGCGGCGACGATCTGCGCCGGCTCGGCGGGGCGCTGCGCCAGCCGCATCGCCAGCACCGGCCCCATGCCCTGCACCAGGGCGCGGCTGCGCGCATGCAGATCCACCAATGGCACCTTCAGTTCGCGCGCGACCGCACGCGTGGCCTGCGCCCAGGGGCCCAGATCATCCACCAACTGGCCGGCCTCGAACTGCCGCCGCGTCAGCGGCGTCACCAGCACCGGCACCGCGCCGGCGGCGCGCGCTTCGGCCACGTAGCGGCGCAGGTTGGCCGGGAATTCGCTGGCCAAGTCGGTGGAGCGCCCCGGCTTGCCGGGCTGATCGTTGTGACCGAACTGGATCAACACGATTACCTGTTGATAGCCGCCGCTGCGCAGCTCCTTCAGCGCGATGTCCCACGAGCCTTCGGCGCGATAGTTGGAGGTGCTGCGTCCCCCGCGTGCCAGGTTGAGGCAGCTCAGGAACGAGGTCACATGCTGCGCGCAGAAGCTCGGGCCCCAGCCGCCTTGCACGGCGGTGGTGGAATCGCCCACCAGCACGATCTTGCTGGCGGCAAGCGGCCGTGTCGCGGCCGGTGCGCTGCTGTTTGCGCTGTTGGTGGCGGATGCCGTGGAGGCGAGCGACGTGTCGACCACGGCGGCAGCGGTGGCATCAGCGAACGCAAGGCAGGCAACTGCCAGCGCAGTCAGCAGCATGGATGGAGCAACGGAATACCTACGCATGGATCACCTCAGATCGAATAAGTGCAGCTGACAAACCGACTGTGCTCACCGCCAGGTGGGCGGAGCTGGTGCGCGGTGCGGATTGCCACGCGGACACTCCGGTTCCTCCGCGCCGTCCACACCCACCTGACACCTGCTCGCTACGATTGATTGGCCGCTCTAAATGCTGCTGCGCGATCGCAGCAAGCGTGCGGCCGGTGCCCGCGTCGGTCTGTATCGCTCGGATCCCGGTGTACCGAGAGCGCCATAAGAGCCCGAATGGCGACTGCCTGCCACGTGCTGTTCGTCGCTCAATAGAACAAGCGCTCAGAACGTGCCACGTTGAATAAACGGCGCTTGCTGATACAGCCGACGTTCGCCACCGCGCGGGTCGTTTTCCATCCGGCTCGGCACATCGAACAGCAACGTCTCGCGGCGCTGCAACGAATACTGCCGCCAGCGCGGGGCGCCGCGATGCGTGGGGTCGCCATGCCGCGCGAACGCGATCAACGCAGCGCTCATCTGGTCGGCCATGCGCTGCGCATCGGCGCTGTCGCCGGTGCGCGAACCGGGCTGGCCGATGGTGTCGAACACCAGCGGAATATCCAGCGTGTGGAAGGCGCCGAACTTGCCGCCGTCCAGCGGCGAGCCCCAGTCCAGTTGATACACCCAGGTCGGTGCGCCCTGGCGTGCGCGCGCTTCGGCTTCTTCCACTGCGCCGCGCCACGAGCGCCCGGCGGTAGTGGCGGCAAAGAACACCTCCGATGGCGAGTAATGCGGATACAGGCGGCGGTATTCGGCGATCACCACCTGCGGCAACAGGTCCACGTATTGCTGCGCTTCCAGCTTGGCCGGCAGCGTGTCCCAGGTGAGTGCAAAGTTGGCCGCATCGTTGCCGAGAAACGCGCGCGTCTCGTCGCGGGTATTGCCGATCACCATCGGAATCGTCGCCGACTGCAACGGTGCGGTGGGCCAGAACGGATGCACCGGCAGGTTGCGCGCATCCAGCACCGGGCCGAAATACAACGCGCTGTTTTCCACCCGCGACGGGTCGCGCACCTGCGCGGCGGCCAGCAGCTGCGCCACCGGCACGCTGCGCAGGCGTGCGAGATCGGCCGGCGCAATCTTCAGCGCCTCCAGCAGCAATTGCGCGCGCTGGGTGGCCGCGCGCGGCCCGGCCGCGGTGACCTGCTGCCCGCTCATGGTCCAGGCGCGATGGAACAGGCCGCGCGCGGCGGGCATGGCCATCAGCGTGGCGATCTTGGCGCCGCCGCCGGATTGACCGAACACGGTGACATTGCCGGCATCGCCGCCGAATTCGGCCGCGTGCTGGCGCACCCAGTGCAGCGCCTGGATCAGATCCAGCTGCCCGGCATTCCCGGAATCGGCAACGCTGGCATCGCCCAGCTGCGCCAGCGACAGATAGCCGAACAGGTTGAGCCGGTGGTTGACGGTGACCACCACCACATCGCCGCGCCGGCACAGCCGCACGCCGTCGTACAGCGGGTCGCTGCCGGAGCCGGTGGTGTAGCCGCCGCCATGGATATAGAACAGGATCGGCCGCCTGCCGCCATCGCGCAGGCCGGGCGTCCAGACATTGAGGAACAGGCAGTCCTCGCTGGTGGGTTCGCTGGCCTTGGGTTGCGGGGCGGCGGCGCCGAAGCCGGTGGCATCGCGCACGCCGGTCCACGCTGTCTCCGGCACGGGCGCCTGGAAGCGCCGCGCCGCGGTGTCGCCGCCGTACGGGATGCCCTTGAACACGCAGATGCCCTGCTCGCGATACCCGCGCAGTGCACCGCTACGCACCTGTGCCAGCGGTGCGCTGTCATCGCGCGGCGGTGGCGCTACGGCACTGACGACACCGGGTAACGCGACGGCAGCACTGACGAGCAATCCACTGCGCAGCAGCGTGCGTCGACGCACGTCGGGCGTGGATGGCGCCGTCATCGCGCCGCGTCCTGCGCCGCAGCCGGTGGCTTGCTGACGTGCGCAATCCACGCCTGCGCCAGCTGCGGCCACGCCGCCACCGTCAACCCGGTGGTGGCCGCGGTGCCGAAGCCATGCCCGCCCTGCGGAAAAACATGCAGCTCGCTGGGCACGCCGGCGCGCAGCAATGCGTCGTGCATCAGCAAGCTGTTACGCACCGACACCACGGTGTCGTCCTGCGCGTGCAGCAAGAATGTCGGCGGGGTGCGCGCGTCCACGTGCAACTGCGGCGAATACGCACTCACCTGCGCAGCGCTGGGCGTCTTGCCGAGCAAGCGCTCGCGCGAGCCCATGTGCGCATTGGCGCTGTCCATGTCGATCACCGGGTAGATCAGCAACGCGAAGTCCGGCCGCGCGCTCAGCGCATCGGCGGCGTCCTGCGCCGGGTACACCTGCGCGGCATACCGCGTGTCCAGGCTGGCGGCGACGTGGCCGCCGGCCGAAAACCCCATCACCCCGACCCGCTGCGCATCGATGCCGTAGCGGCCCGCATTGGCGCGGATCAGCCGCAGCGCGCGTTGCGCATCGGCCAGCGGCACGTCGGCGCCATTCGGGTGGCCTTCGCCGGGCAGCCGGTAGCGCAGCACGAACAAGGTGATGCCGGCCTGGTCGACGAAGCTGGGCACCAGCGCGCTACCTTCGTTGTCCAGCACGATGCGCTGATAGCCGCCGCCGGGCGTGACCAACAGCGCGGTGCCGTTGGGCCGCTTGGGGCGGTAGACCACCAGATAGGGCTGGCCGATGTTCTGGATATAGCGGTCGGGCGGGGCGGCATCGCTGCTGCGGTCCACGATGCGCTGCGGCTGCGGCAACGGCGTGTCTCCCGGTGCCATTGGCTGCGGCCAGAGGGCGATCCGGCTGGCCTGTTCGGCGGCGGTATCGGCGCTGGCGCGTTCTGCCGACCAGGCCGGCACACTGGCCAGTGCCAGAGCGGCGACGGTCACTGTCAGGCAGCGGCGCAGGGCCTGCAATGCCCGGTTTCCACTAGGTTTTTGGCGTGTCTGCTGCATCTACCCCTCCCAGGGCCACTTCGGTATCGCGGTCACAATGTCGCACTGCACATTGCCAATGACACCGGTTTACCATATACAGCACACCGTGCCGCTGTCGATTGGCAGTGCAACAAAACACCTATCAGGGAGTCACCCTTGAGCAACGACGCCGCCACCCCGCCAACGTCCACATCCACGCTGTCCGACATCGCCCAGCGCTTTGTGGAGGCACGCCGTGCAGGGGCCTCGCTTCCCGACTTTCCCGGGCAAATCCCCGACGATCTGGTCACCGCCTACCAGGTGCAGGACATCGCCATCAGCCAGTGGCACGACCATGTGGTCGGCTGGAAAGTGGGCTATATCGCTGCAGAACGCCGCGATGCCTCCGGCGATGAGCGTCTGCTCGGCCCGATCTTCTCGAAGAAGCTCTGGAATGCTACCGGTGGAACAACCGAGTTTCCGATCTACGAAGGCGGCTTCGGTGCGGTCGAGGCCGAGTACGTGCTGCGTCTGGATGCCGACGCGCCGGCCGAGCAGAGCCACTTCACCCCGGAGCAGGCTGCACAGTTGCCAGCCACGCTGTTCATTGGCGTGGAGATTGCCAGCAGCCCGCTGGCGACCATCAACAAGCTGGGCCCGCGTGTGGTGATTTCCGATTTCGGCAACAACAACGGGCTGATTCTGGGCCCGGAAGTGACCGATTGGCTGGCCCGCGACGAAGCCACGCTGAGCGCCGAAACCCTGATCGACGACCAGGTCGTCGGCACTGGCGGCGCCACCACGCTGCCCGGCGGATTGCGCGCGGCCTACGCATTTGCGCTCAGCCGTTCGGCTCAGCGCGGACGTCCGCTCAAGCGCGGTGATCTCATTGCCACGGGCAATGCCACCGGTATCCATGACATCGAAGTGGGACAGCGTGCCCTGATTCGCTTCGCCGGCATCGGCGACATTTCCTGTACGGCTGTGTCCGCCAACTAACGGTGGACCCCGTGACCAGACGCTTGGGAGGGCGCCAATGATCACACGCAGACATTTCCTCGGTGCCGGGTTTGGCGCCGCCGCAGCCGCTCCTTGGCTGGGCGCTGGCGCCACCACACCGATTCCCGGCGGGCAGTTGCTCACCGCCACCGACGTCCATGTCGGCGATTACCCCACCGTGGAGGCGGTGCGGTGGTTCGGCAAACAGCTCGAAGCGCGCACCAATGGCCGGCTCAAACTGCGCCAGTACCACTCCGGCCAGCTGGGCCGCGAGTCGGAGGCGATCGACATGGCGCGCTTCGGCGCCATCGACATCACCCGCGTGTATTCGGGTGCGTTGAACAACGCTTTTCCGCTGACCCAGGCGCTGTGCCTGCCGTACGTGTTCGACTCGGTGCCGCATCTGCGCCGCGCCATCGACGGCCATGTCGGCGACAGCGTTCTGCGCAGCTTCGAACAGCGCGATCTGGTGGGTCTTGCGATCTACGATTCGGGCGCGCGCTGCTTCTACAACACCAAGCATCCGCTGCATCGCCCGGAAGATCTCAAGGGCCTGAAATTGCGTGTGGCCTCGTCGGATATCTTTCTCAAGCTGATGCGCATGCTGGGCGCCAACCCCACGCCGATGTCGTTGGGCGAGACGTTTTCGGCGATGGAAACGCACATGATCGATGGTGCGGAAAACAACATGCGCAGCTTCCAGTCCAGCCGTCATTTCGAAGCGGCGCACTACTGGTCGCAGAGCGAGCATTCCTACGCGCCGGACATTCTGGTGATGTCGCGCAAGAGCTTCGAATCGCTCAGCCCGGCCGATCGCGGCCTGGTGGTGGAACTGGCGCGCGCGTCGGTGCCGGTGATGCGCAACCTCTGGGATGCCTCGGAGGTGGTCGCACGCAAGCAGGTGATCGATTACGGCGTGAAGCTCAACCAGGTTGACATGCCGGCGTTCCGCGCCGCCGCCGCCCCACTGCTGGCCGAATACCGCAAGCAGCCGGAGATCGAAGCGCTGTACCGCCGCATCCGCGATTTCGCATAGAGGTATCCCGATGACCGTACCCGAGACCGTCGCCGTCCCGGCCGCGCCGTTGCAGCGCGCGCTGGACCGCGTTTCCGATATTGCCATTGGCGTGGCGTCGCTGGCGCTGCTTGGCCTGGTGGTCGTGCAGGGCTGGCAGGTATTCACCCGCTATGTGCTCAACAATTCCCCGAGCTGGACCGAGCCGGTGACGCTGTTGCTGCTGAGCACCGCGCTGAGCCTGGCGGCCGCCGCCGGTGTGCACACCAATCGCCACTTCGGCTTCTACCTGCTGGGCGACCATGTGCCACCGCTGGTGCGCAAACTGTTCGATCTGATTCGCCCGTTGATGATCATGTCCATCGGCGCCGTGCTGGCGTGGTGGAGTGCGGCGCTGCTGATCGATGGCCTGGACATCAAGATGGCCGGCGCGCAGATGCCGCAGAGCATCAACTACCTGCCGTTGTCCATTGGCGGTGCGCTGATGGTGGTGTTTGCCTTGTACAAGTTGTGGCGTGTGCTGCGCCCGATCCACACCGGAGGAGTGCGCTGATGGGCATCGCCATGTTGTTGGGAACCTTCGTGGTGCTGCTGCTGATCGGCGTGCCGGTCGCCTATGCACTGGGTGCGGCCGCACTGGCCACGTTGCTGTATCTGGACCTGCCCACGGTGGTGCTGGTGCAGCAGATTTCTGCAGGCAGCGGCTCGGCATCGCTGATCGCGATTCCGCTGTTTATCTTTGCCGGCGAGCTGATGCTGCGCGGCGGGATTTCCGAACGTTTGATCGCGCTGGCGTCCTCGTTGGTCGGGCGCGTGCGCGGCGGCCTGGGTCAGGTCAGCGTGCTGTCGTCGCTGTTCTTCGGTGGTGTGTCCGGCTCTGCCATCGCCGACGTGTCGGCGGTGGGCGGCACCATGATTCCGCAGATGATCAAACGCGGTTACGACCGCGATTACGCGGTGAACGTGAGCATGACCGCCGCGTTGGTGGCGCTGTTGGTGCCGCCCTCGCACAACCTGATCCTGTTCTCGGCGGCAGCCGGTGGCGGCCTGTCGATTGCCGATCTGTTTGCGGCCGGCATCTTCCCCGCGCTGCTGATGACCGCGGCAATGATGGTCACCGGCTATGTGGTGGCGCGCCATCGCGGCTACGGCACCGAGCCGTTCCCCGGCTGGCGTGCGGTGGCCTTGCGCCTGTTCGGTGCATTGCCGGGCCTGGGCCTGGTGGCGTTGATCTTCATCGGAATCCGCGCCGGCATCTTTACCGCGGTGGAAAGCGCCGCGATCGCTGTGGTCTACGCGTTGATCGTCACTGCATTGCTGTATCGCCAGCTGCGCTGGGCCGAGTTCTTCGCCGCCGTCACGCATGCTGCGCGGACCACTGGCGTGATCCTGTTCGTGATCGCCACAGCGGCGGTGTTCGGCTGGTTGCTGGCGTATCTGCAGGTGCCGGCAGCGGCGGTAAAACTGCTGCAGTCGGTGGCCGACGGCAAGAACACCGTGCTGCTGATGATCGTGGTGATGTTGCTGCTGCTGGGCATGTTCATGGACCTGGCGCCGAAGATCCTGATCTGCACGCCGATCTTCCTGCCGGTGGTCAAGGCCTACGGCATCGACCCGATCCATTTCGGTCTGGTGATGGTGCTGGCCGGCGGTATTGGCCTGATCACCCCGCCGATCGGGTCGGTGCTGTTTATCGGCACCTCCATCGGGCAGATCACCATCGCCCAAAGCATGCGCACCATCTGGCCGTTCTGGCTGGCGGCGCTGTGCGTGCTGTTGATCGTGGCGTTTTTCCCGGAGCTGTCGCTCTGGTTGCCGAGGGCACTGCGCGCGTAAGCGCGTCGGTGCTGGCGGGAGTCTCCCGCCTTCATCCAGCAGCCGGCGATCTAGGCGCCGGCCCTGCACCGCCCCGCGCGACGGGGACAAGGAGAAAGCATGCGTCACCGTATGACATCCGCGCGCTTGCGTTGGCTGCTGGCCGCCGGGCTGGTGCTGTGCACCGGCCTGAGCATGGCCGCCGACTGGAAGCGCGGTATCGAACATCAGCGCATTGCCGACCAAGGCAATGGCACCTTCCTCAACCCCGTGCTGGCCGGCGATCACCCCGACCCGTCGGTGCTCAAGGATGGCGACGATTATTACCTCACGCTGTCCTCGTTCGACGCGTATCCCGGTCTGCCGATCTGGCATTCGCGCGATCTGGTCAACTGGCAGCCGCTGGGCCACGCCATCACCCAGAACGTCGGTGCGATCTGGGCGCCGGACCTGATCAAGCATGGCAAGCGCTATTACATCTATTTCCCGGCCCGTCGCGGCGACCAGGGCGAGCGCAGCAACTTCGTGGTGTGGGCCGATGACATCAAGGGCCCGTGGAGCAAGCCAGTCGACATCGGCCTGGGCAAGTACATCGACCCCGGTCATGCGGTGGGCGAAGACGGCAAGCGGTATCTGTTCCTCAGCGGCGGCGATTACGTGCAGCTGTCCGACGACGGCCTGACCGTGGTCGGCACGCCCAAGCACGTCTACGACGGCTGGAAGTACCCGGAAAGCTGGGACGTGGAAGGCTACGCGCAGGAAGGCCCCAAGATCACCCGCCACAACGGCTGGTACTACATGACCACCGCCGTGGGCGGCACCGCCGGCCCGCCGACCGGGCACATGGTGATCACCGCGCGCTCGCGTTCCATCCATGGTCCGTGGCAGAACGCGCCCAACAACCCGATCACCCGCACCAAGAGCGCCGACGAGCCGTGGTGGTCGCGTGGGCACGCCACCCTGGTGGAGGGCACCGACAAGCGTTGGTGGATGCTCTACCACGGCTACGAACACGGCTTCTGGACGTTGGGCCGGCAAGCCTTGCTGGACCCGATCGAATGGACCCCGGACGGCTGGTTCGTCGCCAAGGGCGGCGATCTGGGCACCCCGATGAAGAAACCCAGCGGCCAGGCGCTGACCCACGGCCTGGCGCTGTCGGACGATTTCCGCGCCAAGACGCTCGGCCCGCAGTGGGCGTTCTTCAACCCGGCGGCCGACGAAGCCAAGCGCCTGCAGGTGGGCGATGGCGTGTTGCGCCTGCAGGGCAAGGGCACCGCTCCGCGCAACGCCTCGCCGCTGACGGTGATCGCCACCGACCAGGCCTACCAGTTCGAAGTGCAGATGACCGTGGCACCGGGCGGGCAGGGCGGGGCGCTGCTGTTCTACAGCGACAAGCTCTACGCCGGCGTGGGCAGCAATGGCGAAAACTTCGTCATGCACCGCTACGGCGAAGAACGCCCCGGCACGCTGGCCCCCAGTGCTACCGGTGGCACCTTGTGGCTGCGGGTCACCAACAACCGCCACATCGTCACCATTCACAGCAGCACCGACGGCAAGACGTGGACCAAGTACCCGGTGCAGATGGAAGTGTCCGGCTACCACCACAACGTGGCCGGCAAGTTCCTGGCATTGAAGCCGGCGCTGTATGCCGCCGGCCCGGGCCAGGTGGAGTTCCGCAACTTCCGCTACCGCGCCC
Source organism: Xanthomonas sp. WHRI 8932A (assembly GCF_035012785.1). Taxonomy (NCBI): domain Bacteria; kingdom Pseudomonadati; phylum Pseudomonadota; class Gammaproteobacteria; order Lysobacterales; family Lysobacteraceae; genus Xanthomonas; species Xanthomonas sp. WHRI 8932A. The sequence goes on from NZ_JAYGQQ010000012.1 coordinate 143,218, forward strand.
TGGACTGACCGTTCTGCATCGCCGGGCATGCCGCCGCGATGGCCGCTGCGGTGTGCCTGGCGCGGCGGGTCCGGGGTGGCGGCAGGCTTCGCTCAGGTCTGCCGGCCGTCTGGCCGGTAGAATCCAATCAACTTCACTGGTTGACCGCTATGCCCGCCCGCAAGATGCCTGAAGAGGGAATGCCCGGCCTGCCGAAGGGCAAGGTAGCCACGATCAACGACATCGCACGGATGTCGGGCGTGTCCAAGAAGACCGTTTCGCGGATCATCAACAACTCGCCGCTGGTGCGGCAGGACACCCGCGAGAAGGTCGAGGCGTTGATGCGCGAGGTTGGCTACTCGCCCGACCCGCTCGCGCGCGGGCTGGCGTTCCGGCGCTCGTTCCTGATCGGCATGGTCTACGACAATCCCACCGCGCAATACATCGTGGACATGCAGTACGGCGCGCTGGACGCGCTGCGCGGCTCCAGTTTCGAGCTGGTGGTGCACCCTTGCGACAGCCGTAGCCCCGGCTACATCGAAGGCGTGCGTCGTTTCGCCCAGGCGCAGAAGCTGCACGGGGTGATCCTGGTGCCGCGCGCGTCCGAAGATCAGGCGCTGGCCGATATGCTGGCCGAGATCGGCTGCCGCTACACCCGCATCGCCTCGGTCGCGCTGGATACCACCTCGCAAACGGTGATCACCCACGACCGCGATGGCGCCGCCGAGGCGGCCGACTACCTGCTCTCGCTCGGTCACCGCGATATCGCCCTGGTCACCGGCCCCAGCGCCTATCGTTCGTCGATCGAACGCACCTCGGGATTTGCCGACGCGCTGACCCGGCGCGGCATCGAACTGCCGTCCGAGCGTATCGTCGAAGCCGGCTACACCTTCGAATCCGGCGTGGCCGCCGCCGAAAAGCTGCTGCTGGGGAAAAAGCGCCCCACCGCCATCTTCACCGGTAACGACGAAATGGCCGCCGGTATCTACAAGGTCGCGCTGCGCGCCGGCATCAACATCCCGCGCCAGCTCTCGGTGATCGGCTACGACGACAGCTCGCTGGCTTCGCGCCTGTGGCCACCGCTGACCTCGGTGCGTCGCCACACCCGCGACACCGGCCGCACCGCCGCGGCCATGCTGATCCAGCCCGACAACGCCCCGCAATTGCCCACCGCCAGCGTGCGCCCGCATCTGATCGTGCGCGACTCCTGCCAACCGCCGGAAGATTGAGCACCGCGCGCTGGGATCCCACGCGGCGCGGGCCTTCCGCTCCACCTTGCAGGATGTTGTGCCGGTCAAGGTGAGAACAGCTGTCTTGCCAACGGCTGGCCCCCATCCGCCCTTCGGGCACCTTCCCCCGCAGGCGGGGGAAGGTAGTGCGCCGATCGTTGCGGTGAAGCCCCTCTCCCGACGCCCCTCTCCTGCGTGCGGGGCGAGAAGGCACGGCTTGCGCGCCACGGGCGCGCGTGCCTTGGAGCGACCGCGCTGCAAGCGCGGGCCGGGGCGCGGAGCGGAGCGGGGGTTGGGGTGAGGGAACGGCGGCAGGCAGGCATCTGAGAACAACGGAGGCATGCGCTGAAAACGCGGTAGGCCTCAAGCCGCGGCCCCCAAGACTGCGCGTCGCCTCGCGCCCTCATCCGGCGCTACGCGCCACCTTCTCCCGGTGGGAGAAGGGATCAAAGCCCCTCTCCCGCCTGCGTGTCATGGAGCGCCCGCGCCGCAAGCGCGGTAAGACACCACTTACCACTCAAGCCGCGCCCCCAACACTGCGCGCCGCCTTGCACCCTCATCCGGCGCTACGCGCCGCCTTCTCCCGGTGGGAGAAGGTAGCAGGCAGTCCCTCAGACCCACCCATCCCACTATCGTGCACTGCGCAATGACACCGGTTAACCAGAGCCGGTAGACTACCCACGGAGCAAGCCCTCTTCCCCCCGCTTGCCACGGAGATCGCGCATGTCCCTGTACTGCAAGACCCACTACGCCACCCACCCGGATGCCATCAAGGGCGCCAGCAACGACGACCTGCGCGAGCTGTATCTGCTCGACGGCCTGTTCGTCGATGGTGCGGTGACGCTCAAATACACCCATTACGAGCGCTTCGTGCTCGGTGGCGCCGCACCGCTGGGCACCGCGCTGGAACTGCCCAAGCAGACCGAGCCGGCCTCCGCCGCCGGTCACCCGTTCCTGGAGCGCCGCGAACTGGGCGTCATCAACGTCGGCGCCGGTAGCGGCACCGTGACCGTGGATGGCACCGCCTACACGCTCGGTCCCAAGGACGGCCTGTACGTGGCGATGGGCAGCACCGATGTCAGCTTCGCCTCGGACGATGCCGCCAACCCGGCCAAGTTCTATCTGGCCTCGACACCGGCGCATGCGCGCTTCGAGACCAAGCAGCTGTCGATCAAGGATGCAGTGGCGCTGGACCGTGGCGCGCTGGAAACCAGCAACGAGCGCACCATTTACCAGTACATCGTGCCGGCCACCTGCCAGTCCTCGCAGCTGCTGCTGGGCCTGACCGTGCTCAAGCCGGGCAGCGTCTGGAACACCATGCCGCCGCATCTGCACGACCGTCGCAGCGAGGTGTACTTCTATTTTGACCTCGGCGCCAACGACCGCGTGTATCACTTCATGGGCGAGCCCGAAGCGCAGCGTCACATCGTGATCCAGAACAACGAAGCGGTGGTGTCGCCGCCGTGGTCCATCCACATGGGCGCCGGCACCAGCAACTACGCCTTCATCTGGGCGATGGGCGGCGAAAACCTGGATTACACCGACATGCATGTGCTGGACATTTGCCAGCTCAAGTAAGCCCGGTTTCGATCCATTGTTCGCTCTAGTGACGCCTGCGATCCAGGCGCGCACCAGCAACGTCAGCGCGCTCCACCTGAGGCGTTGGTGACGCAGCATTTCAAACAACGCACGCACTCTGCCGCGCACTGCGCGGCTCACTCATCACAACGTGGCACACCCAGCAGGAGCGATAAGGTAATGAGCAATCCGTTCAGTCTCGAAGGCAAGGTCGCATTGGTCACCGGTGCCAACACCGGCTTGGGCCAGGGCATCGCGCTGGCATTGGCCGAAGCGGGCGCGGACATCGCCGCCGCCGGCATCCAGGCGCCCACCGAGACCGAAGAAAAGGTCAAGGCGCTGGGCCGCCGTTTTATCGCCATCGAAGCCAACCTGATCAGCATCGAGCCGGTGCAGCGCATCGTCGACGCCACCATCGCCGGCCTGGGCGGGTTGGACATCCTGGTCAACAACGCCGGCCTGATCCGTCGCACCGACGCGGTCGATTTCAGCGAGCAGGATTGGGACGACGTGCTCAACGTCAACCTGAAGTCGGCGTTCTTCATGGCGCAGGCGGCCGGCCGTCACTTCATCGCCCAGGGCCGCGGCAAGATCATCAACATCGCCTCGATGCTGTCGTTCCAGGGCGGCATCCGCGTGCCCTCGTACACCGCCAGCAAGTCGGGCATCGCCGGCATCACCCGCCTGCTCGCCAACGAATGGGCAAGCAAGGGCGTGACCACCAACGCCATCGCGCCGGGCTACATGGCCACCGATAACACCGCGCAACTACGTGCCGACGAAGACCGCAACAAGTCGATCCTGGATCGCATCCCGGCCGCGCGCTGGGGCGTGCCGGCCGATCTCGGCGGCACCGCGGTGTTCCTGGCCAGCAGCGCCTCGGACTACGTCAACGGCGCCATCATCCCGGTCGATGGCGGCTGGCTGGCGCGCTGATCCAGATCGCATGGCGATGGCGCGCACTGTCAGACGCGCGCAGCCGCCCCTGGTGTCCCGCGATACCACGTCCTTCTCCCGCGAGCGGGAGAAGGTGCCCGCAGGGCGGATGAGGGCAGCAACTCGTCCGGGACCGTCATCAAGGGGTGCGCGGAGTCTTGGTCACTGCTTGTTCGTTTCGCGCCGAAAGCCCCAGATGGGACCGCAATCGAAAGTACCTCGCGGCAGTCCCTAGCCTCCATCCTTTTTCGAACCACTCTTCCCCAACCAATCGGAGCATTCCCATGAAAATTGCACTCATGAATGAGTTTAGTCAGGCCGCCAAGAACCCGGTGATCCTGCAGCAGCTCAACGACGTCGCCGGCGAACAAGGCCACAACGTGTTCAACGTCGGTATGGACGGCGACAACGATCACCGCCTGACCTACATCCATCTGGGCATCGTCGCCAGCCTGCTGCTGAACTCGAAGGCGGTCGACTTTGTCGTCGCCGGCTGCGGCACCGGCCAGGGCGCGCTGATGTCGCTCAACGCTCACCCGGGCGTGTTCTGCGGCTACTGCATCGAGCCGACCGACGCCTACCTGTTTGCGCAGGTCAACAACGGCAACGCACTGTCGCTGGCATTCGCCAAGGGCTACGGCTGGGGCGCGGAAATCAACGTGCGCTACATCTTCGAAAAGGCCTTCAGCGGCGAGCGCGGTCTAGGCTACCCGGCCGAGCGTCGCGAATCGCAGGCCGCCAATGCCGGCATCCTGACCCAGGTCAAGCAGGCCACTGCCAAGTCCTACCTCGACGGCCTGCGCGCCATCGACCCGGAACTGATCAAGCAGGCCATCGGCGGCGAGCGCTTCCAGCAGTGCTTCTTCGACAATGCGCAGGATGCGGAGATTCGCAACTTCGTCGCCGGCCTGCTGGGCAAGAGCGAAGCCGCTGCTGCCTGAGTGCAGCCGCATGCGCATGCCTGTGTTCCTGCACCGGGAGCAGGCCTGCGCCGCAAGGTGAGTGCTTAAGACATCGCTGATGCGTCAGGCATCGCACGGCGTCGCCCACTGCTGAGACAAGCAGTGGGTGACAGTCACTGCACGCCCTGCTGTGACTGACTCCGATGCTGGCGCCCAAAAGCGTGAGTGCATCCGTTGCGAACATAGCGCGTGCGTGGATGCGAGCAAAAACAGTGTGCATTCGTCCAAAAGCATTCGTGCATTTGATCGAAAGCGCGCGTGCATCGAGCCCCTCTCCCACCGAGGCGAGAAGGCACGGCTTACGCGCCATAGGCGCGCGTGCCGCAAGCGCGGGTCGGGGCGCGGTTAGGGCGGAAGGCAGCCAACCGGCAGTCAAGCGCAGGCATCGAACTCGCTCAATAACCAGCAACTGCCGATGTTGACGATGACCCACCGAAGCATCACGTCACCCGATCTGGATCCAGCCAACGCGCGAAGTACGGATGCAAGTCGCATCGAAATCATGCATCAAGCGTGCAGTCATACGTCGGTACCGCACTGCAGATAGCAGCAAGACCAGATCCAAAAGCAACAACAACAGCAACAACAACAACAACAACAACAACAACAACAACAACAACAACAGCACCAAACACCGCACTCACCAGGAGCCCCTCATGCGTCGACTGCTCATCGCCATGCTGCTGCTCTGCACCGGCATCGCCCACGCCCACGCTGCGCCCCATCGCATCTTTATCGCCGGCGATTCCACCGCGGCCGAGTACGGCGCCGATCGCGCACCGCAAGCCGGCTGGGGCCAGATGTTGCAAGCGTGGTTCGACCCCGCCCAGTGGCAGGTGCACAACCACGCCAAAGGCGGCCGCAGTACCCGCAGTTTCATCGCCGAAGGGCGCCTGGACGCCATCGCCAAGCAGCTGCAACGTGGCGACATCCTGCTGATCCAGTTCGGGCACAACGATGCCAAACGCGAAGACCCCTCACGCTATACCGAGCCGCAAGGCGACTACGTGCGGTTCCTGCGCCAATACATCGCCACCGCGCGCGAGAAGGGCGCCACGCCGATCCTGATCACCCCGGCCGCACGCCTGCTCTACGACTTCGGCGCATTGCTCGATACGCATGGCCGCTACACCCTGGCCATGCAGCAACTGGCCGCCGACCAACATGTTGGCCTGATCGATCTCAACGCCAGTTCCAGCGACTGGATTCGCGCACTCGGCGAGCAAGCCGCCAAGCCGTATTTCCTGTTCGTGCCCGAGCAGAACAAGGCAGATGGCACACATTTCAGCCACGCCGGCGCTACCGCAGTGGCCTGCCTGGTCGTGCACGGCTGGGTGCAGCTACAGCCTGAGTTAAAACCCCAGCTGCGTCGCGACGCCGATTGCGGCGCAGCCCCCGATACCGCTGCGCAACGCGCCGCACAGGCGCATCCATCGCTGGTTGTGCACGAGCGCGATCTCGCCCGCGAACAACCCGGCCCGCACGGCGGCGCCGGCCCCACCACGGCGTATCCCTTTTTCGCAGACGCACCGGAACTCAAGTTCGTGCTGCGCAAACGCGTGCTGCACAAAGGTGCCGGCATCGGCTTGCACCTGCACGACAAGGACGAGATCTACTACATCGTCAGCGGGCGTGGTCTGTACGCGCTGGATGGCAAGCAATACGACGTCGCGGCGGGCGATGCACTGCTGACGCGCCCGGGCAGCACCCATGCATTGCAGCAGACGGGCGATGCACCATTGGTGCTGTTGTTGGCCTACCTGCCAGCGCCGGCAGGGTGAACCGTCGGCGCGATGCAGCGCAGGTATGGGCGCCGCAGACGCGCCACCCAAGCAATGCTCCGCCGACCCAGCGCTACAACCCCGCTGGCATTCGATCCAGTCCTGCAGCCATCGCCGTGCATTGCGCCGCATGACCTTCGGCATGCTGGCAGGCGGCCTCGACCGGCGGCATGATTGGCGATCCCACACTGCTCGGCGCGCATGAAAACTCCCTGGTTGCTTCTGTGTGTGCTCATCGCGCTGGCACCTGGCGCACTGGCCAGCCCGGCATCGGCCGTCCCTGCTCCGATTGCGCTGGACCTGGAGCTTGCACCGCATGCAACCAAGGGCGAGGTGGACACGCTAGAGGTGCGTCTGCGCCTGGCCACGCTGACCGTGGCTCGCGGCGGCATCGTGGCGCAGCTGCCGATGCAAGAGGGAAACGTGGATAGCGCTGCCGAGCACATCGTCTCGATCGAAGCCACCGATGCGCAAGGGACGGTGCAGCTCGCCGGGCGCGCGGCCACCGCGCAGGAGCGCGGCGATCAAGGCCCGTTGCGCGTCTGGACTGCGCCACGCGCGCTCGGCGGCCCGCTCAGCCTGCACTACCGTGTCCCGGCCAATGCGACCCGGCCGCCACGCGGCCCGGCGCCGCCCATTTCGTTCCGTAACGATGCGCATGCGTTTTCTGCAGTGTCGAGCATGTTTCTGGTGCTGCCGCCGCAGACACAAACGTACGCGTTGACCATTCGCTGGGATCTGTCGCAGCTGCCCGATGGCGCCAAGGGGGTGAGCTCGTTCGGCGAAGGGACGGTGCAGGTCGCGCAGATCGACAACGACAGTTTGCCTTTCGTGTTCTTCATGGCCGGGCAGGTCGGACGCTGGCCGAGCGTGCCGCGTGCGGACGGGTTTTCGGTCGCCTGGCAGGGGCAACCGCCCTTCGATGCGAATGCGTTATCCGCGTGGGTGGGCAAGCTGCACGAGCAGTTCGAGCTGGCGTTTCCGCAGCCCGAGTCCAGGCCCTACACGATCTTCCTGCGCTACAACCCGGTCAACGCGGGCGGCGGGACCGCATTGAACCAGTCCTTCGTCACCACCTATGGCGCAGGGGACGGTGCCGATGTGGACCTGATCAAGATCACCTTGTCGCACGAAATGTTCCATACCTATCAGCCGCGCCTTTCCGAGCACGGGCCCGAGTCCACGACCTGGTTCACCGAAGGCTCGGCGGTGTTCTACCAGGCGCTGCTGCCGCTGCGATTCGGTTTGCTCACCCCGCAGCAGTTTCTGGATTCGCTCAACACGACCGCAGCGCGTTACTACACCAATGCGCTGGGAAATCTGCCCAACGCACGCATCGATGAGGGATTCTGGAAGGACACCCGCATCCGCATGCTCGCCTACGACCGCGGCATGTTGTATCTGGCCACGGTGAACGATGCGCTACGCAAGCGATCGCAGGGCCAGCGTTCGCTGGATGACCTGCTGCGTGAGCTGCTGGCGATCGGGCAGCAGCGCGAGGCAACGCAGGCCGATTGGGAGGCCTTGCTGAAGGCGGAGCTGGGCGAGGCGGCGGTGCAGGACTTTCATGCCTTCCTGGCCGGCACGCCGCCGTTGCCGGCGTCGGACGCGTTCGGGCCGTGCTTTCGCAGGACCAGCAAGCCACTGCGGCGATATGTGTTGGGATTCGAGCCGGCGGTGCTGGCCGAACCCAAGCGTATCGTGCGCGGGCTGATGGCAGCGTCGGCGGCCGCGCAGGCAGGAGTGCGTAATGGCGATGAGATCGTGCGTCCGGTGCCGCAGGACGGCATCCAGGGCAATCAAACCGAGCATCTGCAGTTGCGCTTGCGCCGCGACGGCAAGGAGTTCGATGTGGACTATCTGCCACGCGGCGAGCAGGTAGACGCCTGGCAATGGGAGCGCGTGCCTGGGGTGGACGATGCGCAATGCCGGCTGTGAGTCGGCGCTGATGCGCGCAGGCGTGCCTGTCTGCGGATAGGCACCCAGCCATCCGGTGCGCAGTTGCGCACGTGTCGCTGTCGCTGCCGGATCACTGCGTTGCTGAGGTTGCCCACATGCGCGACGGGATTGCCCTCGCACGCAGCGATCGCGGCGTGTCCGTCTGCGTCACCCTGCATGCCCGTCGCACACGGCGCGCGGCGCATGGATGAAGGCTCAGGCCTTATCCACCCCGTAATGCACCAGGCCCAGCCGTGCCAGGTCGCCGGAGCGGCGGTAATAGACCTCTTCCCAGCCCTGCACGCGTTGGCGGTCGGCCTCGTTCATGGCGTCCAGGATGTCTTCGATGCTGAGCAGGTCGGGGTCTTCTTCCAACCGTTCGAACACTGCGCCCAGGCCTTCGATGGCCTGCCGGGTTTGCGCTGCGCCCATGGCTGCCAGACCGCGCACTGCGTCGCTGCGGGTGGCCGCATCCCAGCGGTCGAAGTAGCGGGCGTAGCCGCTTTCGGTCATGTCCGCATCCAGCCGGGCGAGCGCGACCAGCTCGCGTTCGCCCGGCGATAGCGCGTCCAGACGTCCGCGCAACGTTGCCAGTTTTGCCTGTGCGCGTGCGGCGCGACGGCGCCACAGCAGCTCGGGCATGTTGATCAGCCCCTCCGCTGTGGGCGGCGCCACCGCAGGCCAATTCACGCCATGGCCGTCCTCGGTGATCTGCCAGTGCGCGCGCTGTGGTGGCGTGGCCTTGAGCAACAACCGATGCGCCTGGATGGGCTCGTCGATGCGGATGCCGTTGGCCAGGGTGAACAGCAGGCGGGTGTCGTCCAGCTCCAAGCGCCGGATGCGCAGATGCGTCAGGTCCATTGAGCGAATGCGATGTGGGGAGTCTCGACCATAGTCCGCACCGGCAACGGTGTCGAGTCGCTGCGCACTGCGTTGTCCCGCAGCGCGAACTGCACGTGCGTCGCATCACCTTGCCAGGGTGACGCGGCCGTCTGGCCGAGGCGCGACAGGGCAGCGCAATGCAGCCACGCACCACGGCGCGTCGCTTTCAGTCTCGCACCTCACGGTGTCAGACACGCAGCGCAGGTCAAACGTACCTAGAGTCCTTCGCGGCGTTAACCGCGTTGGACCGCTGCGTTGCACCGCGGCGGGCAGCGCAGCGCCAACGTGGCTGCTTTACACGTCGCCGTCGCGGCTCCAGCCTTCGCCACTGCCGCGCTGAATCACCTGATCGCTGCTCAGCACATCGCCGGCCGGCACCTGCGCCTGTTGCGCCAGTGCCGCGTAGATCGGCGTGAAGTCCGGGCTGGTCGCGTCCATCAACTGCGCAAAGCTGTCGATGACGAAATAGGTCTTCTGAAAACTGTCGATGCGGTAGCGCGTGCGCATGATGCGCTGCAGATCGAAGCCGATGCGATTGGGCGCGGGCGAGTCCAGCGAATACAGCGATTCGCCTTTCGACGACACGATGCCGGCGCCATAGATACGCAAGCCTTGCGGCGTGTTGATCAGGCCGAATTCCACCGTATACCAATACAGCCGGGTGAGGTTCTGCAGCGCGTCCGGGCCAATGCCGTGCGCCTTGACCCCGCCACGGCCATAGGCCTGCATGAAGTCGGCAAACAACGGATTCATCAGCAGCGGCACATGCCCGAACAGGTCATGAAACAGGTCCGGCTCGGCGATGTAATCGATCTGATCGGGACGGCGGATCCACCAGGTCACCGGAAAACGCTTGTTGGCCAGGTGATCGAAAAAGTCCAGTTCCGGCAGCAGGCCTTCCACGCCGACCAACGTCCAGCCGGTAGCTGCCTGCAGCACCGCGTTGAGCGCGTCGAAGCGCGGGATCTGGCTGTCGTCCATGCCCATAGCGTCCTGCGCCTGCAGGAACTCATCGCAGGCGCGGCCCACCAGCAACGCACGCTGGCGGCGGTACAGCGTGCCCCAGGTGGCATGGTCGTCGCTGCTATAGCCGTCCCACGGCTGGTCGACCACGGCCGTGGTGTAGACCGGCACATAACCCTTGTCGGTGAGCTGGTTTTCGACGCGGCGCGGGGCAGTGTTCATGCGACAAGACTTCCGTAGCGACTAAGGCTTCACCTTAGCCGGATCGCTGCGCAACAGGATTGCGAATCTTGCGCAGTGCCAGCACTTACGCGCAAGATTCATGCGTCTAGATCTGCTGCTGCGCAACATATGGACCAACCAATCGCCTTGGACCGCACCGATCTGCGGTTGCTCGCCTTGCTGCAGACGCAGGGGCGTACCAGCAACGCCGAGCTCGCCGTGCAGGTGAACCTGTCCGCGTCGGCCTGCCTGCGGCGCACGCAACGGCTGGAGGCGGCCGGCATCATCGCCGGCTACGGTGCGCGCCTGGATGCGCGCGCGCTGGGGCTGGGTCTGCAGGCTTTTGTGCGGGTGCAGTTGGAGCAGCACGGTCAGGCCGATATCGAGCTGTTCGCCGACGGCGTGCGCGGTTGGGACGAAGTGGTGGCGTGCTGGGCGCTGACCGGCGACATGGATTACCTGTTGCAAGTGCAGGTGCGCGATCTGGAGCATTTTTCGCGGTTTCTGCTGGATCGGCTACTCAATGCCACCGGCGTGTCCGACGTCAATTCCAGTTTCGTCCTGCGCACGGTCAAGGCGCCCGAAGGCCTGCCGCTGTCGCATCTGGCCTGAGGCGTCAGTCGCCTGGCCTGGATGCGAAACGCGTTGTGCCGGCGGAATAGGGCGCCCCCGATCGCGCGGACAATCTATTGCGATCAACGAATCTGGCTGACCTGCGATGTCCGGCGGCGGGCACCGTTGCGCAGATCGCGCCGGCAGGAGCAGGCAATCCAGGGCAGACCGCACTTGCTCAGCAAACGATAACGATTTACATTTACATAACGTCTGGCCGGCTCCGGCCATGTCCTGTTCGTCGATCCGCCAGCCTTGCCAGGCCAGCCAGCTCGTCGCCCGAGCAGCACGCCGACGCCTGCCTGCTTCCTGTCGCCACGCCCTAGCGTGCGCCCACGATCGATGAGAGACCGATGCCTGCACTGACCCACCCACTGACCACCCTGTCTGTTGCCCTGCTGTGCGCGTTGACCTGGCCTGCCGCTGCGCACGCAGCCGACCTGGCCGATGCCAAGACGCTGGACCAGGTCACCGTCAACGGCACGGTGAGCCGCGCGCAGCCGGCCACCACTACGCGCCTGCCGCTGACCCTGCAGGAGACGCCGCAGTCGGTAAGCGTGATCGGATTGCAGCGCCTGGAAGACGAGTCGCTTTTCAGCATCGATGACGTGATGCGCAACGTCACCGGCGTCAACGTGTCGTTCTACGACACCCAGCGCCCGCTGTATTTTGCGCGCGGTTTCCAGATCACCGACTTCCAGGTCGATGGCTTGCCCACCTATAGCGGCGCGACCAATCAGGAATACGACACGGTGTTTTATGACCGCATCGAAGTGATCCGCGGCGCCAACGGCCTGCTGACCGGTGCGGGCATTCCCTCGGCCACCGTGAACCTGTTGCGCAAGCGCCCGGGCAAGACGTTTGACGCCTCGGTTGCTGCAAGCGCCGGCACCTGGGATTTCCGCCGCACCCAGGCCGACGTCAATGCGCCGCTCACCGACGACGGCCGCTTCCGCAGCCGCGTGGTCGCGGCCTGGCAGGACCGTGACTACTACTACGACCGCTACCACGACAACAAAATGTCCGGCATGGCGGTGCTGGAAGGCGATCTGACCGACAGCACCACACTCACCGTTGGCTATCAACGTCAGGACAACAGCCCGGTCGGTTCGACCTGGGGCACGGTGCCGTTCTTTGCGGGCGATGGCACGCTGGCCAACCTGTCGCGCTCGACCAACATGGCACCGGAATGGACGCGCTGGCAGCGCGAAACCAGCACCGCCTTCGCCAATCTGGAACAACGCTTCGGCGAAGATTGGCTGCTGCGCGTCAACTACGCGCATACCAAGGGCGATGTGCAAAGCATTCGCGTGTACGGCACCGGCTATCCGGCCGCCGATGGCAGCGGCGTGTTCCTGCGCACCGGCGTTGGCGAAACCAGCGACACCCGCGATGGCGTGGATGTGTATCTGTCGGGCGGGTTCTCGTTGTTCGGCCGCCGGCACGACGTGGTGCTGGGTGGCAGCTGGCAGGATCTGCAATCGACCACCTACGGCATCGCGCAGCAGTACCCCAGCGGCTGGGGATCGTGCATCAACGAAAGCGGTGGGTCTGAGCGCTGCTATCGGATTCCCGACATCCGCAACTGGGATGGCGATGCACCCGAGGTGAGCTACAGCCGCACCGGCGCGCGCCGTGAAGCACGCACCACCCAGCGCGGCGTGTACGCCTCCACACGCCTGCGCCTGGCCGACCCACTGTCGCTGATCGCCGGCGCGCGCCTGAGCACCTGGCAAACGCGCACCCAGGCCTTCAACGTCAGCGGCGGCTACACCGGTACCACCGGCCGCTACAAGGTGAGCGATGAAGTCACCCCGTACGTGGGCCTGGTGTACGACATCGTGCCGGACGTGTCGGTGTACGCCAGCTACACCGAAATCTTCAATCCGCAGAACTACCGCGACAAGGACAACAACCTGCTCGCACCGGTGGAAGGCTCCAATCTGGAGGCCGGCATCAAGGCGCAATTACTCGACGGCCGCGCCATGGCCACGGCCGCCGTGTTCGAAGCAAAGCAGGACAACTACGCGGTGCGCGACATGACCCAGCCCGAATCGTCGTTGCCCGATGGAACCTCCGCGTTTATCGGCGTGGACGGCACCAAGAGCCGCGGTTGGGAGATGGATATCAACGGCGAGATGCTGCCGGGTTGGACGGTCAATGCCGGCTACACCCACGTCAAGGTCACGCGCGCACCCACCGATGCGATCTACGCCAACCTGCCCGAAGACTATCTGCAGCTGTCCACTCAGGTACGCCTGCCCGGCGCGTGGGATCGTCTGAGCATCGGTGGTGGCGTGAGTTGGCAAAGCGCGGTGCGCGGCTTCAACATCGCGCGCCCCACCGGCGATGGCAGCGGCGCCACTACGCCGGTCACCGTGGTGCAGAACCCGTATGCGTTGGTGCACTTCAACGCCAACTACCGTATCAGCGACCAGTGGACCGCCACGCTGGCGGTACGCAACGCGTTCGACAAGACCTACTGGGCCAACCTGGATTACCAGAACTACGGCGAACCGCGCTTTGTCAGCGTGTCCCTGCGCTGGCGCTACTAAGGAAACGACGATGCCGGCCGATCACCGCGCGGTGCATGCACCACGGTGATCGGCCGGCATCGCAAACAAGGTCCTAAAGCGGAATCCAAAGTATCTGCCGTTGCGTAGGAGCGGCCCCGGCCGCGACGCCGTCCCGAGACAGCATCAGCGCTTCCGCAGCAGGCATTGACCAAGGCGAAAAGCTCGCCCGCCTGGATCAACACCTCGCGCAACAGTGTGCAAATGGCAGGCAGATAACGCCGTAAACCATACGAGCGGAAAACGCGCCGAACGCGTTACATCAAGCCAGCGAGATGCGGCACTTCGTAGGAGCGGCCCCGGCCGCGCCGCCGTCCCGACACAGCGCCAGTGCTTACGCAGCAGGCATCGACCAAGGCGAAAAAGCTAGTTCGCCTGAATCAACACCTCGCGCAACAGCGTGCAAATGGCAGGCAGATAACGCCGTAGACCATGCGAGCGAAAAACGCGCCGAACGCGTTACATCAAGCCAGCAAGATGCGGCACTTCGTAGGAGCGGACCTGGCCGCGACGCCGTCCCGATAGCGCCGGCGCGCAAAAACGTTTTACACAACAACGAAGAACCCGCTCATCCGCGCCCAAGCGAGCACATGCAACTCACCGTCGCACGCACCCCGCGACATGCAGACGCGCGGTTTCTTCCTTGACCTCGCGGATCGCGGCTTACAGTGAGCAGTAAAACCGCAGCACCTGCCTGCCACCAGCAAGCCCCGCGATCACTCTGTACCTCCAATCCAACAACGCATCGAGCGCAGCGGACATCCCGCCGCACCACAACCGCTTTACGGCGCCACGCACTCCTCGTCCTTGCCGCGCAGTTTCTGCCAGCGCGACCGTTGTTCCAGGCAGCGTTGGTAGGCCTGTTGTTTTGCCGCTGCAGCCTGGTCGGCGGCGTTACGCGTGGCACTGCTACGCGCGGCCTGCAGCTGCGCGATCTTGGCGCGGATCTGCGGCATCACGGCCATTGCGGCGCGTTCGCCTTCCAGGATGGCGACACTGCGCTGATTGAAATCGGCCGAGCCGATATCGTTGACCTTGGGGCGCACCACCACGTCTGCGCGCTTTAGCTCGGCTTCGCCCAGACGCTGGCCCATGATCGAGATCGACTGGTTCACCGTGCCCAGCAGATCGCCCGGATTCTTGCCGCTGGCCTTGCTGGAAATATCCACCGCCACCACGAACTCGGCGCCGAGCTGACGCGCGGCATCCACGGGCACCGGGCTGACCACGCCGCCGTCGACGAAATGGTATTTGCCGATGGTCACCGGCTCGAACACGCCGGGAATGCTGCTGGACGCACGCACCGCCTGGCCGGCGTTACCGCGCACGAACACGGTGCGCTCGCCGTCTTCCAGGCGCGTGGCCACCACCGCAAACGGCTTGCGCAACTTCTCGATAGGCTTGCCGCCGAGTTGCTCGTTGACGTAGTCCTGCAGCTTCTGGCCCTGCACCAGGCCACCGGAGAACAGCCGCACATCGCGGATGCTGGTCTGGTCGAGCGCCACCGCTTTTTCCTGCATTTCGAACGCGTCCATACCGCTGGCATACAGCGCGCCGACCACGCTGCCGGCGCTGGTGCCGGACACCACCACAGGCGCAAACCCGTTGGCTTCGAGCATCTTGATCACGCCGATATGCGCAAAGCCTTTGACTGCGCCGCCGCCAAGCGCGATGCCGATCTTCACCGGTTTGGCCGTAGCGGCCGAAGGCGCCTGGACCACCGGCGCAGGCGTTGCCGGGCGTGGCTCGCCACCGCAGGCCGAGAGCAGACCGAGCATGGACAACAGGGCAAGCGAGCGGGAGCGGCGGAGCGCAGTCATGGCAAAAACGTCGATGGGAAAGGCGAGGGAGAATACACGCGCGCCGAGACGACCGCTGCGGGTGTAGACCTCATCGCTCACGCTAACAGGCGCGTTGGCTCCGCAAGGACAGTCGCCGGCTGCGCTCGGACCGTCGTCATGACACCAATCGCCCGGTGCGTGTCCCTTCTCCCACCGGGAGAAGAGACGCGCACCGGGCGGATGAGGGCGCCGCACTGCGCGGTGACAGTGCACAGGAATCGCCCTGCTCATCCGTTCACCCCACTCGCATTCCGCGCGCAGACCCGCGCCGGCAGCGCGGGCGCTTCCACGTACGCGCGCAAGCAGTGCGGTCTCGCCCCGCAGTTAGATCGCCCTTGGTCCGCCTTGGCCTAAGGACAGCAAACAAAGGACGGTGCTCGCCGCCAGGCGGGCGCGGGCGGTACTCGGTGCGGGCATGTACCACGCGTACACACCGTTTGCTCCGCGCCGTCCGCACCCACCCGACGACTGCTCGCTACGTTTGGGTAACCGCTCGAAAGCGATCGCCGAATCACCCAGCCCGCACCAAGCGCAGTCGAACCGAGGTGCGCTTGCACCTGACCACCGCACTCAGCTGCCGCGTCACCCAATCAAAACCGGTTATCGCCATCCAACAGCCTTCCTAGCCCGCCGAGCACCGAGCCTTCGCCGCGTTGCTGACCGCCGGCTTGCGGGGCGGCCTGCAGCATGCGACCGGCCATGCGCGAGAACGGCAGCGATTGCAGCCAGACCTTGCCGGGGCCGGTGAGGGTGGCCAGGAACACACCTTCGCCGCCGAAGAACATGCTCTTCAATCCGGCCACGCGACGCACGTCCATGTCCACGCCGGCGTGATAGGCGACCACGCAGCCGGTGTCCACGTCGATGCGCTCGCCAGGGCCGAGGTCGCGTTCGACCACGGTGCCGCCGGCGTGCACGAACACCCAGCCGTCGCCTTCGAGTTTTTGCATGATGAAGCCCTCGCCGCCGAACAGGCCGGTGAGGATCTTCTTCTGGAAGGCGATGCCCAACGACACCCCGCGCGCACCGGCCAGGAAGCTGTCTTTCTGGCAGATCAGGCGCCCGCCGTGCTCGGACAGCCGCAGCGCCAGCACCGTGCCGGGGTAGGGCGCGGCGAAGGCCACCTTGGCCTTGCCGCTGCCGGCGTGGGTGAACACGGTGGTGAACATGCTTTCGCCGGTGACCACGCGTTTGCCGGCCGAGAGCAATTTGCCCATCAGCCCGCCGCTGCTGCCGCCCTGACCATCATGCGAGCCGTCGCCGAACACAGTGTCCATCTGCACCGCCGAATCCTTGTACATCAGCGCACCTGCCTCGGCGATGGCGCTCTCGCCCGGGTCCAGTTCCACTTCGACAAATTGCATGTCGTTGCCGACGATGCGGTAGTCGATTTCATCGGCGCGCCCGGCGCTGGCAATGTTGCCAAGCGGAGGCGGTGCGCTGCCACCGCCCTGCAGCTCGGCCAGCTGACGGGCCGGCGTCCAGCCATCGAGTCCATCGCGCCAGGCCAGCGCGTCGGGTTGGCGCTGGGCATGCGCGCGGGCGCTGGCATCGTCGAGCGGGCCGATACGGTCGGCCTGTCCGGGAATATGGAAATACCACTGGGCCATCGGGAAGACTCCTGTCGGTGTGTGCGGCGAGTCTAGCTGCAGCAGCCGGCACCGCGTCCCGTGTCCAAGGTCATACCGTGCAAGGCGGTCAGGCGTGGTTGCGACGCTAGACGCCGCAGGCTGGCCAGCTAGACCTGCACGCCGCCGAGCCGGTCGCGGTCAGGCGGTTGCGCTGAAGTAGGCCGCAGCGTGGCGAGCGCCTGCATCCGGCAACGGTGTCACGTTGACTGCAGCATTGGCGCCGCCGGCTTAGGACAGCTCCCAAAAAGACTGTGCTCACTCAGCGCCAAGCGGGCGCGGCCGGTGCTCGGTGCGGCATGGTCCACGCGTGCACTCCGGTTCTGAGTGTGCCGTCCGCACCTACCTGACGACGGCTCGCCACGTCTTGTGAGCTGCTCTTATTCCCCCACCGTCGCCCAATAGCGCTCGCCGTCGCGGTGTACGCGCACCGGGCCGTCGAACGCTGCCGACAGGCTGGCATCGCTCAGCAGCGCTTCGCGCGGACCATCGGCGATCACCGTGCCGGCGCGCAGCAGAATCACCCGCGCGATTTCCGGCACGATCTCTTCGATGTGGTGAGTCACCAGCACCAGCGTGATGCCTTGCCGGGCAAGGTCGCGCAAGGTGTCGAGCATGTATTGGCGCGCCACCAGGTCCAGGCCGGTGGACGGCTCGTCCAGCAACAGCGCCTGCGGGCGGTTGACCAGGGCGCGCGCGATCAGCACGCGGCGGGTCTCGCCGGCCGACAACTCGGCAAACGGTCGATCCAGCAACGGCAAGGCACGTGCCAGCGCCAAGGCCTCACGTGCCCGCGCGCGCATGTCGTCGCTGACCTCGTGATGCGGCGGCACCACGTAGCTGGCGAAGAAGCCGGACAGCACAGCGCTTTCGACATCCAGCCCCGGCATGTCGGCCAGATTGACGCTCAAATCGCCGCTGACGATCCCCAGCTGCGAGCGCAACCGCTCCACCTGCCAGCGCGCCTGCCCCAGCACCTTCACCGCGGGCTGGCCATCGCCACGCGCCAGTGGATACAGCTCGCGCGTGATGAGCTTGATGAACGAGGATTTGCCGCAGCCGTTGGGGCCGAGGATGGCAGTGTGCTGGCCAAGCGCGATCCGCAAACGCAACGCATGCAGCACACGGATCTGGCCGCGCATCACACTTGCCTGGTCGAGTTCGATCAGCGCAGGCGCATCGGCAAACGTATCGGCAACATCGGTGGAAACAGTCATACGCAAGACATCAGGCAGTAAGGGAGAAGATACGTGTGAACCGCTTTAGCAAGGCAGGCGTCACCCTACGCATCCGAAGGGTGAAGTTTGCCGCGATCGCCCCCATCATGTCTGCATCGACCAACGAGAAACCGCCGCCGTGGAACTGCCGATGCTGTCCGATCCGATCATCGACTTCCTGACCGCCGGCGTAGCCGGGCTGGGTGTGTGGGGCATGCTCGCGGTGCTGCTGGTGTTCACCCAGCTCACCATCTTTGCGGTGACCTTGTACCTGCATCGTAGTCAGGCGCACCGCGGTGTGGATTTCCATCCGGTGGTGGCGCACTTCTTCCGCTTCTGGACCTGGCTCACCACCTCGATGATCACCCGCGAATGGGTGGCTATCCATCGCAAGCATCACGCCAAGGTCGAAACCGACGAAGACCCGCACAGCCCGCAGACCAAGGGCATCAAGCAGGTGTTCTGGCGCGGCGTGGAGCTGTATCGCGAAGCGCGCGCACAACGCGCCGACATCGAGCAGTACGGCAAGGGCGCGCCCAGCGACTGGATCGAGCGGCATCTGTACACCCCGCACGCCAATGCCGGGCCGATCGCACTGCTGGTGCTCAACGGCGTGTTGTTTGGCCTGCCCGGCATTGCGCTATGGGCGATCCAGATGGCGTGGATTCCGTTCTGGGCGGCGGGTGTGGTCAATGGCCTGGGCCATTGGTGGGGCTATCGCAATTTCGAATCCGCCGACACCTCCACCAACCTCACCCCGTGGGCGCTGTGGATCGGTGGCGAAGAACTGCACAACAACCATCACGCGTTCCCGAGTTCGGCACGGTTTTCGATGCGGCGTTGGGAACTGGATATCGGCTGGATCGCGATTCGCGGACTGCAGGCCATGGGTCTGGCCAAGGTGCTGCGTGTTGCGCCGTCGCTGGATATCCGCCCCAATATCGCCGTGCCCGATGCCGATACGCTGAAAGCGCTGTTATCGCATCGCTTCCAGGCCATGACCGATTACCAGCGCAACGTGCTCAAGCCGGCGTTGCGCGAGGAAGCCGCCGCCACCGGCGCCAAGTTGCGTGAGTTGCTGCCGCGGCGCTTGCGCAAGGGCCTGGTCGATGACGGGCGCTGGCTCAAGCCGGATGCGCGCGCGCAGTTGCAGGCCTGGGTGGCGCAACGTCCGCGCATGCGCACGTTGGTCGAGTACCGCGCGCGCCTGACCGCGGTGCTGGAAGCGCGTAGCCATGATGCGTCCGAGCGTCTCAAGCAGTTGCAGCAGTGGTGCCATGAGGCCGAAGCCAGTGGCAACGCCGCGCTGCAGGCGTACGCGGCGCGGCTCAAGGGCTATGCGCTGAGTGGCGCATAAGCGCAGCGGCACGCGTGCTGCGGTGGGCGCACGCGGCTGGAAACGTTCGGTGACGCGCGCGCTGCTGATGGTCTGCATCGTCTGTGCGTGCGCGTCTGCGGCGCATGCCCAGGTGCAGGACAGCCAGGACTATCTCAAGCGCATGGACACCGATGGCGATGGCCGTGTCAGCCGCGATGAATATCTGGCCTGGATGAGCTACGCCTTCGATCAGCGCGATGTCGATCACGACGGTGTGCTGCAAGGCGACGAACTGCCGGGCCGGCGCGGCAAGCCGATCACCCGCGCTGCGCATCGCGCCACCTTGATCGAGCGCTTCGCACGTCAGGACGCCAACGGCGATGGCACTCTGAGCGCGCGCGAACTGCTGGCGCCGCCGCGCTGATGCGCACCTTCGCGCGTGCCTGACGTCGCGTTCGGCAAGCTCGCGCGCATGTTCACTCTCGACCAGGTCAGCCGCCGCTACGGCCAGGCCATCGCACTCGACACGGTCACGCTGGGCTTTGCCAGCGGCGTCACGACGGCGTTGATCGGCCCCAGCGGCGCAGGCAAGTCCACCGTGTTGCGCATGCTGGTGGGGCTGGAATGGCCTGACAGCGGCACGGTCGCTGTCGATGGTGTGCCATTGGCGCGCGCCAGTCTGCAGGCGCAACGCCAACGCATTGGCTATGTCATCCAGGAAGGTGGGCTGTTTCCCCACCTGGACGCGCGCAGCAATGTGGTGCTGCTGGCGCAGACCCTGGGCTGGACGCAGCAACGCATCGATGCGCGCCTGGATAGCCTGTGCACGTTGTGCCAGCTGCCACCGGAGTTGTTGGCGCGCTATCCGGCCGAACTCTCCGGTGGGCAGCGCCAACGCGTGGGGCTGATCCGCGCCTTGATGCTGGACCCACCCGCGCTGCTGCTGGACGAACCGCTGGGCGCGCTCGACCCGATCGTGCGCTACGACCTGCAGGCGCAGATGCGCGAGCTGTTTGCGCAGCTTGGCAAGACCGTGGTGCTGGTCACCCACGATGTCGCCGAAGCGGCGTATCTGGCCGACACCCTGGTGCTGATGCGCGCTGGCCGCGTGGTGCAGCAGGGCAGTGCGCGTGAGCTGCTTGAGCAGCCGGCCGACGCGTTCGTGCAGCGGTTTCTCACTGCACAACGCAGCATCGGCGACGCCGCATGATGGCGCGCCTCTTTGCGGCAATGCTGCTGCTGATCTGCAGCCTCGGCGCACAGGCCGCGCCGGTGACCATCGGCTCGAAGAACTTCACCGAGGCAGTGATCCTGGGCGAAATCGCCACTGCGGCCGGTCGGCGCGATGGCGTGGACGTGCAACACCGCGCCCAGCTCGGCGGCACGCGCATCCTGTGGCGCGCGCTGGAAACCGGCCAGATCGATGCCTACGCCGAATACACCGGCACCCTGGCGCAGGAACTGCTGCAGTTGCCCAAGGCCAGCCATGCCGAGCTGCGCGCCGCGCTGGACGCACGCGGTCTGGCGATGACCGAGTCGCTGGGGTTTCAGGACACCTATGCATTTGGTATGCGCCGCGCGCGTGCGCAGGCGCTGGGCATCGCATCGCTCTCGGATCTGGCCCGCCACCCGGCACTGAAGATCGGTTTGAGCAATGAATTCATGCAGCGCGCCGACGGCTGGCCCGGCGTGCGTACGGCGTACGGCTTGCCGCAAACCGCCACCGGGCTGGATCACGATCTGGCCTATCGTGCGCTGCAAAGCGGGGCGATCGAGGTCACCGATCTATACAGCACCGATGCGGAGATTCCGTATTACCAGCTGCAAGTGCTGCGCGACGACCGCCAGTATTTCCCCGAGTATCAAGCGGTGTTTTTGTATCGCAAGGACCTGGCGCAGCGCGCACCGGCGATGCTCAAGGCTTTGCAAGGTCTGCAGGGACGGATCGACGAAGCCACCATGCAGCGGCTCAATGCGCAGGTGAAACTGCAGCGGCAGTCCGAGGCGGCGGTGGCCGTGCAATGGCTGG
The DNA here is from genome assembly GCF_035012785.1 of Xanthomonas sp. WHRI 8932A. Lineage (NCBI taxonomy): Bacteria > Pseudomonadati > Pseudomonadota > Gammaproteobacteria > Lysobacterales > Lysobacteraceae > Xanthomonas > Xanthomonas sp. WHRI 8932A. The sequence continues at coordinate 164,906 of NZ_JAYGQQ010000012.1, forward strand.
GCGTTGCGGCCACGGCGCAGGCGGATTCGCGCATCGGCCGGTTGCTGCGCCACACCCGCGAGCATCTGGCACTGGTCGGCATCTCGCTGGGTTTCGCGTTGCTGATCGCGCTGCCCTTGGGCGTGCTCGCAGCGCGGCGGCCGCGGCTGGGCCAGGTGGTGTTGTCGTTGACCGGTGTGTTGCAGACGCTGCCCTCGTTGGCCGTGTTCGTCTTCATGATTCCGTTGTTCGGCATCGGCGCAAAGCCGGCGATTGCCGCGTTGTTCCTGTATAGCCTGCTGCCGATCGTGCGCAATACCTATGCCGGGCTCACGTCGATTCCGCGCGAGCTACGCCAGACCGCCGAGGCGATCGGGTTGCCGGCCTGGACGCGATTGTGGCGCGTGGAATTGCCGCTGGCCCGCCGCACCATCGTGGCCGGTATCCAGACCGCTGCGGTCATCAACGTGGGCACCGCCACCTTGGGTGCGCTGATCGGTGCCGGTGGGTATGGCCAGCCAATTCTCACCGGCATCCGTCTCGACGACATCGGCTTGATTCTGGAAGGCGCGATCCCCGCTGCCATCCTCGCCCTGCTGGTACAGGCGGCATTCGAAGGGCTGGAGCGTTGGGCAACTCCACTCGGCCTGCGGCTCAGTCAGCGCGGTTGAGCAGCGGACAAATAATCCCCCATCAACCCGTAGGAGCGGACCTGGCCGCGACACCGCCTTACTCGGAAAACGCCCCGTCGCGGCCAGGTCCGCTCCTACGCGCACTGCGTCACTGGCCTAGCGGCGCAGCAATCAAGTGTCATAGCGAATCTTCGGCGACACGCACGCACTACTTGCGACTCAGCCAGCGCGGTGGTGCAGCGATTCAACCGCAGACAACCAATCCCCCATGAACCCGTAGGAGCGGACCCGGCCGCGACCCCGCCTTACTCGGACAAACGCCCCATCGCGGCCAGGTCTGCTCCTACATGCGCTGGCGTACCGCGTCACTGCCCTGGCAGCGCAGCAATCAAGCGTAGGAGGGCATCGTCGGCAACACTCAGGTGCGGTGCGATACGTAAACGTCCATGCCGCCGCGTGCAGATCGCGCCCTGCTCGCCGAGCGTCTTTGCTACCGCATCCAACTGGGTGGCCGGCGGCTGCAACGCGGTCAGATGCGGCGCATGGCCGGGGGTGCACCAGCTACCGAGCCCGCGCGCGGATAACGCCGCATCCCACTGCGCGGTCAGTGCGCCCAGCGCAGCAGCGATACGTGCGGGTTGCCAGGCCGTCACTTGCTGCAGGGCGGCCGTTGCCATCGCAATCCGCAACGGGTCGGTAACGCCGCCGGCATCGAACCGCCGTGCCCCTTCGCGATACTCCGGCGCCTGCGCCACCGGAAACTCCCAGCTGCCGCCGGCATCCCGGCCGATCCAGTGTTCTTCGATCGGCACGCCCTGCGTGCGCCACTGCGGCGCCACCCACAGCCAGGCCAGGCCCATCGGCCCCAGCAACCATTTATGGCCGACACTGACCACGAATTCCGGCTTCCAGCGCGGCAGGTCGGTCGGCATGACGCCCAGGCTTTGGCTCAGATCCAGCACCAGCGCCGCACCGCGCGCGTGCACCGCCGCGCTGATCCGGTCCAGGTCCAGCTGCCGACCGTCCAGCCAGTACGCATGCGGCAGGCTCACGATGCGCAGCGCAGGCGTCTGTTCAACCGCCTCCAGCACCGCATCGGTCAGCACTGTGCCGGCAGTGGTCGGCACCGCCACAATGTGTGCGCCTACCTCGGCGCAGCGCCGTTGCCAGATCAGCAGGTTGGACGGGAATTGCCCGTCCAGCAGCAGCACCGCGTCGCCGCCATGCAGTGGCAGATTGCGTGCAGCCGTGGCCAGCCCATGCGCGGCCGACGGCAACATCGCCACCGCATCGACATCGTTGTCGAACAGACCGGCGGCCAAGCGGCGTAGATGCTCGATGTCGCGCAGCCATGCATCGAATGGCAACCGCCACGGCGTGGCCATCGCATCGACCGCCTGATGCGCCACGGCCTGCACCACAGTCAGCAACGGCCCGCGCGAGGCAGCGTCCAGATAGATGACCTCATCGGGTAGCGCAAATGCGCGGTGCCGGTGTTCCCAGGCGACAGGGGTGGGGAGCGAACTGGGCAGCGAAGACGATGGCATGCCAACAGCTTACCGCTGGCTGCCATGCCGCCGACACGGCGCGTTCACGGACGCTCCCCAAGCATATGGCGATGTCTGCACTCTCACCCCTGGTGGTCGACCGCCAGCAACAGCAGTTGACGCTGCTGCAACGCTACGCGCAGACCCGCGCGCTGAGCGACCGTCTTGCCGCACCCCTGAGCGCGGAAGACGCGATGGTGCAGAGCATGCCCGATGCCAGCCCCAGCAAATGGCATCTGGCGCATACCACCTGGTTTTTTGAACGCTTCGTGCTGCAGGCCGACCCTGCGTACCGCGTCTTCGACCCGGCGTGGGATTTCTTGTTCAATAGTTACTATCAAAGTGTTGGCCCGATGCATGCGCGTACACGTCGCGGCGTGTTGTCGCGGCCATCGCTGCAGCAGGTGCGCGACTACCGCGCGGCCGTCGACACCCACATGCAGCAGCGCTTGCAAGATGGCGCGCTCGACGCGCAGGCCTGCACCATCGTGCAACTCGGTATCCAGCACGAGCAGCAGCACCAGGAATTATTGCTGACCGACATCAAGCACGCGCTGTGGAGCAATCCGCTGCAGCCGGCCTACCGCGATGCGCCCGCACCCGAAGCTGCATTGCCGAGTGCACTGCGTTGGCATACGCGTGACGAACAGCTTGCGGAGATCGGTGCAGCCGCATGGCCGCAGTGCGACACGTTTGCCTACGACAACGAGTCACCGCGTCACCGCGTGCTGATCGCTGCGCATGCCTTGGCCAACCGTGTCGTCACCAATGCCGAGTTCCAGGAGTTCATCGACGCCGGCGGTTACCGCAGCGCCGGTGCCTGGCTCAGCGATGGCTGGGCGATGGTGCAGGCGCAGGGTTGGCAGCATCCGCTGTACTGGGATGCAGATGGACGCGAATTCACCCTGGATGGTTGGCGCACGCGCGATGCGCACGCGCCGGTCTGTCACCTGAGCCTGTTCGAAGCCGATGCGTTCGCACGCTGGGCCGGTGCGCGTTTGCCCACCGAAGCCGAGTGGGAACAAGCGGCCGCTGGGGTGCCGGTGCAGGGCAACTTTGTCGATACCGACGCACTGCATCCACGCGCTGCGCAGGCCGTGGACACCGGCATGCAGCAGCTGTTTGGCGATGTGTGGGAGTGGACCGGCAGTGCCTATCTGCCGTATCCGGGTTTTGCGCCGTGGCCCGGTTCGTTGGGCGAATACAACGGCAAATTCATGAATGCGCAATGGGTGCTGCGCGGTGGCAGCTGCGCCACGCCGGCCAGCCACCTGCGCGCCAGTTACCGCAACTTTTTCCCCTCCGATGCGCGTTGGCAGTTTGCCGGCGTGCGTCTTGCCAAGGACCTGCCTTGAACGCCGCCGCCCATGCCATGCAACGCGCCCATGCCGCGCTGACCGATCTGCGTCCGCAGCCGGACGACATCACCGCCGACGCACTGGCGGGCCTGTCGCAAACACCCAAGACGCTGCCGTCCAAGTATTTCTACGACGCCCGCGGCTCGCAGCTGTTCGAAGCCATCACCCGGCAGCCCGAGTATTACCTCACCGGCACAGAATTGACGTTGCTGGAAGCCAGCATGTCCTCGATCGCGCAGGCGATCGGTCCCGACGTGCATGTGGTCGAATACGGCAGCGGCAGTGGCCGCAAGACCGAGCTGCTGCTGCAAGGCCTGCGCGATGTGGTGGCGTACACGCCGTTGGAAATCTCGCGTACCGCATTGCTGGAGAGCACGGCTCGGTTGACCCAGCAATTTCCGCAGATTCAGATGCTTCCGGTCTGCACCGACTTCACCAAACCGTTGCGCCTTCCAGATGCGCAGCGCCCTTCGCGCCGTCACGTGGTGTTCTTCCCCGGCTCGACGCTAGGCAACTTCACCGACACCGCCGCCGTCGCCTTGATGGATGCGATGCGCCAGACCATGGGCAGCGATGGCTGCGCCTTGATCGGCATCGATCTGGACAAGGACGCCAGCCTGATCGAAGCCGCTTACAACGATGCGGCCGGCGTCACTGCCGAGTTCACGTTGAACCTGTTGGCGCGGCTCAATCGCGAGATCAGCAGCGACTTCGATCTGGAAGGCTTCCGCCACCACGCGGTGTATGTGCGCGAACGCGGCCGCATCGAAACCTTTTTGATCAGTCAGCGCGACCAACGCGTGCACGTGGGCGGAAAGGAATTCGCATTTGCCGAAGGCGAAGCCATGCAGGTCGAATACAGCTACAAATACACCGATGCGCGTTTTGCCGAACTGGCCGCAGCCGCCGGGCTCAAGGTCACGCACGGCTGGAACGATGCGAAGGATTGGTTCGGGCTGCGCCTGCTGCGCCCGGTGTGAGCGAACCGGATCGCCACCATGGCCGAGTGCGGCCTGGCGATACGGTTCCAACCATCGATCAGTTCGATTGCAACAGTGTGCGCATGCGGTGGCACGAAGCGGCGATGGCATCCACCAGCGCATCTAGAACCGGATGCGCGACGCCTTCCTGCCGAAGCACGACAGCAAGATCACGCGCCTGATCGGGCAGATCGCTTGCGGCCATTTCCATCCAGGCGAGGCAGGTCATGCCGTCCAGGCGCAGCGTTTCGGCCAGTTGCCGCCAGTCGCCTGGACCAATGTCCCACCAGCGATAGTGGCTGCCGACCTTCATTGCCATCTTGATTTTGCGCTGTTGCAGCTGCGGATACGGCAGGGCGCTGGAGATGTCATACAACGGTGCCAGCCGGACCTGCCGGTGTTGGCCGAGCAGCAGCGAATAGTTCTTCGCGTGCGCATCGGTGCCGCCGATCAGGTGGTTGAAGACCAACGCCTGGAACAAGGTTTCGATGTCCTGCCGCGGCTGCGAGGAGTGCGTCCACAACAGTTGCGACAGCGCAGCCGGTCCCGGGCCACCCTGGTTCTGGTACTTGATCTGCGGCATCACTCCCAGCGCTTGGCAGACGTCTTCCTGGTGTACGCGCAGCAGCCTGCCGTCGCTGGCGATGCGGTCGTAACGTTCGACGCAAATGGCGGTTTCATCGCCGAAGCGCAGCGCCTGGGCGGCGGCGGTCGGCAGGCCGATGCTGCGCGCCAGGCGCAGGCAGAACAGCTCGTTCTCGACGAACCCGTCGTATTCGCCGCTCGGTGGTTTGAGGATATGCGTGGTCGGGATGCGTCCGGCCGGGATGGCCCACTGCTGCCCGTCGTGCAGCAACGCGATCTTGGCCTGCGCGCCGGCCAGGCTGAACTGCCCGACGTCATCGACTTGGCGCGCCGCGCCGATGTCCTGGCGCAGCCTGCTCAAGCGTGCCTCCAGTTCGCCATCGGTGAGCGGTTCGATGGCGTCGCTGGCGCCGGACAGCACATCCTCAAGCCGGGCTTCGGTGACGAACTGCACCGCACCAGCGCAATCCTCGCCGACGTGCGACAACAGGGCGAGCGGGTTGCGCGGAGAGACCTGGAACCTGGAGGCCCAGCGTTGCAAGGTGGCTTCGTTGTCTGGCAACAAGCCCCATAGTACCGCACTGACCGCCTCGGTGCGGTGATCCTCCTTGCTCAGGGGAAGGTTCAACGACAGCGGTATCGCACTTTTCGAATGCTGCCAGTCCGGCGTGTAGGTGAACCGTGGATGCCCATGCGGGTCGGGCGCCAGATAGCCGATCACCTGGTTTTCGATCAGTGCGATCAGTCTCACGGATCGCCCTTCTTTTTAGAAGATGCTGATATGACTTTGGAAATTTTCGCTGCCTTGCCAACCTTCGAACGATCAAGTGCGGAGACCTGGTTCTGCAAGACTTCATTCACTACATGTCTTTCATTCGGTGCATTGATCATTGAGGGATACTGATTCAGCGCTGCTGCTAAGGCTGCCTGCGCCGGAGACTGTTTTAGAGCATCCAATGCCGAGAATGGTCTGAGTAAGCCTGCATTTTTCAGCCTATCGAGCGACGAGAATTGGTTCTTGAGGAGGGTGTTGTTGAACGCATTGAGAACGTCGGTTCCCACTGGTGGATTGGACCGGTTATGTTCAACGATCGCGTCGAGATTGATCGGCGTCACGGTGCCGCGATCGGGCACGCGCGCTTGCGGAGCCTGAGCAACGCCTGGGCCCAGCATCAACTCCAGTCCCAACGCCTGCAGTGCTCTCAGGATCAATTGCAGCTCCGCGCGCGGCTTGCCTTTCTCGATATCGACGACCCATTGCCGGCTTACGCCGATTTCGTTGGCCAAGCGAGCCTGATCCCAGCCTAAGCGCTTACGCCTGGCGCGGACGATGTTGCCGATATCGGAAGGCGTGCGGACAGTATCCATGGCTGCAATGTAAGCGATCGACGACATTGGCGCAATGTCGTCGATCGCTTACATCGACAGGCCGATTCGCGCTCAAGCACCCAGTCGTCTCCAGCTGGTTGTCGTCGATCGCTTACATTGGCGAAGTGTCACCGCTCGGCGACATCAAGCTGCCTGCACCACATGCAGCACCTTCGGATTGCGCCACTGCGCCAGCAAGGCCGCTTCGCGCGCCTTGGCCTCACGCAGATGCCCCTCCTTGACGTGCCCATAGCCGCGGATGTGTTCGGGAATGCTGGCGATCTGCGCGGCGAGTCCCACGTTGTCGGCATCCACGCTGTCCAGCAGCCCGTCCACGGTGGCGAGGTAATCGACAATCAGCTGGCGCTCGCTGCGCCGCTCGGCGGTGTAGCCGAACACATCGAGCTTGCCCCCGCGCAGGAATTTCAGCCGTGCCAGCAGCTTGAAAGCGCTGAACATCCACGGCCCGTATTCGCGCTTGATCAAATGGCCGTGTGCATCCTTCTTGGCCAGCAGCGGCGGTGCCAGGTGGAAGCGCACCGTGTAGTCGCCTTCGAACTGCTGCTGCAGCCGGCGCTGGAAATCGCCACGCGTATACAGCCGCGCCACTTCGTATTCGTCCTTGTAGGCCATCAGCTTGAAGGCGTAGCGCGCCACGGCTTCGGTCAATGCACTGCTGCCGGGGGCGCGTTGGGCCTCGCGTGCACGCACGCGTTCCACCAGCGCGCGATAACGCTGCGCGTAGGCAGCGTCCTGGTAGTCGGTGAGAAACGCGATGCGGCGGGTAATCGCTTCGTCCAGCGACGGCGCCAGCTGCTCATCGTCGAGTGGATGCACCGGTGCATCCACATCGCCATGCAGTGTGCTGCCATCGGTTTGCGCCAACGCACGCGGTGCGTTCTGTCCGCTGAGAGTGTGGTCTTCCCAGCTGCCGGGCGCACGCGCGGCGGGCGTGTCACCTTGTCGATGTGCAGACGCGTCAGCGTTGGCCAGACCTGCAGCGCGTTGCACCGCTGGCAGATCCACCGCCGCCAGCCGGCCCCAGGCGAAGGCCTGCTGATTCATCGCCACCGCCGCGCCATTGAGTTCGATCGCGCGCATCAATGCCGCATGCGACAACGGCACCAACCCGTGCTGCCAGGCATAGCCCAACACGAACAGATTGCTGGCGATCGCATCGCCCAGCAATGCAGTGGCCAGTTGCGTGGCGTCCAGCAATAACGGCTCCTGTCCGCCAAGCGCGGTACGCACACCGGCAATGATCTCGGCAGCCGGGAACTGCAGGTCCGGCTGCGTGGTGAAGCTGCCCGGCATCGCTTCATAGGTGTTCAGCACCACCTGGGTGCGGCCATCGCGCACCTTGGACAGCGCCCAATAATCGTTGACCACCACCATGTCGCAGCCCACCACCAGGTCCGCTTCGCCGGCGGCAATGCGCACCGCATGGATGTCGCCGGGCGTGCGCGCGATGCGGATATGCGTGGTGACCGCGCCACCTTTTTGCGCCAGGCCGGTCTGGTCCAGCACCGTGGCGCCCTTGCCTTCCAGATGCCCGGCCATGCCCAGCAGCGCACCGATGGTCACCACGCCAGTGCCGCCGACGCCGGTGATCAGGATGTTCCAGGGTTGTTCCAGCGTGGTGCGTTGCGGCGGTGCGGGCAGGTTATCCAGCAATGCGCTGGCATCGCGTTGTTTGCCCTTGCGCGGCGCGCCGCCATGCACGGTGACAAAGCTCGGGCAGAACCCGGAGACGCAGGAGTAATCCTTGTTGCAATTGGATTGGTCGATCTGCCGCTTGCGCCCGAATTCGGTTTCCTTGGGCAGCACCGACACGCAAAAACTTTTCTCGCCGCAATCGCCGCAGCCTTCGCAGACCAGCGAATTGATCATGACGCGCTTGGGCGGGTCGACCAGCTTGCCGCGCTTGCGGCGTCGGCGTTTTTCGGTGGCGCAGGTCTGATCGAAGATCAGGATCGACACACCCTTGACCGTGCGCAGGTGCTGTTGCACCGCATCCAGCTCGCCACGATCATGAAATGCCACATCAGCGGGAAACAGATCGCGCCGCCGCGTCCACTTGCCGATGTCGTCGCTGACGATCGCAATCTCATGGATGCCTTCGGCGCGCAGCTGATGGGCGATGTCGGGCACGGTGAGCGTGCCGTCCACCGGCTGGCCGCCGGTCATGGCCACCGCATCGTTGTAGAGAATCTTGTAGGTGATGTTGACGCCGGTGGCGACCGATTGGCGAATCGCCAACGAGCCACTATGGAAATACGTGCCATCGCCCAGGTTCTGAAACACGTGCGGGGTATCGGTAAACGGCGCTTGCCCCGACCACGTCACGCCTTCGCCGCCCATGTGGGTGAAGGTGTCGGTGGAGCGGTTCATCCAGGTCACCATGTAATGGCACCCGATGCCGCCCAGCGCGCGCGAGCCTTCCGGCACCACCGTGGAGGTGTTGTGCGGGCAGCCCGAGCAGTAATGCGGCACGCGCGGGAACTGCGCGCGCGGCAAGGCCATTTCCGCTTCCTTGGTCTCCATCCAGCGCAACCGCTGCTCGATCGAATCGGCAGTGAAAAACCGCTGGATGCGCTTGCCGATCACCGCGGCGATCGTGGCCGGGGTCAGCTCGCCGGTCGACGGCAAAATCCATGCACCGTGTTCGTCGTACTTGCCGACGATGCTCGGCCGCGCACCGGCATTGGCCGGCCAGTTGTAGAACAGCTCCTTCATCTGGCGCTCGATGAAGGCCTTCTTTTCTTCCACCACCACAATGTCGTCGAGCCCCTGCGCGAACGCGCTGATGCCCACCGGCTCCAGCGGCCAGGTCATGCCGACCTTGTACACGCGGATACCGATCTGCGCGCAGGCCTGCGCATCCAGGCCCAGGTATTCCAGCGCCTGCAATACGTCCAGATAGCTCTTGCCGGTGGTGACGATGCCCAGCCGCGCACGCGGCGAATCCAGCACGATCCGGTCGATCTGGTTTGCCCGTGCGAATGCCTGCGCCGCCGCCACCGCATAGCGATGCAGACGCATTTCCTGATCCACCGGCGGGTCCGGCCAACGGATGCTCAAACCGCCCGGCGGTAGCGCGAAATCCTCCGGCAGCACGATGCTGCGCGCGAACGGGTCCACCTGCACCGACGCGGACGATTCCACGGTCTCGGCGATGGTCTTGAAGCCGATCCAGCGCCCGGTGTAGCGGCTCATCGCCCAGCCCAGCAAACCCATGTCCAGGATGTCCTGCACCCCGGCCGGGTTGAGGATGGGCATCATCGCGCTGACGAATTCGTCTTCCGACCCATGCGGCAGCGTCGAGCTGCGGCAGGCATGGTCGTCGGCGGCCAGCGCCAGCACGCCGCCAAACGGCGAAGTGCCGGCAGCATTGCCGTGCTTGAACACATCGCCGCTGCGGTCCACGCCCGGGCCCTTGCCGTACCACATGCCGTACACGCCCTGCACCTTGGCGCCGGGGAACAGGTTGGTCTGCTGGGTGCCCCACACCATGGTGGCGGCCAGGTCCTCGTTGAGGCCTGGGGTGAAGGTCACCCTGGCGGCATCCAGATGCTTGCGCGCGCGCCACAGTTCCAGATCCAGCCCGCCCAAGGGGCTGCCGCGATAGCCGCTGATGAAGCCGGCGGTGTCCAGGCCGGCCGCGTCGTCGCGCAGGCGTTGCAGCAACGGCAGCCGCACCAGGGCCTGCACGCCGGACAGATAGATGCGCCCATCGGTGCGCGTGTATTTGTGGTCCAGCGTGTAGTCCGCATCCACCCGGCCGAGCTCCGGCGTGTTGGCAGAGTCGGGAGAAGAGAGTGCAGCGGTACTGGTCATGGCGTGCCCGGAAAGGGTGGCTGGGACCCGGTGCGTGTCATTTGAAACCAATGACCCGCCCGACGGATTCCAAAACGGCGGCGCAAAGTGTAACAGTCAGCCTTCACGCGCCCGTTCGCATGCGGATGCACAGCCGTCGCGCTGCGGGTAGGATGGGGACGGGAAGGGTCGTTTGCTGTTTCAGGGGAAAATACAGTGAAAAGGAAATACGCATGGGCCGCCTTGGTCCTGCTCGGAGGCGTGTGGTCGCTGGCGCAGGCGCAGAGCCTGCCCAAGCCCAAGGAGTTCTATTTCGACGAAGACCGCAGCACCACCAAGGCCGTGGTCGCGGTACCGGGGCAGGGCGATGCCGTGGTCGACCGTCTGGCAGCGATGGTGCAGCGTGACGCACGCGCCGCCGAACCGCGCGCTCAGCTGGCCTCGCTGGCCTATGCCGGCGGACGGACGCAACTGGGCGATGAGCTGTACCAGGGGGCATTGGCATTGGTCTCCAATGGCAGCCAGCAATATCGGGCCATCAGCTGGAACTACGGCTGGGACCTGGTGCGCGCCGACAAGCCCGACAAGGCGCTGCAGCAGTGGGCCAACCTGGCCAATGGCCGCCCGGCCACGCCGGAATGGTTGCCCATCACCGCCGCACTGACGTTGTGGCGGGCCGGACGCAAGCAGGAGGCTACCGAGTGGTATGCCGCCGCCGTGCGCACCTGGCCCGATCGCTGGAGCAGCACCGCCAATTACGCCAGCCTGCTGCCGGATTGGCGCGACGCAGAGCGCACCAGCCTGGCGGAGGTCTTTGCGGCATGGCAGGCAAGCCCGCCGGCGTTTCCGTAAGCGACGCACCGCGCTGCAGGGATCGCCTGCAGCGCATGCCGTGCAGTGGTCTGCAGGTTTGCTGCAGGGTCCGTGCCCGCCCACCATCGCGGGACACGCTGCAAGGCCGTCCTAGTCAGCCCTTACGCGGCAGCCATACCGCTTAAGGTCCCGCGACGGTGAGCGGGCAAGGACCCGTCCAGGTGGTCGGTATGCAGGGGTTTCAATAAAGCAGCCAGCAACCTGCCTGGTGCGGTGTCCTCGCCGATTGCGGGCTCGATGACGGCATGAATGCCGCCATCGAGCTCCCAGCGATGGGTTCACAACGTGTCCCGCGAGCGGCGAGGGCACCGCGCCCTCGACAGACTGGCTTCGGGATAGGCAAACGATGGAAGTCTCGCTGCGCACCGATGGCGACGCGTTCTTCGTGCAGGGATTCGATGGCGCGCGCGACCGCTTGTTCCGGCTTCGATCTGTTGCGCCGTAAAGGGCCTGGCCATCTGGCCGACGCGTTCCTCGCCTGAGCGCGACGCCAATCCCCAATGCCTGGACCCGGCGCTGTGCGATTCTGTGCATCGCTCTCCAACAGACACGATCAGCCATGGCGGTGGATGCATTTGCGTTGATCCTGGCGATGCTGGGGCTTGGCCTGGTGTTCGCGCGGCTCAAGGTGCTGCCGGACAACAGCGCCGACGTGCTCAACCGCATCGTGTTGTACATCTGTCTGCCAGCCTCGGTGCTGACCTACGTGCCGCGCCTGCACCTGGACGCCTCGCTCGCTGGGGTGATCGCCACACCATGGCTGCTGACCGCGATCATCGTGCCGCTGCTGTGGGGCTGCAGCCGCGTGTTGCGCTTCGGCCGTGCCGAGTACGCCGCGCTGCTGATGTGCGTGGTGTTCACCAACTCCAGCTTCATCGGGTTTCCGATGGTGCGCGCGCTGTTGGGCGACCACGCCCTGCCGTACGCGGTGGTGTACGACCAGTTCGGCACCTTCGTGCTGCTGTCCACCTTCGGCCTGTACGTGCTGGCGCGCTACAGCGGCGATACGCCGCCCACCGCAAAAATCATACTGACCCGTGTCCTCAAGTTCCCGCCGTTGTGGGCCCTGCTGCTCGCGCTGACGCTGATGCCCGCGCAGCCACCGGCCTGGATCGGCGCAGGCCTCAAGAGCCTGGCCGATGCGATGTTGCCGCTGGTGATGCTGGCGGTGGGCTTTTCGCTGCAGTTGCGTCTGCCCGCCGACGAACTCAAGCCGCTGGCGGTGGGGCTGATCTTCAAGCTGGCGGTGATGCCGATCCTGGCGCTGCCGCTGTCCTGGGCGCTCGGCCTGCGCGGGCTGATGCTGCAGACCAACGTGCTCGAATCGGCCATGCCCACCATGATCACCGCCGCCGCGCTGGCCATCTCGCATCGGCTGGCCCCCAGGCTGGCAGCCGCCATGGTCGGCTACAGCATCCTGCTCTCGCTGCTGACCTTGCCTGCCTGGTCCTGGTTGCTGGCGCGCCTGGTGGCTTGATACGCCCTCAGCCGCATGAAATGCTGTTCCGCGGCATGGCGCCGCGCTCACACGGAAGGCAAGCACATGCAGGGATATCGTCAGATCGCAGTTGCGCTGCTGTGCCTTGGCACCAGCCTGTCGGCCTCTGCGGCAACAGCGCCTGCCACGCCCGACCCCGCCAATGCACCCGAGGTGCAGCAGTGGGCGCAGCAAGTTGGCCAGGCCATGCAGGCGCGGCTGCAGACCCTGGCCGCCAGCCAACAGCCGCGTCAGCGTTATGTTGCAGGCCTGCTATGGCTCAGCGATGACGCGCAGGCTGATGCGCAGTCCGCCACCACCGGCTATGCGCCAGCCCAGCGGGCAGTGCTGCAAGGAGCGCTGGATGCACGGCCCCGCGATCTGCTGGTCGCGCGCGTAGAGGCCAACGGCTGCCCGGCGGAGCTGCGCTGCGACCCAGCCGGCGCAGTGGATTTTCTGGAACAGGCCGATGCCGGCAACGCCGATGCGCCGCTGCGGGCCTTCAGCGCCGCGCAGCGACGTGGCGATCGGCTCGCCGCCGAATCCGCCTGGCAGGCCGCCGCACGTGCAGACCATTTCGACAGCGGCGCCGTTGCGCTGGGGCAGGCCTTGCACGCCGCCTATGCCGGGATGCAATGGCCGCAATTGCACTCGGTGCAGCTGCGCGCGCAACTGCAGGCACAAGATCTGCCGTCTACTGGTGCGGAGATGGCGATGGGCTACGTGATGGGCGCCTGGGCGGCGCACGTGATTCCGTCGCTGGCCGAGGTCACGCGCCGATGCACCCCGCCCATCGCCACACCTGCATTGCGCGATGAGTGCATGGCCATCCTCGGCAACCTGGGCAACGACGACGCAATGCTGGTAACGGCGTTGATCGGCTCCGAGCGCATGGCAGACCTGAGCACCGGCCGCGATGCTGCGTATTGGCACGCGCGGGTACGCGAGTTGCGGTGGTTGCAGCAGCATCAACAGCGCCGCACGCCCAGTTTTGCCACGGCCGCTGCTGAGGTCGAGATCACGTTGACGCAAGGTGAAATCCCCTCATTGCGCGCGTCCTTGCAACGCAGCGGCATTGCCGCTTTGCCGCCGGCGGACTGGCATCCCGTCGCCGCAATTCGCTGAGACGCTAAGGTGCGCCGCAAACGTGCGCGGCTGAACCGTGCGCCGATGCTGCACTGCGATGACAAACGCACGCATCGCGTTTAACGCGTTTCGACTACTTCCTCACCTTGCCGCGGTGTACGCTGCCGGCTTGCTCCCGGAAGCGAGGCGTGCATGAAGACAGTCCTGGTGGCCGCTTCCAAAGGCGGCGTCGGCAAGACCACGATCGCCACCAACCTGGCCGCATATGCGGCCCTGCAGGGCCAGCGCACCGTGCTGGCAGACGCCGATCCGCAAGGTTCGTCCACGCGCTGGGCGCAGCGACGCGCCAGCCTCGAAAGTGCGGTGCTGCCGATCGACGCCACCAAGCGCCGCAACTGGCAGGCGGCGGTCCCCGATGGCACCGACCAGCTGATCATCGACGCGCCGGCCGGTGCGATGGCCGACGACTTGAGCGGGTTCCTGGACCACGTCGACGCCATCGTGGTGCCGGTGCTGTCCTCGGCACTGGACATCGAAGCGGTGGTGGGCTTTCTCAACACGCTGGCCAAGGTGCCGCGCGTGCACCAGCGCAAGCTCCCCGTCGGCCTGGTGCTCAACCGCGCCCGACCCTGGACCCAGACCTCGCAGCAGGCCGCCGAGATGATCGGGACCTGGCCATATCCGCTGGTGACCCAATTGCGCGACACCCAGGCCTACGTGGTCATGGCCGGGCTGGGGCGCAGCTTGTTCGATTACCGCTCGGCGCAGGTGCGCGACCATCAACAGGACTGGGAGCCGCTGTTGAAGTGGCTCAAGAAGTCCTAGAACCGGAAAGTTCCTATGCGCGAATTGATCTTGTTGCGACACGCCCATGCAGAGCCGGCCGATACCGGCCAGGCCGATTTCGACCGCCCGCTGTCCCCGCACGGCATCGCCGAAGCGGAGTCTGCCGGGCGCTGGCTGCGCGAACAGCGGCTGGTCCCCGACCGCGTGCTGTGCTCGCCGGCCCGGCGCTCCCGCGAGACGCTGGAGGCGGTGCTCGAGCTCACCGGTTACATCGAACAACGGCTGGACGAACGCATCTACGAGGCCACCCCCGGCACCCTGGCTAGCCTGGTGGACGAACACCGCGAGGCCGAGCGCCTGCTGCTGGTCGGCCACAACCCGGGCCTGGAGCGGCTGGCCGCGCTGATGCATAGCGGGCAGACCGGCGACTATCGCGGCATGCCGACCGCGTCGATCGTCTTGCTGGCCCTGCCACTGGACGCCACCATCGAGCCGGGGATCGCCCGTTTGACCGCCTTCTGGTGGCCTTGATCTGTGTCATCGTCGCTGCGCTGGTTTGCCTGGCTCGCGCTCTGGGTCACGTTTCCCTGCCTTGCACAGCAGAAAGTGCACGCCATCGACCCGGCGCAATCGCGCTTCGGGTTCGAGATCAAAACCCGTTTCGGCATGAAGATGGAGGGGTTTTTCCCGCGGTTTCGCGGTGAGCTGGTGGAGTTGCCAGATCGGCGCATGCAGGTGCGCTTCCGGCTGGACGCTACCCAGGTGGAGATTCCGGGCAAGGACCGCTACACCAGCTGGATGCGGGGCGAGGATTTCTTCGACGTGGCGCGCTACCCGGTGGTGGAATTCGAGTCGCTGCCGTATGCCGAAGAGGTGGTCAGGGGAGGGGGCGACATCACCGGCAACCTGACCATCCGCGGAATCACCCACATCGAGACCCTGCATGTGGCACCGGCTGAATGCGCGCGGCCGGGCTATGATTGCGACGTGATCAGTCGAGGTACGGTCCTGCGTGGACGTTACGGAATGAATGCGTGGCAGATGGCCCTGGGCGACAGGGTGACGTTCATTCTGCGTGGGCGGTTGCAGGAGGCGCGGCGCCCGTGAGGTTCCTGTTGAGGGTCCTCGTGCTGGCAACCCTGTTGCTCGGCACCGGATGCGCCGGCCTGTCGCAAATCGAACGCAACCGTGCCGCTGGCGTTGCCGCTGCGGCACGCAGCACCGTGGTGAGCTGCACCCAGGCCAATCACTGCGCCCAGCCCTCGCCGCTGCGCACCCTGGGTGGCGACGCCATCACTGCGTCCACGCCGGCCGCGCCGCGACATTACGCCACCATCGTCGACCACGGCGAAGAATCGCTGGTGGCGCGGCTCAACCTGATTCGCAGTGCAACCCGCACTATCGACCTGCAGACCTACATTTTCGACAAGGACGACAGTGCGCGCATGATTCTGGACGCGCTGACCGATGCGGCGCAGCGTGGGGTCAAGGTCCGCATATTGATCGATCAGTTGTCGGCAATCGCCGACCTGCAGATTCTCGGTGCGCTCGCCAGCACCCACGAAAACCTGCAGCTGCGCATCTACAACCCCACCTTCGGCAAGGTCAAACTCAACTACTTCGATTACGCCGGTAGCGTGGTGTGCTGTTTCCGGCGCTTCAACCAGCGCATGCACAACAAGCTGCTGGTGGTGGACGACGTACTCGGGGTGGTCGGCGGGCGCAATTACCAGGACGACTATTACGACTGGGACAGCGAATACAACTTCCGCGACCGCGACGTGATTCTGGCCGGCCCGGAAGTGCGCGCGATGGCGGCCAACTTCGATGCATTCTGGCGCGCGCGGCGCAGCGTCCCGGCCGAGCGTCTGAACGATGTGGGCAAGCTGCTGCTGGAACAGGGCGCACCGCAGATGCCGCCTGCACAATTCCGCCGCCCGGATCGGGTGGCGCGGGTGGATCAGGAAGCGCGCGATCCGCAGTTCGTGCGCGATGCCTTCGTCACCCCGGCGATGTCGGTGCAGCGTGTGCTCTACGTGGCCGATCTGCCGCAAAAGCATCGCAAGGAACATGCCTCCAAAGTAGTGTCGACGGCACCGGAGCTGGATAGCCTGATCGCCGGCGCACAGCAGGAAGTGCTGCTGCAAACGCCGTATCTGGTGTTGTCCGACGAGGCCCAGGCGATCTTCCGGGAGCTGCGCAAACGCCCGCAGCCGCCGCGCATCGTGGTGTCGACCAATAGCCTGGCGGCCACCGACAACCCCATCGTGTATGCGCTGTCGTACAAGTTCAAACGCCGCAACATGCGCGAGCTGGGTTTCAACGTGTACGAGTTCAAGCCGTTTCCGCTGGATGCGCCGGTGGACTACGCCAACCTGGTGCCGGACCCGCTCAATCCTGCCTCCGACATCAACGAAGACAGTCGCGACAATCGCCTGATCGGCGGCAGTGCGGCCGGCAATGCGGTGCGTGGCAGCAGCGGTGCAGATACCCGCAGTACTGGCGGCAGCGTGATTCGTGGCAGCAGTGGCAGCAGTGGCAGCAGTGGCAGCAGTGGCGCCGGCCGTACGCCTGGCGGCAGCGAAGTCGATCGCCGTGTGCTGCGCACCGAAACCCGGCCCTCGTTTCTGGGAACGCGTGCGGTCAACAAACCGCTGCCGGTGACCCGCGCCGGTGCGCGCATGGGCCTGCACGCCAAATCGCTGGTGGTGGATCGGCGCATCGGCGTAATCGGCACGCACAACTTCGATCCGCGCAGCGAGAACTACAACACCGAAGCGGCGGTGGTGATCGACGATCCGCGCTTTGCGCAGGCGCTGGCGGCCAGCATCGAGCGCGATATGAGCCCGGAAAACGCCTGGACGGTGGCTTCGCGCGAAAAGCCGCCGGTGTTGAGCGGATTGAACTACAGCGTGGGCAAGGTCTCCGAAGCCTTGCCGGTGCTGGACTTCTGGCCGTGGCGCTACGCGACCAATTACGAGTTCCAGCCCGGCCCGGGCTGCCCGTTCCCGCTTAAGCGGCAGGACCCGCAGTTCCGGCAGTGCTATGTGGCAGTGGGCGACTTCCCCGAGGTCAACGTCGGCCCCAAATGGTTGCTGGTACGCATGCTGACCGCATTCGGCGCCGGCCTGGTGCCGATTCTTTGATCGACAGCTAAGAACAGCCAACAGAACGACTGTGCTCACCGCCAGGTGGGCGCGGCCTGCGCTCGGTGTGGGCACGTACCACGCGTACACTCCGGCTCTGAGCGCGCCGTCCACGCCTTGACGACTGCTCGCTGCGGTTTGTCAGCCGCTCCAAGGCGGCAATGGTTCGACGGCGGCAAGCGGCGCGCTGTCGGCATGGCGTCGGACCACGCTGGCAGCCGCGCCGCGCGACTCGTCCCGCCACTCCGGGGCAAGCAGCGACACCGACGATTGCAGTAGCCTTGAATCCACCAGACAGCGGCAGGCGTTGCACCAGTCGCAATCTCGCAGATGCTGTTGCGATTCCCGATTCCCGATTCCCGATTCCCGATTCCCCCCAAATCCCAAATCCCAAATCCCAGCCCATGACCTTCCGCGCTCCCGTCGATCTTGCTGTCCTCAACGCCTCCAGCCGAAATACCCTGATCGAACATCTGGGCATCGTGTTCACCGAGGCCGGTGACGATTGGCTGCGCGCCACCATGCCGGTGGACACGCGCACCAAGCAGCCGTTTGGCCTGCTGCATGGCGGCGCCTCGGTGGTGCTGGCCGAAACCCTGGGCAGCAGTGCCGGCAATCTGTGCGTGGAGATGACCACCCAGATGTGCGTGGGGCTGGAGATCAACGCCAACCATCTGCGCGCCTCCACCGAGGGCCTGGTCACCGGCACCGCGCGCGCGGTGCATGTGGGGCGCAGCACCCATGTCTGGGACATCGTCATCGAAAATCCGGCCGGCAAGCGCGTCTGCGTCTCGCGCCTGACCCTGGCCGTGGTGGCGCGCACCAGTGGCTGAGCACGCCTGGCAGCTGCATGGGTGGAACAGCGCCATCCGCTGCCGGCACTGCGCCGCGGCCGAGCTGCTGTCACAATAGTCGTGCCTCCTTCCCCCGTTACCGGTCCCGTTCGTCGAATGAGCGAGTCATCCCTGGACGCCACGCGCGACGCTGGCGGCCCGCTGCGTTGGTTCCGGTACCTGTATCGGGTGCCGCTGCTGCTGTTGCATCTGTCTGTGTTCCTGCCGATCACCATGCTGTGCGTGGTGACGCCGCCGCTGGCGCGCATGCGTACCGGCGCTGAGGACACCCTGGACGAGCTGATGATCCGCTGGTGGCAGGGCAACTTGATGCGCATTTTCGGTTTTCGTCTGCGTCGCTTCGGCACGCCGCTGTCGGGCGCCACCCTGTTCGTGGCCAACCACGTCAGCTGGGTCGACATCTCCATGCTGCACAGCCAGCGCGTGATGGGCTTTGTGGCCAAGCGCGAAATCGCTGGCTGGCCGCTGGTGGGCTGGCTGGCGGCCAAGGGCCAGACCATCTTTCATCAACGCGGCAACACCGAATCGTTGGGTGGGGTGCTGCTGGAAATGCTGCAGCGTTTGCGCAGCGGCAAGCCGGTAGGTGTGTTCCCGGAAGGGCGCACCCGCGGCGGTACCGAAGTGGGCCCGTTCCACGCGCGCATCTTCCAGGCGGCGGTGGAAGCCGGCGTGCCGGTGCAGCCGGTGGCGCTGCGCTATGGCACCCGTGGCGCTGCGCAGGCGGTGGTGGCGTTTGGCGAGCGCGAAAGTTTCTTCGCCAACATCGTGCGCCTGCTGGGCGAGCCGTCGCGCCTGGCTGAAATCCATTTCCTGGAGCCGATCGGCGCGTTCGATATCGAAGGACGTCGCCGCCTGGCCGACACCTCGCGTCAACGCATCATCGCCGCGATGGAGTCCTGAGCCGGCGATGCGCGCGCTCATCCACCCTGCGGCCAGCGCTTTCGTGCCTGGCCCGATGAGCGCATGAACGCCTCCGACTTTCAGCCGCCGCGCTGGCTGCGCAATCCGCATGTGCAATCGGTGCTGGCCAGCAGCGGCTTGCGCCGGTTGCGCAGCCGTCAGTTGCTGAGCGCCAGCGGCGCGGTCACCAGCGAACATATTCTCGACGGCGGCGACGGCGTGCGGTTGCAGGGCTGGATGAGCGTACCGCCCGGCAATACGCCGGTGCGTGGCACCGTGCTGTTGCTGCACGGCTGGGAAGGCAGCGCCGATTCCAACTACATGCGGCTGACCGCCGCGCGCCTGCTCGGCCTGGGCTACCAGGTATTCCGGCTGAATTTTCGCGATCACGGCGGCACCCACCATCTCAATGTGGACCTGTTTCACTCCGATCGCATCGACGAGGTGGTCAACGCGGCCGGCGATCTGTGGCGGCGATTTCCCGCGCCGCAGCTGCTGGCGGCGGGGTATTCGCTGGGCGGCAACTTCGCGTTGCGGCTAGCGTTGCGGGCACCGGCAGCGGGCCTGCCGCTGGCACGGGTGGCCGCGGTGTGTCCATTGCTGGACCCGGCCGCCACCATGACCCAGCTGGAAAAAGGCCCGCAGTTCTACGACTGGTACTTCCGCCGCAAATGGCGCGAATCGCTGCTGCGCAAGCGCAAGCTGTTTCCGGACCAGCACGGCTACGACGACGCCACCCTGGCGCTGGACATGCGCGAGCTGATGGCCTGGCTGGCGGTGCAGCACACCGGCCACGGCTCGCTGGAAGCGTATTTCGACAGCTATTCGATCGCCGGCGAGCGCCTGGCCGGCCTGCAGGTGCCCTCGGACATCCTGATGGCCGAAGACGACCCGGTGATTCCGTTCGAGGACTTCGCCGGCTGGCAATTGCCGCCGCACGCGCATCTGGAAATCGCGCGCTGGGGCGGCCATTGCGGCTTTCTGGAAAATGCCCGCGGCGACGGCTTTGCCGAACGCTGGGTGGCCGAGCGGCTGGCCGCTGCTCTTTAGGGCGACTAACAAACCGTAGCGAGCAGTCGTCAGGTGGCTGCGGACGGCGCGCTCAGAACCGGCGTGTCTGCGTGGTCCATGCCGTACCGAGCGCCGGCCGCGTCCTCCTGGCGGCCGCACAGGAGTTTTGTTGGCTACTCCTACAGTCATGCTGAAAAGACATCCGTTTCTCGATGCACTGGTCGCGGTTTTATCAGCGGTTACAGGCGGTCTGATGGCCTACTTCAGCTCGATCAGGCTCTACGCGTCTCTGCCGACAGGTGAGATCCTGTTCCGTCCACGACTAGGGCCGGCCTCCGTTGGTCCCCAAGCTGCGATCTGGTACACGGGGCATCTGGTCCTTGGGATGCTCTGCGTGGCCTATGGCGCAAGCGTGCTGCGCCGGATGTCGGCACGCGTCTCAACGCCCGACCCGCGCGATAAATCGTTTTGAGAACCGCAATGGCGCTGGATGCAGGGCCTTGCACAGGCGTTGAACTTCCACTTGAACGCTGGGCAGTCACAACGCGGGCGTGGCGATAGATCGCAGCGTCCGTCGCACACCAAGCCGCCGCAGCGCGCATCGTTACAATAGCGGTTTGTCCGGGACACGCCGCCGCCATGCAAGACGCCATTCTTCAAGCCCTGCGCCGCAATGCGGCCGACGATGCGGTGGCGCTGGCCCGCGAGTGGGCGACCACCGCGCCCGATAACGCTGCCGCGCACCGCTGGCTCGGGCTGTCCTTGCAACAGCAAGGCCAACCGGCGCTGGCGCTGGCCAGCATCGAAACCGCGCTGACGCTGACCCCGGAAGACGCCGATCTGCACCTGCTGCACGCCGGGCTGCTGCTGGCCACGCGCAATTTGTCGGCGGCCGATGCCGCGTTGTCGCGCAGTACCGCGCTGGACCCCAATCAGTTCAACGCCTACGTGATGCAGGCGCACCTGGCGGTGGGGCGCGGCGATCTGGACGACGCCGAGCGACTGAGCCGTACCGCCGCACGCCTGGCGCCGGACCACCCGCAGCTGCTGGCGGTCGATGGCGTGGTGGAGATGCGTCGCGGCCAGAGCGACCGCGCGCTGTCGCTGCTGACGCGCGCCGCCGAGCAGCTGCCGGACGACCCACGGGTGATGTTCGCGCTGGGCTTTGCGTATCTGCAGAAGGAACATTTTGCGTTTGCCGAGCGCGCGTTCGAGCGCGTGGTGGAGCTCAATCCGCCGGGCACCGCGCTGCGCGCCTTCATCGCCCAGCTGGCCCAGCGCCAGGGCCGCCTGGACGATGCGCTGACTGCGATGCAGGGCGTGCTGGCCCAGCCCGATGGCGACATCCCGGCGATGCGCCGGCTGGCCGGCGAGATGGAATTGCAGGCCGGTCGCCCCGATCAGGCGGCCGCGCATCTGCGCCTGGCGCTGGCCCACTGGCCGGCCGACCGCCGCACCTTGCATGCCTTGCTCACCGCCTGGGAGCGTCTGGGCGCGGTGGACGATGCGCGCGACACCCTGGATGCGGCGCTGGCCACCTCCAGCAATGCGCACGATCTATGGCTGGCGCGGCTGGCGGTGGAGCCGGTCGGCGGGCCGCAGGCGCAGGCGGTGATCGAGCGCTGGCTGCTGGGCATGCCCGAGCACCTCCCCGCGCTGGAAGCGTTGATGCGCGTGCACGACATGCAGGGCCACGCCGAGGACGCGGAAATGGTGGCGCGGCAGATCGTGGCGGTGGAGCCGGGCCGCATCAGCGGCGAACAGCGCATCGTCGAAGCGCTGCTGGAGCGCGACCCGCCGGCGGCGATCGCCTGTGTCGAATCCTTGATCGAGTCGTTGCCCGCACCGCAGCAGACCGTGCTGCGGCCGTGGTTGGGTAATGTGCAAGACCGCGCCGGCCAGCCCGACGCCGCGTTGGCCACCTGGATGCAGTTCCATCGCGAACAGGCCCAACACCGCCTGCCGTTGCCGCCGCAGGCTGCCAAACAGCCGATGCAGTGGCCGGCGTTGGGCAGCATTCCCGACACCGTTACCGCGCGTCCGCTGTTTGTCTGGGGCACCCCGGGCTCGCATGTCGAACGCCTGATCGCGGTGATGGACGCCGCCACCCCGCTGGTGCGCGGCGACCGTTACGGCGCCACGCCGCCGTCCGATGCGTTGCAGAGCTACCGCAGCGTCGAGCAATTGGCATCCGGCGAACTGGCACCGATGGCCTTGGTGGAAGGCTGGAAAGCGCAGCTGCTGCGCCGCGGCATCGACGATGGCAATGTCATCGACTGGCTGCTGTGGTGGGACAACACCCTGCTCACCGCGCTACGCCCGCATCTGCCCGAGGGGCGCCTGGCAATCGCGCTGCGCGACCCGCGCGACATGCTGCTGGACTGGCTCTCGGCCGGCGCATCCGCGCCGCTGGCCGTGCAGTCGCCGCAGCAGGCCACCGACTGGTTGTTGGCGGCGCTGGAACAGCTGGCCGTGCTGCACGAACGCGATCTGTACCCGCACCGGATCATCCGCCTGGATGGCATCGAAAGCGACCCGCAGGGCATTTCCACGGCGCTGGAGCAGGCGTTCGGACTGAACTTCCCGCTGGTCGAACCGCGCGGCCCGGCACGCCTGGCGTCCGGTCGCTGGCGCAGTTATCGCGGCGTACTCGGCGCCCAGTTCGACCTGCTCACCTTGATCGCAGTGCGCTTCGGGTATCCGCAGGACTGACACACCGCCTGCCGCTTACATCCCGCAGCCACAGTGCTGTCGTAGGAGCGGACCCGGCCGCGATGAGGCGTTACCGATACCGGTGAAGCCCATCGCGGCCAGGTCCGCTCCTACGGATGTCCGGATGTCGCGGTGCGCGTGGACGCGGGCGGCGGATAAAGCGGGCTACGGATAACGATGGCAGCGATCCGCGCTGTAGCGGTGACAGTAGCGGTGCCATAGGTATGGCTGGTGTGGTGCTCGCCGCGGCCGCGCCGCTCGCCATGGCATCGACGGAGGATCTTGAGCACTGACCAGCGCACCACCTGCCGCTTACATCTCGCAGCCGTAGTGCTGTCGTAGGAGCGGACCCGGCCGCGACGAGGCGTTACCGATACCGGTGAAGCCCATCGCGGCCAGGTCCGCTCCTACGGATGTCCGGATGTCCGGATGTCGCGGTGCGCGTGGACGCGGGCGGCAGATAAAGCGGGCTACGGATAACGATGGCAGCGATCCGCGCTATAGCGGTGACATAGGTACGGCTGGTGTGGTGCTCGCCGCGGCCGCGCCGCTCGCCATGGCATCGACGGAAGATCTTGAGCACTGACCAGCACACCGCCTGCCGCTTACATCTCCAAGCCGCAGTGCTGTCGTAGGAGCGGACCCGGCCGCGATGAGGCGTTACCGATACCGGTGAAGCCTGTCGCGGCCAGGTCCGCTCCTACGAATGTCCGGATGTCGCGGTGCGCGTGGACGGCGGGCTACAGATCACATGTGCGCGATCAACGATGCATGCGATCCGCGGCAGTGGAGTGACATGCGGGTGGCCGGCAGTGCTAGCCCAGGCCGCACGACTCGCTGCACGGTCAACTGTTTCGCAACGCATGCACCCAACCGCGCCACACAAGGTTCCATTGCGACCGCTTCCGCTGCCGTGCCAATCCAGGCAGGCTGAGGGCTTCGATCCACGGAGACTTTGCATGCGTCTGACCAGCAACAGCATCGAAAACGGCAAGCCCATCGCGGTGGAATTTGCCGCCGGCACACCGGACGGCTTCGCGCCCAACCGCAACCCGCACCTGGCCTGGAGCGATGTTCCGACAGGAACGCGTTCGTTCGCGCTGCTGTGTCTGGACCCGGATGTGCCGACGGTGCCGGAAACGGTGGGGCGCGAGGATGTGCAGATCCCGGTCGAGCAGCCACGCGCCGATTTCGTGCATTGGGCGATGGCCGATATTCCCGCCGACGTGCACGAGATCGTGGCAGGCAGCTGCAGCGACGGCTTTGTGGCCAAGGGCAAGCAGCAGCCGGCCGGCCCGGCCGGCGCACGCCAGGGCCTGAACTCCTATACCCAATGGTTTGCCGGCAACCCCGACATGGCCGGCGACTATCTGGGCTATGACGGCCCGTATCCGCCGTTCAACGACCTGCGCCTGCACCGCTATTTCTTCCGCGTGTTCGCGCTGGATGTGGCCACGCTCAGTCTGCCCGCCACCTTCACTGCAGCCGATGTGCTGTCGGCCATCCAGGGTCACGTTCTGGCCGAAGCTACGCTGCACGGCACTTACACGCTGAACCCGTCGCTGCGCTGAGCGCAGATCGGCACGACCGCATGGCCGCCAGGCCGTGCGGTCATCGCGGTACCGACCATCAAGGAAGCTGCAAGCGCCGCATCCGCACGTTGTGTCCGGGCGATCCGGCCGGCGTGCGGCTGCTCAAGGCCCGCATGGAAGCGCGCAAAGATCGATTTCCGTCGTAGCAGAGCGCTCCGGGAAGAGGTGCGTAGATGCCCGTCAAGCGCCACAAAAACGCGCATTGATCTGATGCATGCGTTGAGTGGCGGCTGAGCATCATCCTGGATGGAAGCCGATCCCCACACACGCGTGGTACGCGCGGATGTGCTCAGCCCGTAAGTTCTTTGCGGAGGGCCGGGGTGCCGACTACCGAGTCTTGATGCCGTGCGACGCAGAAGCCAAAGAGCGAATCCGGCATAGCGGCTGCACCAGGCGACGATGACCGGGCCGCTGCTGTGACGGCACTCAGCTGGCCAACCGTCAGTCGCGTTGCAGCGCAGAGCGCGTCAACGCTGTCGATGCGCCAATCGCATCAGCAATCGTGCAACGCGCGACGATTTCCGATTTCCGATTCCCAATTCCCAATTCCCAATTCCCAACCCACCGCGCTAGCCGCTCGCCTCAATCATCTGATCCAGCACATACACCGGCGCACCGTCCGTCTCGGCCGCAGCCGGATAGCGGGTGACGCGCAGCAGGGTGCGGATGCCGGCTTCGTGTTCGAAGCCTTCGATCCTGCCGTCGAAGGTTTGCCAGGACGCGGTCGCAGGCTGTCCATCGGCGCGCTCGCGCAACTGCAGGCAGGCGCGCGACGGGTCGGAGGCGCATGGCACCGTATCGGCCGCCACTTCGATCAACAGCGTCTGCCCGGGCCCGCCGTAGCGGGTATCTGCCGTGGGCGCGCCGGCGAACAACAGGCGGGTGCCGTCGCTGCGGGTCAGGGTCAGCCGCGGTGCGGCTTGCGCCGTGTCCAGCACCACCGCAAAACGGCCGGACAACAGCTCGCTGGCAGCGCGTTCCTGCGTCATCTTTTGCGGCTGCGCGCACAGACGTTTGCTCGATACCACCCGGCCGATCTGCAGCTGTGCCGCGGCCACGCTGTAATTAGCGCCCAGCGCGTTGCAGGTCTGGCTGACCTGGATGCGTTGATCGCCGAAATCCAGCTGCAACGGCGCGCTACCGGCCACAAACAGGCTGCGCAGGGCGGTGCCGTGCGCATCGCTGGCCTGCTGCAGCTGCCAGTGTTGTGCTTGCAGGGCGGCCCGCAATGGCGCGTTGTCGCTGACGGGGGTTGTCGCTGCGGTCGAAGCGGCAGTCGCGCCCGATCCGGAACCGTCGGCACCGGGCACAGCGGGGGTCGCGCCCGAGCCGCAGGCCGTCACGCCTGCCGCCAGCAGGGCTGGCGCAAAGAACACGGCACGCATCGGCGGCTCCCGGTGGTCAAGGCCTCAGTGATACCGCCAGCGTGCGGCCAGGGCAATGACCGGCGTCACTGCCCGGCAACGTGCCGCCGATGCGCGTCTGCACAAACGCGCCATCGGTTGCCTTGGCGAGTGATCGCCGCCCGCCGCCGGCAGGGCGGCTTGGACGGGGCGCCAGCGACAACTGCTGCCGGCCCGCCGGTGGCAGGCCGGTAACAATCGGCGACGGGCAGGGCCTGCGCGCTTGGCGGCTCAGGCCGCGGCCGGCAACCACAACAGCAGGGCCGCGCCGAGCACGATGCGGTACACCGCAAACACCGTGAAGCGGTGCTTCTTGATGTAGCCCAGCAGCCACTTCACCACCACAAAACCGGTGATGGTCGCTGCCACGAAGGCCACTGCCACATCGGTCCAGTTCTCGCTGCCGAATCCGCCTTCCTTGTACATCTCCAACAGCGCGTAACCGCTGGCCGCGAACATGGTCGGAATGCCGACCATGAACACGAAGTCCGCTGCCGCCGAGCGCTTGCTCAGGCCCAGCAACATGGCCAGGAAGATCGCCGAGGCCGAGCGCGAGGTGCCGGGGAACACGCCGGCCACCACCTGCGCCAGGCCCACGGCGATGGCGACTTTCCAGGTCACCACGTCGCGCTCCGGCAACTTGCCGGCAAAGTGCTCGGCCACCAGCATCCACAGGCCGCCGATCAGCAGCGCCCAGGCCACCGGATGCACGGTTTCCGGCAACTGCCAACCGGCCTTGCGCACGATCAACCCGACCACGGCAGTGACCATGAAGGCCACGCCGATCTTGAGCACATAGTCGCGGTTGGCACGCTCGCCCAGCCCGGTGGCCAGGCTCCACAGCTTCTGCCGCAACGCCAGGCAGATGGCCAGGATCGCGCCGGCCTGGATGACGATATTGAAGAAGTCAGAACGGCGTCCGAGCCATTGTTCGGCGATCAATAGGTGGCCGGTGCTGGAGATCGGCAGAAATTCAGTCAAGCCTTCGAGAATGCCCAAGAGCAGGGCGGAAATCAGATCGGACATCGGACGAGAGGGGAGGATTGGGGGAGGCGTCAGGATAGTGCATTGCGACATGCACCATATCGGTGCACCATCAATAGAGATAGCACCAATAAGGTGCTATCGCACGTGTAGCGGTCTCAAGTGATGCGAGCAAAATCAACGACTTGTGAACGTCGGTGGTTTGGCATGGTCCCTGCTGTAGTACCGCCCACGATCCACTTCACTCCAATCCGAGGTTTCTTCCGATGTCCGTGGAAAACGTTGAAAAGCTGATCAAGGACAACAAGGTCGAGTTTGTCGACCTGCGCTTCGTCGATATGCGTGGTGTACAGCAGCACATCACCTTTCCGGCCAATATCATCGAGCCGGCGTTGTTCGAAGAAGGCAAGATGTTCGATGGCAGCTCGATCGCGGGTTGGAAGGGCATCAACGAGTCGGACATGGTGTTGCTGCCCGACGCCGGCACCGCGTATCTGGATCCGTTCTTCGCCGATCCGACCATCGTGCTGACCTGCGACATCCTCGATCCGGCCACTATGCAGAGCTATGAGCGCGACCCGCGCGGCATCGCAAAGCGCGCCGAGGCCTACCTGAAGTCCTCCGGCACCGCCGACCAGGCCTTCTTCGGCCCTGAGCCGGAATTCTTCATCTTCGATTCGGTCCGCTTCGCCAACGACATGGGCCACACCTTCTTCCAGGTGGGTTCCGAAGAGGCCGCCTGGAACACCGGCGCCAAGTATGACGGCGGCAACAGCGGCTATCGTCCGGGCGTGAAGGGTGGCTACTTCCCGGTGCCGCCGACCGATACGCTGCACGACCTGCGTGCGGAAATGATCAAGACGCTGGAACAGGTCGGTATCGAAACCGAAGTGCACCATCACGAAGTGGCCACCGCCGGCCAGTGCGAGATCGGCACCAAGTTCAGCTCGCTGGTGCAGAAGGCCGACGAACTGCTGACGATGAAGTACATCATCAAGAACGTCGCTTACCGCAACGGCAAGACCGCCACCTTCATGCCCAAGCCGATCGTCGGCGACAACGGCTCCGGCATGCACGTGCACCAGTCGCTGACCAAGGGCGGCACCAACCTGTTCGCCGGCGACGGCTACGGCGGCCTGTCGCAGATGGCGCTGTGGTACATCGGCGGCATCTTCAAGCACGCCCGCGCGATCAATGCATTCGCCAACTCCGGCACCAACAGTTACAAGCGTCTCGTGCCGGGTTACGAAGCGCCGGTGATGCTGGCTTATTCGGCGCGGAATCGCTCGGCCTCGTGCCGCATTCCGTGGGTCACCAACCCCAAGGCGCGCCGTATCGAAATGCGCTTCCCCGATCCGTTGCAGTCCGGCTACCTGACCTTCACCGCGCTGATGATGGCCGGCCTGGACGGCATCAAGAACCAGATCGACCCGGGCGCTCCGAGCGACAAGGATCTGTACGACCTGCCGCCGGAAGAAGAGAAGTTGATCCCGCAGGTCTGCTCCAGCCTGGATCAGGCACTGGAAGCGCTGGACAAGGACCGCGAGTTCCTCAAGGCCGGTGGCGTGATGAGCGACGACTTCATCGACGGCTACATCGCGCTGAAGATGCAGGAAGTCACCAAGTTCCGTGCGGCAACGCATCCGCTGGAATACCAGCTGTACTACGGCAACTGAGTTCCACCGCGGTGATGGCGGAGGCCCCCCCTCCCACCTCCGCCATCGCCGCACATGTTCGATGGCTCCCTGGCACCGCCATGGAGCCGAGGGGTACGAGAGAGCACACAGTTCGCGGCGCGCGGGCCTGACCTCTCCCACGAGGCGGATGCATGGCATCCGTCGGGGTCTGCGCGATCCGCGAACGATTGGATGCCGGGGTTGGCATCCAGGTGACTGACACCGCCGGGCGGCGCAATGCCGGCCGGTTCCTTCCACCTTTCGGGGTATGCGCATGAAATTGATCACCGCCATCATCCGGCCGTTCAAGCTCGACGAGGTCCGCGAGGCCCTGTCCGCCGCTGGCGTGTCGGGTATCACCGTCACCGAGGTCAAGGGCTTCGGGCGTCAGAAAGGCCACACCGAGCTGTATCGCGGCGCCGAGTACGTCGTGGACTTTTTGCCCAAGATCAAGATCGAGACGGTGGTGACCGACGATCGGCTGGACGCTGTGGTCGAGGCGATCCAGAACGCGGCCGGCACCGGCAAGATCGGCGACGGCAAGATCTTTGTGACTGCGATCGAGCAAGTGGTGCGGATCCGCACCGGCGAAATCGGCGCCGATGCGCTCTGAGTCCCCCACCTCTGGAGGTCGTATGAAGACAGCTCTTTTTGCCGGGTGGAAAGCCCGGTTCTACAGCGTGTGCATGCTGATGCTGTTCAGCGCGCTGGTGGTGGGCGGCATGGGCAGCGCCCAGGCGCAATCCACCCCGCAGGTCACCCCGTTGCCGACCGAACCGGTCACCACCGAACCGCTGCCGTCTGCGCAGCCGGCCGCCGCGCCGGCCGCTGCCGCCGAAGTCGCGCCGGTGGTCGACAAGGGCGACGTCGCCTGGATGCTGACCTCCACGCTGCTGGTGTTGCTGATGGTGGTGCCGGGCCTGGCGTTGTTCTACGGCGGCATGGTGCGCGCCAAGAACGTGTTGTCGGTGCTGATCCAGGTCGCAACGGTGTTCTCGCTGCTGACCATCCTGTGGGTGCTCTACGGCTACAGCCTGGCGTTTTCCGGCGAAGGCCCGTGGATCGGCAATCTGGACAAGGCGCTGCTCAAGGGCGTGACCATCGAGAGCCTGTCGGCCACCTTCACCAAGGGTGTGAGCCTGCCGGAATACGTGTTTATCGGCTTCCAGGCGACCTTTGCCGGCATCACCGGCGCGCTGATCGTCGGTGCCTTTGCCGAACGCGCCAAGTTCGCCGCGGTGCTGCTGTTCTCGGTGATCTGGTTCACCTTCGGCTATCTGCCGCTGGCGCACATGGTCTGGGCGACCGGTGGCTATCTGTTCGGGCTGGGCGCGCTGGATTTTGCCGGCGGCACCGTGGTGCACATCAATGCCGGTATCGCCGGTCTGGTGGGTGCCTACTTCGTCGGCAAGCGCGCCGGGTTGGGACGTGAGGCGATAAAGCCGCACAACGTGACCCTGACCTTCGTTGGCGCCTCGCTGCTGTGGGTGGGCTGGTTCGGCTTCAATGCCGGCTCCAACCTGGAAGCCAATGCCGGTGCGGCGCTGGCCTTCCTCAACACCTTGCTGGCCACCGCGGCCGCCATCCTGGGCTGGTCGCTCACCGAGAAGATCATCAAGGGCAAGTCGTCCGCCCTGGGTGTGGCGTCGGGCATGGTTGCCGGTCTGGTCGGCATCACCCCGGCCTGCGGCACCGTGGGTCCGTTCGGCGCCATCGTGATCGGCCTGGCGGCTGGCGTGCTGTGCGTGTGGGGCGTCACCGGTCTGAAGCGCCTGCTGGGTGCCGACGACAGCCTGGACGTGTTCGGCGTGCATGGCCTGGGCGGCATCATCGGCGCGATCCTGACCGGCGTGTTCTCGGCGGCCTCGCTGGGCGGCCAGAAGGGCGGCGATTACGACATGCTGCATCAGGTCGGTATCCAGGCCCTGGGCGTGGGCATCACCGTGGTGTGGATCGGCGTGGTGTCGGTGGTCGGATTCCTGGTCGCCAAGCTGGTCTTCGGCCTGCGTGTCACCGAAGAAGCCGAGCGCGAGGGGCTGGACATCACCTCGCACGGCGAAGCCGCATACGAGTCCTGAGCATGCACACCCGCGGCGAGATCTCCGCGGGTGGCGCAACGACCCGGCCGGCGCTGCCCGCGCCGGGTCGGTTTCTACCGCGGCCGCTGCCGGCGCGGATCCATTGCCGAGGTGCCTGCATGACCAGCCTCACGCCCGTCACCGTCGGCGCGGATGCGCGCCGGGTCGGTGCATTCCACTGCCACCCGGCCTCAGATGCTTCGATGCAGGCTGCGTTCGGCGCGCCATTCGCGCACGCCGATGCTGTTTGCACTAAATTGGTGCAATGCGGATGACGACCTCCACACCGTCGCTCGACAGCCTGGGCACCCCGGTGGCCTGGGCCGACCGCGACGGCCGCGTACTCGGGGTTAACCCGGCATTCGCGCGCTGGCTCGGCGTCAGCGCGCGGCGGCTGGTCGACCAGCCGCTGGCTGCACTGGAAGTGCAGGGCGACGCACTCGCGCGCTTCCTGCTCAACGACGAACGCGATGTGCTGCGCCTGCATCGGCTGGCGCTGGGTCTGCCCAACGACGCGCCACGCTTTGCCGAAGGCTGGCTGTCGCGGCTGGACGACGGCGGCTGGCTGTTGGAAACGCACCCGGTCGACGAATTCCCCGCGCTGGACCCCACCCACGCGTTGCCCAATGCCTTGAGCGCCGCGCTCAAGGGCCTGGCGCACGAATTGCGTAACCCGCTGGCCGGCTTGAAGGGCGCCGCGCAATTGCTGGCGCGCCGCTCGGCAGGCCGCGATGAAGACGAGCGCGAGCTGATCGAGCTGATCGGCACCGAAATCGAACGCCTCAACACCTTGCTCGAACGCCTGCTCTCGCCGTCGCCGCTGCGCCCGCACGAGGGCCTCAACATCCACGTGGTGCTCGAACGCGTGCTGCGCCTGGCCGAAGCCGAGGGCGGCTGGTCGGTGCAGGTGCAGCGCGATTACGACCCCAGCATTCCCGACATCCTGGGCGATGTGGACCGGCTCACCCAGGCGGTCTGGAATCTGGTCCGTAACGCGTTTCAGGCTGGCGCCACCCGCGTCACCCTGCGTACCCGCGTCGAGCACGGCCAGCGCATCCGCGACCGCGTGCACGCGATGTCGCTGCGGCTGGAAATCATCGACGACGGCGGCGGCGTGCCGGAAGAACTGGCCGAGCACCTGTTCCTGCCGCTGGTCAGCGGCCGTGCCGAGGGCAGCGGGCTGGGACTGGCGCTGGCCCAGCAGGTCTCGCGCGAGCACCACGGCACCCTGACCTACCGCTCGCGTCCGGGCCATACCGTTTTCACACTGCTGCTGCCCGAGCTGGTCGGCGATCACGACAAGGAGCATCTGCATGGCTGAGGCCGCCGCCGCATCCCACCACATCTGGGTGGTCGACGACGACCGTTCGGTCCGCTTCGTGCTGTCCACGGCCTTGCGCGATGCCGGTTACGCGGTGGATGGCTTCGACAGCGCCGCCGCGGCGCTGCAGGCGCTGTCGATGCGACCGATGCCGGACCTGTTGTTCACCGACGTGCGCATGCCCGGCGAAGACGGCCTGAGCCTGCTCGACAAGCTCAAATCCAAGCACCCGCAGCTGCCGGTGATCGTGATGTCGGCCTATACCGATGTCGCCAGCACCGCCGGCGCCTTTCGCGGTGGTGCGCACGAGTTCCTGTCCAAGCCGTTCGATCTGGACGATGCGGTGGCGCTGGCCGCACGCGCGCTGCCCGACGCCGATGCCGGTGTCGACAAGATCATTGGCACCCCGCTGGCTGAAGGCTCGGCCGCGCTGATCGGCGACACCCCGGCGATGCAGGCCTTGTTCCGCGCGATCGGCCGGCTGGCACAAGCGCCGTTGTCGGTGCTGATCAACGGCGAAACCGGCACCGGCAAGGAGTTGGTCGCGCGCGCGCTGCACAACGAATCGCCGCGCGCACGCAAACCCTTCGTCGCGCTCAACACCGCCGCCATTCCTGCCGAGTTGCTGGAAAGCGAGTTGTTCGGCCACGAAACCGGCGCCTTCACCGGCGCCACCAAACGGCACATCGGCCGCTTCGAACAAGCCGATGGCGGCACCTTGTTTCTGGACGAAATCGGCGACATGCCGCTGCCGTTGCAGACGCGCCTGCTGCGCGTGCTGGCAGAGAACGAATTCTTTCGCGTCGGTGGGCGCGAGTTGATCCGTGTCGATGTACGCGTGATCGCCGCCACCCACCAGGATCTGGAAGCGTTGGTCGAACAAGGCCGCTTCCGTGCCGATTTGCTGCATCGCCTGGATGTGGTGCGCCTGCAGCTGCCACCGCTGCGCGAGCGTCGCGGCGACATCGCGCAACTGGCGGAAAATTTCCTGGCCATGGCCGGCCGCAAGCTCGACATGCTGCCCAAGCGGCTATCGTCGGCCGCACTGGAAGACCTGCGCCAATACGACTGGCCCGGCAACGTACGCGAACTGGAAAACGTCTGCTGGCGCCTGGCCGCCCTGGCCACCGCCGACATCATCGATGTGGTCGACGTGGATGCAGCGCTGGCGCGCGGCCGCCAGCGCACCGGCCGTAGCAGCGTCGGGCAATGGGACGACATGCTGTCCAGCTGGGCCGCGCAACGCCTCAGCGAAGGCGCCCAGGGCGTACACGCCGAAGCGCGCGAACGCCTGGACAAGACCCTGCTCGAAGCCGCCCTGCAACTCACCCAGGGCCGCCGTGCCGAAGCTGCCGCACGCCTCGGCCTGGGCCGCAACACCGTCACCCGCAAACTCGGCCCGGGCCGCAAGCGCCGCTGAGCAGTCCGGCGGCTAGGCCGGGCGGGGTCGGGATCGTGCTTGGGTGGTTGCTTGGGCGTTTTTGCGCTTACGTGAGCGCAAGGGTTCTGGTCACTCGGCGGCGAACGCTGCCCCCATCCGCCCTTCGGGCACCTTCCCCCGCAAGCGGGAGAAGGCAGGCAGGTGATCGCTGCGGCGAGCCCTGCCGATCATTGCGATGAAATGCCTCGAGCACTGCGGTGAATCCTGCTGATTGCTGCGATGAAGCCCCTCTCCCGCCTGCGGGGCGAGAAGGCACGGCTTGCGCGGCGCGTGGAGCGGAGTGGGGGGTGGGGTGAGGGCACCCAAGCCGATAAAAGTGCAGCCGCCTGCGTCGCTCCTTTGAATCAGCTCGCGCACGAAACGCGTGAATCACGTAGTGCACGCAACGAGCACGCAACGAGATTGACGCGCATCACCACACATCGAGCACCCTCACTGCACGTGTTTCACCATCCACATGACACCGCATCCCCCTGGCCAGCGATGAACCCGTGGTGGCCCCTGATCGGCCTAGGCCATCGTCGAAGCAGCGCAAGGCTCCCCGCACAGCGGGCGTGCAGACAACCCGACCATCCACACCAACCCCGTAAACTCCTGCGCTGCCCCAGACGCATTTCATGACACGTGAACATGCGCCCGCATAGGTTTCCAGCCTGATCAGGAGAACAGCTCGATGCGTTATCGGTCGTCCACGATCGTTGCCCTTACCGCTCTGGCGCTGGCCGCCTGCAGCAGCACGCCGCCGCCTCCCCCGCCACCGCCGCCAGCGGCGCGCGTGGTGCCCGCGCGTCCGGTGCAGCAGGCCGAAGCCGCGCTGGCTTCGGCATCGGGCAGCCTGGTCAGCGGCCGGGTCGTGCTGGTGCCGGCGCTGCAGGGCATCCGCATCACCGGCACGGTCGGTGGCCTGCGCCCAGGTGGCGTGGCCGGTTTCCACGTGCACGAACGCGGCGATTGCAGCGCGGCCGATGCCAGCAGTGCGGGCGCGCATTTCAATCCGACCGGCGCCTCGCACGGCCGCGCCGGCAGCGGCACCCATCATCTAGGCGATATGGACAACCTGCGTGCCGACGCCGAGGGCGTCGCGCATCTGGACATGATCCTGGCCGGCATCAGCCTGGGCGATGGCGCGCCCAGCGATGTGATCGGCAAGGCGCTGATCGTGCATGCCGACGCCGACGACTATCGCAGCCAGCCCAGCGGCAATGCGGGTGCACGCCTGGCCTGCGGCGTCATTCGCGTCACCCAGTGGCGCACACCCCCTTCGCAGCCCTGAGTTGGGGCATCAATGGCCGCAGCTGCGGTCTCTACAGGAGCTTTCCCATGCGCATTCTTCCCACAACCCTGTTCTTGGCGACCGCCCTGGTGTTGACCGCGTGTAAGCGCGACGAGCCCGCACCGGCCGAGCCCACCCCCGCACCGACGGCCAGCACCCCGGCCGACGCGGCGCACAGTGGCGAGCATGCCGCCGCCATGGTGACCGGGGCGGCCGCCACCACCACGGCCACCGCCGAGCTCAAGCCGACCAAGGGCAATGACGTCAAAGGCACGGTGACCTTCAAGACCGTCGATGGCGTGCTGCGCGTGACCGGCCAACTCAGTGGGCTCACGCCCAACACCGAACACGGCTTCCATATCCACGAAAAGGGCGATTGCAGCGCCCCGGACGGCAGCAGCGCCGGCGGCCATTTCAACCCGGCCCAGTCCGATCACGGCAACGTCAGTGCCGACCCGCATCACGGCGGCGACATGCCCAACATCAAGTCCGATGCGCAGGGCAATGCCAGCATCGACGGCCCGGTTTCCAGCAACGTCAACCTGGGCAAGGCCGATCAGTTCGACATCGCAGGTCACGCGGTGATCGTGCACGCCGATGCCGACGACTACAAAACCCAGCCCACCGGCAATGCCGGCGGCCGTCTGGCCTGCGGCGTGATCACCACCGACAACGCGCAGGCTGCAACCAAGTAAGCGCATGGACGCGGCGGCATTCGATGGCCGTCGCGTCTTTTGTTCTGTAATGCACAACGGCCGCGGTAAGCAGCTATGTGTCAGGCGTCGGCGCGTTATCTCGCCGGTCAGAATGGTGTGTTGGCAACGCGAAGGCGGCATCCCGCTCATGGTCTTGCAGACGCTGATGCTGCTACGACGCGGCAACGTTGCTCAGAGCGGAGCGTGCATGGTTGGACCGTGCATCGATAGAGCGCTAAATACTGCAGTTGACGCATCAGTGCGCCAACTGCTGCGCTGCCGACCGTATGCACGCATACGCGCTCGGGGCAGCCAATCCGTAGCAAGTAATCTTCAGCTGGGTAGATGGCGCAGTCGTAATCAGCGCGTATGAATCATGAGCCGATCCGAGCACGAGCGGTGCGTGTTGCTGTGAGTGGCTTTGTCGACCGCGCTCAGTAATTTGGCCAAAGACTCTGAGTCGCCACCCAGCAAGTGCGCATCGGTATCGCGGAAGTAAATACGTTGCCGGCCACCGCGTGCGGCCTTCGGTCTGCGCGTCGCATGCCTGCAAAGGCGCTTCCCAACCGGTCAGTGCATCGCTAGCGATCGCCAGTGATAGTGCGCGCATCCGCTACTGTTGTGCGGGGGAATCGTCCCACCGGGTCATGTAGCCGTGTTCGAGGTACTTCCCTACAAGAATCAGGAGCAACACTTGCCTCGGCGCAATCGCGTATGCTGGCATGCGTGCATCGGGTGCAGGCCAGGTACACGCGTATAAAACGTGCAGGCACGCTTCAGGTCTAGCGCATACACGCCGGTCTCCAACACGCCCTGCAAGGCAGGCGCGGCGGACACCGACGCGTCTCGCTTATGCAGACAAGCCCTGGCGCGGGTCCTGACCCGGCTCCACATGCACATACAGCACCGGCAATCCGTGCGCTTCCAGTACGGCAGCCATCTGCCGCTGACGCGAGAGGAATTGCTCATAGACGCCGCGCAGGCGCTCGCAATTCTCGCGGTCGTGCGTGTAGTAATCGCACCAGCCGGCCGGGTCGAACAATGCGATGCGCACTTCGCCATCGACGTAGCGCAACACCGGCTCGGGCGATTGCTGCAGCCATTCTTCGCTGTCGGGGGCGAGCAGGGCGGCTTCGATCAGCGGCCACAGCGGTGCCAGGCCCTGGTTGTCGTACTGCATCGAAATCATTGCCGCCAGATCGTGCGCGGTGAGATAGCGGGCGTGCTCGATGCGCGCGCCGAAGCTTTCCTGCGCCAGCAGCGCGGTGTCGGCCTGGGCCATGCCCTGGGCCAGCAGCACTTCTTCCATCGCATCGGCCACGCTCGCCACGATGTCAGGGTCGCCCGACAGCAGGAACGGCAGGACGCGCAGGCCGCCACCTGTCAACTGGGCATCGGCCTGGAACGGCAAGGGAATCTCGCCCTGCGCATCGGCACCGAAGGCCAGCACCCGCGGGCCCTGGTCGCGGCCCGGCGCGCGGGCATGCAGTTCCTCCAGCCGGCGATGCAGCGGCCAGCCCGGCCGCAGCACTTCGGCCGGGTCGAAATGCGCCATCGCCACGCTCAGTTCCAGCGCGCGGATCTCAGGGATCCATTGCGCCAGGTCGCGGCCGATGCGTTCGGCCAGCATGCCGGCCTGCTCGGGCGCCAGGGCGCCGCGCTCGGGGGCGGTGCCGCCCGTCAATTCCAGCGCCATCACACCCATGGCGGTCACACCGTGTTCGGTCTTGCTCATGATTCGCGGTTGGCCCATCACGGGGTCGAAGCTACACTGCGGCCATTATGCCTGCCGGCCCTGTGCAGGCCATGTCCCCGAGTCCTCCATGCCAGGTCAACCGATGCCCGCAGCCCGTCCCGTCGCCATTCTGGGCGGCGTTCGTATCCCGTTCTGTCGTCAGAACACCGCTTACGCGGACGTGGGCAACCTGGGCATGTCGGTGCGCACGCTGGGCGCGCTGGTCGAGCGCTTCGGCCTGCATGGGCAGCAATTGGGCGAAGTAGCGATGGGGGCGGTGATCAAGCACTCCTCGGACTGGAACCTGGCCCGCGAGGCTGCGCTGTCGTCGGGTCTGTCGCCGCTGACGCCGGGCATCACCTTGCAGCGCGCCTGCGGCACCAGCCTGGATTCGGTGATCACCATCGCCAACAAGATCGCGCTGGGGCAGATCGATTCGGGCATTGGCGGCGGCTCGGACACCACCTCCGAAGTGCCGATCGTCTATGGCAAGAAATTGCGCGCACGCCTGATGGCCGCCAACCGCGCCAAGGCCACCGGCGACAAACTCAAGGCGTTGCTGCGCGGCTTCAAGTTGAGCGAACTCAAGCCGGACTTCCCCGGTGTGGCCGAGCCGCGCACCGGCAAGAGCATGGGCGCCCACTGCGAGGACATGGCCAAGGAGTGGAACATCTCGCGCGATTCGCAAGACGAATGGGCAGTGGCCTCGCACCACAAGCTGGCGGCTGCGTATGAGCGCGGCTTCTTCGATTCGCTGATCGCCCCGTTCCGAGGGGTCTCGCGCGACAACATCCTGCGCGCCGACACCTCGCTGGAAAAGCTGGCGACCTTGCGCCCGGCGTTCGACAAGACCTCCGGCCGTGGCACCTTGACTGCCGCCAATTCCACCCCGCTGACCGATGGCGCCGCCGCAGTGCTGCTGTCCAGCGAGGCCTGGGCGCTGGCGCATGGCCACACGCCGATGGCGTATCTGCGCGATGCGCAGGTGGCGGCAGTGGATTTCGTGCATGGTGAAGGCCTGCTGATGGCGCCGACCATCGCGGTACCGCAGATGCTGGCGCGCCAGGGCCTGACCCTGCAGGACTTCGACATCTACGAAATCCACGAAGCCTTTGCCGCGCAGGTGCTGTGCACGCTGCGCGCGTGGGAGAGCGAGGATTACTGCCGCACGCGTCTGGGGCTGGACGCACCGCTGGGTCGCATCGACCCGGACAAGATCAACCCGCTGGGTTCGTCGCTGGCCACCGGCCACCCGTTCGCCGCCACCGGCGCGCGCGTGGTGGCCACCGCCGCCAAGCAACTGGAAGAACGCGGCGGCGGCCGCGCGCTGATTTCGATCTGCACCGCCGGCGGCATGGGCGTGGTGGCGATCGTCGAGCGTTGACGCTGCTGCGCAGCGTGGGATTTGGCATTCGCGATTAGGGATTGGCAACATCAGAAGCGGAATCCTGTTTTTGCGAATCTCTACTCCCCAATCCCCAATCCCAGATCCTCAGCCAGCAAGGACGCATGGATGTCGAATGACGCGTTTCGCGAGCCGCCCAGCCTGTCTCTGCCGCCGGCGAACGGCGATATGTGGCGCGAGGGCGATGTGCTGGTGTGTACGGCGGGCGCCAATCTGCCGCCGCGGTGCGTCAAGTGCAATGCGCCGGCCGACATGCCGCCACGTCGCTACATCTTTCATTGGCACCACCCGGTGATCTACGCCGCGCTGCTGCTGGGCGTGCTGCCGTACGTGATCCTGGCCATTGCGCTACGCAAACGCAGCACGCACGTGCTCACCTTGTGCGCGCAACACGAGCGCCGCCGCGCCCGCTACGTCGCGGTGGCGATGGCATCGGTGTTGGCGTTGCTGATGTGCGGGCTGTTGATCGATAGCCAGTTCCGCTGTGTGATCGGTGCCGGCGTGATGGCGGCGATGTTGTTGATCGGCCGCCTGGGCTCGCGCGTGTTGTCGCCGACGCAGGTCGACCATGCGCAGGCACGGTATCTGGGTGCCTGCGATGCATTCCTGAGCGATTTGCCGCCACCGCCACAGGCATCGCGCCAGCGTTGATGCAACGCGGCGCACCTGTGGGGTGCGCCGCTGCAAGATCGAACAACCGCAGCGATTACAGAATGCGATCGTCCGGTGCGAGTGGGTCGGCCGCAGGCGCCGGACTTGCTGACACGATCGGCCCGCGCAGCGACTGCTGCGGCATGCCTTCATGCACCGGCTCGCCGCGTGCGGCGCGCAATGCATTGGCGTAGCAATGCTGCGCAGAGAGCAGGTCGCCGGCGGCGGCAAATCCATGGCCCAACTCTTCCCAGGCCTCGCTGCCGGCGCCATTGGCAAGCGCGCGGTGCAGGAACTCTTCGGCCTGCGACCACTGCTGCTGATGGCGTGCCAGCCGCGCCAGCGTCAACAGCAGGCCCGGGCTGTCCGGAGACTGGGTCAGCCAGCGCTGCGCACTGGCCCGACGCGAATCGTATTTTTCCAGCGGCAGCACGCCGTACAGGCGCACCAGCGATTCGTCCCATTGCGTATCCAGCGCCTGTTCCAGGCTGTGTACGGCGGCATCGTCCCAATGCAGCACCGCGGCACGTTGCGCGTATGCACCGACCACGGCCGGGTAGGTGCGCAGCGGCTTGGGCAGTGCCTCCCAGCGCTCGGCCAGCGCATTGGCATCGCCGGCCTGCAACAGGGTCTGTTCGGCCAGTGTGGCCTCCAGCGCGCTGTAAGCCTCCGGTGCCAGCACCGCTTGCTGACGCAAGGCACCGAGCTGGCCGTAGGCTTCATCGGCCCGGCCGATCTGGGTCAGCGCATGCGTGCGCAGCAACAGGCCGCGTGCCGGCAGCGGTTGGGCATTGGCAGCATCGAGCGCGTTGATCGCCTCGACCGGCCGTTGCCGCGCCAGATGTCGCTCACCCTGCAACAGCGCGTACGCGGTGGGATCGCGCTCGGCCAACTGCTGTGCGAGCGCAGTGGCCGATGCCTCGTCGCCGCGTGCATCGGCCACGCGCACCGCGCTGGCGAGCGCAATGCCGCTGACCTCGTCGTCTTCGCTGGCAGTGACCAGCAGGCGCTCGGCGCGTTGCCACTGGCCGTGGTCGGCGGCGCGCAGGCCTTCGATCAGGCGCGCGCGGCCCTTCTTGCGGCGGTACTTGCCCCATACGCGGAACGGCAGGCTGATGAGCGTCCACAGCAGCCAGATCACCAGCAGCGCGATGATTAGGATCAGCACCGCCTGCGGCATTGCGGCGCGGTAGTCGTTGCCACCTACGCTGACCACCACGTTACCCAGGTCGTAGCTGTTCTGATGCGACAACCACTGCGCACCGAGCACGCCCAGTGCCACGGCAACTAACAGGATCAAGACGGTACGCAACACTTTCATTGGGTGGATCTCCCTTCACGCATGGCCTGCAGTTGCAGCAGGGTGGTGCCCAGTTCCGGCAGTCGCGGACGCAGTGGCGCTTGTTGCAGCGTGCGCAGGTGCGCACGCATCTGACGGCGTTGCGGCGAGTCCGGCCACAACCGGGTGGTCCAGGTCTCCACGCGGCGCAGCGATTGTGCAAAGCCTTGCGGATCGCCACGTTCTGCAGCGGCGCGGGCGAGGCTGATTTCGATCTGCAAGGCATCGCTGGCGGCGTTGCGGTCGCCGGCGGTCAGCAAGGCATCGCCACGGCTGGGGCGAATGTCCACCAGCGGTGCGAGCACTTTTTGCCACCACGGCCGCGCCGCTTCGGTGGTTTGTGCGGATTGTTCCGGCAGGCGCTGCAGATCGATGGCCAACCGATCGAGCGCCTGCGCCGCCTGGGCCTGCGGGCCGGCGCCGAGGCGGTCCAGCGCATCGCGCTCCTGCACCAGTGCCTGACGCAGATTGAGATAGCCCGGATCGTCGATCCCGTTGAGTGCGCCGTTGGCCAGCGCGTAGGCGCGACGGGCGCCATCGGCGTCGCCGGCAATGCTCAGCCGCTGCTGTCCGAGCCGCAGCAACAGTTCCACTTCATCCAGCCGCAGCGCCTGTGCGCCATGCCGGTTCGGGTCGGCAAGCTTTTGCACGGTGTCTTCGAGCAAGGCGCTGCGCTGGCTCAGGCCCAGCATTTCATCGCGCAGCACGCGATTGGTGGCGGCCGCATCCTGCAGGCGCTCATTGGCCAGGCGTTGATCGCGGCGCAGTGTTTCCAGCAATTGCTGGGTGCCGTCCCAGCGTTGCTGCTGCGCCTGCGCGGCCTGCAGTTGCGCGTCGTGATAGCTCTGCCACGCACGCCAGCCGAGAAACAGCGCCACGCCCACGGCGGCAATGGCCAGCACAAGCAGCAGCCAGGCCCAGGGAAACCGTCGCGTGGTGGCGGGCATTTCGGTCATTCGGACATCCTCGGGCGGTCACGACCGGCGCAGGCGCCGCAGTCATCTGGCACAGCATGGCGTGCGCCG
This sequence comes from Xanthomonas sp. WHRI 8932A, assembly GCF_035012785.1. Lineage (NCBI taxonomy): Bacteria > Pseudomonadati > Pseudomonadota > Gammaproteobacteria > Lysobacterales > Lysobacteraceae > Xanthomonas > Xanthomonas sp. WHRI 8932A. The sequence goes on from NZ_JAYGQQ010000012.1 coordinate 206,634, forward strand.
GCAGAGCGCCGCAAGCTGTGCTTGAGTTCGCAGTTCAGCAAGGTCGCGATGGTGTCACGATCGCTGCAGCGGCAGCGACCAGTTGCTCCGGCAATGGACCTGCCGCGCGGACGACGTTGCAGAAGCCTGCCGTTTGCGCGGCGTCGCACAGACGTTCGCTGGAGGCAACCAGCGGGCGTTGCCGCACCGCCTCGCTCAGCGCGGTGGGCAACTGCTGCAGCACCAGCGTCAGCGCCTCGGCACTGCTCATGGCCAGGACGCTGCGCGGCAGTGCGTCGGTCAAGGCGTGCAGCGCCGACGGGCGCAAGCGCAGCGGCACGCGTTGATACACATCGGCACGCAGGATGCGCGCACCGCGGTGTTCCAGCGCAGGCGCCAACATGCCGCGTCCACCCGGCGCGGTGATCAGGCCGACGCTCTGCAACGGCGCTGCGAACAGCGGCAAGGCGAGCAGGCCTTCGCTGTCCATGCGCGCAGGGCGCACAACCGCGTCGATGCCACAGGCGTGCAGCGCACGCGCGGTGCCTTCGCCCACGCTGACCCACTGCGCCTGCACCGGCCGCTGCAAGGGCCGCAGCTGATGCGCGGCGCGCACGGCTGCCGGGCTGGTGAACACCGCGATGGGCGCCTCCAGCGCGCGCTGCAAGGCGGCGCGCGCCTGCGCGGTGTCGTTGGTCTGCAGGCGCCACGGCGACAGGGCAAGCAGCCGCCCGCCATACCGTGCCACCGCCCGCCGCAATGGCGCGTGCTCGCCGCTGGGACGCAGCGAGAGCAGGGTCCAGGGATCGGCGAGCGGGGGAGGGCGGGTCATCTGGCGATTATGCGAGAGCCATGCCGTCTCGGGGTGGTGCGCGTGCTGCGTTGGCGCGCACGACGATGCAGAGCGGCCAACAAGCACGGCGCGAGCCGCTGTCAGGGGGGGCAGGGCACAGAAACCTTATCGGAGGATTGGGGCGTGCCGATTCCGGGCACCAGCCGCGCCCGTGTGGTGGTCGCGAGCGGTCGTTTTCGTCGCTCACCCTTCTCGCACCTTGCCGGGCCACGCGTGCCCGCTCGGCGGGATACCTGCGTTTATGCGGCCACAACCTCGTACTCGGGGGTGATCCAATCAGCGCGTCCGCTCACGATCCGCCACGACAATCGAGCTGGAGTGGCACCGTGATCAAGTCCTACCTCATCAACATGCAGCGCAGCGGCGATCGCCTGCAGGCCATGGCGGCGCGGTTTCAGGCATTGGGGATCCCGTTCGAGCGCCTCCCCGCCATCGACGGCGCCACGCTCACGCCGGAGCAGATCGCCGACTTCGTGCGTGAGCGCCCGTTGGAAAACTCCGGCGATGCGTTCAGCACCGGCCCGCGCCAATGGACCGCGTCCAACATCGGCTGCTTCCTGAGCCATCAGGCGGCCTGGCGTATCGCGGCCGAGTCCGACGCTGCGTACACCGCCATCTTCGAAGACGACATGCACCTGTCCGATGCGCTGCCAGCGCTGTTGCGCAGCACCGAGTGGCTCCCGTCGGGCAGCAGCATCGTGCGCCTGGAGCCGTCCTACAACCGGATCAAGCTCGATGCCAAGGTCGCCGACATTGCCGGGCGCCAGCTGCGCCTGGTGCGCCCATCGACCTACCAGCATTGCTGGCCGGTGTGCGCCGGCGCGCTGATCATCAGCCGCGAGGCGGCGCGACTGCTGCTGGCCGCCGACGCGCGCTGGCACACCATGGCCGATATCTTTTTGTTCGGCTGGAACGAATCGCCGGTGGCGCAGCAGCTGTCCACCTATCAGCTGTCGCCGGCAGCCTGTATCCAGGACAAGTTCTTCCACGCAGCGCCGGAGCAGATCGTGTTCACCAGCACCATCGATGCGCCGCTGACACGGGCGCAAAAGCAACGCAGCGCGCACTGGAAGGCCAAGGCGACGACGCTGCTGCGCGTGGCGCAGGGCTATCGCAAGGTCGTGTTCGCGCCGTAAAACGGCGATCGCCACCGTGGCGCCATGGGCTGATCGCAGGTCTCGCACTTGCGCGCTCGCACGCCGCAATTGCATGCACAGTCCACAGCGCTTGATGCCGACGTGCTTGCCGGCTTGTTGACGGAAAACCAAGGCGTGCAACAGCCTGATGCTGCACGCGTTCACCATGCGGTACCGCATGTCATCCACATGCACAAGACGCTCGCCGGACATTGCGGCATGATGCCGCCCTTCGTCGTCTGCCAGCCTTTCCAATGACTCCTTCGTGCACGCTCGTCTCCGCCCTGCAGTCGCTGCAGCAGCAGTTCATCGCCATGCCGCCGGTGTTGTCGATGGGCATTGCCGTGGATGGCTTGCACGATGGGGCGCTGCGCCTGCGCGCGCCGTTGCAGGCCAACGTCAACGACAAGGCCAATGCGTTCGGCGGCAGCCTGGCCTCGTTGATGACGCTGGCCAGCTGGGGGTGGCTGACGCTGCAACTGCAATTGGCCGGCCACGAAGCCGACGTGTATGTCGCCGACAGCCAGCTGCGCTATGTCGCGCCGGTGTACGAAGACCTGGTGGCCGATGCCGAGCCCGCCGAATTGGGTGGCTGGGACGCCTTTCTGGCGACCTTCCGTCAGCGCGGCAAGGCCCGTATCGGCATGCGCGCGCAGATCGCGCTGGGCTCGGGCGCAGCGGCGGCCACGTTGAGCGGGCGCTTCGTGGCGTTTCCAAAACGGTAGGATGCTGGCTGGATCAAGGGGGGAATACGTATGCGTGCACTGATGGGAGCAGTCGTCCTGCTGGGGCTGGCGATGCTGAGCGGGGTGGCCACTGCCGGCAGTCGCGCCCAGGGGCGCGCGCTGGAAACCACCCAGGCTGCCTATACGGCGGCGGTGCGCTGGAGCGATTTCGATGCCGCGCAGGGGTTTGTCGAACCGACCTACGCCCAGGCCCATCCGCTCAGCGACCTGGAACGCTCACGCTATGAGCAGGTGCAGATTTCCGGCTACCGCGAGTTGCGCGTGGGCGAAGAGCCCAATGGCGACCTGCGCCGTGAGGTCGAGCTGCGCGTGATCAACCGCAATACCCAGGCCGAACGGCTGGTGCGCAGCATCGAGATCTGGCACTGGAATCCCGAACAAAAGCGCTGGTGGCTGGCCAGCGGCCTGCCCGATCTGTGGAAGGGCCAGTAGCCCGGCTGCTGCCTCGCTGGCCGTCGCGCGTGCCAGCTGTGCGACAATTCCCGCCCGCTCGACTGACCCTGACCCCGTGAATTTCGAAGAGCTGCAGGCCTTTGTCGGCCGCAACCCCATGTTGTCGCTGGCCCTGGTGGGCCTGACCATCGCCCTGATCGTCACCGAGGTTGCGCGCCTGTTCCGCGGGTATCGCGCACTCAAGCCGGCCGAGCTGACCCGTTTGATCAACAGCGAAGACGCGCTGGTGATCGACCTGTCGCCCACCGCCGATTTCGAAAAGGGCCACATCGCCGGCAGCCGCAACGTGGCCCTGGCCAAGTTCGACCCGGCCAGCAAGCTGCTTGCCAACGCCAAGGCATCGCCGGTGGTGGTGGTCTGCCGTAGCGGCAACACCTCTGCAGGTGCGGCCAAGACGCTGAAGAAAGCCGGCTTCGAGAAGGTGTACTGGCTCGAAGGTGGCGTCGCTGCCTGGCAAATGGCCGAATTGCCACTGATCAAGGGCCGCTGATCCGCCTTGTGCGGCAGCTCGCAAGCCCCCATTGCTTGCGTGAGATACTCGCGTTTTCACGTCTGCATCACTCAATGCTGCATCCACCGAACCGCTTTTGGAGTTAGGAATGTCCGACGAAATCCTCAACGGCGCCGCTGCGCCGGCCGACGCCGCTGCTGGCCCCGCTTTCACCATCGAAAAGATTTACGTCAAGGACGTTTCTTTCGAATCGCCGAACGCGCCGGCCGTCTTCAATGACGCCAACCAGCCCGAGCTGCAGCTGAACCTCAATCAGAAGGTCCAGCGCCTCAACGACAACGCCTTCGAAGTCGTGTTGGCCGTGACCCTGACCTGCACCGCCGGTGGCAAGACCGCCTACGTGGCCGAAGTGCAGCAGGCCGGCGTGTTTGGCCTGGTCGGCCTGGAGCCGCAGGCGATCGACGTACTGCTGGGCACGCAGTGCCCGAACATCCTGTTCCCGTACGTGCGCACCCTGGTCAGCGATCTGATCCAGGCCGGCGGCTTCCCGCCGTTCTACCTGCAGCCGATCAACTTCGAAGCCCTGTACGCAGAAACCCTGCGTCAGCGGTCGCAGGGCGAAGGCACCTCGCTGGCCGATTCCGAGCCGGCTGGCAACGCCTAAGCACTGTCTGCGCCGATGAGCGATTCGACCCACAAGATCGCCGTTCTCGGCGCCGGTTCCTGGGGCACGGCCCTGGCCGCGCTTCTCGCCAGACACGGTCACTCGACCGTGCTCTGGGGACGCGATGCGGCGATGGTGGATGCCATCGATCGCACCCACGAGAACGTGCGTTATCTGCCGGGCATTCCGTTGCCGGAGACGTTGCGCGTCACCACCGACCTGCAGGCCGCCATGGCCGATGCAAGCTGGATTCTGGTCGTGGTGCCCTCGCATGCATTCACCGAAACGATTCGTTTGATCGCTCCGTTGCGTCCGGTCAACGCCGGGGTGGCATGGGCGACCAAGGGCTTCGAACCCGGTTCCGGGCGCTTTCTGCATGAAGTGGCGCGCGATCTGCTCGGTCCCAGCGTTGCGCTGGCCGTGGTGACCGGGCCGTCCTTCGCCAAGGAAGTCACCCTCGGCTTGCCTACTGCCGTCACCGTGCACGGCGACGATGCGGCGTTTGCCCAAGTCGTGGCCGATGCGATGCACGGCCCCACCTTCCGCGCCTACACCGGCGATGACATGGTGGGCGCCGAGCTGGGTGGCGCAATGAAAAACGTGCTGGCCGTGGCCACTGGTGTTGCCGACGGCATGCAGCTTGGCCTCAACGCGCGTGCGGGTCTGATCACGCGCGGCTTGAACGAGATGTTGCGCCTGGCTGCAGTGATCGGTGCGCGCCCGGAAACGTTGATGGGGTTGGCCGGGTTGGGCGATCTGGTGCTCACCTGCACCGGCGATCTGTCGCGTAACCGGCGGCTGGGGTTGGCGCTGGGGCGCGGGCAGAGCTTGAACGATGCGATCCGCGAGATCGGCCAGGTGGTCGAGTCGGTGCAGACTGCAGACGAAGTCATGCGCCAGGCCGAACAGCACGGTATCGAGTTGCCAATCTCCAATGCCGTACGCGCGGTGCTGCATGGCGAAATCACACCGGAAGCAGCGTTGAAGGAACTGCTGGCGCGCGAGCGCAAGCCCGAGTATCCGCAGGCGTTGTTCACCTGATCGGGCGGCAATGCGTATCGCGTGATGCAACGAAGACAACAAAAAGCCCGGCACTGCCGGGCTTTTTGTTGGTGCATATCAGACGCATCACTGCTTCGCGGTAACTCGAGTGCGAGGCGACTCCAGTGCTTCGTCCAGAAGCGCTGCGTGCGCACGTGTGCGAAACAACCACGCGACGCTGCGTCGCCATCGACCAATCGCGCAAAAGAAAGAAGCCCGGTCGGGGGACCGGGCTTCCAATGCAACGCGGGAGAGAGAGTCGCGTTGCAGTCAAACGTACGGCTTACCAGCTGAAGCGCGGACCAACCGACCATTCCTTGTTGCCGTCGCCATCCATACGGATGTCGCCGTTGATGCCCCAGTTCTGGTTCAACTTCACCTGGGCGCCAAGGCGGCCGTAGAAGTTGTCGCCGATGTCGATGCCGCGCTTCTTGGAGAAGTCTTCGTAGCCAGCCAGGGCATAGACTTCGAAGTGCTCGCCGAACGCGTTACGCAGACCGGCTTCTACGCTGTAGCCGTCGAAGCTGATGTTCGGGCTGTCCAGGTCCAGCTTGCGGTAAGCAACGCGAGCAACGAAGTCGGTGCTGGTGGCGATCTCGTGGTTGTAACCGACACCGACGCCCCACTGCTGGAAGTCGGAGTTGGAGCTTTCGAACACGCTGTCGTTGTCGTCAGCGTTCTGCTTGCTGTAATCGCCGAACACGTGGAAATTCGGAGCAACGGCGTAAGAAGCCTTCAGGCCCCAACCATCTGCATCGCGACCTTCGGTCGGAGTGCGCACGTAGTCGCCTTCGACAAAATTGTAGGAGAGGTTTTCAGCAGCGGAGGCCGCAAACGGCAGGGCTGCGAGGAGGCCGAGGGCCAGCAGTGAAGTCTTCATGATCAATACCTGTACTTATGGTTTGGGCCGGCGCTGAGGCGAATGCCGTTCGCTGCCGAGATGTAAATTCTCCGTTATTCGATGGAACGCGACATGAATTTTGGACTGAGCAGTGAATGAATCATCGCGCCAGATTCAGCTGCGCTTTCTTGTGGTCAACGCTTGTGCGTATTAGTCGCAATTGAACTGTGATGAAGGTTTGTCTCTCAAACGGCATTCCGCCAGAGCTAAACTCTTTACGCCTTGATGGGATAGGCATACCCAAGACCCATACTTCGACTGCGGGAACATCATGACAAAGCAGGACACAGGCGAACTTCTTGCGCGGGCGGCTCAGTCGATGCTTGACGCCGATGACGCGAAATCTGTCGCGTTGCTCAACATGCTGCTTGATCAAGCCCCCAACTGCGCTGAGGCGCATTACCTGTTGGGCGCGCAGCACGCGCAGTCAGGGGAGATGACTCTCGCTGAACAAGCATTCAAGCATGCGTTGCAATTGTCTCCAGAGTTGATCATGGCGCGTTTTCAGTTGGGTCAGCTGCTGCTTGTCACTTCACGCAACAGCGAGGCAATTCAAACGCTTCTGCCGCTATCGGAGTTCACCGATAACGCGATCGGCAGTTACGCCGATGGCCTGATCTCCATTGCAAATCAGCAGGTCGCTCTGGCGATCTCACAGTTGCGGACGGGATTGGCAAGGGAGCAGCCGCTCGCTGCTCTGCAAGCGGATATGCAGGCCTTGGTGATCAAATTGTCCGATGACGGGCACGCACCTGAGCCCTTGCAGTCGGATGTCGGTGATTCGCTAGCCGGTGCATCCATGCTGCTGTCCAACTACAGCCGCTACAACTGATACATGGAGCTAGGTTCTCTCTCGCCCACTGCCGCACTGATCGCTGCGATCCGTGGCGATACGGTGCGTGGGCGCGGGAGGGTCGCTTCTGTTGGTTCAGCCACTCGCAGTGCAGAAGTGGCCGGTGCCAGTCATGCCAAGACGACCGCGCAGCTGGAACGACAACTCGTTGAACTCGTGCGTGAGGTTCCCAGTGATGACTTGGCGGCGGTGCGTCGCGTGCGGCCCATTCTGATACGGCAGGTGTTGCTATGGGAATTTGGGCAAACCTTCCGTGAGCATCCGGAGTGGAGCGCTATCCTGCAGCGGATCGAAGCGGCACTGCATGCGGCTGATCCGGATGCCCAGCAGTTTGCCGGCTTGGTTCGCTCGTTGCAGCGTAAGGGGTGAGGTGGCATGAATGACCGCGCTGCCGCCGGACCGCCCCTTGCGCGAGAGTCGTCTGATGCCATTGTCTTCCCGATGGAGGGTGCGCACACCGGTGACTTATTGATGGCACTCCCGGCAATTGGTGCTGCGCTCCAGCAATCACCCGTCGCGGTCGTCGGGCTGCGCCCGACCTACTACCGCGCGCTGCGACGACTGCCGATTCAATTTCGGTTTCACGTTGATGGCGGCCGCGTACTCAAGCCACATTGGCGAGCGAACGTACATCCCACCAACGTCTGGCTTCAAAGCCTGTCCGAGGATGCAAAGCCCGTCAGGATGGACATTCCTACCGATGATGGGCCGTGGATCTCGCATCTGATGCCGGGAGGGCCGTGGGTCATGTTGAGCCCTTGGGCGGACTTTGCACCGAAGCGCTGGGCCCCCGAGCGCTGGCGTGCCCTTGCGGGCTACATCGCAGATAGCGGGTTTTCCGTTGCGGTATCTGGTCCGCCTCAGTCGCAGGCATTGGCTGATTACATTGCAGGCGATTCGCACGCCAATCTGGTGGGGATGGACACGCCGGAGAATTGGCCGGCCTTGCTTCGACGTCCCGGACTCGTGGTGACCGTAGACAGTGGTCAGCTGTATTTCTGCGACGCAATGCGTGTGCCTGTCATCGGATTGCATGGTCGAACCCGACTGAGCGAGGCCGGTCCTTACTGGGACAATAGTTTGTGCGTGGAGGCCAATGGAATGGACGCCGTGTCGCTCGATGCGGTCGTCGCGTCCTTCGAGCGCTGGGCGGCGGGCATGAATGGGTCTTCGCCGTTGCCTCAGCGATTACAAGGATAAATCGGCACCAGCCCTAAACTTATTTCTGTGCCCCGGGATTGTATGGGAGTAACGGCGGAAGAACGCCGACCGACAATCCATTAGGAGCTAAGGGCATGGTGGCAGTGTTTACGGGCAATGGGCTGGGGCTGTTCGATAGCTCTCTGGCTGCCCTCGGGGCGACAACCGGTGGTACCGCCTCGCTAGGTCAAGGACGCGACCGTCAATACGTCAACGTGGCGCAGGGCAACCTGGTACTCCAGGCCGCTGACGAACACTTGAACTTCCGCGGCCTGTCGGTCGGATTAAACCGCACCTATAACAGCCTGGGGCAGTTGTCGGATGTCGGAGCCGACGGCTGGCTGACAGGGTTCGAACGCAAGGTCAGTCTAGTCGGTACGCTCAATACCGCCGGCTCGCGTGTGCGCTTGCAACAAGGTGACGGCAGCACTAGCGAATTCCAGTACAACACCGCTACCGGCGGCTACCTCTCCACCGCCGGCGCAGGTGCCCACGACACCCTGTCCTGGGATGCCGAGTCCAAGACCTGGACCCTGACAGAGGGCAGTACGCGTCGCCAGGAAGTTTTCGCCGATCATGCCGATGCAATCGCACAAGGGCGACTACTTCGCATCATTGGCGGAACGACGGACGGAGGTGCGTCCGCAGCGTTCGACGTGATCTACAACGTCGATGGTCGCGTTGGCGCAGTCGTCCAGGCCGACGGCAGCAGCAGTGGCGATGCAATCGTGTTCTCCTACGATGCGCAGGGCCGGCTCGCCTCGGTCGGCACACGCCAGATAGGCGTTATCCAGCACCAGATTGCCTATGAATACGACGCCCAGGGGCGGTTGACCGCCGTGGTCACTGATCTCACCCCCGAGGACGACACAGACAACGTCTGGAATACTGCTGACCGCGCGGCCAATGATGGCCTGCTCTTTCGTACCGAATACAGCTACGTCGACGCGACCAGTTTGCGTATCGCGTCGGTGCGTCAGAGTGATGGCACCGTTACCCGCTACGGCTATCAGAGCGATGGTCGCCTCGCCAGCGTCGCATATGGCGAAGGAGCGCAAGCGCAGACATACACGTTTGCGTACGTGGCTAACCCGCGGCAGACCGATGTAACCGATGCGGCTGGTCGCACGTGGAGCTATCGGTTCGACACCGCAGGCCAATTGCTGGAAGTTCTCGCCCCGCCGATCAGCGGTCAGCGCGATGTGACCAGTTACACCTATGACGCTGCGGGCAACCTGCTCTCGACCACGCAAGCGCGCGGTAGCGTAGTACTGAGTCAGCTCACCTATGTTTACGATGGCAGCGGCAATCTGCTCCGTCAGACCAACAAGGCAGGTGAGGTCACCGTTCGCGCGTATTCAGCGCAAAACCAGTTGCTTTCCGAAACCCGCTATCTCGCCGGGACTACCAATTTCAGTACGGCAGAGCCTCCGGTAGCGGGCGCGCTACGGACACGCTACGTCTACGACAGCCAGAATCGCCTGCGTTATGTCGTCGATGCCGAAGGCCGTGTGAGCGCATTGGAGTATGCGAGCAGCGGCACAGGCGTCGGCCAGTTGGCCAACACGCGCAGTTTTGCGAATGCAGGCTACGCCGGCACGACCTATACCGAAGCTGCCTTGCAGTCCTGGTCTGCGCCGTTACTGGCAGACAGTTCGCTGGTCGAATACAGCTACGACCCCAATGGACGTCTTGCCTTGACGATTGCCTTCGCGCAAGTCGACGCCAGCGGTGCGGGCGTGCGCGATCAGTCTACGCTCACGACAGTGTCGACCTACGACGGGCAGGGGTTGCTGTTGCGCAAGGCCACCGTGCGCGGCACCGTCGAAGCGCCGGTGCTGAGCGAGATCGTGGACTATTCCTACGATGGCATGGGCCGCTTGCTGGGCGTTGTGCAGAGCCCTGGGGCGGGCGCTGGCTCGCCTGCTCCGATTGACCCTGTAGACCCTGTAGACCCTGTCGATCCCACGGATCCCACAGACCCAGTTGATCCCACAGATCCTACAGATCCTACAGATCCTACAGATCCAGTCGATCCGCCAGTCGCCCCGCCGCCAACCCGCACAACCACGTACCAGTATCTGGATAGCGTGGGACGCATCGCTATCACGCAGACTGCGGGCGCCACGCAGATCCAGGTGCGAGACAGCGCTGGGCGGACCACGACGACGACGTTGGAAGACCCCACGGCCGTTGGCTCCGCCCGCACGCAACGCTACGTCTATGACGCTGCAGGCCTGCTGCGCGCATCCGAAGACGCATTGGGTGGGCGCGTCTATCAGTTCTACGACGAAAAGGGCCGACTAGCGGCGCAGGTCGATGCCACGGGTACTGTCATCGGCTACAGCTACGACGGCGCAGATCGAGTAATCGCCACCACGACGTATGCAAATCGCGTCACGACCGCCAACTGGCTGGTAGACGGAGCAGTGGTCCCCACCCTGGTCTCGCAGATCGGGCTGCAGACAGACAGCGCCAACGATCGTGTCACCCGACGTAGCTACGACGACGCCGGCCGGGTACTGACCGAAACCAGTGCAGTCGGTACGGTGACTCGCTATGCGTACGATGGCGCCGGGCGCCTGATCACCGCCACTATCGGCACTGGGGCCACTGCACGGGTCACACGTAACTTTTACGATGGCTCGGGCCTGCTCACAGCGACCCTGGATGCAGAAGGCTTCCTGGTCGAACGCGGCTACGACAAGGCTGGCCGGCTGATCCGCACCACGGCCTACGCAACCGCGACCACATCCACGCTGCGGGCAGTCGGTACGCTGCAGCAGCTGCGTCCAGCTGCGGCAGACGCGGACCAAACCACGCGCTTGTTCTACGACCGGCGCGGCAATCTGGTCGGCCAGCTCGATCCGGAAGGCTACGTCACCGAATACGTGTTCGACGAGGATGGCAACAGCCGTGCCACCTTGTCGTACTACAAGCAAGTTGCCGCATCGGCACGCGAAGGCGACTGGGCGAGCATTCGCCAGCAGGTTGCTGCGGTGGCCGACGAATCCGCCTACCGCCAGCAGCGCCGTCAGTTCAATGGATTGGGTCAGCTGGAAACAGAGGTTTCCACCAGTGGATTGGTGACGCGTTACGTCTACGACTCCGCTGGACGAATGATCCATCGCGTCAGCGAAGATCGTTACGTAGATCAATGGGGCGAGAATTCCGTTGCGCGGGAGAACACCCGTTTTTACAACACCTTCGGCGAGTTGGTTGCCGAGTTGGATGGCGCCGGTTCGGAGGAAGTGCGCTGGGCCGAAAGCAACGAAGAGCGGCAGGCGCTGATCGCCCGCTACGCGACGCGCTACGAATACGACGCGTTGGGGCGCATGATTCGCAGTACGAACCCCAATGGAGTGGCGACCTGGTTCATCCATGACGCCGAAGGGCGTCTACGCTACAGCGCGCAGGGCATGTCCAGCGCGGAAGGCGTCAAGAACGCGCAAGCTGAAGTCACCGAATGGCGTTATAACGTCTTTGGTGACCAGACCGAGCAGATCCGTTACGTCGGCCGTTTGCAGCTGGCGGTGCCCGATAGCCGTCAGAGCCTGCAGGACGCGCTTGGCACCTTGTCTTTCATAGCCGCAAACGACGCACGCCAGCAATTCACCTACAACGCGAACGGGCAGGTGATAACTGCCACCGATACGCTCGGCGTTCGTAGACTGCAGACGTATAACGTGTTCGGTGAGGTCGAACGACTCGAACGTGCCGCCGGTACGCAACGCGGCACGGTCACGACCTACAGCTACGATCGTCGCGGCTTGCAGTTGCAGACCGTACAGGACGCAGGGACACGACGGCTCAATCTGACTCAGAGCGTTCGCTACGATGCTTTCGGGCGCACGGTCAGCCAGACCGATACACGCGGGGGCGTCAGCACGTTTGCCTACGACAACAACGGACGGCTCATTCAAACTTCGCGCCGTGTGGAAGGGCGCGACGAGACCACGGCCACCCGTTATGACGCATTCGCACGTGCGTTGGAAATCAGCGACGCAACCGGAAATACCACACGTTTCAGCTACGACGATGCGGAGTTGGAAGTAAAAACAACTTCCACATTGGGTGTGGTGACTCGATCGCGTTACACCAAGTTCGGTGAGCTGCGGCAAGTAGAAGGAGCCAAGCCGGCGAGTTACGAATACGACGCAAACGGCAGGCTAGTGTTCTGGAGAGACGGTGCAGTCAACAAGAACCGCCAGTATGACGATGCTGGGCGACTTATCTCCAGCAATGAAACTGGGCAACTCTTCAACTACGTCTATGACGATGCTGGCAGACAGACCGCGAGCATCGAACCGAACTGGGGCTACAATCCAGAGACAGGCGCTTACGAGATCCTGGCGAGTAGTCCTTCCACCCGCTACACCTACGATGCGCTTGGGCGCCAGCTGCGCGTGGTGGATGCCAGGGGAACGGTCACCGATTTCCGCTACGACCTTTCAGGTCAATTGCTGGAATCGATCGTCGATCCGGGTGGTCTTGCGATCAAGACCACCTACGCGTGGGACGAACTCGGCCGGCAGATCTCCATCGTCGAGGCTGCAGGCACGACCGCGGCACGGACCACCTTGTATACCTACGACGCCGCCGGCAGACGCGTTAGAGAGGTTGTCGACCCGACCAAGCTCGCGTTGACGACGACCTATACCTACGATGCCAACAGCAATCTTGTCGCACGTCAGGACGCCAGCGGCAGCCTGACGCGCTACACCTACGACGAAGCCAATCGGTTGCGATTCCAGATCGATGGTGTCGGCGCTGTCACCGAGAGCCGCTACGATGTGGCGGGCCGCATCGTGGCAACCCGGACGTATGTTGCGCCGATCGCGTTGAGCAGCACGACACTGCAGGCGACAAGCGCACAACTGCAGGCGCTTGTTGTACGTAACGATGCGCTGGACCAGCAGCAATACATGGTCTTCAATGCGGCCGGGCAAGTTTCGCTCACGATCGATGGCGCAGGTGCTGCCACCTCGTACACCTATGATGCGAAGGGTCGCCAGGTTAAAACGACTCGGCATGCACTGCCGATAGTCCTTGATGGGAGCACAAGGCTGGCACTCGAGCGAGGCGAGTCGAGCCTGGACGCGCTGCCGGTGGATATGGATGAAAGTCGAGACCTTGTACAGTGGAAGGCCTATTATCTCAGCGGTGCACTTGCTGCGACAGTGGATGGGTCTGGTGTCGTTACAGAATTCTTCTACAACTCTTCTGGGCTTCTTTCTGGCCGCAGAGATTATTCACAGAGAATAGATCTGGATCAGTATAGAAGTGATAATTGGGATCAAAACGTACGACAAAGGCTGGATGCTGGTAATTTTGAAGCCGATGATTTAAGTTGGCTGCAGAAGCTCGGTATTGCGAATTCACAGGATTACGACTATCGCGAAGTTGGCTATATTCGCGATGGAGCTGGTCGCGTCACTTATGAGCTCCAGACGATTAGTGAATATCGATTTGGTTATCGAGACAATGGAAGGATTTCGGTAAAGTCTTATTCTTATACGGCTACAGGCGAGCTATCGTCTGAAACTGTTTATGGTATAGGCATCCAGTCCCCAGGCGAGCTTGGCAGGCTTGGATTAAGCGTCGTGCAGCTGCTGGAAAGAGAGCTGGCCGAGCTCAGGCCATCAGAAAACCGAGATAGCCTGATCCGTCGTCGCGACTATTACTACGACGCGGCAGGCAGGCAACGCTTTGCCATCGACGCCGGTGGTGCGGTCACTGAGCAAAAGTACGATGCGATGGGGCGCGTGATCGACAAGCGCAGCTATGCAACCTTGCTGGCTACCGCGCCGGCCACGTTGGCTGAGGTCGAGGCCGGCGTCGCCAATGCCACTAACTATCAAGGTGGATCGTTCCGCTACGATGCTGCTGGCCGTGTGATCTCACAAGCTGATCGCTTGGGCAAGGTCGAGTTCTTCAGTTATGACGGCGCAGGGCGTGTGATTCGTCACCAGGATCGCAATGGCGCGGCATGGAACTACACCTACGACGCTGCCGGCAACAAGACTGCCCAATTCAGCCCCTCGGTCGCAGTCGCTACGACTGATGCATCCGGAACTGTGACCAGCGTGCAGCGTAGCCTCGTCACGCGGTACACCTACGATGCGCAGGGCAATGTCACCTCGATGATCGAGGATGCCGATGGTGGCCACCCGCGTGTCACGCGCTACGAGTACGACAATCGCGGCCATCAGGTCCGCACTATCTTCCCGGATGCAGGTCGTTTGAATGCCAATGGTGAACTGGTGGCGTCTGGCGATAGTGCCACCGTCGAGATTACCTATGATGCCTTCGGCAATGCGGTCATGCAGAAGGATGTTCGTGGAAGATACAGTTATAAGTCCTACGACACGCAGGGGAGGCTGGCCTACGATGTAGATTCGGAAGGCTATGTCATTAGCTACGGATACAATGCTTTCGGAGATCAATCGCGACTCACGCGTCATGCCTACAAGGCAGACATATCGACCGATATGCCGGACCCAAATCCGGAATCCATTGGCCGTTATCTGCACTGGATGAATTCAAGCGACGATCGCACGATTTATACGTTCTATGATCGGGCCGGCCGTAAATCAAGCGTCGGCACGATTCCTGTTGTACAGCCAACACTGACAAGAGCATCCGGTGAAGTGCAGGCCACGTTCTGGGGTCAGGAGCCTGTCGAGGAGGATCTGAATTGGAACGCGACGTCACGCACGACGTTCTATTACGATGCTTTTGGGAATCTTAAGAGAGAAGCTGTTCTGCTGGATCGGGATCACTGGGGCCGCTATACCGACCTCGGCTACGGCACCTATGCGATGACGTACCACGTGTACGACGACAATGGCCGTGAAGTAATGAGGACGGATCCGGAAGGCTACGTCACGACCTACGAGTACACGGCGACGGGTCAACTTGCCAAGCAGACGGAGTATGCCAATCCGATAATCGAGGCCGACCCTGAAGATCTGAGTGGAGTCCAGCTTTCGGACAGAGATCGCAGTACGACTTATGTCTACGACGCTTTGGGACGCAAGACGTCCGAGACGGTGACGCGCCGCGCACAGGATAGATTCGGTGCCGCAAGTGTCGGTCCGCTTACCAACACCTACATCTACGACGCCGAAGGTCGTTTAACCCAATCGCGCATTAGTAACCAGACCGTCAACATGGCTTACGATGCGCTCGGTCGCATGGTAGCCACACGTGAAGGCGACCGTGCTGTCGTAAGCGCCGCTGCGACGGGCTTGCTGGCGAGCGGTGATTTCGCCGGGATCGACGATGCCAAGTTGTATCAGACGGTCGTTCCCACCACGACCATGCGCTATGACGCGTTCGGCAACCTGGTCGAGCAATCAAGTGGCGCCGACGGTACAAATTGGGTCACCCAAACCTTCCGCTACGATTGGCAGGGCCGCAATGTCTGGCAGCGCGATGTGCTCGGCAACGAGCTGACGCGTACGTTCGATGCAGCCGACCGTGTTCTGGAAGAGCGACGCAAGGTCAACTATGCAACGTTCTCGCAGTCCGAGAGCGGCAAGTTTAGTTACACCTGGAAGGCGGCGGCCGAGCTTGGCGAGTGGGCATGGTTCAGCACGCGCTACAGTTATGACCACATCGGTCGCCAGTTAGGCAAACAGTCATTCCGCGAGAGCTTCGCCAACAACCAAAGCATGGGCGAGGTAGTCGAGGCCAGCGAGCGCGTGATCTACAACGCGTTTGGCGAGATCGAGGTTAAAGATACCCTTACGACCGGCGCCGAGGTGGATCAAACGATCCACTACCAATACGATAACCACGGCAACGTTATTCGGACGAATGCCGACGGCATAGAGCGAAACTTTACTTACGACTCTGGCAATCGCCAGATCTCCGAGTCGCATCAGGTTGGTGGCTCCAACGGCGAGTCCTGGAATGGCTGGTATGTACAGAACTCGCTTGAGCTTGATCTCCTTGGCCGAGTGGTCAGGCGCACGCGTATGGCGTATGGCCAGGACGGCAACGCGACTGACACGGTTACGCAGCACACTTACGACCGCTGGGGCAACCAGACCTGGGTAAGGGATCCCAAGGGCAATGAAACTTCATTTGCATACAACGACGCCAATCAGCTGATCTCGCAGACTGCACCGGAGGTCAAGGTGGTTTCTGCCAGCGGCGTGACCACGTTTGAGCGCCCGGTGATGCGCTGGTTCTACGACGCTATGGGCCAGCTGGTGGGAACGCGGGATGCCAACGGCAACGGCCGTCGTTATGCCTACGACATCCGCGGCCGGATGACGAGTGAAGAAGATGCCACCGGCGGCATCAAGCGTTATCGCTACGACGCGCTGGGTCGCCAGACGTTGTCGTCCGACGCAGATGGCACCCTGACGCTCAAGCAGGTGGATGCTGCGGGCCGGGTGGTATCGGTGTGGGCAGACAATGGCAATAAAGCCGATGGCAGCCGCAGCTGGCAGGAGATGGAGCGTTATGTACTGGACCAGGACGGCAATCGCCTGGTCAGCATCGACAGCAATGGCAAGGTCGCCAAGGCCTCCTACGATAGTCAGGGCCGGATGATCCGCTCGGAGAGCGCTACCGGCGTGGTGATGGAATACGCCTACGACTTGCGCGGCAACAAGATTCTGGAGCGCAACGCACTTGCACGCGCTAATCGTGAGACCGGCCAAGAGGGTTGGGACTGGAAGATCGATCGTGATGGCCAGCAGGTCTACGTCGATGAGAAGACCTGGGAGTACGACGCGTTCAATCGCGTCATCGACCACAATGATCTGAGCGGGCTGGATTACGACTATACGTACGATTGGAACTCGGGCCAGCTACTGTCGGTGTCGATCAGCGATAGGCCAAGAGAGTTTTTTAGGGCAGCAGGCGGCTCTGCGCAGATGGAACAGGAACCTGAGTTTCCCGGTGATCCCGGTGAGCCGGAACCACCTGCGCCCAATTACATAGAAAGCCAGCGCAGCTACTTCTACAACGCTGACGGTCTTGTTGCACGTGTCGAAGAGCCAAGCACCTCTCGCGACCCTGCCACCGGTATGCGAAGGGTCAATGCCACCCGTTACGAATACGACGCTAACGGCAACCGCACGCTGGAAGAAACTACCAGCTACGACGCCAACAATCAGTTGTTGCAGGTCTCCACACGCACCAGCTACGACGCGCACAATCGCATCGAGCGTGTGACCCAGGACGATCTGGTTGCGCAGCGCCGTCTGCTGGACGTGCGCTATTCCTACGATGCGGTGGGCAACCGCCGCTTGGTCGAAATGGGCAGTGCCTTCAATCCAGCGGGCGAGCAGCCGTCCAATGCGAGCTTCGAGGATGGCAATCGCGGCTGGACGTCAGGCGAAGGCTGGGTCATCAGCCAGCGGGGCGTTGGCGGTGCCGCAACCACCGGTACGTGGGGTGCCGAGTTCAAGGGCTCCAACAAGGGACCGCAAAGCATCACCAATAACAAGCGGGTTGAAGTAACGGCGGGTCGGACGATTACTGCCAGCGCGATGGTCCAGCAAGGTGCTTCAAGTGCTGGCGCCGCAACGGCACGCGTGTTGGTGATCTGGTACGACGCTGCGGGCAACATGCTGCCAGGCGGTGAGGGCAAATCGTGGAGCTCCGGAAACCTCATCAGTAGTGGCTCAGATGGCGGGTGGGGCAAATCGCAGGTGACCACGACCGTGCCGCCGGGCGCAGTCTCCATGTCCATCGGCGGCAGCGCCAACAAACGCGTCAACGCCAATTCGCTATGGATGGACGATTTCCAGTGGACCATCGGTCCTATCCCCAACCCGGCGCCGGTCAATGCCGGCATGGAGCAGGGCAGCACCAACTGGGACCTGGGCGAAGGCTGGACGATTGGTCGGGAAGGCTCTAACGGCGATGCTTTTACCGGCACCTTCAGCGCGCAGTTCAATGGTTCCAACAGCGGCCCCAAGAGCATCACCAACCAGCAGCGCGTGCCGGTCGTGCCGGGCAAGAGCGTCACTGCCAGCGTGATGGTGCAGCAAGGCGCCTCCGATGCCGGCGATGCCTCCGCGCAAGTGCTGATCGTGTGGTACGACGCCGCCGGCAACATGCTGCCGGGTGGCCTGGGCTCGTCCTGGTCGTCGGGCAATGTGGTGGACAGCGGTTCCGGTGGTGCCTGGCACAAGTCCTCGGTCACCGCCACGGTACCGCCGGGTGCGGCCTTCATGACCATCGGTGCCAGTGCCAACAAGCGCGCGGGTGGCGATCCGTTGTGGGTGGACGACTTCCAGTGGACCTATACGCCGGTCGAACCCGGCATCAGGGAGCTGCC
>NZ_JAYGQQ010000013.1:0-213218 GCF_035012785.1 Xanthomonas sp. WHRI 8932A
GTGGTTGACGCTGCTTCGTTTTAACCCGAAGGGTTTCTGCGAAGCGAGCCGGCCATATTAGCAGGCTTTTCATCTCCATCAACCCCTCGTGAAGAGGAAGTTGCCGCCGCTGCACTTCAATCCGCCGTAGCGTCTTTCCGTGTAGCGAGCCGCCCATCATAGCCGGCTTTTCCGTTTCGTCAACACCTTTCGGTGTTTCCGATTCGCCCCGTTCGTTGTTGCGGTGCTTGAAGAAGCGCCGCCGTCCTGAGCGAGGCCGCGCAGTTTATCGAGCCTGTGCAGAAGTGCAAGCACTTTTTGACACGGGGATGACAATGCGCCGAATTTCTTGGGCAGGCTCCAACACGGCAAGGACATCAGCGCGCTCCATGGTCACCTCTATATAGAGACGTGCGCTCCACGCTTCGGTACCGCTGACTGGTCGGCTCGGTAAGAATGCAGGGCCCGGAGGAGCCATACCATGCCGCCAGCCCGCAACCTGTTCCGCGATCTATCCCTGTCAGCGATTGCCGCAGGCTTTGTCACCGTGCTGGTGGGATTTGCCAGTTCTGCGGTGATCGTCTTCGAGGCGGCGCGACATCTGGGCGCGGACCAGGCGCAGATCGCATCGTGGATGTGGGCGCTGGGCATTGGCATGGGCGTGACGTGCATCGGGTTGTCGCTGCGCTACCGCGTGCCGGTGGTGACGGCCTGGTCGACGCCGGGTGCGGCGATGCTGATCGGCAGCGCCGCAGGGGTTCCCTTGCGTGAGGCGGTCGGTGCATTTGTGGTTGCGGCGGTGCTTGGGCTGGTGGCCGGGTTCTCCGGGTTGTTCGAGCGGGCGATCAAGCGCATGCCGGTGTCCCTGGCGTCCGGCATGTTGGCCGGGGTACTGCTGCGCTTTGGACTGGATCTGTTCGTGGCGATGCAGAGCCAGCGGGTCCTGGCAATCGCGATGCTGGCCACCTATCTGGTTGGCCGGCGCTGGTTTGCGCGCTATGCGGTGATTGCGACCTTGCTGGTGGGCATTGCGATTGCGGCGGGCGGTGGGCTGATGCACTGGAATAGCGTGCAGCTGGAGCTGGCCTATCCGGTGCTGGTGGTGCCGTCGCTGTCGTGGGCGGCGGTGGTCGGGCTGGCGATTCCATTGTTCGTAGTGACGATGGCCTCGCAGAACGTGCCCGGCGTGGCGGTGATCCGCGCGTCCGGCTACACGGTGCCGATCTCGCCGACGATCGGCTGGATCGGTGTGGTCAATACGTTGCTGGCGCCGTTCGGCGGCTACGCCTTGAACCTGGCCGCGATCACCGCGGCGATCTGCATGGGCCGCGAGGCGCATGAAGACCCTGCCCGGCGCTATACCGCCGCGGTGAGCGCGGGCGTGTTGTATGTGGTGATCGGCTTGTTCGGGGCGACCGTGGCGGCGGTCTTTGCGGCGTTCCCGCGCGAGCTGGTGATGGCGATTGCCGGAATCGCGCTGCTGGGCACCATCGGCAACAGCCTGGCGGCAGCCTTGCGCGAAGACAGCGAACGCGAGGCGGCATTGGTCACCTTCCTGGTGACGGCCTCCGGGCTGAGCTTGGGCGGGATCGGTGCGTCGTTCTGGGGGCTGGTGGCCGGGACCGTCACCCTGTTGCTGTTGCGGCCGCGCGCTTGACGCGGCGATTGCAGCTCAGCGCTGGCAGCGCTGCTGGGGCTCGATGTCCTTTAGTGTGTTCCCTCAGGCTTTGAGCGGCACCACCACTGATCGATACGCAGTGACTCAAGACGCTGAAGGGGCGCATCGTTAGGGGCGCATCGTTGCCCGGGCCGCTAGTGATATTGCCCGACGCGATGGATGCGACAGCAGCGGCCGCCTGCAACCGCCACTCGACGTCGATGCGTCGGGCGGCACTTATTCCGGATCGCGCAGCTGCAACAGCCAGTGGGCGATGACGCCGCTGGGGCTGGGCAGCGGTTCGAGATGGAATTGGCGATAGATGGGCGAGCCATCGTGGGCGCGTAGCGGCAGGGTGACGTAGGCGGCACGGCCCAGCCGCAGGGCGTCCTCGAGCAGTTCGACCTTGGACCTGGCGGCATCGTCGGCCACCAGGGTCAGAATGTCGCAACCGATCAGCTCGGCAACCTCGGCCTGGCTGAGGTCGGCGAATGCGGGGTTGGCGAAGATCAGCCGGTGCGCGGCGGCGGCGGCGCCCCGCTCGATAATGGCCACGCCGTCGCGCAGACGCGACAGCGAGGCTTCCAGCAAAGTGAAATCCTGCTGGAAGCGCTTGCGCTCCATCAGTTCGATCAACACGCGCAGGCTGCGTGCCGACTCCAGGTGCAGCGGCGACCAGCGGCGCGCGCGACCGCTCACGGTTTCCTGCCAGAGATCGAAGCTCTTGCGGGGCGACAGCCGTGAGTTGGGGATATCCGGCAACTTGGCCAACTGCGGGTTGCCGGCCCATTTGACCTGCTGCACCTGTTCGCGGCGTGTCCATAGCAGCGCGCTGCGCGATTGCGGCATCAGCGGCACAAAGATGAAACCGGCCGCCAGTGGCGCGAGATCGGCCAGCTCCGGGAACACCTCGCCGATGGCATCCACATGTAGGGCGCCGACGGCGTCCTCGCGCAACGCCTCGTGGTGCTCGGATTCGATGTGGTTGCGGATACGCCGGAGCGCGGCGGCATCGGGCGTGCTGCCGTGGCGGCTGATCTCGTTGCCGTGGAAGATCGCCACTCCGTCGGCATCCACCACGTCCATCAGATCCGGCGCCATGTCGGCGAGCAGCTCCACGGTCATGTGGTCGGCGGCGTTGAAGTCGGTGATCAACTTTTCGCGCACGGTGAGCAGTACCGATTCCAGATGCGCGCGCGACACCGCCTGCAAGGCGCCGATGCGTCCGGCTAGCGCGCGGGTGACCGCATCGGTGGCATCGCGCATGGCGTGACTGGTGAAATGCGGGCTGTAGTGATGGCACGCGATCAGCCCCCACAGCACGTCGTTGACCACGATCGAGGAGACCAGGGTGGCGGTCACGCCCATGTTGGCCAGATATTCCAGATGCACCGGCGAGACGCTACGCAGGCTGACGTCGCTCAGATCCACCGGGGTGCCCAGGCGCGGATGCAGGGTGGGCTCGATCGGCGATGGCCGGTAGCCGACATCGGCGATCTGGCGGACACGGTTGCGCAGGTACAGCGCGCGCGCTTGGGCGGGGATATCGGTGGCCGGGTAATGCAGGCCGAGGTAGGCCTCCAGGTCGGGTTGGCGTGCCTCGGCGATCACGTCGCCGTTCCACTCTTCGTCGAAGCGGTAAATCATCACCCGGTCGAAGCCGATCATGCTGCGCAGGCCCTTGGCCGCCCGCACCGCGGCTTCGGCGATGCCGGGATCGCGCTCGATGCTGCGCAACAGCGGCAGCGCTTCGCGCAGGGTGACGTCGATCAGGCGCGCGTCGCGCGGCTCGATTTCGATCAGCCACTGCTCGGGATACAGATGCCAGGCGGCCACCCAGGGGTGGTCGGTGGGCGCAGCGCGCCTGGGGAAGCGCACCTCGGCATGCAACAGGTGTTGCGGTTGATCGTCCACTGCGAAGGGCTGCGCGTCGGGCAGCTCCAGCACCTGGGCGTAAGGCATGCCGAGCAAGGCGTCCATCGGCACGCCGAGCAGGTCGGCTGCGGTGGTGCTGGCCTGCACGATGCGGCCGTCGGCCGGTTCGATCACCAGCAACACGCCATAAGGCTGGATCAAGCCGGGAATGTGGATCGGCTCGCGCGCGCAGACATCCATATCCAGGGGTTCGGTGGGCTGATTCACGGGCACGGCTCCGCTGCGAGGCAAGTGTGGAAGTGGGCAAACATGGCCTGCGCACCAGCGATGGCGGCAGCCTGCGTGTGGGGGGAATCCAGGCGCTGATCGAGGACCGCCTGGAAGCGGCGCCAACCGGCGGGGTCTTCGTCGGCCAGTTCGAAATACTGCAGCGCATCGGCCAGGCCGGGCTGGTGCTTGCGTAGACCGCGCGCGATGACGCGGCCGCCAAGCTGCGAGCCTTCGACCACATACAACATGCCCCAGCGCGCGGCGTCGGTGCGCGCAGCGGGCAGTGCGATCGGCAGATCCAGTGGTTGATCCAGCGCCCGCAGGTCGGCACGCAAGGCCGGCACGCGGCGGCGATAGTGCCAGCCGTTGCCGACCAGCGTGCTGAGCCAATCGCCCAGATGCGCTTCGAAGCCGGCCAGCAAGGCGTGGTGGCGACGCAGGATCTGCGCATAGCTGGCGCGATCGACCTGTCCCTGCCCCAGGGCCTGCATCAGCGGCACCGCTTCGACCAGGCGATGGGTGTCCTGGGTGGCGTGCCGCAGCACGTGCGCGGCCGATGGCGGAACAGCCAGGGTGTCAGGACACATGAGCAATCGAGGCGGTGCCGCGGCACGGAGTGCACCAGCCTAGCAGCGCCTGCGTAAATCAGATAAAGCGGACGCGAGTGCTGGATGAATACGTTGGCATCAGCCCTGGGCTGCCGGAGCGATGCCACCGCCCCGCCCGGCGCGCTTCCATGCCATCACCCACCCGGCGGCGAGTAGCACACCGGCCAGCAACCACGGCGCGCCGGGCAGATGCAGTGGCGCGCCACTGCCGATGAACCAGGCAAACACGTTGGCGAACAACAACGGCCCGGCGATACCGGCCAGGCTGATCAATCCTGTCAAGGCGCCCTGCACGCGACCCTGCGCATCGGCGCCGACTTCGCGGGTGATCAAGGCTTGCGCGGCTGGCGCAGCGATCGCCCAGAAGGCGCTGATCGGCACGCCGATCAGGAAGGCCGCACCACTGTCGGCCAACCCGTAGATGACGAAGCCCACCACCCCGCAGCCCAGGCCCAGCAACAAGGCGCGACGTTCGCCCAGCCAGCGTACGATCCGGCCGACCAGCAGCGCGTTGACGATGATGCTGCACACCCCGACCCCAGCCAGCACCCAGCTCACTTCGCGCGGGCCCCAGTGGTACTGGTAACCGGCGAACAGCACGAAGATGCTGGGATAGACGTAATGCGCCAGGTTGGCCAGAAACACCACCGAGGCCAGGCCGAACACCTGCGGGTAGCGGCGTAGCAACTTGAGTGCGCCCAGCGGATTGGCATGCGACCACTCCAGGCGCGCGGTGCGGCGCTCGGGCGGCAGCGATTCGGGCAGCACGAACCAGCCGTACAACACGTTCAACAGGGCCAAGCCTGCGGCAAACCAGAACGGCCAGCGCAAGCCGATGCCACCCAGCCAACCGCCGATCAACGGGCCGGCGACAAAGCCAATGCCGAACGCGGCGCCGAGCATGCCGAACGCGCCGGCACGTTTGTCGGCGGGTGTGACGTCGGCGATGTAGGCATTGGCCGTGGAAAAACTGGCCGAGCAGATGCCCGAGATCACCCGTGCCAGCAGCAGCATCGGCAAGCTGTGGGCGATGGCCATCAGGATGAAATCCAGCCCCAGGCCCAGGCACGACAGCAGGATGACCGGGCGACGGCCGAAGCGGTCGGACAGGGCGCCTTGCAGCGGCGAGCAGACGAACTGGATGGAGGCGAACAGGAAGCCGAACCAACCGATCCAGCCGGCGGCCACCACGTAATCGCCACCGGTGAAATGGCGCACCAGATCCGGCAGCACCGGAATGATCACGCCGAAGGACAGCACGTCGATCAGCACGGTGATGAAGATGAAGATCAACGCGGCGCGGCGGCGCCCCGGGGCTGGAGCGGAATCGGCGGAGAGAGACATCGCGCGGCCCAGGATGGCGAGGCGGGAAGTGTAGCTGCGGATTGGCTCGGATCGGCTCTGGGGGCGTGACCAGGCGTCGGCACGAGGCTTAAGCGGTGCGAGCGGCTGGATTGGGCTGGACCGCAGGAGATTGGTGCAATCGCTCTGTGGAGATCGCTTGGGTTTGGTGGGGCTTGTGCGAATCGCGCTGAGCGACTTGGTGCCCCAAGGGCGATGTCAGCTGATTTTTTAGCTAGGAGCAGCACTGGACGTGCGGGTGTGTTCGGCTGGGAGTTCTTGCTGACACCGTACCCTCATCCGCCCTGCGGGCACCTTCTCCCGGTGGGAGAAGGGATGGGTCGTGCGATGCGGCTTGGAGGTCTCCCGTCTGCCTGCGCTTGGAGAAATAGAGGTGCGGGGTGGGTCCCGGCTGGAGTTCTTGCTGACACCGTACCCTCATCCGCCCTGCGGGCACCTTCTCCCGGTGGGAGAAGGGAGCGGGTCGTGCGATGCGGCTTGGAGGTCTCCCGTCTGCCTGCGCTTGGAGAAGTTGAGGTGCGGGTGGGTCCCGGCTGGAGTTCTTGCTGACACCGTACCCTCATCCGCCCTGCGGGCACCTTCTCCCGGTGGGAGAAGGGAGCGGGTCGTGCGATGCGGCTTGGAGGTCTCTCGGACGCATGCCGCCATGCTCAAGCCCCTCTCCCGCCGGGAGAGGGGTTGGGGTGAGGGTGCGGCGGCTGCGTATGGCGCGGCTGCAGTGCGTCTCCAACCCGTTCCACCTTGCTCTCCGGCTCTCCGGCTCTCCTGCCCTTCGGCCCTTCGGCCCTTCGGCCGCTGCATCCTCCATGCAGGTTGCAATCAAAGGAGCTGCCCGGCGATCAGACAGCGCGCGCCGTCGCAACGCTCAAGCCGGATCGAATGGAGGCCACATCAACGCTCAGCATCCGTTGACGAGCAACTGCGCCAGCCCTCGCCCACGGCCACCCACAGACGATGTGCGCGGCCGGCTGGGTGGGCCCGCGCCGCACCGGCCGCGGCGTCTGCCACCAGGTTATTCGACGCTGATGGTCTGGGTCAGGGTGTGGCTGGCGCCGGGGGCCAGTTCGATCACGTCCGGGCCGGCGTTGGCCGCTTCCAGGCAGACGTAGTCGCGCCAACCTTCGCCCACGTCGGCCATTTTCTTGCCGGCCTCCTCGCCCGGGTTCCAGGCCACCAGCGAGCGGCTGCCCTGTGTGGCGATGACGATGCGGCGGCCGAGCACCGGGTCGGTGAGGGTGTAGCGGCCGCCGGCGTTGGTGTAGATGCGGTCGCTGCGGCCGGGATCGCGCGGGTCGCGCAGGCTCCAGTCGCCTTGCTGGCGATGCGCAGTGGCGTAGTTCTCGTATTTATCGAGATAGTCCAGGCCATCCAGGCCCTGCACGCTGACCTTGAGCGCGTCGCCGACGCGGAAGTAGTTGTGCAGCGCCTGGGTGAAGCGCACCGGGGCGCCGCTGGTGTTTTCGGTGATCAGGCGTTGTTCGAGGGTGCGGCCGATGCGCAGGGTCATGCGCAGGCGCAGCGCCAGGTCGTCGAAGGCCGGCGGGGTGAGCGTGAGCACCACGGTGCCGTCGTCTTCGCGATGGCTCTCGGTGAGTTGCCACGGCACGGTGCGCACGAACCCGTGCGCGGGCACGTCGCCGGTCTGGTCCTGGCGGCCGAAGTACGGCCAGCACACCGGCGCGCCGCCGCGGATCGGGGTGGGCGGCTGCTTGGCGATCGGCGACAGCCACATCACGTCCTGGCCGCCCTTGGGCACGAACGACAGCAACTGGCCGCCGAACAGGCTGATGGCGGCAGTGGAGAACGGGGTGTCGATCAGCAGCGAGGGGAAGCCGTGGAAGTCGCCTGTGGTCAGGCCGGTGGTGTCGGACATGGGGGATGCCTTGTGGACGATGGGAGATTGGGCGAATGCGGGGTACGCGGCCGGCAGTTTGAAAGCGGTGCCGCGCACGGTGGCCATGCCGGTGAGCGGCGGCGCGGCACGCAAAGCGGTGAGGATGCGCTGGCCGGGGCGGCCGTCGGCGGGCTGCAGGCCCAGCCGGGTCTGCTCGACCTGGATGGCGCGGCGGGTGGCGCTGCCGACCATGCCGTCGGCTTCGCCGATCTGGTAGCCGCGGGCGAGCAGCAACTGTTGCAGGTCACGGCGTTCCGGACGGCCCAGGCCGGGGTCGTCGGTGGGCCAGGCGGCAACCAGCCCGGGGCCGCCGCGCAGGCGATCGGCCAGCAGCGCGATCGACAGCGCGTAGCTTTCGGCAGCGTTGTAGGCGTAGATCGCGTCGTAGTTGCGGAACACCAGGAAGGCCGGGCCGGTGGCACCAGCCGGTAGCAGCAAGGCGGCCGGCGTCTCGCCGGGTAGGCCGGTCGGAACCAGCGGCTTGCCGTCGGTGCCGAGCAGGCCGGCAGCCTGCCAGGTCTGCAAGGGTTGGCGGCGGGTGCGGCCGACCTTGCTGGCATCGAAGCCGCGCGGCAGGGTGACTTCCATCCCCCAGGGGCGGGCGCGTTCCCAGCCGGCCTTGACCAGATAGTTGGCGGTGGAGGCCAGCGCATCGGGAATGCTGGCGACCAGATTGCGGCGGCCATCGCCGTCGCCGTCCACCGCAATCCGCGCATAGGTCGAGGGCATGAACTGGGTCTGCCCGAACGCGCCGGCCCACGAGCCGGTCAAGCCATCCGGCAACAGATCGCCCTGCTGCAACAGGCTGAGCAACGCGAGGAATTCGCCGCGAAAGAACGGCTGGCGGCGGCCTGCGCACGACAGCGTGGCCAGCGAAACCAACAGCGGGCGCTTGCCGGTGACGCGGCCGTAGTCGCTCTCCACACCCCAGACCGCCACGATGGTGGCCGGGTCGACGCCGGTCTGCTCGGACAGGCGGGTGAGCAAGTCGTGGTGGGTGACCAGCATGGCCTGGCCGTCGGTGACGCGCTGGCTGTCGACCAGACTGGCGAGGTAGTCCCAGATGGGCGTAGTGAACTCCGGTTGCGCGTCCAACAGCGGCAACACGCTGGGATCGGGCGCCAACCCGGCGGTAAAACGCTGGAAACTGGCCGCGTCCACGCCCTTGGCGGCGGCCTGGGTCTGCAACCCGGCCAGGCAACGGTCGAAGGCCGGGTCGGCCCAGGCGACCAGCGGCAGCAAGGCCATCAACAGCGGCAAGGCGCGCCGGGTCGGCGTCATGGCGCGGTGGCCGGCGGGTGGACGGACGTCATGCGGTAGAGCGCTCCAGTCGCGAATCGATCCGGAAGGATAGCCAACCTGGCTGGATCGAGGCGTGCAAGCGGCGGCGGCGTGACGCGGTGGTTGCCGCGCGCGGCGGTGCGGGTGCGATGGATGAGTGGGCGGTGCGTTGGCTCAGCGGCTGCGGGCTGGCGCCCGGTGTCTGCTGCCGCCCTTGAACGGCACACACTCGGTATCGAGTTGTTCGCCAGTCAACCGCTTGAATCCGGAGTGTGCCGGCGCTGGCCGGCTTGCGATTGCAGCTGGGGTAACGCGGGCGTCAGCGTTGACGCGTCAGCTGCCGTCGCCGGTGATGCCGCTCAGCAGCGACAGCGCTGGCGTGGAGGCGCCGGCCTCGACAACGCGGCGCAGGCGTGCGCGGCGCGGCGCATCGTGGCGAGGCCCGAAACGGACCATGCACGTGGCCAGCAACGCCGGCAACACGATTGCAAAGACCACCAAGGCCGTCAGCGCCCATTGCCAGAAGTTGAAGGTTGCCATGATCGCTGTCCGCCCCCCGCGGCGAGCTTCGCCGCGCGGCAAGCTTCCCGGATCGGCTGCGAACGCTGTGTCGACAAAGTGGCGCGATGGGCGCCGTTGGTCGGGTGAGGCGGCGACGGTGTAGGTGCTGCATGGCGTGGCGCATGCCAATCACGGCTGCGCAGCTACCAGGCGGGCGCGGATGGTGCTCGGTACTAGCCTGGATCAGGCGTCCGCTTCGGTTCTGAGCGCGCGGTCACCTTACGGAACGATGGCTCGGTGCGGGTTATCTACCGCGCTGCATTCCCGATGGTGCTGGTTGGAGGCTGCGGCTGGCTGGTTGGAAGACATCAAACACGAAGGGCGGCAGGGGAGCGTTGAGGGTGGTCCTTCCCCTATGAGGGATTTGGGGGATCGGCCTGGGTCGAGGAGCGATTGCGCCAGAGGACGCACCCTCATCCGCCCGTTGGGCCCCTTCTCCCGATGTAAGAAGGGTTTGAATTGTCTCTGTATGAGACCTGGTTGCGCGCGGTTGCGCTTGCGGTGGTCGATTGAAGCGGCTGCACGTTTCTTACGTCGCCCTTTGCTCTGTCATTGCGACAAATGTCGGAGCACGGATGCGTGCGTGGTCATTCGCACGGTGACTTGATCAACCACAGTTGCCCGACGGACCGGGCAGCACGTTGCGTTAAGTGCAGCGCCGCTGGCTGCACTTGGCGAGGGCAGGCGTCGAAACACGGATGTACGCGCGGTGTTCCGCACAGTTGGACGATCAGCCACTACTGGCAACGGAAACGGCCAGCGCGTTGTGCGGACTGCAGCACCGCTGGCGGCACTCAGCGGGCGTCGAGGTAATACCAGCGGCCGTCTTCGCGGACGAAGCGGCTGTGTTCGGTCATGCGCACCGCGCTGGCGCCGCCGATGCGGTAGCGGGCCAAGAACACCACCTCGGCGGTGTCCTCGCCGGTGACGCTGGTGCGCTGGATGGTCAGGCCGAGCCAGGTGGTGCGGCCGCCTTCGTCCAGCGACAGCTCGGCCGGGCGCGTGGACGAGTGCCAGCTGGTCAACAAGTAGTCGACATCGCGGCGCACATAAGCGCTGTAGCGCGAGCGCATCAGGGTTTCGGCATCCGGCGCGGCGGCACCGGCGTGGTAGAGCCCGCAGCAGCGCGCGTAGTCGGCGGGGCGGCCGCAGGGACAGGGATCGGTGGATGCAGAGTTCGCCATGGGGGGATTGTGCTTGATTCGGGATTCGGGATTCGGGATTGGGGATTCGGTGATCAGCAGGCAGCGAGCGTCCATATGTCATGAGCAGTCTGTGGGGTTGGTGGACAACTGCTAGGTGGATGTTCTGCGATGTTGGGTGGTCTGCATTGAAGATTCCTGCTTACTTCCTGCGTTTTCGTGCCGCACGTTGCGTCGCAATTCGCGGGTGTGGCTGGGAGGTGGACGTGATGGATCGCGATGCTGCCATTGGACTGCAGCAGGACTTGCTTCCGTCCCCTCCCCCGCTCCGCGGCCAGCGCTTGCTGCGAGGGCACTCCAAGAAGCGCGTGTTCATGCTGCGCAAGCCGCGCCCTTTCGCCCCGCGGGGGAGAGGGGCTTTGGATTCCGTGCTCTGGATGCTGCGCGTTATCGATTGGGTGTGTACGTGGATGACGTGGGGTCAGGCATCGGCTCACGCGACCTGCTGCTATCGCTACTACGCCTGATCCTGCTACTCCCGCCGCTGCTACGCCTGCCGCCGTTCCGTTAGCTGTCACTGCGGCGCATGCCGTCAGCGCACTCGCTATGCTGTCGCCCCCGTCGTGCGGAGCGCCGTTGTGCTGGAACTGATTCCCACCGAGTTGCCGTGGCTGCTGTGCATTGCATTCGTTGCCGGGTTGGTGGATGCCGCGGTGGGTGGCGGCGGGTTGATCCAGTTGCCGGGATTGTTTGCGACCTTGCCGCAGCAGGCGCCGTCGCTGATCCTGGGCACCAACAAGTTCAGCGCGATGTTCGGTACCGGGGCGTCGGCGTGGCGGTATGCGCGCACGGTGCGCTTTCCGTGGCGGCCGGTGCTGTACGCCACTGCGGCGGCGTTTACGTTTTCGTTTCTGGGCGCGACGGCGGTCAGCCTGTTGCCCAAGCAGGCAGTGCGGCCGCTGATTTTGCTGTTGCTGATCGCGATGTTGATCTACACGCTGATCAAGAAGGATTTCGGCGCGCTGCATCGGCCGCGCGAGATCGGTCGACGCGAGTTGATCACCGCCTTGGCGATGGGCGCGGCGATCGGGTTTTACGACGGGTTCTTCGGTCCGGGCACGGGGAGCTTTTTGATCTTCCTGTTCATTCGCTTCTTCGGGCTGGATTTTCTGCGCGCTTCGGCGGCGGCCAAGGTAGTGAACCTGGCCACCAACCTGGCAGCGCTGTCGTTCTTTCTGCCCAGCGGCCAGGTAATGCTGGCGCTGGGCATTCCGATGGCGGTGGCGAACGTGGCCGGCGCGGTGGCCGGCACGCGGATGGCATTGCGCGGTGGCACGCCGTTGATCCGCAAGTTGTTCCTGGTGCTGGTGGTGGTGCTGATCGGCAAGATGGGCTGGGATCTGCTGCACTGATCACGCTGCAGATGTCCTCGCCCTTCTAAAACTCCATGCTCAACGTCGCCGACAGCGTGCGCGGTGCACCCGGATAGTTGGTTGTCTGCGTCACCGGTTGCTCGATGTAAAAACGATTGGCGACATTGCGCAGCATCAACGCCAGTTGATAACGGCCGCCGAAACGGTACGCCGCCGAGGCATCGAACCGCGTGTAGCCGGCAATGCGGTAGCTGTTGTTCAAGTCGCCCTCGCGCTCGCCGACATGCACCGCACCGGCGCCCAGGGTCAGGCCGTACAACGGACCGGTGGCCACGTGGTAAGTGCTCCACAGACTGGCGCTGACGCGCGGCACGCCACGCAGGCGATTACCGACCGGGATGACGCTGTCGCGGGTGACCTGCGCATCCAGATAGCCGGCGCCGAGAATCATCCGCCAGTGTTGGGTGAGCTCGCCGGTGATGTCCAGTTCGACGCCGCGCACGCGCTGCTGGCCGGTGACCAGCACAAAGCCGCTGTTGTCCGGGTCGCTGGTGGCGACGTTGTCCTTGGTGATCTGGAATGCCGCAGCAGTGGCGAGCACGCGGTTGTCCAGCAGCGCGCTTTTCAGGCCGATCTCGTACTGGCGACCGGTCTCCGGCGGTGCGCTGCCGCCGGCAAACAGCGTGGCGCTACGCGGGCGAAACGACGTCGACGTATTCGCATACAGCGACAGCTGCGGCGCGGCCTTCCACACCACACCCACACGCGGCGAGGCGCGGCGGCCGTCTTCGCGGGTACGCGCGCCGTTGTCCACGGTGGTCTGCTGCACGTCGTCCCAACGCACGCCGGCCAGCACGTCCCAGCGCTGCCCGATGCTGATCTGATCCTGCACGTACAACGCGGCGTAGCGCGCATCGACCTCGATCTGCCGCGCAGGCACATAGGTGCCCGGCAATGCGCCCTGCACCGGGTTGCTCACGCTGATGCGCGCCAACGGCGCGCGGGCTTCATCGGTCTGGCGATGCGCATCGACGTATTCGGCGCCGGCCAGCACCTGATGGCGTAGCGGGCCAGTATTGAAACGGGCCAACACTTCGGTCTGCGAGGTGGTGGCGCGCACCTGCTGCTCCTGACGCACGGCGCGACGTTGCACAAACGCACGGTCGGCGCTGAAGCCGGTGAAGTCGGCCACGTCGCGACCGCTGTCGCCGTCCTGGTGATTGAGGATCTGGCGCAGCGTCAGCCACTCATTCGCGTCATATTCGATACGGCCGCGTGCAGTGCGCGAGGTGCCGCGATTGCGCGACCACGGCTCACCGAAACTGCGCTCTGCCGGGCCACGCACCACACCGTCGATGACGACCAGACCGCGATCGCCCGGGCTGGTCTGGCGGGTGTAGTCCAGATCCAGATCGGCACGCAGCTGCGCAGTGGGCCGCCATGCCAGCGAGGGCGAGACGAAGACGCGGTCGCCATCGGCCTGCGCAGCGCGAAAGCTGCCGGTCTGCTGCGCGGCGGCGCTGACGCGGGCAGACAGCGTGGGACTCAGCGGGCCGGTGACGCTGGACTGCACGCGGCGCAAGCCATGTTCGGCCACCTGCAGCGACGCGTTGCCGCCGAACGTGTCGTCCGGCCGCAACGTGACCAGATTGATCACCCCGCCGGGCTCACCGCGCCCGTACAACACCGCCGCAGGCCCTTTGAGCACTTCCACCTGGGCGACATTGGCCAGGTCGCGCACGGTCTCGGTGAAGTTCTGCGCCGGGTTGAGCAGGATGCCGTCGACCGCATACGACGACGCTTCGAAGCCGCGAATGACGAAGGTTTCCGAGCGATTGCCCTGGGTACCGCCGGGCTGCACGTTGGACACATTGGCCACCACATCGACCAACCGGGTGAGTTGCTGCTCGTCGATCACCGAACGCGGCACCACCTGGATCGCCTGCGGGATGCGCTCCACCGACGTTTGCGTACGGGTGGCGCCGGCGGCTTTTTCCGGCCGGTACAAAGCGCGTCGCTCGCTCACCACGATGGCATCGAGCAGGCTGGCCTCCTGCGCGGCGGCCGGCAATGCGGCAAACAGGGACACCAACAACAACGGGCGCGGCAGGGGGCGTGGGGTCATCGACATCTTCAGCGGGAGCGATGCGCGCGGTTGCGAACACACCAGGATCCGAGATGATAACGATTCTTATCTGCAAATGTGGTGTGCCTGCGCTGGGTGGTCGGTTGTCCGCCGCTCGTTTGACCATGCAAACGGCTGCATGCTGGCGCGCAGCTGGGCCGCGCACTCGGGCGTTGCGACGCAGAAGGCTGCGCGTTGGCCTGGGCAGACACGGATTTTTTGGTCCAGCTGGCGGCAGGTACATCGCGCTGTGCGGTTTGCCTTGCCGGTTACCGTCATTTGAGCGAGGTGCACCTTCGGTGTTTGCACGCCGGACAAAAGCGCCAACATCTACGTTCGCAACGGTGCCTCTTTTTCAATGACGTGTGTGCAGGCGGAGCCTTGCGCATGTGTCGCAGCGCTCGTGGCGACGTCATCGCTGAGAGAACGACGCAGTCGACGCGTCGGCTGCCGTCTACCGACGAAGGCAACCTGAGCAGCCCTACGCCGCGCAGCGTGTCGCTCGTCGCCGCCAGCGCCGTGTCTGCATGCCTGCGGCGGCGGTAGCGAGCCGTGACGCCGCGTCGGACGGCGGCTCCCACGGCATAGCCGCACCGGGCACTCAGCGTTTGCTGCGTGCCTTCGATGCCGCACCACGCGCCGGTGCGGGCCGCGGCTTGGTGGATGCCGCTGACGCTGGCGTTGCGGCCTGCTTGCCTGACGTGCGTCCCAATGAGGCGACCTTGACTACGCTTGCTGGCGCCTTGGCCGCACGCGTGGGGCTGGACGTCGGTTTGACGGTGCGAGCTGTAGCTGCAGCAGCAGATGTCGACTTGGCGGCAGGCTTGGCAGCGGCAGCTGGGCGCTTGAGCGCCGGCTTGGCAGCGGGTTTTGCAGCGGCCTTGGGCGACTTGCCCGGCATTGCAGCCTGGGTGCGGGGTGCGCCCGACACCGCCGATGTGCGCTTGGCTGATGCAGCGCCGTCTGCCTTGGCTGCCGTGTGCGTTGGGGCTGCCGCACGCGTGCTGCTGCGTGCAGACACCGGCGCGGAAGAAGTCGCTGCAGCCGCGGGCTTGCCCTTGCCACGACGCGTCGGTGCCGCGGCTACTGCCTCGGTTGGTGCAGCGATCGCCGCGCCCGCTGTCGCCTGCTCGTCTGCCTCGCGGTCTGACGGTGCATCGCTCACCGCCGCTGCGTGGCGTTGCTGCGCCGCCGTGGCTGGCGGCTCGGCCTGCGAGGCCGCGGGTTCCTCGCCACGCGAGCGCTCGGGCAATTTCAGCCGCTGCGCCTGCTCGTCGTATTCGATCAGCAACACGCCGGAGTTATGGCGGCCACTGATTTCCACAAAGCATGCGCCACCGATGAACGGCTCCAACGTCATCACCGATTTCAACGGCGTGGCCACCACCATCTGGAAGCCGAAGTTTTCGAAGATGTTCATCGCCAGCGCGGTGAATTCGTTGTCGGCCTTATCGAAGGCTTCGTCCAGCACCACCGCGCAATAGCGCGGCAGTTCGCCATCTTCGCCACCGAGCTGATAGCGCAACGCTGCCGCCAGGCAGGTGGTCGCCAGTTTCTGCCGCTGACCGCCGGACTTGCCCGCGCCGCTGCGGTAGATCTCCACCTGCGCACGGCTCTGTGCATCCAGCTCCACGCCGATGAATTCCACATGCAGGCGCACATCCAGCACCTGTTCGCGCCAGCGTCGCGCCTCCGGCTCCTGCGCGCCCAGACGCGCCACCAAGGTGCGCAAGGTGGCGAACTGCGCCTCGGCCAGCGCACGGTCTTCGGTCTGCTGGTGCGACAGCACGGCGCGCAGCTGCTGCTGAAATTCCTGCACCTCGGCCAGGCGACGGTCGCTGACCTCGATGGTCAGGATGGTGTCGCGATTGAACGGCACCTGCTCCAGGCTGGCGTTGACTTCGTCCATGCGCTGCTTGATGCCCTTGTGGGCTTCGGCAGTGTGGCGCTGCAGGGCGAGCAGGTTGTTCTTGCTCTGGGTCTGCAGCAAATCGAAGAAGCGGTGCTCGTGACGCGGCAGGCCGTCGCTTTCCAACCGGTCCAGGCGCGCGAGGAAATCGTCGGCGCTGGACAGGCTCACGGTGAAGTCGCCGCTGTCTTCGGGCCACTGCTGGCAGTAGCGACGGAAGCATTCGAGCAATTGCGCGCTGAGCCGGCTGTCGCGGCCCTGGCTTTCGGCCAGCTGCTCGGCCAAGCCGCGTTCGACCACGCGGAAGTGCGCTTCCAGATTGTCCAGCGACAGCGGTGCCAGCGCGGCCAGGCGTTCGTGCAGGCCCTGCAACTGAGTGGGAGTGAGCGCGGCGGTGCCGGCACGGCCTGCGCCGCCGGCCTGCTGCTGCTCCAGGCGGACGCGCTCGCGCGCCAGCTGTGCGCGTTCCAGGCGCACGTCCTCGAAGGTGCGCTTGGCCTGATCGCGCAGGGTACGCGCAGTCTCGATGGCCTGGCCCAAGGCACGCAGGCCGCTGTCGCCTTCGCGCAGTTGCTGCAGTTGTTCGTCGATATCGGTCAGGCGTTGCAGCTTGGGGCCGACGTCGATCTCGTCCCAGTCGCGCTCCACCAGCGTGTGCGCGGCCAGCTGTTTTTCCTGGTCCTGCTCGCGTTGCTTGCGCAGCGCGGCCACGTCGGCTTCGCAGCTGGCGATGCGCTGCGCGAGCGCCTGCGCTTCGCGTTCGAACACCTTGAGCTTGTCGCGGTTGTCGTGCCCCAGCAGCCAGCGCTTGCGGTCGTTGACGGCGTGGCGGTCGTCCTTTTCATAACGATCGCCGGGATGCTTGACCTGCCCTTCGCGGGTGATGGCGCGGTCGGCATTGCGCAGCGCGGCGGCGTTGTCCACACAGGCGTAATCGAAGCGGCGAGTCAGCTCGTTGCGCAGCCAGTCGGTGAAAGCGTGCTCGCGCAGTTGCAGCTTGCCAGGCAGCGCATCGGGATCGACCCGCCGCGAATGCAGTTCGTCGTTGCGACGCACGCGGAAGTACACCAAGCGCGTGCCGATATGGGTGCGGTTGACCCATTCGCTGACCTGCGCGTAATGCCGCTCGTCCACCAGCAACGACTGCGCAAAGCCGTGCAGCACGCGTTCGATCGCGCCGCGCCAGGCCATCTGGTCCGCGCGCACCTGCAACAGCTCGCCGACGAAGGGCAGCGCGGATTCGGCGATGCCGGTGTCTTCGCATAAGCGCGCGCGCAGTGCCTGCATCGGTGCGGGCAGGCTGGACGGCGCCTTCTTCAGCGCATCGAGTTCGCTACGGATGTCCGCAAAGCGGCGCTCGTCGTCGCGGCGCTCGCCCATGCGCTCGGCAATGGCCTCGTCCAGTGCGCTGGCGTGCTGTTTGCCGCCATCGAGCACGCTCTGGGCATGCGCCACCTGCGCGGCAAAGCCGCTGGCACCGGCTGCCAGCGCAGTGCCGAGCTGGCGGCAGGCCTGTTCGATCTGCGCGCGGCGGCGCAGGCGCTCGTCGCGCTCGCGCTCCACCCGCACACGCTCGCGTTCGAGTTCTTCGATCTGCTCGCCACCGGCGGCGCGTTGCTCGCGTTCCAGCCCGGCCAGTTTCTGCTCGTGGTTGTCCAGCGATTCGCGGCGCTGGCCTTCTTCGCCGGCCAGGCCGCGGTCCTGGCTGTCTAGCTCCAGCAGGCGCGCCTGCAGCAAGGCGACGCGTTGCTGCTCGCGGTAACTGTCCACGCCCAGCTGCAGCTCACGCAGCTCACCGACGCTGCGGCGCAGGTCCATCAGCGCGGCATGGTGCGCGCGTGCCGGGCTGAGCGTTTCCACCTGGCGCCGCGCGGTGACCACGGCGTGGTGCGCGCCATCGAGCTCGGCGAAGTCCTCCACCAGCCGGTCGGCGGCCTCGAAGGTGCGCGGCTCATCCAGCATGAACCCGCGCAGGAAGGCATTGAGATCGCCCAGATTCTTGGCCGACTGGGTCTTGTGCAGCAGACGCAGCGCCATCTCGTTGCTGATGCCCAGCGCGTGCCGGAAGCGTTCGGCATAGCCGGCAAAGCCGTCGAAATGCGCCACGTCCTCGCCCAGACGCGCCTTGAGCTTGCGCAGGTCAAGGTCGAAGCCATCCAGTTCGCTGGCCACATCGAAGCTGCGCGGGGCCACCATGTAGTGGCGGCGCACATCGGCCGCGGCATTGCCGCTACCGGCGATCCAGAACAGCCGAATCAGGCTCACCGCCTCGCCCTGCGCGTTGCGGTATTCCAGCACCAGCGCCGTCCAGGTCGCGCCCTTGCGCAGGTACTGGGTGGCGATCTCGCCGGAGGCGCTGTCCTGCTGATCGGCCCACGCACCGCGCACATACGACACCAGGCTGCGGTCGCGCCCACTGCGCTCGGCCTCGCGCGCGGCCGCGTTGAAATCCACGATGCTCGGTGGCGTCAGCAATGCCGACATCGCATCCAGCAAGGTGGACTTGCCCGAACCCGAGCGCCCGACGAACAGAAAACCCTTCTCGGCAATCGGCACCTCGGTCAACCCGTTGAACGTACCCCAGTTATGCACCTGCAAGCGCCGCATGCGGAACTGCTGCGCACGCTGCTCGGCCAGCGTCTCGGCAAACAAGGAAGCACCCGGCGACGCCGGCGACAGGTTGGACTGGGAATTCATTGCTCACTCACCAAAACAGAACGACAGGGACACCAAGGACAGACCATTACGAACGGTGACGCATTTTTGTGGGGCGGTGGTGCGGGATGCGGGTGGGTAGGAGTTAGGCAGGAATACGGATGGGGCAAGGGGACGGCTTCGCGACCAAGGTCGCTCCTACAACAGCGTGGTGCTTGAACCAATTGCGGTGAAAGCCGGACGAGCGCGACAACCGTTGCGGATTGTCGAACACCTGCATTACTCACCGCTCACCTTTTCAACATCGTCCTATCGCGCGCCCATCGCTCCTTCTTCGTTTCTTCGTGACTGCTTTGCTGCTTTGCTGCTTTGCTGCTTTGCTGCTTTGCTGCTTTGCTGCTTTGCTGCTTTGCTGCTTTCAGCAGTGTGTTGCAGATACAGGCCCCGCTTGTTGCTGTTGTTGCTGTTGCTGTTGTTGTTGCTGTTGTTGTGTTGCCGTTGCCGTTGCCGTTGCTTGCGCAGTTTGCATTTCGGGGCCCCATACCGCAGCGGCAAGGCCGGCAGATACAACCCGCAGGGCGGCGCGCATGGATGCGCGGCGTTTTTGTAAGGGACATGGATGTCCCTTACAAAAATTTCTGCCGGCCTTGCGCACCCGCAGCGCCTTGACGCGGAGGGCGCGAGGACGGGGTGTGCTTTCTTTTGGTTACTTTTCTTTGCACAAGCAAAGAAAAGTGACTCGCGCCCGCAAGGGCGTGAAAGCTCTTGCCCTACCGCTCACAGCCAAACATCAATCAATCCGCACAACACCACACACCACCTGACACCGCACCCTCATCCGCCCTTCGGGCACCTTCTCCCGATGGGAGAAGGGAGATGCCATCCCAGGTGCAGAAACAACCCGCACAACACCACACACCGCCTGACACCGCACCCTCATCCGCCCTTCGGGCACCTTCTCCCAAAGGGAGAAGGGAGATACCGTCCCAGGCGCAAACGGCATCACTCCAACGCAACCTCCCCCTCTCGCAACTCCCGATACGCCACCACCAACGCCTGCACATCCTCCGCCGAGAACAACAGCTTCAACACCGGCGACACCTCGTAACGCTCCTCGCTGCCGCGCAACCGCGACAGCAACTGGTTGTCGCGCATCTTGCCGATTGCCGTCATCACCCGCCGCGTGAACCCGGCCTTGTCGGTGGACACGTTCTTTTCGTACACCGACAACGCCTCCACCAGCTGCGTCTCGTCCACCACCGCGCGTTCGCCGCGCGTATCGGCCTCGGCCAGTTGCTGGCGCAGGAACAGCAGCAGCACCGACTCGATGAAGGTCAGCGGCGCGCTGCGCAGCAAGCTGGGCGATTCCAGTTCGGCGGTGTCGGCCTGACGGGTGAACGCCACCCCGCCTTCGCGGTCCAGCACCAGCTGCAGAAAGAGCTCGCACAACACCTGGCGCACTGCCGCTTCGTTGCGCAGCAGCGCCGGCCACAAGCTGCCGTGCCGTTGCGCGTCGATGCTGGGACCAGCCAACAGCTGACACAGCGCACGGCGTGCATCGAACGGCAGCGTGCCGGTGTCGCCCAGGAACAGTGCGCCACCGGGCGCGGCGTTGGCGGCATCGCTCGCCGGCAGCGTCAATGCGGCATCGCGGGCGTCGTCGTTGTCGTCGTCCGCATCCAGCGGGGCCTGCTCAGACCAGTTCATTGCGTTTCTCCCGGGTAAACCACACCAAGGGAATGCGCGCGCGCCGCAAGATGCCGTCGCCGCCTTCCCATTGCACCATTTCCATGTGGCCGTCGATCACCACGCCATGGCGCGTGCCCAGCGACAGATAGCCAATCACGCTGCCAAGCCCCTGCGCGGCCGGGCGTTGCTGCAAGGCATCGCCGATGGTGAGCCGCGGCTGTTGCCCAAGCAGCACGTACAGATCGTTGCGCAGGGTGCGCAGATCGATTTCCGATTGCGCGACCAGGTCGCCCACGCTGTCCAGCGAGATCTCTGCCGCGTCTGCGGCATACACGCGGCCATCGACCTGGGTGAGCCGTGGATCGTGCAGCCGCCACTGCGACAGCGAGCGCAGGCGGCTGGCGCTCAGCGCCTGCGTGTAGCCGGTGGCGGCGGTGGCGTGCAGGCTGTCGCGCAGCTGCAGGGCTTCGCCCTGCGCCTGCTTGAGCAATTGATTGAGGCGGCGCTGTTCCAGATAGCCGCGGCTCTGCACGAACCCGCGCAGGCTACGCGCGAAGTGCTGCATTACCGTGTGCACCTCGCCGCCGCGCTCCAGCAGCGTGCCGGTGAGCCCACGCAGGAAAGCGCGTTCGCGGCGGTCCAGTTTGCGTGCGAAGCCGCGTGCGAGCAGCGCGTCCAGCGCGTTGTCCAGCTGGCTGCTCTGCTGGGTGTCGTTGAGCAGGCTCCAGAACGCCTCGAAGGTGCGCCCGGCCTCGCTGTCGGCAATCACGTCCACGCCGCTGAACAACTGCTCCAGCACATCGCCGCGCGCGCCTTCGTCATCGATGATGCGCTCGCGGAACTGGCGGTTGAGCTGCTCGAAGTCATCGCGCACGCGGTGGAAGTCTTCGGCCAGTTCGTCGGCCAGATGGATCAGGTCGCGGGTGCGCTCCAGCGCGCGCTTACCGTCCAGTGCCGCAACCCGGCCGGCCGCTACGCGCTCGATCTCGGCATCGATACGGTCGCGTTCTTCGCGCAGCGCAGCCAGGCGCGTGGCCGGGTCGGCCTCGGTCTGGCCGGCCAGTTGCACCAGTTGCTCGATCACCAGCGACAACCGGCTTTCGGTGGCGCTGCTGCCGCTCTCGCGCAGGCTCGCGATGAAGCGGATGGCCTGGGTGGCCGCACGCGAGAGTTCGTAGTCCTCTTCGGCCGCGCCTTCGGGCAGGCGCCGTTCCAGCCAACCCTGCGAGAGCCAATGCGCCAGATACGCCTGCGCGGTGCGCGGCAACTCGCGCGAGAGTTCATCGCCGCGCAGCGCATCCAGCTGACGCTGCAGGCGCGCATGCAGCACCGCCGACGGCAGCCGGCGCTCGCCGTCCAGCAACAGGGTCTGCAGCAGGCCGATCAGCTCCGGGGCGTGATCGGCGGCGAGCAATTTCCACGCCGGCTGGTCGCGCAACTGGCGGTAGCCGGCAATCCGTGCCTGGTGCTTCATGGCGACTGCAGGGGCTGCCTCAACGCTTGCCGCCTACTTCGAGGAACTGCAGGAATTCGGCGCGGGTGCGCGCGTCTTCGCGGAAGCTGCCCAGCATCTTGGAGGTCACCATGCTGACGCCGCGCTTGTGGATGCCGCGGGTGGTCATGCACTCGTGCGAGCCTTCGACCACCACGCCGACGCCGCGCGGTTGCAGCACGTCCTGGATGCACTGGGCGATCTGCGCGGTCATTTTTTCCTGCACCTGGAAGCGGCGCGCGTAGCTTTCCACCACGCGGGCCAGCTTGCTGATGCCCACCACCTTGCCGCTGGGCAGGTAGCCGACGTGCACCTTGCCGATGATCGGCGCCATGTGGTGCTCGCAATGGCTTTCGTAGGAAATGTCGCGCAGCACGATCAGTTCGTCGTAGCCGGCGACTTCCTCGAAGGTGCGCTCCAGGTATTCGCGCGGTTCTTCGCGGTAGCCGCTGAACCAGTCGCCATAGGCTTCGGCGACACGGCGCGGGGTATCCAACAGGCCTTCGCGGGCCGGATCTTCGCCGGCCCAGCGCAGCAGGGTGCGTACGGCATCTTCGGCTTGGGCCTGGGTAACGGAGGAATCGGGCTGGTCGGACTGGCTCATGCGCAGGTGCACCCAAAGGGGGCGAGCATGGTACCCGAGGACGGGCCGGCGGCCCCAGTGGCGGTTGTGGCCGCTGGGCCGGGTTCAGTGACTATTGATTCATTGTTGAATTGATAGCATCCTAACTATTATGACGCTTAGCACACTCTCTCCCCGCGCCCAGCTCAGCTCCGGCCTGTTGGTCGCCGCCCGCCAGTGGCAGCGGCTGGCCGACCAGGCCTTTGCCGAATTCGGCCTGTCCAGCGCCTGCACCGGCCCGCTGCT
This sequence comes from Xanthomonas sp. WHRI 8932A, assembly GCF_035012785.1. Taxonomy (NCBI): domain Bacteria; kingdom Pseudomonadati; phylum Pseudomonadota; class Gammaproteobacteria; order Lysobacterales; family Lysobacteraceae; genus Xanthomonas; species Xanthomonas sp. WHRI 8932A. Next base: position 22,741 of record NZ_JAYGQQ010000013.1, read on the forward strand.
GATGATCGGACGCTCTGGCGGTGGTATCCGGCAGGTGGCGCTGGCACAGCAACTGGGCATGGAAGGCCCCTCGCTGGTGCGCCTGCTCGACAAGCTCTGCACACAGACGCTGGTGCGCCGCGAGGCAGACAGCAGCGACCGCCGCGCCAACCAGCTGTGGCTCACCGACGCTGGCCATGCGCTGGTCGGGCGCATCGAGATCCGCCTGGATGCGCTGCGCGCCGAGGTCTTCGGCGCGCTCAGCGAAGCGCAGGTGCAGACGGTGCTGACGCTGTGGGAGCAGATCGCGCAGGCGCATGCGCGGCTGAGTCAGCCCGACTGAGTCAGCTGTCAGGCGTCGTCCTGCGACGCCGGTTGTGACGTTCCGCAGGCCCTGGCGCGCGTGCTGCGCTGCGCCGGGCGTGGTTGTTTCCCTTTCCCAGGATGTGCCCGATGTACGGCGAATTCAGTCTCTACGGTGTGTTCGTTCCCACCTTGCTGGCGTTGATGACGCTGGCCTACCTGCTCAACAGCGCCATCGGCGCGCTGCTGACCCGCGCCGGTGCGTATCGCCATGTCTGGCACCCGGCGCTGTTCAACCTGGCGCTGTACATCGCGCTGTTGGGCGGCCTGTTTTTCCTTACCCGTTGGATGCAATCGTGAAAAAGTTGATCAAGACCGCGGGGCCGGCGCTGCTGACCCTGGCAATGGTGGTGGTGGCCGCGCTGGTGCTGCAGCAGTTGTGGCGGTACTACATGGACGCGCCATGGACGCGCGATGCGCACGTGGGCGCCGATGTGGTGCAGGTGGCGCCGGACGTGTCCGGGCTGGTGGAATCGGTGGCGGTGGACGACAACCAGGCGGTCACGCGCGGCCAGCTGCTGTTTGTGGTGGACCGCGCGCGCTATGCGATTGCGCTGGAACAGGCGCAAGCCGCGCTGGCCGAGCGCCAGGCCACGCTGACCCAGCTGCGCCGCGAGATCGCGCGCGACCGCAGCCTGCAGGACCTGGTGGCGGCTGAAGATGCCGAGGTGCGCCGCTCGAACGTGCAAAAGGCGCAGGCTGCGGTGGCCACCGCGCAGTCGGCGGTGGATCTGGCCCAGCTCAATCTGGACCGCACGCAAGTGCGCAGCCCGGCCGATGGCCATGTCAGCGACCGCACCGTGCGCGTGGGCGATTACGTCAGCGCCGGGCGCCCGGTGGTGGCGGTGCTGGATACCGGCTCGTTCCGCGTCGATGGCTATTTCGAAGAAACCCGCCTGCATGGCGTGCATGCCGGCCAGCGCGTGGACGTGCGCCTGATGGGCGAGCCGGTGACCTTGCACGGGCATGTGCAAAGCATCGCTGCCGGCATCGAAGACCGCTACCGCAGCGGTAGCGCCGGCGCGCTGCCCAATGTCACCCCGGCGTTCGATTGGGTGCGGCTGGCGCAGCGCATCCCGGTGCGCATTGCGCTGGATCAGGTGCCTACGCACGTGCAGCTGATTGCCGGGCGCACCGCCACGGTGACGATCCTGCCCGATGCCGCACCGGCGCCGTCTGCTGGCTCGCCTGCGCATGTGCAGGCAAAGGCCGCGCCATGAAGCGCCTGCGTCTGCTCGCTCTGAGCGCGGCCGTCACGTTGCTGGCGGCGTGCAGCACGGTCGGCCCCAATTACGCACTGCCCGACCAGTCCGCCTACCAGCGGCCGGCCGCCAACGCCGCGTTTCTGGACACCGGCAACGACCAGGTGCAGCCCGGCGCGCCGCTGCCGGCACGCTGGTGGGCGCTGTATCAGGACCCGATGCTCGATGGCTTGGTCGAACAGGCGCTGCACGACAACGTCGCGTTGAAGGTGGCCAGCGCCAACCTGCGCCGCGCCGCAGCGGTGTACGAACAGGCCATGGACGCCGGCGGCTTCGATTACGAGGTGGAAGCCGGCGTCAGCCGCGCGCAGGTGTCGGCCGAAGCCTTCTTGCAGGAAGAAAAGCTGCCGGTGTTCAACCTGGCCGATGGCAAGTTTGGCGTGTCGTACCAGTTCGACCTGTTCGGCAAGCTGCAACGCGGCGCCGAGGCTGCGCACGCCGATACGCAGGTGGCGCAGGCCGCGATCGATCTCGCCCGTGTCAACGTGGCTGCGCAGGTCGCCGGCAGCTATGTGGAGATCTGCCATGCCAACCACGAGCTGCATGTGGCCGAGCATTCGCTGCAATTGCAGCAGCGCAGCCGCGAGATCACCCAACGCCTGATCGCCGCCGGACGCGGCACCCCACCGGATCTGGCCCGCGCCACCGCGCAGGTGGCGATGCTGCAAGCCGCCCTGCCACCGCTGCGCGCGCGTCGCCAGGCAGCCGGCTATCAACTGGCGGCATTGCTCGGCAAGACGCCTGGCGAAGTGCCTGCCGGTGTCGACCACTGCGCGCAAGCGCCGGCCTTGCAGCAACCCATTCCGATTGGCGATGGCCGCAGCTTGCTCGCCCGTCGCCCGGACGTGCGCCAGGCCGAGCGGCGGCTGGCCGCGGCCACTGCACGCATCGGCGTGGCCACCGCCGAGCTGTATCCGGATATCCGCCTGGGCGGTTCGATCGGCGCCACCGGCCTGCTGGCGGACTTCGGTGAGCCGGCAACGCATGCCTGGTCGTTTGGCCCGCTGATTTCCTGGACGCTGCCGTCCAGCGGTGCGCGTGCCCGCGTGCGCGCCACCGAAGCCGGCGCCGATGCCGCGCTGGCGCAGTTCGACAACACCGTGCTGCAGGCGCTGCGCGAGGTGCAGACCACACTCTCGCGCTACGCGCAGGATCTGGACCGCCTGCATCTGCTGGAACAGGCGCAGCAACAGGCCGAGCTGGCGTCGGCGCAAAACCGCCGGCTGTATCAAGGCGGGCGCACCCCGTATCTGTCCAGCCTGGATGCCGAGCGCACCCTGGCAACTGCCGACATGACCCTGGCCACTGCGCAGGCGCAGGTGTCGCAGGATCAACTCCAGCTGTTTCTGGCGCTGGGCGGCGGTTGGAATACCGACGCCCGTAGCGACGCCACCGCTGCCACTGCCACTGCCACGCCATGAACGCACTGCTGCGCGATCGCCAGGCCTGGCTGTTTTCGGTCAAGACCTTTGCCGCCTCGATCGCAGCGTTGTACGTGGCGCTAGCCGGCAATCTGTCGCGGCCGTACTGGGCGATGGCCACCGTCTATATCGTCTCGCAACCGCTGCTCGGCCCCACCCGCGCCAAGGGCGTGTACCGCGTGCTCGGCACCGTGCTGGCCGGCGCGGCCACCTTGGTGATGCTGCCGAATCTGGTCGAAACCCCGCTACTGCTGAGCGCGGCGATGGCGTTGTGGTTGTCGGCCTGCCTGTTTTTGGCGCTGCTCAATCGCGGCCCGCGCGGCTATGCGTTTTTGCTGGCCGGCTACACCACCGCGTTTATCGGCTTTCCTGCGGTGACCGCGCCGGAAGGCATTTTCGACACCGTGGTGGCGCGCAGCGAAGAGATCGTATTGGGCACGGTGATGGCGGTGCTGTTTGCCTCGCTGGTGTTCCCCGCTTCGGTGCGGCCGATGGTGACCGCACGCATCGGCGGCTGGATGCAGGACGCTGCACAATGGTGCCGGCAGGTGCTGCAGCGTGGCGACTCGCACACGCCGCGTAACCGGCTGGCGGCAGACCTGGTGCAGTTCGAGGCCTTGATCGCCTTCGTCCGTCACGACGACCCGCGGCATGCCAGTGCGGCACCGGCGATGGAGCAACTGCGCGCGCGCATGCTGATGCTGCTGCCGGTGCTGTCGTCGATCGCCGATCGGCTGGATGCATTGCAGCGCGATGGGTCTGCACAGCCGCCCGCACTCAAGGCGCTGCTGGACGACGTCGCCGGTTGGGTGGATCAGCGCAAGGACGCAGGCAGCGATGCCGATGTCGACGCGTTGCGCGCACGCATCGCCGCGCTGCGCCCGGTAGTCGATCAGGACATCGAGCATCTGCTATTGGCGAGCTTGCTGCTGCGCCTGGAAGAATTGCTCGACCTCTGGCAAGACTGCCGCGCACTGGAACAGACGTTGCTGCGGGGCACCGCGCTGCCGCCGCCGCGTGCGCTGCCGGCAGCGAGAGAGCCTGCAACAGCCGAATCGATGGGCGCTGCGCAAGGCGATGCCGGTGCGCGTTCGCGCATTCGCCCCTCACTGCTGCAGCGCCTCGGCATCTCGCGGCCCCAGACCGCCGATGCAGGCGTACCTGCCAGCAGCGCGCGCCACATCGACTTCGGCATGGCGGCGTTTTCCGCGCTCAGCGCTGGCTTTGCGCTGCTGGCGTACTGCGTGTTGTGGATCGGCATCGGTTGGGAGGGCGGCGGCAACGGCGCGATGATGGCTGCGGTCACAGCCGCGTTCTTTGCCGCGCAGGACGACCCGGCACCCAGCATGGTGTCGTTTCTGACCTGGGCGGTGGTCGCCAGCGTAGTCGCAGGCATTTACCTGTTCGGCATCTTCCCCGCGATCCACGACTTCCCGATGTTGGTGCTGCTGTTGGCGGCGGTGTTTCTGCCCATCGGCGCCTTGCTGCATCGGCCCAAGAGCATGTTGATCGCGCTGCCGCTGGTGGTGAATCTCACCGCCCTGCTCAGCCTGCAGAACACCTACAACGCCAACATCCAGAGCTTCGTCAACGCCGCCGTGGCGATGGTGCTGGGGATTGGATTCGCGGTGGTGCTCACAAAGGTGTTCCGCTCGGTCGGCGCCGAATGGAGCGCGCGTCGCCTGGTCCGCCAGGCGTGGCGCACGCTGGCCGACGCCGCCGATGGCCATGGCGCGCAGGACCGCCACCAGTTCGCCGCGCGCATGCTGGATCTGCTCGGCTTGCTAGCACCCAGGTTGGCCTTGGCGCCGGAAGGCAGCGACCTGGCATCGATGGATATGCTCAGCGAAGTACGCGTGGGTTTGAACATCCTGCAGCTGCGCAGCGCACGGCACGGCTTGCCGCCACCGAGCGTGGACGCGGTGGACACCATCCTGGCTGATGTTGCCGCGCACTACCGGCAACAGATCGCGCACAAGCGTCCGTTGCCTGCACCGGATGCTCTACGTACGCGTCTGGATGCTTCGCTGGCGCGCGTGGGCAAGGTGCCGGCGGGAACGCATCGCGATGACGCGTTGCTGGGGTTGATCGGGCTGCGTTACAGCGTGTTTGCCGAGATGGCTCAGAAGGACGCAAATGCCAGACACCAGAAGCCTGATTTAGCCCCTCTCCCTGCGGGGCGATAAGGCACTGCCTGCGCGCCGCTGGCGCGCGTGCCTTGGAGCGCCCGCGCTGCTGGCGCAGGCCGGGGCGCGGGGCCGGAGCCCGGGCTGGGGTTGGGGTGTCCCAATGCACGACCGCAATATCGATGCTTCACCTTGGCGACGCGTGGCGACGCGTTCACCATGGCTGGCATGCTAGTCGCCTGAGGCGCCCCTCATCCGCCCTTCGGGCACCTTCTCCCGAAGGGAGAAGGGAGCTAGCTATCAAGCTTGCGGTTGCATCAACACATCACCGCTTGCGCTGACGCATCGCCGCTTCGTCATCCAGCCAGTTGCTGCCCTTGTTGGTCAGGAAGAACATGTACACCACCAACGACACCGCAATCACCGCGGTTGCGTAGATCACAAACTCGCTCACGTGCCCGGTCTTCAACGAGGCCTGATACAGCAACGGCGCGGTGCCACCAAACGCGGAGTTCGCCAGCGCATAGCCGAGGCCAACGCCCAGCGCGCGCACATGGGTGGGGAACAATTCCGCCTTCACCACCGCATTGATCGAGGTGTAGCCGGTCAGGATCACAAAGCCCACGGTGAGGATCGCAAATGCGGTCAACCAGTCGGTCTGCTTGGGTAGCTCGGTCACCAGGAACCAGGTGTACAGCACGCCGCCGATGCCGAAGAACACCAGCAAGGTCTTGCGCCCCACGATATCCGACAGCCAACCGCCCACCGGCTGCATCAGCATCAGCACCGTCAGCGCAACCAGGTTGATGATGGTGCCGGCCATCACGTCGCCACCGGCGAACGCGGTCTGGATCATCTTCGGGCCGGTCACCGAATAGGTGTAGAACGCGATGGTGCCGCCGGCAGTGATCAAGAAGCACAGCAACAGCGGACGCCACTGATTGACGAACAGCTCGCGCATCGAGCCGGACGCCTTGGCCTTGCCGGTGCGCGAATCGGCGATGGATTCAGAGCTCAGCGATTCGTCCATGGTCTGACGCAACCAGAACACCACCAGCGCACCGATACCGCCCAGGCCGAACGCCACACGCCAGCCCCATTCGGACACTTGCGAGGCATCGAAGAAGTGCAGCATCACCAGCAAGGTGGTCTGCGCCAGCACGTGCCCGCCCACCAGGGTCACGTAATGGAACGACGACAAGAACCCGCGTCGGCCCGGAATCGCCGCCTCGGACATGTAGGTCGCGCTGGTGCCGTATTCGCCACCGGTCGCAAAGCCCTGCACCAGGCGCGCCAACAACAGGATGATCGGCGCGGCAATACCAATGGTGGCCACCGTCGGCGTCACCGCGATCACGAACGAGCACAGCGCCATCATCGACACCGAGATCGTCAACGCCAACCGCCGGCCGTAGCGGTCGGCAAAGCGACCGAAGTACCACGCACCGATCGGCCGCATCAAAAACGTCATCGCAAAGATCGCCCACACGAACATCGTGGCGTTCTTGTCTTCCTTGGAAAAGAACTGCGATTCGAAATAGGTGGCAAATACCGAGTAGACGTAGACGTCGTACCACTCGACCAGGTTGCCGGCCGATCCCTTGAGCGTATTGGACACCGAGCGGCGAAGGCTACCGGGTGCTGCGCCAGAACCGGCGGCGATCGGAGACGATGGGGGTGCGCTCATGCGGTCAGAACCTCTTCGGTGGGGCAGCCTGGGAGTATAGGTGCGCACTTGTGTGACGCATGTAAGCATTTCGGCGCATAGGCAGCCGCCGTGGAAGCGGCTAGTCCGTCCGGTTTGCGAGCGGGCGGGAGCCAACGCGGAGCGTGCACTTGTGTCCTTCCACACCGACGTGCACTGGATGTCGTCTTAGCGCTTCAGTCCGCTTTCGGCGTTGGCGCCGCAAGCGATTTGCTGTACATCCCCGACCCGTCGAAACAGCACGCACGCCGCTTGCCGGAGGCGAGCATGTCGCAGGCAGTGGCAATGCGCTTGATCCGCGTGTCGGCCTTCTTGCCCGAGGTGATCCAAAAGATCCGGTCGCTCCACTGCGGTGATGGCGTCCCAGGTGGCCCGTGCGTTTGGGAAGCACGGACGCTGTACCAGAAACGGACGCACCGCCGAACCGCAGCAGCAAACGCGCCTGCCAGGCGCTCAGGCAGCCACCTCCATCCCCACCTGTAAACTCCAGCGTCCGGGGCACACGGATCGTCCAGCGCAATCACCATGAGCAAGCATCACACCGAGACCAGTAAATTCCTCAGCTACGTCTTGCGGCATGCACCGGAATCCATCGGGCTGACGCTGGGTCGCGACGGCTGGGCAGACATCGACGCGTTGATTGCGGCAGCCAATGCCCACGGCAAGGCGCTGGATGCGGAGTTGATCGGCGCGGTGGTCTCCAGCAGCGACAAGCAGCGCTTTGCGCTGTCTGCCGACGGCCTGCGCATCCGTGCAGTGCAGGGTCATTCGACGGCGAGCGTGGCGCTTGCGCACGTGGGAAAGACACCGCCGACGCTGCTATACCACGGCACCGCCACGCGGTTTCTCGACGCGATCCTGCGCGAAGGCCTGCGCCCGGGCCAACGCCACCATGTGCATCTGTCCGCCGATCCGCAGACCGCCATGCACGTGGGCGCCCGCTATGGCACGCCGGTCTTGCTGATCGTCCAGGCCGGACAGATGCATGACCAGGGCCTGCGGTTTTTTGAGGCCGACAATGGCGTGTGGCTCATCGACGCAGTACCGGTAGCGTTTCTGACCCAGGCCAGCTGACGCACGCAGGCCGGCAACTGCCGCCACGCGCAGCGGTATGTGGCACGGCACCACGGCAGTGCCTCGCAGCGCAGCGCACGCGCCTGCCTTCACAACCCCCATGCCGCGCGCCTTGGCAGAATGCCGGCCGCTTGTGGCCGCAGTGGTAGGGGAATCGGAGTTGGATGCATGACATGGATCATCGTGGCCACCGTCGTCATCACCTTGCTGGTGGGGCTGCTGCTGCTCAACTTCGCCACACCTGAGAAGAAGCTTGAGCATATTCCGAGCCATTGCTACGACGTTTCGGACCCGCAGTTCAAACGTGAGATGTCGGTGTTGCTGGGGCCAGCGATCCTGCCCGGCAACAAGATCCAGGTGCTGCAGAACGGCCACGAGATCTTTCCGGCGATGCTGGCCGCCATTCGCGGTGCGCAGCACACCATCACCTTCGAAACCTACATCTACTGGTCGGGCGAGATCGGCCGCGAGTTCAGCGAGGCGCTGTCCGAGCGCGCGCGGGCCGGCGTCAAGGTGCGCGTCACCATCGATTGGGGCGGCAGTCTGAAGATGGATCCGTCGCTGGTCGAAGAGATGACCGATGCCGGCGTGGAAGTGCACCGTTACCGTCCCCTCACCTGGTACAACCTGCACCGCGTCAACAACCGCACCCATCGCAAGTTGCTGGTGATCGATGGCCGCATCGGCTTTACCGGCGGTGTGGGCGTGGCCGATCAATGGATGGGCGATGCGCAGGATCCGGAGCATTGGCGCGACTCGCATTACCGCATCGAAGGCCCGGTGGTGGCGCAGGTGCAGGCCGCCTTCAACGACAACTGGATCAAGACCACCGGCCGCGTGCTCAACGGCGCCGAGTACTACCCGCAGCTGGCGCCAGCCGGCGACAGCGATGCGCAGCTGTTCGTGGCCTCGCCGGCCGGCGGCAGCGAGAGCATGCACCTGATGTATCTGATCGCCATTGCCGCGGCACGCACGTCCATCGATCTGGCCGCGGCGTACTTCGTGCCGGATGCGCTGATCACCCGCTCGCTGCTGGAGGCGCGCAGCCGTGGCGTCAAGATCCGCGTGCTGCTGCCGGGCAAACATATCGATGCGGTGTCGGTGCGGCTGGCGTCCAAGGCCAGCTGGGAGCCGCTACTGCAGGCCGGCATCGAGATCCACGAGTACCGGCCCACCATGCTGCACACCAAACTGCTGATCATCGACACCTTGCTGGTGTCGGTGGGCTCGACCAACTTCGACATCCGCTCGTTCCGCCTCAACGACGAGGCCAGCCTGAATGTCTACGACGCCACGCTGGCCGCGCGCATGACCGAGGTCTTCGATCGCGACCTGCAACGCGCCGAGCAGTACACGCTGGAACGCTGGCGGGCGCGGCCGCTGCGGCAGAAGCTGGGCGAAAAGCTGGTGTTCCCGTTCCGTTCGCAGGTGTGATGCGGCGTCACCGATGCTGCACCGCACCCGCTCACCCAACTGCGGAAGCCGCGGCCTGCAACCGCAGCTGGCGCAGGCGCCACCACACCCCGCCCACGTGCACCAGCGAATACAGCACCAGTGCGGCGGCAATCCCCAAGGTCAGCGGGCTGGCCTGCGACCCGGCAGCGGCCGCACCCTCGCTGAAAGCACCGGCGCCCCAGCGCCAGGCCAGCCGGCCCAGCAGCACCAGCATCAACGCGCCGCCGATCCATGGATTGGGCGTGTACCAGCCGCGGCCGTCCACCCATTCGGCATGCGTGTAACGCAGCGACACTGCGCCCAGCCCGATGCCGGCCGCCGTTCCCAGCGCAACGCCCAGCCGCACCTGCGGTAATCCGTAGACCGCAAACGCCAGTGCGGCGGCGGCGATGACCAGCACGGCCGCGCGCACCGCAGTGCCCACCGGCTTCCACTGCTGGCGACCGAAGCTGCGGCGGATGCGCCGGTAGTAAATAAAGGCGATGGCCGCCATCGACAGGTATGGGGTAAACGGTGCGATGGCAGCAGCGGGCATGACCAATCCTGTGTGGGTGCAGTGACGGCTGCAGGATGAAACCCGCCGGTACCGCGAACAAGGTGCCAAGTGTCACTTTCTGCGGCCGGCGGCGTACCTCACGGCGGCCGGCTCCTGGGTGCGTCGCGCTCCCGATCGCCGGTGCCATTGCCTCCGGTGAACGCCGCACACGCGCACGCCAGCCATTGCCACACGCGGATCAAGGCCGCGGCGGTAGACTTGCCGGCAGTACTCCCCCACCGCAGTGCCATGTCCGCCATCAAGCACCACGCCCAGACGTTGATCGATACGCTGCCCGACACGGCAGACTGGCAGGACGTGGTGCGCGTCGTGGGGGCGGCCAGCTTCCAGGCCGCGGTGCTGGACGGGATTGCCGCAGCCGACCAGGGCGCCATCACCGCACCGGCCCAGGTCACCGCACTGTTCGCCAGATGGGGCGTTGATGTTGCGGCGTGACTGGACCGTCCCGGCCGCCAAGCAGCTCGCCCACGCCCAGGATCACTACCACGCGCTCAACCCGACCATTGCCGCGGCGATGGCGCGGCATGTGCTGGACGCCACCCGCACCCTGGCCGAGCAGCCCGGGCGTGGCCACGCCGGCCGCGTGCCCGGTACCCGCGAGTGGGTGGTCAAGCACACGCCCTACGTGCTGGTTTACCGCGTGCGCGACGACGCGCTGCAACTGCTGCACGTCCATCTGGACCCCAGCGACTGGCTGCCTCGCAGCGAACCGCTGATCGAACGTATCGAGCCGTGGATCGCCGCGCTGATCAGCGCGCTGCTGCATGTGCTGATGCTGCTGATCCTGCTGTCCGCCTCCACCCCCAGCATGACCCCGCCGCAAGGCTCGGCCAGCGGTGGCCGCACCAAGGTGGATTTTGTCGGCGACACCGATCAGCCGCAGCAACCCACGCCCTCCCCGACGCCCACACCGCCCTCGCAGACCCCTGCGCCGGTGCAGCCGCCGCCGGCCGCCTCGCCGCTGCAATCCACGCTGGTCCAGAACGCCAAGAACCCGGTGCCGCCGCAAGGCAACACCCGCCGCGGCAGCCTGGCCGAGCAGCGCCGTGCACAACCGGTGCAGCGCCCCACCCCGCCGCAACCGCCGGCCGAACCGTCATCGCCGCCGCAGCGCCGCCCCGAAACCTGGACCGGCCGCCCACCGGGCATGCTCGACGAACCGGCCGATGCCGCCGAAGACGGCAGCGCCAACACGCCCACCATCAGCGAAGGCCGCCGCCGCGACCGCAGCAATGCCCAGCCCAGCATGGATATCGGCGGCTTCCAGGTTTATTACGACGTGCGCAGCGAAACCCAGCTGCGCGCGTGGAAGGAACAGGGCATGCAGGAGATCGCCATCATTCTGCCCGGCACCCAGCAACGCATGGTCTGCCCGCTGGATGTCGCGCTCAAACGCGGCTCCAGCAAATGCCGCCTGCTGCCGCCGGATTCGCCGGAATTGAAAAACATCGGCGACGCCCGCGAGGTCATCAACATGATGGAGGTCTACCGCCAGGGCGAGCCGGTCTGGCGCGGGCCGGGGCCGTATCGGTGATGCCTGGATCTGTGTCTGCCGCACATGTCGGCATGCAATCCCGCTGTGCTCCAGAAACGCTCACCGAAAACCGCGGCAGCGTTGCCCATCGCCAGCACACCGCAACCGAACGCGCCGACCATTTAGAGCGGCTAACACAACGTAGCGGGCAATCGTCAGGTGAGTGTGGACGGCGCGCTCAGAACCGGAATGTACGCGTGGTACATGCCGCACCGAGCACCGGCCGCGCCCGCCTGGCGGTGAGCACCGTAGGGTTGTTAGCTGCCCTTAGTCAGCGCGTTCGGCGGCAATTCGCACGTCGCGCAGATCAGCGCCCCTGGTCTTTGCCCAGCTGGGTGCCCAGTTTTCCAGTGAACGGCGCCGGATCGCTGGTGACTAGGCAGTTATAGGGCTTGTCGCTGTTGAGGACGAGTACCGATGACTTGGGGCCTTTGAAATTCAGCCCGGTCGAAAACAGCACGTAGGTATTGGGCAACGCGCTCGGGCGAAACGCGCCGAAGGCATACTCGCCAGACAACCCCAACGGGGACAGCGGCACCGTCAGCATCAGCGGCTGTGTCACGACGGGCGAGGGAAGCGACGACGAGGCGGTCATGATCAGGGACTGCGCATCGATGGAATACGTGGTGGTGACCACCATTCCCAGATACTTGGAACTCGGCGCCGCAACCTGCTTGCGACATGCGGCAATGTCTTCCGGCTTCTTGTCTTCCTGCCCGCTCTGCAGCGTGGCGAAGACATGGGTCAAAGTGACCCGCTCGGTGTTGCTGACCGGCGCCGCCATAGCCGCTTCCATGCACACGGCTGTCGTCAGCAGTAACGCGCTGCATGCGGCGAGTTGGCGAGAAAGGCTGAGTGTTTGATGCATATCGAAAACTCCTGAGTCTGAAGCGGGTTAATGGCACTGGACGCGCATTGGCGGCGTTACCTGGCATGACGAACATGTTCATCCCGACGTTCCCTGCGCATCCCGCACAGGTGACATGTCTCACTCAGCCATCCAAACAAAAACCGTCGGTTTACGTTCTCGTTTGATTCCAATCTCGATCTCACGATTCTCGCCAACGCATGCTCTAGCGAATATGTCACTCGGCACGATGAGAAACGCTTGATATAGCGATCTTGGAGAGCGGTCGTTTCACAACCCGACAAATCGTCTCATTAACTTCGATGCGTGATGCATCGCCTATTTTCAACCCGACAGAAGGTCGGATCTGTTTCCAATCTCAGTGATCCACCGATACCGAAAACCCACGACCGTAGCGATGGAATCACTGCACGCCGCAACCTGCGTGCACTCCAGTCAGGCCACCCGGTTGCCGACGCTGACCAGCGCGGCCGGACAGGGTCACAGGGCAGGCAGATCGGATCCGTTGACCTGACATCGCACTCAGAGCCCGCAGCCCGCTGCAAACTGGCTACAGTCCGCCCAGGGCCACCACGCCTACTCCGTCCATCAGCGTCTCAAAGGATCCGCATGTCCATGCATCGTCTTGCACCTCGCCTTGGGCTGGCCGTTGGCCTGCTGTGCGCCTGCGCCGCGCACGCCGCCGAGCCGGTAGCCGCGCATCGCCTGCTGCGCGTCACCCTGGGCGGCGCCGCCGACCAGCCCGTCTCCGGGCGGCTGCTGGTGTTTGCCACCCTGGCCAAGGACGCGCAGGCGCAGGCCAAGGACGGCAAGGTGGAGGCGGTGGATACCAACCCGTTCCGTCCCAGTGCCACCACGGTGGCCGCACAGGAGGTTGCCGGGCTTGCGCCGGGGGCCAGCGTGCAGATCGATCTGGACAACATCGCCTACCCGAACGGGTTTTCTGCGCTGCCGGCCGGTGCCTATCTGTTCCAGGCCGTGCTGGACCCGGACCACAGCTATGGCTACAGCGGCCGCGATGGCGGCGACCTGCTGAGCGCGGTGACGGCGGTCACCCTGGGCAAAGGCGCAGCGCTGCCGGCACTGACGCTGAGCACAAAAGTGCCCGTCTCGGACGACCCGTGGCAGGTCTCGCCACGCGCACCGCAGGCTGTGCGCGATGCCGTGCCCGAGGCCAAGCTGCACACCACCGATGCCTCGATGGTCAGCCCGTCGCTGAGTGCGTTCTGGGGCCGGCCGGTCTCGCTGCGCGCACGCGTGCTCACCCCACCCGGCTATGACGCCAAGGCCCGCACGCGCTACCCCACCGTGTATGTCACCCACGGCTTCGGCGGCAACTACAACCGCTTTGCCGGCAGCATCGCCACCACCTGGAGCGCGATGGCGGCCAAGCAGATGCCGCCGATGATCTGGGTGTTCCTGGATCAGGCCACGCCCACCGGCACCCACGAGTTCGCCGACTCGGTCAACAACGGCCCCTGGGGCACCGCACTGACCGAAGAGCTGATCCCGGCACTGGAGCGCCAGTACAAGATGGACGGCAAGGCCAGCGGCCGATTCTTGACCGGGCACTCCTCCGGCGGCTGGGCCACGCTGTGGCTGCAGACGCGCTACCCCAAACTGTTCGGCGGCACCTGGTCCACCTCGCCCGATTCCAGCGACTTCCGCGACTTCACCGGCCCGGATCTGTACGCGCCCAATGCCAACGTCTACCGGCGCCCCGACGGCAGCCAGTTCCCCCTGGTCCGCGATGGGGGCAAGGTGGTGGCCGAGCTGGAAACCTTCGCCAAGCTCGAACGCGTGCTCGGCCCGTACGGCGGCCAGCTCACCTCATTCGAATGGGTATTCTCCCCGCGCGGCGCCGACGGCCGCCCGGTGCCGATGTTCGACCGCGACACCGGCAAGGTCGACCCGGCCGTGGCGGCCTACTGGCGCACGCATTACGACATTGCCGCCCGCGTGGCCGCGCAGTGGCCCACGCTCAAGCCGGACCTGGACGGCAAGATTCACCTGATTGTCGGCACCGCCGACACGTTCTACCTGGACGGCGCGGCGCATAAATTCCAGTCGGTGCTGGACGGCCTGGGCGCCAAGAGCGACTTCCGCTATCTGGAAGGCCGCAGCCACTTCGACCTGTACAAGGAAGGCGACGACGGCAACGCCCTGATGAAGAAGATCGCGTCGGAAATGTACGCAGTGGCGCGACCGAAGCAGTAAGTGCGCCACTGCACCGCCGCCGCGTGGCTTCCCGGCGGTGTGCGCGAGGGTTTCACGCGGCTGATTAACGCGATATCTGCGCCTGCGGTGCAACACCGCACGGCGCAGCAGCGCGCTCGTGCAACTGCATGCAGGGCTGCTACGTGCAGCAACGCACCTGCGCATCGCGATGCACTGCGCCAACGTGTTGTGCAAGACACGCACGATGCGTGGCATTGACCACACCGCGCGCATCTTCGCTCTCGCCACTGAGAGCAGCTAACAACACGTCGCGAGCAGTCGTCAGGTGACGCGCCCATCACCGGTGTGCACGCGCGCACCGAGCACCGGCCAACCCGCCATGCGGTGAGTACAGTCGGTTTCTCAGCTGCTCACGCCGAGCGCTTGGGCAGCTCCCACTCCATCTGCTGGCGCAATACCAGCAGCAGCACCTTGAGACTGCCGGAGCGGACCAATGCGGCGGGGGTCTGGCCATCCAGCGCATTCATCGGCTCGCGAAACCAGCGGATCAGCGCCTCGTTATTGCCGCCGTGCAGTGCCCAGGCGTGGCACACGATCTCGCCCAGCGCCTCGATTCCGGCACCGCCCAGCAACTTGAGATGCTCCGGGCTGAATTTGAACAGCGACAGCACCAGCTCGGCGTCGGCGGCCTTGCCGTGATCGACCGCCATCTGCGCGCTGTGCGCCGTGCTGTAGCTGGACGGCTGCGCGCGCAGGGCTTCGGCCCGGCGCATGCCAATGAGCAGTGAGTCAATCAGGTCGGCGCGTTCCACGGTGCAGTCCGGCAGTGTCTAGCGCGCACGCTAACGGTGCGGCTGACCGCGCTCAATCAGGAGTCTCCCGACATCCGCTGCGTCAGTCAGCCGGCATTGCCATCGGCAGTCTTTAACAACCGCCTTGCTAGCATCTGGGCGCGTTGCTGGTGGCGCCGGGTGACCCGGGCCGCCGTTTCTGGAGTGTCATCTCATGAGGAGTCGCCGATGAACTGGAAGTCCGCCGTTGCCCTGCTTGCCCTGTCCGCCACCGCCGTGCCGGCGCTGGCCCAATCCGACCGGCAAGTCGCCGAAGACATGATCACCCGCTCGGCCAATGTCTGCCCCGGCCACAGCACCGAGCGCACCAGCCCCACCGTCAAGGCCGTGCCCGTCGGCGCGCTGCGCGTGATGCTGGAGCGTGGCCTGGTGATGTGCCCCGACCGTCGCCTGGATGCCACCGCCCCGGCCGTGTTCTATGGCCGCCTGGGCGTGTTCGCCTGGAACCCGGAAGTGCCCGCCGGCAAGACCGTGATCGTCAAGCAGATCGACACGATGACCCGCAAGGACGACTACCCGGTCGAAACGCTGGTGTGGGACGCCAAGGGCACCGCGCTCAAGCAGCAGACCGTGCCGATGTTCGAGCCACGGCCGGGTGCGGCGGTGTTGTACAAGGTGCGTTGAGGCTGACGCGCGGTCGCGGTACCGATTCGTCCGGCTGCACGCAACGCAACGCCGTCGCTTGCAGTCCGGGCTCTGCCTGGACTCGACTCCAGCACGCTGCACAGGAGGATGCATGAGACACCCATTGGCCCTGGCCGGCCTTGCGCTCATGGCATTGGGCTTTTCCATCCCGGGCTGCAGCGCACCACAAAAAGGCGCCAGCACCATGACCAACGAACAAGGGTGCGTGAGGCAACGTGGCGGCCCGCAAGACCCCGGCACCCAGCCGCCGCCGGTGATGGAAGCATGCCTGGGCCCATACAAGCTGCATATTCCCGCCAATTACTTCGATGACCAGATGGGGCCGAACTTCGATGGCAGCTTTGGGCTGTATTTGGAGTATCCGGATCTCGACGCGTTTGCTCCCGGCGAGCGCGCACATCTGAAACTGGATGTGGCCACCCGCACCGTCAACATTGGCTACCGCTATCTCGACCGGGTTACCCCCGACACTTTCCTGCAGCGGCAGTACACCCCGGACGGCACAGAACAGGACACGCCCGAAGCGGATATCAACACCCGCATCAGGGGCGAGGAAAAAGATGGGCTCACGCCTTACTACGCCAACGTCGCTGCGTACCGCGAGCACTATCTAGCGCAAGGGCTGAAACCGTCCAATTCCATCATGGACGCAAGCTACTACAAGGATTGGTATGTGAGCCGCGATGCACAAGGGAACATCGACACCATCATCAAGTGCACGTCCCGCGAGGTCGAGCAGTCGGGCGTGGAGCACCGCGCAGGCAAGCTTGTCCGTAGCGCCGAGCGTGAACTTCCCGGCTGCGAGCACATCTTTGTCATTCCAGAACTGAAGGTCGCCGTAGAGATCGACTACGTGCGTGTTGCCTTGAAGGACTGGAAGAAGATCCAGGACCGCGCACGAAACGCACTGCAAGAATTTATGGCCGCCCCAGCCGGCACTTGAGCGCCGGCTGGCAACAAGGAGTTGATGCATGCCAGGACTGACGCAAGACGATCTTCGGATTCTTTCTGCCTATGCGCGCGAAGAGAATCGGGAGCTGTATTGGAACTACCTCGCCCACAAAGAGGGCAACGACGGCTACGGCCTGCTTGCGTTAGGTGTGGTGCGCAACGACAACGCGCCTGGAGCGACCGCAAACATTTTTGCCGACAACCGCGCACGCGACGGAGACGTGCGTATGAGCGAGCGGCAGTGGAACCAGTTTGGCGTCGAGCTCATGCGGCGCGATCTGGGCGAACGTCGGAGTCAGCTGGATGCCGGGCATCCGGATCTTGCACTCAACCTTCCCGTTCGAGATGTACAAGATGTACATGACCGTACATTCCAGTCGCACCAGATCGACCCCAACGGCTGGACACCGCGCGAGTTTCTGCAAGCAGCGCGGCGCCACGGCGGCGAGGGCGAGGCGGAGAAAGCCTGGACAATGATGTTGGACAACAGTGCGCTTGGCCTGTCGCGTATGCGCGCAACCAGCTGGGACACTGCGCACACCTATAACGACGAAGCGCTAGATGCGGCGTCGTACATGTCGCGTATGGGCATGGCAAGAACGCTGGCAACGCAGGCACTGCCCAACACCGATCCAGACCGCATTGGGGCCGAGAATTTCCATGCGGTCTATGACAGGCGCTCCGGCGAATGGACCAACATCACCTCCGTCGGTGATCAGCCGTCTTACCAGCCGATTCACGATGCAAAACAACTTCGTGACCTCAACGAAACACGGCAACTTCGCCTGGAGCGTCAGGAACTACGCGGCAATTTTCATCCCGATGACCCGTACCGCCACCTACCGATCGTACGCAGCCCGTATCTGCTCTCCGAACATGTACCTGCCAACACGACCGAACCGGTTGCACTGGCGGCGGCGACACCCGACCAACCGGGCCACCCTCGGTTTGCCTTGCACCAACAATGCAGTGCAGGGGTGGACGCGCTGGACCAACACCTCGGGCGGCAGCCGGACCAAAGCAGCGCCTGTATGAAAGCTAGCCTGACCACGCTTGCGGCAGCCAATGGGCTACAACGCGTGGACCACGTGCTGCTGAGCACGACCAACGGCAACACACAAGCCGGTCAAAACGTGTTCGTCGTCCAAGGCGATCCAAAGGACCCCGCCCACCTGCGCGCGCACATGCCGACCGAACAAGCAGTTGCGACACCGGTGGAAACCTCGTTCCGCGAGCTGGCGCAAGTCGACCAGCGTCAGCAGCAGTTGCAGACCGCACAGACGTTGGCGCAGCAGCAGGACGCCCCGAGCCACGGCGCACGCACGCTGGCCGGTTAATGCTGGTGATCGGCGCCGATACCCGCAGCGCACCGACGTCCTGCAGTCCCCCGTCAGCCGAGTGGATCGGCCCTGCAATCGTCCAGCCGCTGCGCGTGGATCTGGTCGACGACCACGCGCACCGCGCGTGCGGCATTGAAAATGTTCTCGCCCAGCACCGACAGACTGGTGGCATCCAATGACCTACCGCTGCACACCGCCACCATGTCGCTCTGCGCAGTGATCGTGCGCAGCAGCGTGTGGAACTGATCGATCTGCGCGACGGTGACGCCGAACGTAAAGGGCTCTTGCTGCGTCCGTAGCATGGCGGTTTTGCGGGTTTTCGAAGTCGTCATGGCATCCGTCCTCGACGTGAGCGGACAAGATGTCCGCATGCCAAATTTATCCCTTTTTCAGATATTTGAAAAGGGGATATAGCTTCAGTGCGGCCTATCAACGTTGCCGCCATGCCAATCAAGTCGATCCACAAAGACCATTACGACATTCTGCTACAGCAACTGCGCGAGCTTCGCCTCTCCGCTGGGTTGACGCAGGTTGCCTTGAGCACAGCACTTGAGCGTCCACAGTCGTATGTGAGTGACGTCGAGCGAGGCAGTCGCCGGATGGATCTTCTCCAGTTACGCGACTTCTGCAACGCCTGCGGAACCTCACTGACGAAGTTCGTTAGCGATTTCGAGAAGGAACTGAAATAACGCGTCGAACCAGCGCTTGTTGGGTCACTCATGACTGTTCGGCGCGACCGTCGCGGTGAAGTGTCTCGGCTCCCCCGTAATCGGGTCATCGAATGCCAGCGTCTGCGCGAACAGCTGCAACGGCCGTTCTGGTTCATCTGGCCGCTGGTCTTCCAGATCGGGATAGAAGCGGTCATGCAGGATCGGTGCGCCCAGCGCGGCCATATGCACGCGTAACTGATGCTTGCGCCCGGTGACCGGCTCCAGTCGGTATGTCCACGCGTCTGCGCCGCGCGCAACCACATCGATCACCGTCTCGCTATTCGGTTCGCCCACGCACTCGCGCATGCGAAAGAACGGCTCGCCCGGTTCGAGTCGGCTGCGATGCACATACGGAAACGTCAGTCCCGGCAGCGGCGGTGCCACCGCCAGATAGTGCTTGCGAATGCGTCGCTCGCGGAATAGCGCCTGATAGATCCCGCGCGTGGCCGGGTTGGCTGAGAACAACACCAGCCCGGCGGTATCGCGGTCGATGCGGTGCAACGGTACAAGCGCCGGGTTATCCAGGCGCTGCACCAACCGGGTCAACAGCGTCTGACGCACGTACGCACCGGCCGGCACCACGGGCAGGAAGTGCGGCTTGCAGGCAACGACCACGTGTGCGTCGGCGTGCACCACCGTTTCCGTTGCCCTGATGATCGGCTCGTCCGCGACTTCGCGAAAATAGTAGATCTCCGCGCCAAGCCGATACGGCGTGGCGATATCCAATGCCCGCTGCTGGTCATCCAACACGCGTCCACGCGCGAAGCGGTCGCGCCACGTCTCAGCCGCCACGCCAGGAAAGCACGCACATAGCGCCTGCAGCACCGTGTGCCACGGGCCGGACGGCAGTTGAAACTGGCTGGCAGGAATGCCATCAAGGGTCGGGCGGGAAGCGGACATGGCGACGGCAGCAGCGCATTCAAACAATTGAATGGGATCGTACCTTGCCGCACCGACTATCACTGCAACGTGCCTGCCTCACTGATCAGGGAATGCGATTCCCAAGCGATCTTCAAGCGGCGCGTTGGTGGACAACGCATCCCCTGCCGCCTGGCTTGCTGGCCTGCATGTGGCGCGCGCTCATCCCGACGCATGCATCGACACCATGCATGCGGCGCAGGCCCGTGCCTGCGCCGCATGCCGCTACAGCAGCCCGGTTCCTACGTCTGCCAGCACTGCGGCTGGCACCTCCGACGTCGGCAGCAGCGCGTACGCATACGGCGGCTTCCAGCCGATCGCCGTGTTGAGCGTGCAGACCATGGGCACGCCGTTGACCTGCGAACCACGATCGACATACCTGCCGCCACCGATGTCCTGCACCACATCCTTGCAGCCACTGGCGCCGCCCACCAGGAAGGTGTTGTTCTCCGACAGAATCGCCGACTGGATCGCCACACCATGCGCATAGTTGAACGGATAGTCCGGATCGGCCTTGTCGCCCAGGTGCAGATTGTTGAACAGGTGGATCTGGCCATAACGCCCACGCGGGCCGCGTGATGCCACCGCGTTGAACAGCGAATCGTGGATGGTGACCTTCAACTTGCCCACATCGCCACGGTCGGTCTTGTCGGTGGAGCCAATCAGCGTGTTCTTCTCGTGGTGATCGAAGAACGTGTGCGAGATGGTCACGTAGTTGGCACCATTCTTGACGTCCAGCGCGCCATCGTGATGCTGCACATGGCGGCCATTGGCGACTTCGTTGCGATCATCCAGCCGGCGTCCATCGGTGAACACCATATGGTCGATCCATACATTGCTGGCACCGTCGATGGTCAGGCCATCGAACTCTGAATTCCAGTTACCCAGCTTGCCGTCGGTCGGATCCCACAGCGGCTCCGGATCCCAAGGGTTTTCGATGTTGAGGTTGCGCAGGATCACGTCATTGCTCTTGACCAGCAGATAGCCTTCGATGATCCAGGCATCGGCTCCCACCCCGATCAGCGTAGTTTTGGCGGGAATCTCCAGGCGCGCGCGCTGCTTCATTTCGGCCTTGGTGGCATAGGCCACACCGCCACTGACGTCGATGACGCCTTGCACATAGATCAGGCGTCCGCCCGCACCGACCGGTGCGCGCAACGCCGTCCTGAGCGCATCGGCATCGGCGACCACGAACGTATCTGCCAGCGCCGCCGCGCTGCCGCCACGTGTCCCACCATTTTGCGTTGCCCACCCGGTGCTGGCCACCTCACGTGCAGGATCGGCCGACGCCGCCATGCTCGCCACACACAGGCACGCACCACAAACGGCGCGCAGCATCCCACTTCGCGCAAGAGTCTTGCTCGATTCGATCTTCATGTTGTCCCCATGACGCATGCAAGAGATTGCCTGCCGCACGCACGTCGCAAGACGAAGGCGGCAGGCATGCTGGCCATCGGCAACACCGCTGTTATTGCAGGGTGCCGCGATGGCGGGCGAAATCTAGCAAAACAGACTCAACCGCAAACGACTATTCACTTATAAATTGCGCGTGTGTTGCGTTTTGCTGCGCAGCGAACCCATCGCGGGTGATGGCATGCACACAAATCCACAATGCGCCGACGCATGTCACGCGAGCCATTGGGACAACGTTGAAGACATTGCGCAAAACGCACAGCAAGTGCATCGCAACGCGCGCTGTTGGGACGTGTACGGCGTCAAAAAAAAGACACGTCGAAGACTGTCTGCTTACAACTTGCCGACGCTGGCTTTGGGCGTGGCGTCGACAGCCGCTTCATGCAATGGGATCGCGCGTTGCCGTGCCGATTCTCTCTGCAGGATGTCTCTCTCTCCGATCGCGGAGGAAGAGGTTCGAGCCATACCCATACGATGCGTTGGCAGACAACGCTCACACCAAGATCGACTGCACCGGATTGGTCGCATCCCATACCTACATGCGCAAGAGCGCAGTCAGACGCATAAGCGAGCTCAAGCTTTTGTTGACAAATTTAGTGTTTCTTCGACCGCCTGCATCGCGCAGATCGTTGATGGACCATTGTTCGCATTGGCAGCAGCGCTCTGCTGACAAAACACGTCTCAGCAGCTATGGTCGAACTTGGAACGGGGGTTCTTGCATGGGACGCAGAAAGAAACAGAGCGGGTTTGAAGCGTTGGCCGCATTGCCGTGGCCAGCCGCCTTCGTTGCGGGAATCGCCGCGTATCTCGCAGTGCGCTACGGCATCGCCTGGTGGTTCTCTCAGCACGGCGGGATGCTGTCGCAAGGCATTGCCCAGCAATCGAATGGCATGTTCGCGCCCTTGGCGTGGATGCTGCTCGGCATCTGCTGGCTCGCCGCGTTGTTCTCCTACCTCGGCACACGCAGCCGGCGACGCTTTCTGGAAACACGCACAACGCTGGAGAGCTTGGCGGCCGGCGGGTGGCGCCAGTTCGAACAGCTGGTGGGCGAGGCCTTTCGCCGACAAGGCTATAGCGTCGAAGAAACCGGCCTGGGCGGCCCCGACGGCGGCATCGACCTGATCCTGCGCAAGGACGGACGCCATACGCTGGTGCAATGCAAACAGTGGAAGCGCCAACAGGTCGGCGTCAGCGTCGTACGCGAAATGTTCGGCCTGCTCGCCCATCACCAGGCTGACGCGGTCAAGATCGTCTGTATCGGCAGCTACACCAACGATGCAGAGCACTTCGCCCAAGGCAAGCCGATTGAATTGATTGGCGGAGAGCAACTGTTGGGGATGATACGAGCGGTGCAACTACACGCTGCAGCGCAACCGACACCACAAGCAGCGCGCGTCGAACCTATCTTCGCTTCCACTGAGTCCACTGCCTCTACAACTATCGCCACACCAAGCTGCCCGCGCTGTGGCAGCGCGCTTGTGCAGAGAAGGAACCGGCGCACCAGCGAGAACTTTCTCGGATGCAGCCAGTTTCCGACGTGCAGAGGAACTGCTTGAGTGACCCTGACACCGTTTTACCGCTGGTGGTCTAAACCTAGGGATACCTCAGAATCTGATTCCGTTTTACTTTAGACAGATCAATACACAATAACGTCGCCCAATACGGGTTTCGATCCATCGAAGACATATTTTTTGAGATACCATGTTTGATTTGAAGACTGTTAATCCCGGGCTATATCAGAATTGGTTGCTCATCAAAGATGCAAACCCTGAGTTTCATCTATCACCGGACCCTGCTGCGGTTCAAGAGCTCGAAGCTCTGGCTGGCGGAACTCTACCTCTAGATTATAAAAGCTTTCTTTTAGAATATGGAGATGTCTCTGGATCGGTCAAGACTGGCGTCCGATACTTTCACTGCCAGTATCCCGGAAAGGAGATCATTGATGCCGATTTTGGCATGATTTCTAGCGCAAGACACACTATAGGGGCAACGAAAGTTTTATCGAAACCGCATCAAACACTTAACAATGTCGGGCCGCGCATCCCCGCACATATGATTGCGACAAATTACGATAATTATTGTACATTTCTAATAGATTTGAGACCAGAAAGCTTCGGCAGGATTTATTATATTTCGGATCTGAAGAAAAAGACATTTGGGAGCGCGGATTATGACTGGAATAATGTCGCCCTAGTCGGCGAAAATTTTACAGAATTTATGGCTGGCGTTGGAACACTAGAGGAACTGAAAGCGAGATATCCAAAGGTTACGGTGCGCTAGCTGTCATCTCTCAGTAGGTAGTTCATCCGGGGCCGATCAGGAAGATGGGAGTTACCCTACCAACTCAGTCTCAAGAATCCGGATGAACCTACATAAACATGCCCGCTTGACGCCGCGAGATCGAGCCCTGTTGGCCAAGCGTATTCTCGTGGAGGGTCTGCGTCCCGAAGATGCGGCCCGGGCAAGCGGCGTGAGCGTGCGCACAGCCTGTCAGTGGCTGGCGCGCTACCGCCTCCTGTGAGAGACCGGCATGCATGGCCGCTCCTCTCGCTCTCAGCACCAGGAACGGATTCAGGTTGACTTGAAAATTGCACCTGACCACGTTCTTCCGGCGTTGGAGACGTCTGGCAGAGTGTTCAGACCTTGCTTAGTGGGTATCCCTGACATAAGTACCGATTGCATTGGGAGTGAGAGAAATCAAGCGCCCCGCAGGAAATCTGGTAACGACATAAGTGTTTGGAGCATCGCTTTTGAACGCCTCATCAAAGGTCGACGCCAAAATGCGCGCCCATCCTTCCGGGTACGTCGTGCCACTGATATGGACAACATTGATCGAAGGCCAATGCACTTGTTTTTTGGTCTCAGGATCTATCACGTCGGCCTGGCCAATCAAAACAGGCCGTGATTGCAGAGGGCCGGTTTTCTTCTCTTCTGCAGACTGCAGTTTGAAACTATAGGTCCCGGTTTCCGGGTAACGCAACTCGACGATGGATGCCGGTGACGTCACGTTGATTTGAAATTCTTTTTCATACCCAGCGTTATTTGACTTCACCCCCTCAAGCAGGCGCCACTCTTGCTCTGCCATCGGACGCGCCAAAACGATAACGGCGCCTCCTTTTTCCAGCATCGGCGCGTCGACCGTCACAATCAACCGGGATGACAACTTCGGCTGCTTTGCACAGCCGCTGGTGGCCATGAGCAAGAGCACAGAGAGAGAAACAGCGCACGCAAGCCGATATATGTTCATGTCACTTCCTCAACGCTGTTGCGCAACCTGGCTGATCCATGAAGCCCGCGTCTTTAGAGCGGCTAAGAAAACGTCGCGAGCATTCGTCAGGTGGATGTGGAGGGCTTACTCAGACCTGTAGTGTACGCGTGGTACATGAGTGTCAGTCTCGCTCCAGCCGGACGTTGCGGCGCTGGACATCCTGCGCATGGCTGCGTCCACCGAGACGAATGCCGGAGTGACGTCCACGCGAGTACGGTTGATGGCCTTCAAGCACACTGTTCCCAGTCAAACCTAACCAACCTCATCCAGAACACCAAGCCGGCCTCTTCCGAGCTGTTGGGCAATGGGTGAGATGAGCACCCTGGTCGGCTCGACGACTGCGATGGATCCGTTCGTCATCATCTGCCCGCGAACTCGACACGTGAAGATCCGTCTCACCATTCACTGCAGAACGACGACGCTCCTGGCCGGAATCGACCCCAAAGTGGGGACGCGTGTTTCGACCATCGGCATCATTATTCCTTTAATCATGGCGGTGGCACCTGAGAGACCCATCTTGGCGGCAGCTTCAATATCGTCTCAGCTTACCCATAGCTCAAGCTGTTTGGCGATCTTCCATCCTTTCTCTGTGCGTGCAAGGAGATAGAGCATTCCCGTGCCACACCGTCCATGACAACGCTGTTCGGCATATACGAGCGAATGGGATCCATCGACAAGGACTGGCACACTGAGTTGTAGATATCCGGCCGTTCTCGGATAGGCCTTATAGAACGCGGGCCAGTTGATATCCGTCAGCACCGCGTTGACGTGATCGGTGGATGCCTCGTGGATGTAGGTACTTTCTGGCAACCGTACCTGCACCTGAGCTGCATTTGCCAGCAATAGCGCCTGTCGCGCCTGTGCTGATACGAATGCACGTACAGCAGGAGATGAAAGCAATGCTTGATCCAGATTCGAAGCGCACATCTGCTCCTCTCTACCGCCGGGGCAAGTCTGGGTAGATCGATCAAGCAGCATCACGGGTTTACGTTTTGTAACCGCATCAGCTCCTCCGTACTTTGGCAAAGACGGACCACCGGGATACGGCTGATCAGCGATCGCTGTCCAGATACGGATCAGGTCCTGCGGCGACAGACTTGCAGCTTGCTGCTGTAGCGCAGGCTGTCCGGCCAATCCCATGAGACAGGAAACCACTGGTTTTTCGGCTAATGTGAGTACAACTAGTAGCGACAGCAGCAGGCTTATGCGTGCGATGCGCTCCCAATTCACTCGCCTTGGCTGACTACCGTCTTGTGAAACTCTGCTTCCTGATCCACGGTCATCGAAGGGATATTGCTCTAGGATCTTTTCGTGCTCGTACCTGCTTCGTTCGCCCCAGTGCGCATGTAACGCCGACATCAGCTCCTCATGTTTTGCAAACATGATGCGACGGCTGTCTTGCAGCGGGTTGCGGTTTTGAACTTCATAAGTGCTTGCTACTTCGCCGACCACGTTGGATGTCAACCAATAAAGTACTTCGTCCGGGTCTGAGGTGGTTCGATGCTGAAATTTCGTGCCACGTTCGACAATAACGTAGTGATAGACGCCATCATGAAATTCCACATGGGCTGCGCCATCAGGCTGTGCAATGGTGAAGAGGTTCCTGTTACTACCGAGGACAAGGCAAATCGCTTTGAATCGCGCACGCAGTGCTGCTAATGGCTCCGACTCATGTGGCGGCAACTGAGGGGTCACTTGGTGCTTTTCGTATGGTCTTTGATCGGAACGGCCTACGTTTTCGACGATTCAGCGTAGTTCACTAGGGCTGGTGGCAGGACAAAAAAATTTACCGGTCGACCTTTCAGGGTTGTGAGGTTAGAACCGCTTTGAGACGCGCTCAGATTCGGCGAAAGCATAGTTCAGTTGTGCGCTGAGTACGGCCAGGCCTATGGCCTAGAGAGCACACCTGACTCTTGACCTCCCGTACATCCCCCACCGGCCATCCTCGGCCCAGCCTCAACTGGAGAACGCACGATGATGAAGTGGATGGGTACCGCGCTGGCCGCGGCGTTGCTGGTGACCGGGTGCGCCAAGGTGGAGGGCGAGAAGTTCGTCGGGCACTGGGTCAACGTGCAGACGCAGGAAGAGACGATGGACATCGAGCGCAATGGCGAGACCTTCATGGTCCGCAGCACCACGCCGAAGTTCTTCAGCCGCAAGCCCAAGACCGAGAGCTACCCGGCCGTTTACAAGGACGGGGCGCTGCAGGTCACCAACGATGGTGAGACGGTGAACTTCGCCATCGATGAGACCAATGGCCACCTCAACACCGGCGGCGAGCAGTACCAGCGCGTGCCGGCCAAGTAAGGCCGTTGCCGCCAGCGCCCGCGTGCAGACGGTGACCGTCGCACGCGGGCGTTTTGCGTTCTGGGGCTGCCGGCCGCTGCGGGAGTTGCCGGCGCGGCTCCTTGAAAATGCTGCGCCTGACACGCGGCTTGTCCCCCGGCCTCGCTCCCCCCTCCCATTCCAGGGCGCACAAGCCGTAAAGTGCGCAGGCACGCCAGGGTCCTGGCGCTGCCCGACCGATCAATCCAGCAACTACGAGGGTGTCATGAGCAAGGGGATGGACCAGAAGAAGAGCCAGAAGAAAGAGCCGGCCAAGACGCTGAAAGAAAAGCGCGCGGCCAAGCAGGAAAAGAAGGGCAAGTAAGCCGCCCGTCCTGCCAGACGGCAAAACGGGGTCAGGTGGATCGCCTGACCTCGCGTTTTGAGAGAAGCGCTGTACAAGGGGCTTCAAGCACCGCCCAGGCGTAACGGGTGCGTAGCATGCTCACGGATGAAGCGATCCACCTCCGACAGCTTGGCAGGCAGCGGAGCACACAGGTGGCTGCCGTAACTGAAGAACCGAAAGCCCGCGCGGTACAGCCGCTCGACCTTGATCCACTGCGCATGGTTGCGGGCCGGCGGCGCTTTGAAAGAGCGCCCCATCACGCACAGCGCTTTGCCGCAGCCAGGGCACGGGGCCACCTGGTCGCGCGGCGCAATCTTGAGACTTCTGCGGCACCCGAAGCAGGCGTGCGCCAGGCGTTAGGTGGCGCCGGTGACAGGCGGCTTCGCTCTCCGCGGCTGACGGGCACCGACTGCATAAAGCGTTGCGGTGCGATGGGCTTTGTCGGTGGAATTCATTGGCGGCCCCCCGTGCCGGCCGCATCGGGCTGACGCTGCACGACGTACCAGGTACTGCCGTCGCATGACGCGGTGCCGGCCCGATGTGTGGCGGGCAGTATCGCTGCGACCTCCCTAGGCAGAGCCTGCTGCCAATCCAGGTTGGGAAAGGTGGCGGGGAAGGTCGTGCCGTTCGGGTTGGCAGAGTGCGCGTAGATGCCGGTATCCATCGTGTCCGGACTGAGGTCCGCCCACAGTTGCACCGCTGCACCACGATGCGCCAGACGTGTCTCCAGGTAGCACAGCACACGCACTGCAACCGCGTTGACCATCTGCCGATGCTCAGTAGATGAGTGGCCGCGGCCATTCCAGTCCACATGCGTATGCCACAGATCGAACCAGCTTTCCGGATCCAAGCGGTCGACCGCAGCACGTGCTTTGGCTTCTGCCCGCGCCCAGTAGCGCTCCATCCGTTTGCGACGACGTCGGTCCATCGGTGTGGTCCTGTTTCGGGAGCGCAGTTTCCGTCAAAACAACGTACGGTGTAACCCGCGCTGGCATCTCCAAGCTCTGCAACCGGCCAACCAGGCAACTGGCTGCAGCAGATACCCTAATGTGGGTGTATGGGATTTGAGAGTTCGTCATGAGCCGTTTGAGCATCGATCTGAGCGCCCAGCAGCACCAAAGTCTCAAGGCGTTGGCCGCTTTGCAGGGCAAGACCATCAAGCAATACGCGCTTGAACGTCTCTTTCCTGGTGACATAGACACCAACCAAGCATGGCAAGGATTGAAAACCCTTCTTGGGGGACGTGTCGAGGAAGGCCTTGCGGGCAAGGTATCCAGCAAGAGCATCAGCACGATCCTGGACGAAGAATTGACCGAGGGCGATCGCGGTTGATGCACGGCTACGTCCTCACCGACGCAGCCGAAGCCGATCTGCGCGGGATCATCCACTACACCTCGACACGCTGGGGCCAGGCGCAGGTTCGCCGGTACATCGCAGACCTATCGAGGTGTGATCTCGATGATGTTGGGTGTAGCAGTCTTCAGAGACGTCATATCGGCTGGGATGCTTTTGCTTTTTGATTCCGATTGCTCCCGACAAGGCACAAACGGATGGACCGCAACCGATTTATGGCTTTGGCTCGCGTTTTCTATTGGGGACCTGACGCTTCCGCACTTCCTGCACCGCCTCCGTTTCGTGCAAGTCCTCGTTGGTACCGTCCACCCGGTCTCCTGCATCAAGCTGCTGCAACACGCGATCGAAATCGCTTACGAATAGCTGGTCCTGCACGATGCGGTACTTTTCGAACTCGCTTTCCGCATGCGCTTTGGCGATCTCGGCGGTGACGCGTCCTGCGTCCTGCAACACCTGCCGGTCGGTCGCTTCGATGAAACGATTCAGGCGTGTTTCCCAATCCTGCATAGTCATCGGAATCTGCCGCAATGCCATGTCCTCGGCCAGGTCCAGATAGGCCGATACGAGGCGTTGCAACTGCACCATCTCGCCGGTGGTCAGGTAGTTCTTGGCGACAGCCACATCGAACTTCTGGATCTTCCCTCGCGGTGCGTCGGTCCAGGTGGTCAGACCCATGTGTTGCTTGCCGGCATCGGCACGGTGGTAGACGACTTCCGCCGCGGTTTGCCCATGGATGGCCCAGTGCAGCTTGTTCTGCACTGTGGCGAAGAACCGTTGGGTTGCCTGCGCCGCCGCGTCGTAGTCGAGGGCGGTGGCGTAGATGTCGGTGATCTTCTGGTAGAACTTGCGCTCGGAGAGACGGATCTCGCGGATGCGCTGCAGCTGCTCTTCGAAGTAGCGCTTGCCGAGCACCGTGCCGTCATTCTTCAGGCGCTCGTCGTCCATCGCGAAGCCCTTGATCGTAAAGGACTCGATGATGGTGGTGGCCCACTTGCGGAACTGCACCGCGCGCTCGGAATTGACCTTGTAGCCCACGGCAATGATGGCCGCGAGGTTGTAGTGCTTGGTGTCGTAATTCTTGCCGTCGGTCGCAGTTATTCGAAAATTTCGAATAACTGCATCTGGCTGCAACTCGTTGTCAGCGAACACCTTTTTTAGGTGGTAGTTGATTGTGTGGGTTTCGACATCGTAGAGCTGCGCCAGCATCTTCTGCGTCAGCCAGACGTTTTCGTCGGCGTACGCCGCCTGCACGCCGTCCTCGCCGGCGGCGGCCACGAAGGTCAGGTATTCGGCCGCCGACGAGCGGACGAGCGAGATTTCATGCTTTTTCGCCATTGATGCCTCCCATGCTGGCGATACCGCACAACCAGGTTTTCTTCGTCCACGATGCTATCCGGGCATGCCCGGTGATAGTGATAGGCGAACGTGCCGCTTTGCCGTAGGTCATCCTGTCATCGCGCCGGCTTGCGTCCATCAGAACAACGACCCCTGCACGGGCGACGCAGTGGATGGTTCTGTTGCTGGCTTGGCGGGTGCCGCCTGCTGCTGCGCACCCAACCGCCACGCCAATCCCGAGATGCGCGCGGCGTGCCGGGCGAGCGCGGCGCGGATGACTGCTTCGCTGCCGGCCAGGTGCAGGGCGCGGCGAGCGCGGGTGATGCCGGTGTAGAGCAGTTCGCGGCTGAGCACGCGGGCGTCGCGGGTGGGGAGTTGCAGCCAGACGTCGTCGAATTCGCTGCCCTGGGCCTTGTGCACGGTCATGGCGAAGGCGCTTTCGTGGGCGGGCAAGGCGGCGGGGTGGAAGCCGCGCACCTGGCCATCGCCGTCGCCTTCGAACCAGGCAACCAAGGGGCCTTGGGCGCGGCGGTCGGCGGCGGGGTCGTCGCGGGTTGCGGTGCCGCTGGTGTGGCTTGGGCCGGAAGACGGGGCTGCGTCGGCGCGCGTTGTCACGGTGCTTGCATCGCTGCGCTCTGAGCTGGCGCTTGTGTCGTCGCGCCCCGAGAAGGGATTCGCGACGCTTTGCCCCGAAGAGGGACTCGCTTCGCCTTGCAAACAGATGCCGACGTCGCCGTTGAACAGGCCGTGGCGGTAGCTGTTTTCGGTGATCAGCAGCAGGCGGCCCTGGAACCAGGGCGAGGCGCCGCCGAGTCTGCGGGCGCCGGAGCCGGTGTCGGTGAGCAGTTGTTCGATGCGGGCGTTGAGGCCGCGCGCGCCTTGCGGGCCGGCGCGCACGGCGGTGAGCAGGCGCAGGCAGCTGGCCGCGCGCAGGGCGGCGGCGGGGTCTTGCGCATCGGCCAGGGCGCGCCAGTGGGCAAGCAGTGCGTCGCGGCCGAGGGTGAGCGGGTCGTCGCCGTCTTCGTGGAAGTGCACGCCGGCCAGCTCACCGCTGCGCAGCAGGGCCAGCGCGGTGTCGGCGTCGCCGGCGCGGATGGCGTCGGCCAGTGGGGCGAGTGCGAAGTTTTCCGCTTGCCGATAGCCGCGTAGCAGGTGCACGCGGTGGCCGGACAGGCCGCTGCTGTGGGTGTGGCTGATGGTGTGGCTAACGGTCTGGATGCTGGCAGGCGTGCTGCCAGTGGGCGCGCTGCCGAGCAGCGGTTGCAGCGCGTCGGCGTCGTGCGGTTGCAGGGCATCGCCGGGGCCGGCGGCCTGCAGGATGGCGGCGAGCACGTCGCCGGCTTCCACCGAAGGCAGCTGGTCGGCGTCGCCGAGCAGGATCAGCTGGGTGCCATCGGCCACGGCTTCGACCAGCTTGCACATCAGCGGTAGGTCGACCATGGAAGCTTCGTCGATGACGATCAGGTCGAACGGCAGCGGGTTGTCTGCGTTATGGCGGAAGTTTGGCGAATCCGGGATGACGCCGAGCAGGCGATGCAGGGTGCTGGCGCCGGTGGGGAGGAGGGATTCCCAGGGCAGTGGCGGGCCCTCACCCGCCCTTCGGGCACCCTCTCCCGCAAGCGGGAGAGGGGAAACATCAGGGCTTGCTGCTTCCGCTTGCGGGTGAGGGGAAACATCAGGGCTTGCTGCTTCCGCTTGCGGGTGAGGGGAAACATCAGGGCTTGCTGCCTCCGCTTGCGGGAGAGGGTAAACATAAGGGCTTGCTGCTTTCGCTTGCAGGTGAGGGGAAACATCAGGGCTTGCTGCTTCCGCTTGCGGGCGAGGGGAAACGTGCGGGCCTGCTGTCTCTGTCGCTTGCGCGAGAGGGGAAGCACCGAGGTTTGTTGCCTCTGTCGCTGGACGCAGAGGAGACGTGGCGGGGTTCGGCGATTGTGTCGTTGGCCTGGGCGGGGCTGCGTTGGGATGGGGCGGCAGCTGGATGCCGGCGGCGATGGCGCGGGCGACGGCGGCGCGCAGGCTTTCGGCCATGCGCTCGGCGGCGCGGCCGGTGGGCGCGGCCAGGGCGATGCGTGGCGGCGCGTGGCCGGCGGCATGGGCCTGGGCGATGCGCAACAGCAGCAAGCGGGCGATGGTAGTGGTCTTGCCGGTGCCGGGGCCGCCGGTGATCAGCAACAGCGCGCGACGCAGCGCCAGCGCGGCGGCTTGGGCCTGGCGGTCGGGGGAGTGGGACGGGGCCGGTGGCTTCGTGCCGTTTTGGTGGTGGGATGGCGCGGGCAGGCCCGACCCCTCACCCGCGCTTCGGGCACCCTCTCCCGGGGGGAGAGGGGTTGGGTCCTCGGGCTGAGCGGTTGGGGTCGCGTTTGGGAACAGCTGTGCGAACAACGGCGCCAGCGCGTTGGCGTCGAACGCCGGCATGGGCTGGGCGGCGATGCGCTGCAGGCCCAGGGCCAGCCGGCGTTCGTACTCGCGGTAGCGGCGCAGGTAGAGCAGGCCGTGTTCGAGGACCAGCGGACAGTCGGCGGCGGCCGGGTCGTCGGGGTTCGGTTGGTCGACCCAGCGCGAGGCGGCCAGGGTGCGTTGCCAGTCGGTGGGGTCCGGGAATGCGGGAGATGGGCCGTCGCGTTGGTCCAGCAGCATGGCGGCGCGCGCCGGGTCCAGCCCGGCATGGCCGCTGGTGACTGCCAGCGATGCGAGCGCGGCGCCGGCCAGGACCTGTGGGTCGGTGTCTGGGGCCAGGCGTTGCAGGCTTTGGGCGAAGGCGAGGTCCAGCGTGCGCAGGGCGCCGCTCTGGTGGAGGGCGGTCAGCAGGGTTGGGTGGCTCATAAGGTCGATACCTGACTCGCGGACGTAGCGTCACTCCAACCCCCGCTCCGCGCCCCATCCCACGCCAGCGGCGCGGTCGCTCCAGGGCACGCGCGCCAGTGGCGCGCAACCAGTGCCTTATCGCCCCGGGGGGAGAGGGGGTTTGGTACGTCGACGCTGACGGGCTGCGCGCTCTCCCGGAGGGACAGGGGCTTTGGTGTGTCGGCAGCGAGAGGCTGCGCGCTAGTGGGCATTGGGCGTGCCTGGGTTGCTGGAGGTCGGCTCCAGGGCGCTGCCGGCGAACAGCGCGTCCAGGGCGTCGACCAGGGCCGGGTCGAAGCGCCAGGCGTGGATGCCGGGGGCGGGCGGGCCGGGCACGGCAGCGCTGGCGGAGCCTGCGTCGGCTGCGTTGCGGGTGGCATCCAGGCCGCGACAGAACAGGTACCGCACGCCGCCGAAGTCGCGGGTGTAGTCGTAGCCGCCACCATCGGCGGCGTCGCCCAGGCGGAAGCGCAGCCAGCGGTGCAAGGCCACGGTGTAGATCAGCGCCTGCAGCTCGTACTCGCTGTGCGCCATGGCGCGGGCCAGGGCGTCGGCGTCATAGCTGGGCAAGCGGTTGGATTTGTAGTCGAGCACGTACCAGCGGCCGTCGACGGTGTAGGTGAGATCGATCAGGCCGGTCATCAGGCCTTCCAGGCGGTGGCGCGCGCCGAACGCCTGGCGGTCGCCGACCACACCAAACCGATGCAGCAACGCCAGCAGCGCATCGACGCGGGTGGGCCGCATGGCGAAGTGGAATTCCATTTCGTTGCGGCGCTGCGGCTCGGGCACGCCGGCCAGGGCGGTGCCTTCGGGCAATACCACGGTGAGGGTGTGGCCGATCAGGGCGGTGAGCACGCGCAGGCCGTCGTCGAGGTCGTCCTGGGCATAGCCGCCGCGCTGCAGGGCCTCGAGGATCGGCGCGGCCTGACCCTCGGGCGCGGGTTGGCCGGGCTGCCACGCGTGCCAGGCGGCAAAGTCGCAGCGCTCGAACACGTCGTGCATCACCACGCCGAAGCGGTTGCCTGCAAAACGCGCATCGAACGGTTCGGCCTCGGTGGCTGCGGCAACTGCCACCGCCTCGCTGCCGGACGGTTCGTCGCTGCCGCCACTGCCGACCACGGTGGCGCTGGCCATCGGGTCGATGGCGGCGCCGGCGTCGGCGTCGGCGTTGGCCAGCTGGGTGAAGCTGTAGACCCACCATTCCGGCGCGATGTGCCGCTGCGGACTGCGCGCCGGCGGCACCTGCGCTTCGAGTGGCGGCGGCAGGCGCGGCAGGTTGGCTGGCGGGGTGCTGGTGTCCACCACCACCCCACCCTCGCCTGCCGCGTCTTGCAACGCATCGAGCGCGCGCAGCATGCCCGACAAAGCGGTGCGTTCGTGCTGATGGAAGCTGCCGCTGGCGATCCACAGCGCATGCTCGGCGCGGGTCAGGCCGACGTAGAGCAGGCGTGCGTCTTCGGCACGTTGTTCCTGCTTCCAGGCGGCTTCGGCGGCGCTCCAGGTCGGGTCGTCTTTCTCACGGCTCCATTTGGACACGTTCCAATGCAGCTGACGGCCGCTATCCGGCGCATGCACCACGCAATGGCGGCCAGCGCCCTTGTCGCTGCGGCCGATGCCGATGTACGGCAAAAACACCAGCGGATATTCCAGGCCTTTGCTCTTGTGCAGGGTGACGATCTGCACGCGGCGCGCGTCCGATTCCAGCCGCAGTTGCTGGGCTTCGTCATTGTCGTCGGCATTGGCCATGCGGCGTGCCAGCCAGTCGACCAAACCATGCGGGCCGAGTGCGCGCACGTCGGCTTCCTGCAGCAGTTCGGCCAGTTGCAGGTAATTGGTGAGGCGACGCTCGCCATCGACCAGCGCGAGCAGGCGTTGCCCGTGCGTGGCGCCCAACTCGCCGATCAAGGCCAGCGGGCCGCCGCGCTGCCAGCGCTCGCGCCAGTCCAGTGCGTGCTGCTGCCAGCGGCGATGGCGTTCGCCATCGCGTTCCAGCGCGGCAATGGCGATGGCGTCTTCGCCGATCAACACCGTGGCCAGCGCGGCGCGCAGGCGGCTGTCGTCGCCGGGGTCGAGCAAGGCCTGCAGCAGGGCCAGCAGTTCCAATGCTTCGTCAGTGGCGAACAGGCTCTGCTTGCCGGCGGCAACCGCCGGAATGCCCATCGCGCCCAGCGCTTGCTGGATGCGTGTGGCCTCGCCGTGGCTACGCACCAGCACGGCGATATCGCCGGCCTGCACCGGGTTGCCATTGATGGTGGCGGTGCCGTCGCGACCACCAGCCAGCCAGCTGCGGATGGCGGCCACGCAGGCGACGGTGGCCAGCTCGCGCGCGCGGCCGGCGCTCCAGGGTTTGGGCTTTCCCTTGCTAGGCGGCGGTTCGGGCGCGCGCCACAGCGTCAGCGCCGGGGCGGTGGCGCCATCGCGTTGCAGGTCGGCATCGCTGCGCTTGGTGCCGGCCTGCACCGGATGGAAGGCGATGCCGTCGGTGAGAAAGGCGTCGGTGTAGCCGGCCTGCGCGTACAGCGCATCGATCGCCGCCAGCACGCCGGGGCGCGAGCGGAAATTATGGCTCAGCGGTGGCGCCAGTTCGGCGGTGATTGCGGCGGCCAGATAGGTGCGCACATCGCCGCCGCGAAAGCCGTAGATGGCCTGCTTGGGGTCGCCGATCAAAAACAGCGCCGGCTCCAGACCGGCCGCACGTGCAAGCGGGCCTTCGCCGAACACGGTGGAAAAGATCGACCACTGACGGTCGTCGGTGTCCTGGAATTCGTCCACCAGCGCGATGGCGTATTGCGCGCGCAGGCGTTGCACCAGGGCATCGGCTTGCGGACCTTGCAGTGCGTGCGCCACGCCATCGACCAGGTCGTCGTAGGTCTGCACACGGCGCTGGCGCTTGAGTAGCGCGAGCCGTGCGATGGCATCGTCGCGCAGGGCATGCAGCAGACGGATGCGGCGGCGTGTGCGCCATTCTTCGACACGTGCCAGCGCCGTGAGATAGCCGTCGATTTCGTGGCTCATCGGCGAGGCCGGCGTGCGATCGACAAACTTCTTGTTGGTGCCCGATGCCAATTCGGCAGCGGTCAACTTGAGCAGCTTGGGATGCGGCGCGTGCTCGTGCGTTGGCGCGGCGGCGAAGCTGTCGAACCAGTGCCACAGCGCGGTGAGCCACTCCGGTTTGTAACTGACCTTGCTCAAGATGCCGCCATCGATGGCGGACATGATGGATTCGAAAAAGGCCGTGCCATGCGCGTGGAATGCGCTTGCCAGCGCGTGGCGGGCATCGTGCACCGCCTGCAGCAAAGCGGCGGCATCGTCGCTGCTGGCATCGGACGCTGCCGGCAGGATCGCCGCGTGCCGCACCAATGCGCGCAGATCGGTGGCCAGCGCAGGCGGGCCACCCGACCACAGCGCGATCAGGTCTTCGGCCATCACCGCATCGGCCGCACGTTGGCGCCACAGATCGGCGGCCACTTCGCTCAGCAGTTCGCGGTCGTTGGCGAGCAGTTGCGGCGCGGCGAAGGCCTGGCCGCTTTCCAGCGCATGTTCGCGCAGCACGCGCGCGCAGAAGCCGTGGATGGTGAACACGGCGGCCAGATCGATTTCTTCCACCGCCTGCTGCAAGCGGCGACGCAACGCGGCCGGGGTTTCATCGCCGGTGGCCAGATGCGCGGTGAGGATGGCGCGGGTGAGCAGGACGTCGGGCGCTTCCTGTAGGAGCGGCCTTGGCCGCGACAGGACGTCGGCGAGGTCGGTCGCGGCCGATGCCGCTCCTACAGAAGCTGATGGAGCGTTGGATGCCTGCGTTGCAGGTGGTTTGGTCGCGGCCAGGTCCGCTCCTACGACGGTGTCGGGTACCAGGGAGGCGGCCAGCACCAGGCGTTCGCGGATGCGGCGGCGCAATTCCTGCGTGGCCGCTTCGGTAAAGGTCACCGCCAGGATCTGGCCGATGCGCAAGCCACGCTCGACTACCAAGCGGGTGAACAACGTGGCCAGGGTGAAGGTCTTGCCGGTACCGGCGCTGGCTTCGATCAGGCGCACGCCGTGCAGCGGCAACTGCAGATACGGGTCGCTCACAGGCGCGCTCATTCGGCGTCGTCCTGGGCGCCGTGCCAGTGCCGCCAACTGTCGATCAGACGCTCCGGGTCGAGCGTGGTGTCGGTGTTGCCGCGTTCGAGCAGGTCGTACACGCGATGGCTGGTGGTGGCGAAGTCGGTAAAGCGCTG
This sequence comes from Xanthomonas sp. WHRI 8932A, assembly GCF_035012785.1. NCBI lineage: Bacteria > Pseudomonadati > Pseudomonadota > Gammaproteobacteria > Lysobacterales > Lysobacteraceae > Xanthomonas > Xanthomonas sp. WHRI 8932A. The sequence goes on from NZ_JAYGQQ010000013.1 coordinate 59,781, forward strand.
CGCATCGGCAAACGGGTCGCGGCCGCGATTGACCAAGCGTAATTCCGGGCTGTGCGACTCGCTCCAACCGAAGCTGGCCTGCCATTGCCCGGCGGCGTCCTTGATGGCTTTGTCCAGATCATCGCTGCGTGCGGCCTGGTGATATTTCCAGCTGCTGTACGGCGCAAACGCCAGCGGCATTTGCAGGCCGTGGCGATACAGCTGCAATAGCTCGCCCAAGGCATGTTGCGCTTGCGTCTGCGAGAGCGGTTCGGCATCGATGGGATACGGGCCCAGGCCGTCGTCCTGCTCGAAGAAACGCACATACGGCACGCGCTCGCCGGCGGCGCGCAGCAGCAACCATTCCAGGCCATGACGGATCGCACTGCGGCCACTGAGCGCGCCAACCTGCACGCGCCCCACGCCATCGGCATACCAGCCGGGCACGCGGCCGTGGACGTCGATATCGCCGATCTGCACCTGCAAGCGGCGCGACTGCGCCGGCGCATCGCCACGCCATTGCCGAAAGGCGTCGGCATACGGGCGCAGCTGCGCCACACGCTCGTCGAGTTGACGGCGGCCGAGCGGGCCCGATGGCAGCAAGGCGCGTGCGCGCAGCCGCTCGTACAACCCATCCACTTCACCCGCCAACGCCGCCTCGAACACCTGCTGCTGCAACCCGTATTGATCCAGCCCGCGCGTGGGCGCGAGCAGCGGTTCCAGATCGCTGTCTTCGCTGGCCGGGTCGGGCAAGCGGATGCCCAAGCGATGGCGCAAAAACTGCCCGGCCGGGTCGCCGAACAAGCGGCGTAGATCGTCGATGGACACGCTGGCGGGCAAGGCGATGTGATCGGCCGGCAGCGCACCGGCCACCCACGGCGCCAGCGGCTGGCGCTGGCCGGTGAGGCTATCCACGGCCGGGCGCCATTGCCGGCGATAACTGAACCGCCGTGGGTCTGCGCCGTCATCGCCCAGCGCACCGAATGCGGCGGCGGCAAACGGCTGCAACGGGTGATGCACCACCAGCGTGTCGATCGCCGTTGGGTTGGCGTGGTACTGCGCCGCGCTCGCCAGCAGTTCGCTGACCAGCACAGACGGCTCGCGCACGCTGCCATCGCGCGCATCGGCGCCGAGATAACTGAGATAGAACACGTCCTGCGCAGAAGCGAACAATTGCAAAAATAAAAAGCGGTCGTCCTCGCGGGTGGAACGGTCGCCATGCCGGCGACGCTCGGTGCCCAATTCTGCGGTGAGCCGATTGAGCCCGGCGGCCGGGTCGCGGCGCGGGAAATCGCCATCGTTCATGCCGAGCAAACAGATCGCGCGGAACGGCAGCAAGCGCATCGGCACCATGCGGCCGAAACTGATGCCGCCGGTCAGCAGCGGCGCACGCGTGTCCGACTCGCCCAGTATCGCTTCAAAATGCGCACGCACCACCTCGGCCGGCACCTTGCCGGCGTAGTGCGCGCGCTGCGCATCGCGGGCGAATTGATCGATCAGGCTGCGCAACCGATCCAGCGCGCGCTGCGCGCGCGGGGCCGATGGCGCGGTGGGAATCAACGCATCCAGCAGCTCGAGCAAACGCTCGCGCCAGTCGACAGGCGGCATCGGCTCGGCCAGCACGGACTGATGGCGTTCGAGCACGCGCAGCAACCGCATCAGCGTGTCGAGTGCGGTCAGTGCGCTGCCTTCCAGCTGCGGCCATGGCGCCACGCCATCGATGTCGTCGTCGGCGCCGCTGGCATGGCCGAGTAGCAGCCGGTCCAGCGCAAAACGCCAGGTGTAAGCGTCATCGCCCGGCGCCTGATGCTGACGCCGATGCAACGCATCCAGCCCCCAGCGCGCGCCGGCCGCGTGCAGCCAGGTGCGCAAGCGTTCCAGCCCGGCGTCGTCCAGCCCGGCGGCCTCGGCGATCGGCGCGCTGGCCAGCAAATCGAGGATTTCATGCAGCCCAAAGCGTGCGATCGGCAACTTGAGCAAGGTCAAAAACACCTCGGCCAACGGCTCGCTCGCCAACGGACTGGCGTCGGCCAAGGCGTACGGCAATGCATCGTCGCTGCCATGGCTGCCGAACACCGCCTCCAGATACGGCACATACGGGTCGATGTTGGGCGACAGCACCGCAATCTCGCGCGGCTGCAAGGGCGGGTCGAAGCGCGGGTCGTCGAGTAAGGCGCGTAACTGGTCGTGCAACACCTGCAGCTCGCGCAAGCGCGTGTGGCAGGCATGCACCTGCAGGCTGGGGTCATGCAGATTCACCGCCGGCAATGCCGCAGGCACGGCGGGTGCGCGACGATGAAACAGATCGCTCTGCATACGCCGCAGCAGGCTGTCGCCCACGCCGCCATCGGCAAGTGCGCGACGGCCGGTGTCGAGCGGGTCGGCGTAGGCGGCGATCTCGGCCAGTGGATGCACCACCTCGTAATCGCCCACCAGCGCCATGAAATCGCGCCCGGCCGCGCCCCAGGCCTGCAGCAACGGGTTTTCCTGCACTTGATCGACGAATAGCTGCACTGCGCCGTCTTCGCGGCGGCGCTGCCACAGCGTCTGCAGATCGCCCCAATAGCCTTGCGTGGGCGTGGGCAGATAGAAATGCAGCGTGCCCACGCGCGCTTGCGTGGCCAGCACGCGCAGCACGTCGGGCGAGATATTGAGGATGGCGAAGGCGAACAGGCGCGTTGGCAAGCCCTGCGGCAACGGCCCATCGGCGCGCGCGTAACGGTCCAGATACTGGCCGATGCGGCGCGCACGGTATTGCCGCCCGCTGGCGATGCTGCGCCACAGCCGTGCCTGCGGGTCGTCCGGATCGGCGCCACCTTCCCAACGCAGCAGCCAGTCGCGTCGCCATGCCTGATACTTTTCGAATACGTTGCCCAACTCGCCGGCCAACGCCCATGGCTTGAGCGCATCGCCATCGGCCAGATAGCCGGCCAGCGGTGCCAGCGCGGCGTCGCTGCCCAGATCCGATTGCAACGTCGCGTACAGGCGCCACTGCGTGGTCGCCATGTCCAGGTCATCGTCGGCCGGGCCGAGGTTGCGCTCCAGCGCGCGCGCCACGAATTCGCCCGGGGTGAGAAATTCCAGATTGGCCGCCACGCCATGCTCGGCGGCCAGCGTGGACTGCAGCCAACGCCGCATCGCCACCTGCGGGATCAGCACCACCTCCGGCTGCAACACCGGCTGCCCGGGCACTGACCGACGCAGCTCCTGCGCGAGTAAGGCAGCCAGGGTATCCAGCGCATTGGAAGGATAGAGACGAAAATCGGGCGCGGAGGTGGCGTGCATGCGTGCGGCATTGTGCCGGATGGCGAGGGAATGCGCTGTCGACCTGCCCGATGCGCGCCAGTCGATGTGCTTGCACATGCTGCGCAGAGGCGTGGTGTCCGCAACATGGCAACTGCGCTCAGGCGAGCACGGCCAGTGACAGGGATCGGTGTCGCCATCGGTTGCGGCCGCGCAGCCTACGCAGCGTCATGCGAGCCATGCTGCGCGCAACGTGTCGACTGCCCTCTGCATGTGTAAGCCAACCGCAAGCGACAAGTACCTCGCTCGATGCCTGTGCCGGCGCAGGCCGATGCGCCTGCACGTGCTGCGCCGACACGCGGCATCCGCAACATGGCAACTGCGCTCAGGCGAGCACGGCCAGTGGCAGGGATCGGTGTCGCCATCGCTTGCTGCCGCGCAGCCTACGCAGCGGCATGCGAGCAATGCTGCGCGCGACCTGTCGCCTGCCCTGTGTACTTAGCCAACAGCAAGCGACACGCACCTCGGTGCGCCCTACCTGCCACTCCTGCACGCGCCACAAACGCGATGGGCCGAGCAGTGCCCGGCCCATCGCATTGCCTTTACTGCGGCGCGTGCGGCGCGATCAGTATTTCTTTTCCAGATTGATCATCCAGGTCTGGTCGTTGCCGCTGTCGCCATCGGTGATGCCGCGGTATTCCAGCCGCGTGGACAGGCCTTGTTCGGTCAGCAATGCCGCGCCGATGCCCACCATCAAGCGGTTGCGATCGAACGCGCTCTGGCCGGTGCGATAGAACGGCCCGCCAGACAGATCGGCATAGCTCAGAGTGGCATCGCCACGGCCCTGGAAGTCGCGCTGATATTCCACCCGCAGCTGCGGGGTCAGGCGGCCCCAGCTCACTTCGCGACGCCATTCCAGACGCAGGCCCAGGTTACCGGTGGTGGTGGCCACATCCATGTCGGCATAGCGCAACGCGAACGGTGCCACGCCGTCTTCGCTATAGCCGTCCAGGGTGGCGCGCGAGACATCCAGCCGCGCATACGGGGTGATCTGCAGGCTGTCGCGCTGCAGGTCCGCACCGGTCGACAGCGAGGCGATCCACTGCTTGCCGTCGCGGTTGCCTTCGGCCAGCGAGCCATCGTCGGTCACATAGCGGCGCAGGTCGTACGACAACAACTGGTAACCGACCAGGGTGTCGAAGAAGAACGCCTTGCCCGGATGGAAGCTTGCATACACGGCCATGGTGTACGCGTTGCCCTTGCTATGGCTGCCGTTGTTGCCCACGTCGCTGTCATCGCGGCCCCAACCCAGGCCTGCACCGATCGCCAGCGACTGCGCCACCCGGTAATCCGCACCCACGCTCAAGCCGTCGGTCTGGAAGTCCACACCGTTGCTGCTGGCCTGCCGGTTCAAGCTGCCCGAGCGGATCGCACCACCGATCCACAGACCCAGATCGCCCTGTCCCTGCGCCTGCGCGGTGCCGCTGGACGCCACTGCCGGCGCATCGCGGAAGTCGTTATCGGCATCCTGCGTGTCCGGGCTGCATGGCTGCGCACTGACACCGCGCTCGGCCTGGCGGCAATGCGAGGTGGGCTGGAAGCTCACCGCATTGCTGAAGCTGCCGCCGCCGCGATGGGTGGCCTCCAGACGGCGCTGGAAGTTGTCGATCTGCGCGCGCGCAAACCGCCGTGTGGACTCGGACTGCGCATCGATCAACCCACGCACTTCCGCATCCTGGCTCGGGTCGCGGCGCGGTGCGATGTTGAACACCACGCTGGCCGGCGCCGAGGTGGCGAACGCGTTGGACAAGGTGAACTGCACCGTCGCCTGGCCGACAAATGCCGGGTTGGGCGTAAAGGTCAGCGTAAAGGTAGGCACTTCGGCCATCGCGGTCGCGGCCGGCGACAGACCGGAAGCGCGTGCCGCCGATGCGGTGGCGGCACCACCGACACGGGTGATGGTGGCGGTACCGGCCGAGGCCGGCAGCACCGAAACCACCGCGGCGGCCACGAACGGCCCGCCGGTGGCGTTGCGGGTGATATCCACCTGCTGCGCTTCGCCGGGCACCGCCTCTGCGGTCACCGACACCGCAACCGGCCGCGCGTTGACCGTGATGGTCAGCGTGGTCGCCGCCGAGGTACCGCCACTGCCGGTGGCGGTGTAGCTCACCACGTCGGTGCCGATGAAGCCGGCGGTCGGGGTATAGACCAGCTGCAAGCCATCGACCACGGCAGTGCCGTTGGTGGGTGCGGTGGTGATGGCGATCGCGGTGATGGTGCCGGTGTCGTTGCCGGTCACCGCCACCGTCACTGCCGTGCCATCCATGGTCGCGGCGGTGTCTGCAACCGCCACCGGCGCGGCGCTACCCACGCTGAAGCTATAGGCCTGCGCAGCGCTGGCGGCACTGGCATCGGTCACGGTGATGGTGAAGTTGCTGACGCCTTCGCCGCTGGGCGTGCCCGACAGCGTGCCATTGGCGGCCAGGGTCAAACCAGCTGGCAAAGTGCCGCTGGTCACCGCGAAGCTGTAAGGCGCCACGCCACCGGACACGGTCAAGGTCTGGCTATACGCGGTGCCGGTGACTGCCGGTGGCAGCGTGTTCTGCCCGATCACCAGCGTGGCTGCGCCGATGGTCAACACATAACTGCGCGAGGCCTGCGCCGCAGGACTGGGCGTGCTGTCGGAGGCGGTGAGCGTGAAGTTGAAGTTGCCCGACACCGTCGGCGTGCCGCTCAGCCCGCCGGTCGCGGTATCCAGCACGATGCCCGCCGGCAACGTGCCAGCGCTCAGCGCATAGCTGTACGGCGCAGTGCCGCCGGTGGCCGGGCTGATCGCTGCCGTATACGCCTGCCCAGCCGTGCCTGCCGGCAAGGTGGATGCGGGCAGCACCAGGGTCGGGCCGGCCACTGTCAACGCATACGCCCGCGTCCCGGTGAAGCTGTTGGCATCGCTCGCCTCAACCGTGAAGTTGAACGTGCCTTCCACGGTCGGCGTGCCCGACAGCGTGCCATTGCCGGCCAGGGTCAGGCCACCCGGCAACACGCCAGCGGCGATCGTGTAGCTGTAAGGCGCAGTGCCGCCGCTGGCGCTCAACGCCTGGCTGTATGCCGTACCGCGGGTTGCAGCGGGCAGCGTGGTGGGCGCCAGCACGATGGTGGGCGCGGCGATGGTCAGCGTGTAGCTCTGAGTGGCAGTGGACGGCGTACCGGTCGTGCTGTCGGTGGCGGTCAGGGAGAAGTTGTAGGTACCAGGTGCCGTGGGCGTGCCGCTGAGCGCAGCGGTGCCGCTGTTGAGCGTGATACCCGCCGGCAGCGCACCGGCACTGAGCGTGTAGGTATACGGCGCGATGCCGCCGCTCGCCGGCGTGATGGCCGCCGTGTAGGCCTGACCGGCGGTGCCGGCGGCCAGCGAGGTCGCCGGAAGCGTGACGGTGGCGCCCGCAACAACCAGGGTGTAAGCGCGGCTTCCGGTCGTCGGGGCACCGCTGTCGGTCGCCCTTACCGTGAAGTTGAAGCTGCCGGAGGCGGTGGGAGTGCCGGACAGAACGCCCGCAGCGCTCAGGGTCAGCCCGGGTGGCAACGCACCGGCAGTGATCACGAAGGTATAAGGCGCGGTACCGCCGCTGGCCGACACCGTCTGGCTGTAGGCGCTGCCTGCCGTCGCTGCCGGCAGCGACGCCGGTGCGACGGTGACCACCGCATCGTCGTTGACGATGGTGCCGGTGCCGGTGGCGCGCGCGATGGACGCGTTGCTGGCGCTGGACAGGCCCATGGTGAAGGTTTCATTGGGTTCGACAGTGTTGTCGCCGCTGACGGTGACGATCACGCTCTGCGCCGTGACGCCCGGCGCGAAGGTCAGCGTGCCCGAGCGGGAGACATAGTCGTTGCCGGCAATGGCGGTGCCGTCGGCGGTGGAGTAGTTGACCGACACGGTCTGGCCGCTTGCCGCGCTCAGGCTCACGGTAAAGGTGAGCAGGGTGGACCCGCTATTGCCTTCGTTCACGCTGACATCGTTGATCGACAGCGCAGGCAGCGTATCGTCGTTGACGATGCTGCCCTGACCCTGCGCGTCGCTGACGGCGGCGCCAGCGACGTTGCTGACGTTGACGAAGAAGGTTTCGTTGGGCTCGCTGAGCGTGTCGCCGTTGACCAGCACGGTGAAGGTATAGCTGCTGCTGCCGGCGGGAATCGTCTGCCCGGTCAGGCTGGAAGCGGAGTAGTCCACGCCTGCGGTAGCGGTGCCGTCGGCGGTGGCGATGTCGAAGCTGACCCCGCCGGCGCCGGCCGGCTGGCTCAGCGACACGGTGAAGGTGGCATTGGTGGTGCCGGCATTGCCCTCGTTCACGGAGACGTCGTTGATCGACAGCAACGGCTGGTCGTCATTGAGGATGGTGCCGGAGACGCTGTTGGGCGAGCCCACGCTGTAGCCGCTGCCTGCGCTCAGGCTGATGTCGACGGTCTCGTCGGGTTCGACGGTGCTGTCGGCGGTCGGGTTGATGGTGATGGTGCCCGTGGTCTGGCCGGCAGCGATCACCAGCGGCGAACTCACGGCCGCGTAGTCGGTGCCCGAGGTCGCGCTGCCGCCAACGCTGTAAGCGACTGACACTGCGCTCGCCGGCACTTGGTCGAGCGTGACGGTGTAGACCAGATTGGTGGCACCGTCCTCGGCCACACTGACCGGCGACAAGGTGATCGACGCGGTGGGCAGATCGTCGTTGAGGATGGTTGCGGTGGCGCTGGACGGGCTGCCGACGCCATAGCCGGTGCCGCTGACTACGCTGACCACGACCGTCTCGTCTGCCTCCACCGAGGTATCGGAGACCGGAGTGACGGCGAAGCTGGCCGAGGCGGTGTTGGCGGGCACCACGACGCTGCTCACCGAGCCGGTGTAATCGACGCCGTTGGTGGCGGTGCCGCTACGGTTGAGGTTCACCGTGGTGGCCGTACCGCTGGTCTGGCTCAGCGTCACCGTATAGGTGAACGATAAACCGCTGTCTTCGTTGCGACTGGCCGGGCTCACCGCGATGCTGGCGGTGCGCGACGGATTGATGGTGATGTTGAAGACGACCTGGTTGTTGTCTTCGTCAAGCAGGTAAAACGAGTCCGACGTGGCGCCGTCCCCGTTGTTGAAATAGGTCACCTGTTCGGTGCTGTCGGGATTCTGACCGGGAGCGCTGTAACTGCCATGCGCAGGAGATATACCGGGATCTAACATGCCGATGTTGGAAGGGCCGTCGCAGTCGCCAACTTCAAAGGACACCGAGCCGCCGGAGTTGATGGTGGCGCTTTTCGGACTCGGGCAGTAGGCAGCCATGGCAACGTGAGACGTCGCCAACAACAACAGCGCCAACATCCAACGCAATAGCGGGCGCACGCCACCCAAGGCGGCGAAAGTCGTGGACATAAGTTTTCCCCAAAAAAAGCACGCCACCCCGGCGTCGGCATCGGTCCTGGTGCCTCAGATCAGCGCAACGCGATGCCTTTCAGGGCATACAGTTGGACTGCGGCGCTATTTAAACAGGAACTGACTGCCAGTTAAAGAATGAAAAATTAATACTTCATTCCAGTTTTGAAGGCTGATGGCTTGTGGTGCGCAACCTCGACAGGTATCTGTACCGCAGTCCCGACATCCGTTCGGCGGCGTACCTACGCGGGGAGATCTGCATGAGCGAGTTTTTTGTCGGTCAGATCATGATGACCGGGTTCGTTTTCGCACCCAAATATTTTGCGCAATGCAACGGCCAGCTATTACCGGTCAATCAGAACCAGGCGCTGTTCAGCCTGCTTGGCAGTCGCTTCGGCGGCAATGGCAGCAGCACGTTCGCGTTGCCGGATATGCGCGGACGTACGCCGATGGGTTACGGGCCGTCGGCCGATCCGAGTTGGCAGCCCCCTGCAATGCCGATGGCGCAGGCTGCCGGTGCGGAGACGGTGACGCTGGTGGCGGACAACCTTCCCGCGCACAGCCACCTGATGGATTGCAGCAGCGCCAACGGCGACAACCGCGTGCCGACGGGGCGCCTGTTCGCCAACAACAACATCACCACCGGAACCGCACACGCGTTGTATGCCGCGCCTGGCGCGATGGTGCCGCTGTCCCAAGGCACGGTCGCCAACAGCGGCGGCAACCAGGCGCATCCGAATATGCAGCCGTACACCGCGATCAATTTCTGCATCGCGCTGTCCGGCATCTTCCCCTCGCGCAGCTAGGCGCACGCATATCCGGGCGCTTGGCGCGCAGTGCGCGCGTGGCGTCTCATCGACCAGGAAGGACCTCATGAGCACTCCATTCATCGGCGAAATCCGCATGTTCGGCTTTGGCCGCACTCCCCAGAATTGGCAGGCCTGCGACGGCTCGCTGCTGCAGATCTCCGACTACGAAACGTTGTACATGCTGCTCGGTACCGCCTACGGCGGCAATGGCACGACCACATTCGCGGTGCCGGATCTGCGCGGCCGCGTGCCGATCCACCAGGGCCAAGGCCCCGGGCTGAGCAACTATGTGCTCGCCCAGCGCTCCGGCACCGAGACGGTGACGTTGATCGACCTGCAGATGCCGGCGCACACGCATACCGCCCAGGCCACCACCAGCGCGGCGACCGCTACCGCACCCGCGGGGCTGTTGCCGGCGGCGGTCAGCGGCAGCACGTTCTATGTCAGCGACGTCAACGGCGCGACCACGCTGGCGATGTCCGCGCAGAGCACCTCGTTCTCTGGCGGCAGCCAGCCGCACGACAACCTCATGCCGACGCTGACGGTGCAGTACTGCATCGCCACCACCGGCATCTTTCCGCAGCAGGCTTGATATCCCTCGCGCCGCGCCGATCAGGCCGCAGCCCGCATCCGCTTCATCGGAGGAATCTGTTCATGACCGAACCCTATATCGGTGAAATCCAGCTGTTCGGCTTCGATTTCAATCCTGTTGGCTGGGCGTTCTGCAATGGCGCCACCCTGCCGATCACGCAGAACACCACGCTGTACTCGCTGCTCGGCGTGGCCTATGGCGGCAACGGCAGCAGCACCTTCCAGTTGCCGAACTTTTCCTCACGCGCTGGCTGCCAGCAGGGCGCTGGGCCGGGGCTGACCCAGCGAACGCTGGGCAGCAACTTCGGCTCCGCCTCGGAAAGCCTGCTAAGCACGCAGATCCCCATGCACCAGCACGGCGCCAACGCGTTTTCGCAGCCGGACTTGACCAAGAAGACGGGCACGCCGGCCAGTGGTGTTGCCCTGTCGTCGCTGAGCGTCAACACCGAGCGCCCGTTCTTTGCAGTCGCGCCGGACAAGCAATTCTTCCCTAGCATGCTGTTGCCCACCGGCAACGGCCTGGCCCACGAGAACCGGCAGCCCTATCTGGCAGTGAACTTCTGCATCGCACTGCAGGGCGATTACCCGGTATTCGATTGAGGCCATGGCGCAGCGGCTCTCCAGCACGGCGGCGACGGCAGCGTTCGGCCACGACCACGCGGTCGGGTCTGGTACGCAGGCCGTCGTCTTGCGTTCGGAACGCGATACCGACCTGCCATGGTTGCAGGAGCTGTACGCCAGCACGCGCAGCGACGAGCTTGCGCGCGTGTCATGGCCGCAAGCGACCAAGCGTGCGTTTCTGGACCAGCAATTCGACCTGCAGCGCGCGCATTACCGGCAGCATTTTGCCGATGCCGACTTTCTGATCGTTGAGGCCAACGACGCGCGTGTCGGCAGGCTCTATCTGCATTGCACTGCGCCCCAGCACACCTTGATCGACATCAGCCTGCTGCCGGACTGGCGTGGCCGCGGCATCGGCTCGCACCTGCTTGCGCATGCGCAGGCACGCGCCCGCGAGGCGGGATGTGCGCTGTCATTGCACGTGCTGCACGCCAATCCCGCCGCGCAGCGCCTGTACGTCCGCCATGGGTTCGTTGCAGGCAGCAGCAACCAGACACATCTGCAGATGCAGTGGCATCCGCACGATCACCTGGTCAGTTGAAGGCGCTCAATTAAAGACGGCCTGATACAGAAACCCATCGCGCTCGCGTGCCACCGGCACCAGAAAGATGCCGATCTCGCCTAGCCGCGCATGGCGCATCTGATAGGTCTGCTGCGGAAACAGAAACGCCGAGCCATTGCGGAACAACAGCGAGAACGGGGCGCGTTGCGCGTTGCGTGCGTCCTGCAGCGGCCGCGCTTCCACCAACACAAACGGCACCTCGCCCTCGTTCAATGACGCAGCGAAGGTTTCATTGACACTCCCGGCGAAGTGTTCAAGCGTCAGCAACTCCATGGATGATTCCTTGGCGACGATGGAGATGGATCCTCGCGTCTTTTGCGCTGGCACCACAAGACGGCGATGCCAACAACGCGACGCACTCGACAGATCAGAAGGACCGGCAGGAACCCTCAGACGAAACACCTGACCGCGAGAAACGTCACGACGGTGCAGGTATCGCCAAGTGTGCCGAGCGATCGCACGCTAATTACCCTACTGCTGCGTACGTTGAACAGCAATGACACGCAGTGCTTCAGTCTCTGCGTTACGGGACACGCTGTTACGCAGATGGCGACATGCTCAGCCACATCGCTTGCCGCATGAATGCGACAATACTGCACGCAGCGGTTCGGTTATGTTCAGCCGTGTGACGGCTACTCTATTGCGTTGGAATTCTGTTAAAGGCTTCGATGACGGCGTCCGCCTCTCCTGTCGTGCAGTTGTCCGGTGTCCGCATCGATCGCGGCGGGCGGACGATTTTGCGCGACGTTTCGCTCGATGTGCCGCGCGGCAGCATCACTGCCGTGCTTGGTCCTTCCGGTAGCGGCAAGTCCACGATGCTGGCGGCGTTGACCGGCGAACTGCGCCCGGTCGCCGGTACGGTGACCTTGTTCGGTAGCCCGATCCCGCATGGCAGCCGAGCGTTGTTGGAGATGCGCCGCAATGTCGGCGTATTGCTGCAAGGCAACGGCTTGCTCACCGACCTGAGCGTGGCCGATAACGTCGCACTGCCGCTGCGCACGCATACGCGCCTGCCGGCGCCGGTGCTGCAGCGGCTGGTACAGATGAAGCTCCACGCCGTGGGCCTGCTTGCTGCCGCCGATGCCTGGCCACGTGAGTTGTCCGGCGGCATGGCGCGACGTGTGGCGCTGGCGCGCGCGCTGGCGCTGGACCCGCCATTGATGATCTACGACGAGCCGCTGACCGGGCTGGACCCGATCGCCTCGGGCGTGATCATGAGCCTGATCCAGCGCCTCAACGACAGCCTGGGTCTGACCAGCATCATCGTCAGCCACCACGTGCACGAGACGCTGCCGATCTGCGACCAGGCGGTGGTCATCGCCAATGGCGGCATCGTGTTCGCCGGCACGCCGGCGCAATTGCAGGACAGTACCGATCCGTTGGTGCAGCAGTTCCTGCACGGCCAGCCGGATGGCCCGATCGCCTTCGATGCCGCACCGCGCCGCGACCGGAGTGCTGCCTGATGGCCATGGTTGAATCGATCCGCGCCTTTGGCCGCGCCGGCTTGTTTTCGCTGACCGTGCTGCGCGGCTCGCTGCCGACGCGCGATTTCATCGCCGAGCTGGTGCGCGAAATCTACAAGGTCGGCGCGCGCTCATTGCCGATCATCGCCGTGGGCGGCGCCTTCGTCGGCCTGGTGCTGACGCTGCAGGGCTACCGCACGCTGACCACCTACGGTGCGTCGGACGCGCTGTCCACGCTGTTGGGGCTGTCGCTCTACCGCGAGCTGGCACCGGTGCTGACCGCGTTGCTGTTCATCGGCCGCGCCGGCAGCTCGATCGCCGCCGAACTCGGCCTGATGCGCGCCACCGACCAGATCAAGGCGCTCGAACTGATGGCCATCGACCCGGTGGCCAAGGCAGTGGCGCCGCGGTTCTGGGCGGCCGTGCTGACGGTGCCGCTGCTGACCGGCGTGTTCTGCTCGCTGGCCATCACCGGCGGCTACTTCGAAGCCGTACACGTGTTGGGCATCGACAACGGCACATTCTGGTCGGGGCTGAGCAACAGCGTCGATTTCTGGGACGACTTCGGCGTGGCGATGCTCAAGTCGGCGATCTTCGGCGGCACTGCTGCGCTGGTGGCCGCCTATGTGGGCTTCCATGCCGAGCCGACCATCGAAGGCACCTCGATCGCCACCACCCGCGCGGTGGTCAACGCCTCGCTGTTGGTGCTGATGTTCAACTTCGTCCTTTCTGCAATGTTGTTTAGGTGAGATAGCCCATGGCCATGCGTGGACCACGACTCGAATTCGCCGTTGGCGCCTTTTTGCTGCTGACCCTGGCCTCGCTGCTGGTGTTGGCGGTGGCCTCGACCAATCAGCGCTGGGGCTTCGGTTCCAGCCAGTACACCTTGATCGCGCGCTTCAGCCAGATCGGCCAGCTGCGCGCGCAGGCGCCGGTGAAGATCGGCGGCGTGACCATCGGCAAGGTGTCCGAGATCAACCTGGATCCGACCAAGTTCGATTCGGTGGTGACGCTGTCGCTGGACACCAAATACAAGGATCTGCCCGCCGACACCTCGGCCGGCATCTTCACCAGCGGCTTGCTGGGCGAGAGCTATATCGGTCTGCAGCCGGGCGGCGACCCGGAAACGCTCAAGCCGGGCGAAGAGATCGGCTTCACCCAGCCGGCAGTGGATCTGCTGCAGCTGGTCGGCAAGTACATGTTCAGTGGTGGCGGTAGTGGTGGCAGCAATGCCCCGGCCGCCACCGATGGTCAGACGCCCGCGCCTGCCCAGCCCGCTTCTCCCTCTACGGAACCTCACCACCAATGAAAACCACCCTGCTCTCCGCCGTCCTGGCCTCGACCCTGCTGGTGTGCGCACCGGCCACCGTGCTGGCCCAGCCCGCCGCCGCCAGCGCGCCTGCGCAAGGCGCGGCCACCAAGACCGTCATCGACAGCAGCACCCGCATCCTGACCACGCTGGACCAGCGCCGAGCCGAGTTTCGCGGCAATCCGGCCGCCCTGCGCCAGTACATCAATGGCGAATTGAACAAGGCCTTCGACCGCGACTACTCGGCCCGTCTGGTGCTGGGCGTGCACGGCCGTGGCGCGTCGGACGCGGACATCAAGCTGTTTGCCGACGCGCTGGCCGAGAACCTGATGCAGCGTTACGGCACCGCGCTGCTGAACTTCGAAGGCAAGCCGACCTTCCGCGCCAAGTCCGAGAGCGCGCTGCCGGGCAACCGCGGCGTCAAGGTCTCCACCGACCTGCTGCGCGCCGGCAATGACCCGACCCCGGTCGACTACCTGATGCGCAACAGCGGTGGCCAGTGGAAGATCTTCGACGTGATGATCGAAGGCATTTCCTACGTGCAGACCTTCAAGACTCAGTTCGACGGCCCGTTGCGCGAAAAGGGCATCGCCAAGGTCGCCGCGGAACTGCGTAGCGGCAACCTGCAGGTTGGCGCGGCACCGGCCAATGGCAAGTAACAGCACCGTGCAACGCAACGGCGACACGCTGGCGTTGACCGGCGTGCTCGACCGTGCGGCGGTCACTGCGGCCTGGCCGCAGGCGATCGCCCAGTTGGATGGCGTGCGCACGCTGGACCTGACAGGTGTACAACGCCTGGACAGTGCCGGCGTTGCGATGCTGGCCGAACTGGCCGCGCGGTTGCGCGGTAACGGCACTGCGGCGGTGGTGGGTGAGACGTCCGGTCTGGACGAATTGCGCGCCGCCTATCGCTTGTCCCCCACTCTCGATTTTCAGGCCTGAGCGCCACGCCATGACCCAGTTACGCACCCTCCCCTTGCTGGCCTGCCTGTTGCTGGGCGCCTGCGCCAGCCACGCGCCGAAGTCGGCACCGCCGTCGGCCAGTGCCGATACCGCACCCAGCACAGCAACACCGGTGCGTGACGATGCCGGGGTGACCGCGCAACCGGCCGCTGCGGGTTTCGCCGCACCCGATGCACTGCCTGCCGGCGTGGCCACCGCGCCTGCCGAGCAGTCCGCTGCCGGCAGCGATGCCGGTGCTGCAACTGCAGGTGCGCCCACCTCGGCCGAAGACGACTTCGATGCCTTGTACGGTGCGACGACCCCGCAGGCCGGTGCCAATGGCGCGCCTGCGCAGCCAGGCGCCCCCGCCTACGACCCGTGGGAGCGCTACAACCGCGGCATGCATCGCTTCAATCTGGCGGTGGACCGTGGCGTGGCGCGTCCGCTGGCGACGGCATACACCAAGGTGGTGCCACAACCGGCGCGGCTGGGCGTGACCAACTTCTTCGACAACCTCGGCACGCCGCTGACCATGGTCAACCAGTTGCTGCAGGGCCACCCGGTCTTTGCGGTGCAGTCGCTGGGGCGCTTTGTGATGAACTCCACGTTGGGCGTGGCCGGTCTGTTCGACCCGGCCTCCGCCGCCGGCATTCCGCGCCGCAGCGAAGACTTCGGGCAGACCCTGGGTGCCTGGGGCTGGCGTAACTCGCGTTACTTCGAGCTGCCGCTGTTTGGCCCACGCACCGTGCGCGACACCGTTGGCCTGGGTGGCGATATTCCGCTGTCGTGGGTGCGCCAGGTCGACGACGGCGGTGCGCGCTTTGCCCTGCAGGGCTTGCAGCTGGTGGATACGCGTTCGCAGCTGATGTCGCTGGATTCGCTGCGCGACCAGGCTCCCGACGAATACGCGCTGACCCGCGATGCCTGGATGCAGCGCCGCAACTATCAGATCGTGCGCGACCTGCGCAGCCGACGTACCGAAGACGGCGAACTGCCGGACTATCTGCGCGAAGACAAGGACAGTACCGTGCCGGTGGACGCGATGCCGATTCCGCAGTGGATTCGTTGATCGGTTGCGCTGTGGTGTGACCTGCACGCGAAAGCCCGGGAGCGATCCCGGGCTTTTTGCTTTGTGAAGATCATGCAGATGATGACGTGTGCCAGTGTCCAGCACGTCCACCTTGATTGCTGCGTGTGTTTAGCGCGGCCAACACCACCCGGCAAGTAGCCGTCAGTCGTGCGCTCGGCACCGGAGCGCACAGGTGGTGTATGCCGGTGCCGGGCAGCGGCTGCGCACCGGCGGTGAGCGCAAAAGATGACTGGCCGCCGTTAGATCTGAAACCCATTGAGATTGCGCGTCCGCAGCAGACCCGGATGACGTTGTACTCAGCCCTCGGCAGTGGCGCCTTCGAAGGTGCGCGGCAGTGCCTGATAACCGGAACCAAGCACTGTTCTAATCTCGCTGGTCTGCGCTTTGCGGATGAACTGGATGAGGCTCGTTCCGGCACAACGGATCGAGAAGCAGGCGCGGTCGATGACATAGAACTTGAAATCGTCCTGGTCGCGGCGCCAGCACAGATACTCACCGTTGATGCTGCTGCCGTAGAAACGAAGCGCGTCGAAGAAGTGGGCGATGTCACGGCTTTCGTCGTCATAGGGTTCAAGGCAATCGAGATCGCCGATCGCGATGCCGTCTTCCAGGTATTGGTCGACCAGCGAATGAACCTGATCGTGGAGTTCGACACCTCGGACGAGCAGACCGTCATTGCCGAACATGCTGAAGGGCATCTCGATGACGAAAAGGCCGTTGGTCGTGCCGTAGCCGAATGTGCGCGCAAACAGCGCGTAGGAAGGCGGCAGCGGGCCGATCTGCGCTTGGAGGTCTGAAATCTCGTCGGCCGATGCCGTGCGCGTGATGGTCGCACGATCAAAAAGCTGGGTGAGGTCGTCTGTCATCCAGGGTTCCTTCGAAAAGACGCCAGGCCAGTCGCTCGTTATCAGCCGGCGCGGCAAGTGCTCGCCCCCAACGCCGCGTCTACTGCTGGTGCGCTGTCGTTGCGAGGCGTAGGTGATTGGTTGGCGTCGCGCGGATCTCCATCATTTCGCCTGCCTCGCCGCAGCCGCGCTTGATTCGCGTGCCTGGTTTGGCAGGACGTGCTCGATGCAGGCGGTTACTGTCATCTTTGATCGCAAGAAAATCGACGCATCATCTGCACGTGGTCACATCCGTTTGCGGAGGCTTGGGATTTTGAACGATAGCCAGGAAGCCAACAGGCAAAACGCAAAGCCGACCACAAGCACAACCGCAATCATTGGCCACTTTTCCATCCATTCGATACGGTAAAAGCACGTTGCCGGCTCGCCATTGATGAGCGCGCCATCAGGACATGGATTGGCCAGGCGGCTGTGGTACCACAGCGCCAGACCGGTGACGCAGGCAAGCACGCTGATCAAGATCAGCATCAGAACACCGGCTCGAACGCATGTCTTGCCTGGCATTGAAGGACGGCTGCCTGCTTTATGCAGCCTCAGCCAATGCGGCATCCACGGCTGCGCGCAGGCGCGCATCGTCTGCCGGCACATCGGGAGCGAAACGCTCGATAACGGCGCCGTCGCGGCCGATAAGGAATTTTTCGAAGTTCCACAGCACGCCCGGTGCGGGGTTTGCGGCAATGCCATAGCCGGCGAGTTTCTCGCGCATTGGGCCATCGCCGGTGGCGCTCGGGCGCGCGCTGGTCAGGGCCTGATACAACGGATGGGTGTCTGCACCGGTGACGGCGATCTTGGAGAACATCGGGAAGGTGACGTCGTAGCTGAGCTGGCAGAACTGGGCGATCTCCGCCTCGCTGCCGGGTTCCTGGCCGTTGAAGTCGTTGGCCGGGAACGCCAGCACTTCCAGGCCCGCCGCATGCTTGTCTCGGTACAGCGCTTCCAGGCCTTCGTATTGCGGGGTGAGTCCGCACTTGGAGGCAACATTGACCACCAGCAGTACCTTGCCGCGGTAGTCGGCCAAGGTGGCCGGTGCGCCATCGATGCGTGTCACCGCAATGGCGTGGATGCTCGAAGTCATGGGTGCGTCCTGATTGGCGGGAAGCACCAGAGCATAAACCGCCGGATGCGCGCGAGCGATGTCGCCCGCGCGCGCATCAGCCGGTCAATCGATACACAGCGCCGCCTGGCCTTTGCCACCCACTACAGCCTGACGGCAGCCGAAGCGATCGCTGTCGCGCTGGCAGGTGCCGGTAGTGGCGGTACCGGCCGGCACGATGCTGGTGGCCAGGCAATCGCCGCTGCAATCGGCCTTGTCGGTGCAGGTCTTGCCGGCATCCGCATACGGCACGATGCAACGCGGAATCTGCATGCGGCCCACCGGGCGCAGTTGCCCGCCTTTTGCGGTGCAGGCGGCTGCGTCGGCGTTTGCGGTTTGCGATGCGGGCGTGCTCGCGGATGCGGCCTCTGCGCGAGACGCAGGTGAGTTGCTGCAGGCAGCCAGCAGCAGCGCGGACAGTGCCGCGTAGATCCAACGGGTCGACATGCCAATTCTCTTTGAAAGGTCAGGTACGCAGGATCGCGATGCCGATGTCTGCGTGGTGTGCTTGGCACAGGACGCAGAAAGATGATGCCTCGACCCTGCTGTTGTAGGAGCGCACCCGGACGCGATGAGGCGTTACCGGTAATGCCTTGTCGCGCCCGGGTGCGCTCCTACCTACGGTGTGCTGTCTCTTGGGCAGGGGCGCTGCTGCATCGCCGTTTGCGGTCGAACTACTTCTGCGCTGCGCAGGCCGCATTTGAGGGTGCGCGGCTGGCGGTGTAGGAGCGGACCTGGCCGCGATGAGGCGTTACCGGTAATGCCCTGTCGCGCCCGGGTGCGCTCCTACCTATGGTGTGCTGTCTCTTGGGCAGGGGCGCTGCTGCATCGCCGTTTGCGATCGAACTACTTCTGCGCTGCGCGGGCCGCATTCGATCGTGCGCGTCCTGCGGCTGGTGGTGTAGGAGCGGACCTGGCCGCGATGAGGCGTTACCGGGAATGCCTTGTCGCGCCCGGGTGCGCTCCTACGTTTGCTTTCTGTTGGCTGGCGTCTGCGGGTGGATCACTCTTGCTCGTCGCCGATTTCGTCGTCGTTGCCGTCGTCGTTGCCGTTGTCGGCAGCGTCCAGTAGCGCTTGGGATTGGTCGCCGGACAAGGTTTCCACACCGCGCAGGCGGCGTTCGATGGTGCGGGTCTTGCGGCTGGCTTCGCCGAGGCTCTTGCCGACGGTGCTGATCTGCCGCTCGGCCTTCTCCAGAATGCCGGCGAACTTGCCGAACTCACTCTTCACTGCGCCCAGCACCTGCCAGACCTCGCTGGAGCGTTTTTCGATGGCCAGCGTGCGGAAGCCCATTTGCAGGCTATTGAGCAGGGCGGTGAACGTGGTCGGGCCGGCCAGTACCACGCGATGTTCGCGCTGCAGCAGGTCGACCAGGCCGGCGCGGCGGATGACTTCGGCGTACAGGCCCTCGGTGGGCAGAAACATCACTGCGAAATCCGTCGTGTGGGGCGGGCTGACGTACTTGTCGCTGATGGATTTGGCCTGCACGCGGATGGCGCGCTCCAGCTGCGCGGTCGACTGCTTGATCGCGTCCAGGTCGCCCTTCTCCTGCGCGTCGATCAGGCGTTCGTAGTCCTCGCGCGGGAACTTGGCGTCGACCGGCAGCCACACCACCGTGTCGTCGCCGCGCCCGGGCAGGCGGATCGCAAAATCCACCGCTTCGGCGCTCTCGGGTTTGACCCGCACGCCGCGCGCGTACTGTTCCATCGTCAGCGTCTGCTCGAGGATGTTCTCCAGCTGCACTTCACCCCAACCGCCGCGGTCCTTGACGTTGCTGAGCACGCGCTTGAGATCGCCCACGCCGGTGGCCAGTTGCTGCATTTCGCCCAGGCCGCGTTGCACCTGTTCCAGGCGCTCGGAGACGAGTTTGAAGGACGCATCCAGGCGTGTGTTGAGCGTGGTCTGCAGTTTTTCGTCGACGGTGGCGCGCATCAGTTCCAGCTTGCTGGCGTTGTCGCTTTGCAGGCTGGCCAGTTGCTGTTCCAGCGTGGCGCGCATCTCGCCGATGCGCAGCTCGTTGCGCTGGGTGAGTTCGTTCAGGCGCTGGCTCAGCGCTTCGGTGAAGCGTTGCTGCGACTCGCCGGCTTCGGCGCGGCCCTTGCGCGCATCCTCGGCCAGCGCTTCGCGCAACGCGGCCATATGCGTGTCGGTGCGTGCGATCAGGTCGGTCAGTTGCTGGCCGAACACCTGGATGCGGGTTTCCTGCTGCTGGCCGAAGCCTTCGAGCTGGGTGCGCAGTTCGGTGAGCCGCAGGGTCAGCAATTCGCCGGTGCGTTGCTGGGCCAGGCCGCTTTCTTCGCGCGCCTTGCGGGCATCTTCGCCAAGGGCATCGCGCAGCAAGTCCAGACGTTGATCGGTGCGGGTGGACAACTCGGTGAGATTGCGCGCGAAGGTTTCCAGACGCGCATCCTGCTGCCGCGCCAGGCCTTCGAGTTGCTCGCGCAGTTCGCCGCGGCCGTCGCGTTGTTCGGCGCGCAGCGCCAGCTCCAGACCGCTGGTGGAAGGACGCCGCAGCAGGGCGAGCAGCTGCAACACGAGGACTACGACGAGCAGTCCGAGAAGGATCAGGGATTCGGATGACATGCGCGCAGTGTAACGGGGCCGGTCGCAACAGCTGCGCCAGCGGCTTGGCGACTGGATGCATCGGTGCGGGGGCATGGCGCGGTGCCCGGTGGGTTGGCGCAGGTTCGCACTCGGCGCGCGGCGGTAGCTGCGACGCGGGCGTCGAGCTCGTGCAGGGGTTTGCCTGGGTCACTGCGCGAAAAAGTGAT
The DNA here is from genome assembly GCF_035012785.1 of Xanthomonas sp. WHRI 8932A. NCBI lineage: Bacteria > Pseudomonadati > Pseudomonadota > Gammaproteobacteria > Lysobacterales > Lysobacteraceae > Xanthomonas > Xanthomonas sp. WHRI 8932A. The sequence goes on from NZ_JAYGQQ010000013.1 coordinate 80,564, forward strand.
GACACGCTAAGGTGAGCAGCCTGCCAAATCTGCGACAGACCATGCTCGAACTCTACGGAAAGCCGACCTCCATCAATGTGCGCAAGGTGCTGTGGCTGTGCGAGGAGTTGGCGCTGGACTACACGCTGCATGCGTATGGCAGCGGATTTGCCTCGGTGGACACGTCGGCGTTTCGCGCGCTCAATCCCAATGCGTTGGTGCCGGTGATGCGCGATGGCACGGTGGTGCTGTGGGAATCGAACACCATCTGCCGGTATCTGGCCGCGCGCAGCCACCGCGACGATCTGCTGCCGAGTGCGCCCGCTGCACGTGCACTGGTCGAGCAATGGATGGATTGGCAGGCCACCGAGCTCAACAACGCCTGGCGTTACGCGTTCATGGCCACGGTGCGTGGCAGTGCGGCGCATACCGGTGTGCAGGCGATTGCAGCCAGCGTGCGCGAGTGGAATCGGCATATGACCATCCTCGACGCACAGTTGCAGCGCGGCGGTCCGTTCGTACTCGGGGCAAACTTCACCCTGGCCGATATCGTGCTGGGCTTATCGACGCAGCGCTGGTTTGCCAGCCCGATCGATCGGCCGGAGTTGCCTGCGGTGGAGGCGTATTACGCGCAGCTCGGACTGCGTGTCGGGTTTCAGCGGCATGGGTGTAATGGGGTGGCTTAGCGGTGCCGTTGTGGCGGCCTATGGGTCATCTGTCTGCGTAGCTTCCGGACACGCAGCCGCATCGCCTCAACCCGAATCGCATCACCACCGATAGCTTTGCTGCAGCGCGTTGGGCGACACTCGGCGATTCTTTTGGTTCCTTCGAGGTCCGCATGTCGTCTTGGCTCCGGCGCAAATCCATCGATCAGGTCACCGTGCACGAGGCCGGCCGGCAACTGGTGCGCAGCCTGAGTTGGCCGCATCTGATCGCGCTGGGGATCGGGGCGATCGTCGGCACCGGCATCTACACGCTGATCGGCGTGGGCGCGGACAAGGCCGGCCCGGCCGTGCTGCTGTCCTTCGTTGCCGCCGGCATCGTGTGCGCCTGCGCGGCACTGGCGTATGCGGAAATGGCCACGATGATGCCGGCTGCCGGCAGTGCATACACCTACAGCTACACCGCCTTGGGCGAGAGCATCGCCTGGGTGGTGGGCTGGAGCCTGGTGCTGGAATATTCGCTGGTGGTCAGCACCGTGGCGGTGGGCTGGTCGGGCTATTTCGTCGGGTTCCTGCAGTGGGTGGGCGTCGACCTGCCGCATGCATTGATTGCCGGGCCGCACGCCGGCGGCATCGTGAACCTGCCGGCGGTGGTGATCACCTTTTTGGTGGCCGGCATGTTGATGGCCGGCACCAAGGAGAGCGCCACGCTCAATGCGGTGCTGGTGGTACTAAAGATCATTGCGCTGGCTGTGTTCGTGGCGATCGCCTTGCCGGCCTTCAACAGCGCCAACCTGCAGCCGTTCATGCCGTATGGCTTCTCCAAGGCGATGGGGCCGGACGGTGTGGAGCGCGGGGTGATGGCGGCAGCAGCGATCATCTTCTTTGCGTTCTATGGGTTCGATGCGATTTCCACCGCCGCCGAAGAGACCAAGAACCCGGGGCGCGATCTGTCGATCGGTATCGTCGGTTCGATGATCGGCTGCACGTTGATTTACGTGCTGGTGGCGCTGTCGGCAGTGGGCGCGTTGAGCTTCACCGTGTTCAGTAAGAGCCCGGAGCCGTTGGCGTTGATCATGCGCGAGCTGGGCCACGGCAAGGCAGCGTTGGTGATCGGTGCGGTGGCGATCATCGCGCTGCCGACGGTGCTGCTGGCGTTCCTGTACGGGCAGAGCCGGATCTTCTTTGTGATGTCGCGCGACGGACTGTTGCCGCGCGGCTTGTCCAAGGTCAACGCCCGCACCGGCACGCCGGTGGCGATCACCTTGTTCACCGCGGTGCTGGTGGCGGCGTTGGCGGGTGTAGCGCGGCTGGACGAAATCGCCGCGTTGGCCAATGCCGGCACGTTGGCCGCGTTTACTGCCGTGGCGGCGTGTTTGCTGGTGTTGCGCGTGCGCGAACCCACCCGTGCGCGGGCGTTCCGCACGCCGCTGGCCTGGGTGGTGGGACCGGTAGCGATCCTGGGCTGCCTGTATCTGTTCTGGAGCCTGCCGAGCAAGACGCAGCTGTGGTTCTTGCTGTGGAATGTGTTGGGCGTGGTGGTCTACCTGGCGTATGGGCGGCGGAATAGCCGCTTGGCGAAGGTTGGGTAGTTCCATCTCCCATCGGGAGAAGGTGGCCCGAAGGGCCGGATGAGGGGCGCCCCAGATATCTTTCAGTGCCATGCATGACGAACGCGTCGCCACGCGCCTTCCAGGTTGAATCGTCGATGGGAAAGTCTTGACGGTAGCAGTCCTGTGCTGCACGACTGCTTGCGGATGCGCGCTGACCACTCCCTTCTCCCATCGGGAGAAGGTGGCCCGAAGGGCCGGATGAGGGGACGGGCGAAGCCTGGTGTTATCCAACTTGGTCAGGGGCTTCGCTCCGTACCCTCACCCCAACCCCCGCTCCGCGCCCCAACCCGCGCTAGCGACGCGGGCGCTCCCAGGCACGCGCGCCAGTGGCGCGCAAGCTGTGCCTTATCGCCCCGCAGGAGAGGGGCTTTAGTACATGCTCCGACAACGTCAGGGCTTTCCCTCGCACTCCCCGCAACCAGGGGAGAAGCTTTGGCTCAAGGCGCTGCTGCAGGCGTGGCGCAGAACGAGGTTGGGAGTGCATCCGCTTGGGTGCCCCAGCCTTGCGTGGGCGCCTGCTTGGTGAGCGCAAACGACAACGTGCCGCCTTGCTGCAACTGCGCCCAATCCAGGAAGACCTTGGTCTGCGGCGTGCCGTTCAAGCGCACGCCCTGCACATATTGCAGCGCGCGGCCATCGGCGCCGGGGGCATCGATACGCAGGCGTTTGCCGTTACCCAGGTCCAGCGTGGCGCGCTTGAAACGCGGCGTGTGCAACAGGAACTCGCCGCTACCCGGCACCGCCGGATACAGCCCCAAGGCACTGAACAAATACCAGGCCGACATCGTGCCGAGGTCGTCGTTGCCGGTGACGCCATTGGGCGCATTGGTGAACAACTGCTGCGCGGCGCGCACCACGGTGGCGGTCTTCCACGGCTGGCCGATCAGCGTGTACATCCACGGCGCGTGCAGGTCGGGCTCGTTGTTGGGGTTGTAGCGGTACTGGTTGTAATAGCTGTACGGGCCGACCACCCAATGCGTGCGCGCACCGTTGAGCGGGTCTTTCAGCAGGTCGTCGTAGGCGAAGAAGGTGTCCAGGCGTTTGCCTGCCTGGTCGCTGCCATGCATGGCCTGCAGCATGCCTGGGATGTCCTGCTGCACCAGCCATTGGTATTGCCAGGCAGTGCCTTCGTGGAAGCCATGTTGCGAGCGTGGGCTGTACTGGTCGTTGGATGGCGCGTACCAGCTGCCATCTTCCAGGCGTGGACGCGGGAAGCCGGCAAAGCTAGTGTCCGCATCGCGCACCGTGGCGTCCCAGACGTGATGCCAGTTGCCGCCGCGCGCACGCAGCTGGGTGCTGTCGTCGGCATGGCCCAGGGCTTGGGCCATCTGTGCCAGCGCGCAATCGGCCAGGGCGTATTCCAGCGTGGCCGAGCCGCCGTGGTGCGGGTCCACGTCCATGCCCTTGGACGGAAACGCGCGGTCGTATTGCACGAAGCCATTGGCGAGATAACTCGCGTTGCCCGAACGCCCGGAATGCCGCGAGTTGATCGGCGGTTGGCCGAAGGCGTTCTGCCGTAGCGCGGCGTAGGCCTCGGCCTCGTTGCCCTGTAGTGCGCCGAAGCGCCACAGGTCGACCAGGAACGGCGTCACCGGATCGCCGGTCATGATGTTGGTGTCGTAGTTGGCGTAGCCCCAACGCGGCAGCCAGCCGCCTTGCTGATGGATCGCCAGCAGCGAGCGGCCGATGTCGCGCGCGCGCTGCGGGCGCAGCAAGGCGAGCAACTGGTTCTGCGAGCGATAGGTGTCCCACAGCGAAAAGTACTCGTAGTAGGTCCAGCCCTCGGCACGATGGATCGCATCGTCATAGCCGCGGTAGCGGCCATCGGCATCGCTGCCGGTGAGCGGCTGCAACAAGGCGTGGTAGAGCGCGGTGTAGGCCACGCTGCGGTCGTCCTTGCTGGCGCCGTCCAGCTGCAGGCTGGCCAGTTCGGTGCGCCAGACCTGCTGCGCGCGCTGGCGCATCCGCTCCAGGCTCAGCAGCGTGCCGCCCTGCATGCCATCGGCGCGCAGGTTGCTGCGTGCGCCGTCGGCATCGACATGCGAGATGGCGCTGATCACGGTCACCGCGCGCGCGTCCTTGCCCTTGCCCAGCGGAAAGCTGAGCCAGGCGCCATTGGGTTTGAGTTCGCCGCCCATGCCGTGACGCGCGCCAGGCACGCCGCCGTCTTCGCCCCACACCCCGTGCGCGGTGAACGGGCGATCGAATTCCAGCCGGAACCAGGTGGTGTATTCGTGGCCGCCACAGAAACTCTGCGTGACCAGTTTGCCTTCCACCACACGGTCGCCGACCAGCTGCACCTGGCTGCCGATCACCACGTGGCGGTCGTTGGCCTGGGCCACGTTGATCAGCAGGTGGCCGGTGTCGGCGCCAGGCGCGAAGGTGTAGCGCTCGGCAGCGGCGCGGGTGAGTGCAGTGGCTTCGGCGTCGATGCCGCCGTAGTCGGTGAGCCGCACCTTGTAATAACCGGCCTGGCCCACTTCGCCGGCATGCGTGTAGCGCGCTGCATAGCGCTTCTGGTCGAAGGTCTTGGCGTCGGCGGTGTCGAAATCGCCACCCGGGCCGATGCTGCCGGTCACCGGCAGGATCGACACCTGCCCGCCCTGCTCCCAGCAACCCGCACCGGACAAAAACGAATGCCCGAAGCCGCGAATAGTGGGGTCGTCGTAGCGCCAGCCGGCGTAGTGCGCGCCGATCGGGCTGACCTGGATCAGGCCGAACGGAGCGGACGCGCCGGGATACGTATTGCCGTCGTCCTTGCTGCCGATGAAGGTGTTGACCTGCGCCGGGTCCTGCGCGGCCAGCGGCGGTGCAACCGCCATGCCGAGCAGGCAAAGGGCAGCGGCGCGGCGCCACAGCGAGGTTGATGGAAGAGGCAACAAAGAGCGATCGGATGCAACGGCAGAGAGCATGCAAGACACCTCGGGGGAGAGCGGCCGAGGCCGCAGGTGGAATGACGCGCACCGACCGCTGCAAGACGCGGCGATCAGCATGACGACGGTGCTCGAACGACGACTAGGAACAGCCGGTAAAACTAAGGTGAATCCTCGCCAGTTGCGTGCTGACGGCGTACCGGAGTCCGAGTCTACAAGTGGTGCATGCCGATTCCGAACACCGCGATTCCGAAAAGCGGCTGTGCCCGTCTGGCGATGCAACGGGAGTGATCCAGGGTGCACACCTGCGCCGAGCTGGGTTGGCTGAGCCGGGAATGCATGTCCGGGGCACGGAAACTGATGGCGTAACTACCGCGCAACAACAGGTTGTCGACCAACAGCCATTGCAGGCCGACGCTCGGGCGGCAGATCAGGCGCCTGGCGCGTTAAGCGATTGCAGGTGGGCGTGACTGGCGGTGATCTCTCAATTAGAGGCAGCCACGTCGGTGAGCACTTTCAAGGACCGCCCATGGTGATCCTTGGCCCCTGCTCCTGCTGCTGATTTTGCTGCTGCGTCTGTTCCAACGCCTGCTGGCGGACCTGATCCTGCCTGATGGTTTCGGCCTGCTGAAGGTTCTGTTGTGCCGGTTCTTGCACGGCTTGGCGGCCATCGACATGTGTGTGGAACATTGGCGCGACCCCAATTCCATGTGGGGTGTAGACCGCAAAGACGTTGTGGGCCCCATCCCGGCCTAGGCCCCCGGTGACCTGGTCCACTTGCTTCAGCAACGGGTCTTCGGTCTGCTGCTTGTAAAGTGCAGCCGAAACATTTTTGCTTTCCTCGTCGCTCCAGTTCCCCGTGCCTTTGACCCAGTCGTGAATGCGGGCATAGGTCTGATGGTCGGCATGAGCGGGGCTGTCGGCCAGCACGGCCTGGTCGCGGGAGACGGACTGGGGCACCGTGTCCGGCTGACCGACGCCGCCTTTTCCGATCTGTCGCACCTCGGTGGGACGTAGCTGCCCGTCGGAAGTGTCGGTGAATCCAAAAGCTTTCCCCTGTCCACCCAAGGAAGTCCCCGCCGCCTGGACTTCTTCCACCGAACTGCCAAGCTCTTTCAGGTTGAGGCCAAGGCTCGGAATCGACTGGCTGGAAGCCCTGTCCAAGTCACGGGATACGGCAGCCCCGGCGGACACGACGTAAGACAAGTAAAGGGCGTTGTAGTCAGACTGCCCTAACGCGCCCAGCCCTTTACCGGACTGATCGAACTGACAACTCGCCACGGCTTTTACCGCAAGGCTGTCGATGCGGTTGTCGGTGTGCTGGATGCCCTGGGCATCCATCTGAATGCCTGGAGCCAACCGCCCGTTCGTGACGCAGGGCGTAGTCGGGTCGAGGCGCTGAAGCAGTTCGGCTTGGCTGACGTCTGGGTCTTGGTGCTTGACCCGACTGGCCACCGAATTCATCGATACCAGTTCGGCGAGCGCTTCATTTTCCCGGGAAGCGTTGATGTATTCCTTTGCCAAAGGAGTGATTTCCACCGTTGCCTCGCCGTAGCGCGCACCCTCTTTGAGCGCCTCATCGATTCGATAGGACAGCTTGTAGGTGCTGATCTCATTGGAACGGGCCATCAAAGCGTGCCCCGTTTCGTGTCCTAGGACTCCGGTGAGCTGGTCTATCCGCTCTGACCGGGTCGGTCGCTGCAATACATCGGCGTTGACGCTGATCGTCTTTTCGCCGTGGTTGTAGTGCCCACCTTCGTTGGGCGTGCGAGCGAACTTGATGTGCTCAAGGTCGCCGTTGTCGATGGCTTTGGTCATCACCTCAACCAGATAAGGCGATGACTCCACCGCCTCGCGGAGGTCCTTGGCTGCACTTGGGGACAGAGACGATTGCTGTTCGGTCTCTTGGAGCATGCGCTCGATGCGGGTATCAGGCATCGCTGCGCTCCATCTCGAAGCGGACGATCGTCACGCAGGTCGGTGCGTCCCTTCTGTCGGGGGTAGCCGCAATGTAGAGCCCAAGCGACGGGCCGACGACCTTGTGGAACGTGATTCGCTGATCATCGCCAAACGTGGGCACATACACCTGGAACCCATCAGCCTCCATCTGCTTCTTCAGCCCCTCGTAGCCAAGGCAGGCGTTGGGGGTGAGTGTCAGTTCCACCCGGTGCCCAGGGTGCTTGGGTGATGGCTTCCACACCGCCCATTCGTAAGTGCCCTGCCCCACACTGCCAGTCACCCCTCTGCGCTCATGTTTGGTGTCGGGAGGAAGCGCGATTCCCAACACGCGCTCCACATTGGCGGGGTCGGAGTCTGCTTGGGCATGGAGAGCCTTGGCGAGTGCCTCGATCTGCTTCAAAAGCTGCTCTGGGATGTGCTCAGCTCCTGGTTGCAATGCGGGATAGCCGTCCCAGGTCATCATTGGCGCCGAACGCTCAGGAGCGGCGGCATCGACAAGTGCGGCGACGCGGTCCTGCTCGCGCTTAAGGTCGGCGGAGGTGACATCCTGCATGGCTTTCTCCTGATGGGCATTCGACGGCTCCGCGCAGGCGGCCAATACCAGCAGCAAAGCGCTGGTCGAAACAACTTTGGCAATGCGGTGCCCTTGGCGAAGAGAATCCATGGCCAACACTCCGGTGCTTGAAGTCTGGATAGCTTACTGCCAAGCCATAGATTTGCCTGATTAGCCCTGACCCTCAGCAGGATGTTTGTTGCAGTCCTGCAAATAGCTTCGTTTTCCTGGTGTTTTCCTTGATGTCCGCTCTCGGCGTCGCTGACGCGAGGAGCCGGTCCGAAGTTGTTTCAGCCAGGACCTCATCGCGGCCTTGCATTGGGCGGATTTAGCGATAAGCGCGGAGGTGCCACAACTGAAGGTCAGGGCTAATCGGTAGATTTGAATCAGTGCGGGGCGCGCAGACAAGCGACGCCTCGCCTGCTTTTTCGGCGTCCACAAAAAAGCCCGGTCATCGGACCGGGCTTGGCGACACGTTGGCGACGGCGGGAGGGGCCGGCGCTGCGGTGTTGCGGTAACGTCAGATCCAGCGCATGCCTTCGAACGGGTTCCAGCTGGTGCTGCCTTTGGCCTTGTCCAGGTAATAGGCGTAGTTGGCGATCATGCCGGTCAACAACGACATCGGCAGCCACAGCACATTCTGGAACGCGGCCGGTAGGAACGAGGCCACGATGCCCAGCACGAGGCTGATGCCAATCAGGCTCAACGCCTTGCGCCACAGGCCGATGATGAAGAAATAGATGCAGCCGAAGAAGAAGGCATAGAAATTCATGCCGATCTTGACCTTGTCACCGAAGCTCAGCGTCTTCAGCGCCTCCTTGTAGGTCGGCTCCTTGGGGCTGCCGTGACGGTCGAAGAAGTCGAAGCGAAACTGCCACTTGGGGCTGAGTTGGGTGCGATCGAAGGTATCCATTCCAATCCATGTAGTTGAAAACGGTTACATGATAGGCGATCGCGTATTCAGGAGCACGTGTTTCGGCGCAGATTCTGCAGCGTTGCAGGGCGCCACGCGCAACCGGCCTTGCCGGGCCACCCGGCCACCGGAACGTCCCGCGCGGCCAGCCGCTAACGCTGCTGGCCGATCCCGGACCCGCGCCGCGCGCGCCGGATGGCGTAAAGCGAATGGTCGGCCCGGTCGACCACCGCGGTCAGCGCTTCGCCTTCCTGGCGCAAGGCCGTGCCCAGCGTGAACAGGATCGGCGCATCGTCGCTGGCCGCCGTGTAGGTGCGCACCAGCTCTTGCAGCTGCTGCTCGCTGGCCTGGTGCATCAGCACCAGAAATTCATCGCCGCCCAGCCGGACCAGGTGGTCCTGCCGGCGCAACGGGGCATTGAGAAACCAGGCCATCTGCACCAGCACTTCATCGCCGCGCTGGTGGCCGTAGGTGTCGTTGACCAGTTTGAACTTGTCCAGGTCCACTACCACGCAGCCCCAGCGCACGCTGGCATCGCGCCTGTCCAGGTCGTCCAGGAAGCGGCGATTGAAGCAGTTGGTCAACGGGTCGGTGAACGACCATTCCAGCAGCTGTTTTTCCTGCTGATGCTGGTTGGTGACGTCCTGGGCGTGGGCCAGGACGATGGTGGCGTCAGACTCCACGTCGAGCACGTTGTGGTATTTCCAGTGACGCAGGCTGCCATCGCCGGCCACCAGCTCGATCACGCCGGAATCCTGGCCGTCGAGCACCATGCGCGACAGGTAGCCGCGCACGCCGTCATGCCGCTCCGGGCGGATCAGCTCGAACAGCGAGCGGCCCTCCATCTCCTCCACGCTGCGGCCCAGCGAGCGCGCTGCCGCCGGGTTCACGCTGACCAGGTGGCCATCCATGTCGTGGGTGCAGATCAGCCCCAGGCTGTACTGGAACATCTTGCGGAACTTGCGCTCGCTGGCGGCCAGCGCGTCCACCGCGCGATGGCGGTCAGTGACGTCCTGGATTGCGCCGATCAGGCGCATGCGGCCGTCGACATGTTCCACCGCGCCGGTGCTGTGCACCCACAGGCGGCGGCCGGTACTGCTGATCAATGGCAGCTCCAGATCCCAGGGCGTGCCGTCGCGCACGCACAGTTCCACCGCCTCGGTGATCACCGCGCGCGCTTCCAGCGGGTAGAAGGTGATGGCTTCGGCCAGCGTGGGTTGATAGCCCGGCGGCAAGTCGTGCAGCCGGCAGGTTTCATCCGACCAGGTCAGCGTATTGGCGCTCACGTCCACTTCCCAGCCGCCGACGCCGGCCACCCGCCCGGTACGCTCCAGAAACGCTTCGCTCTCGCGCAGACGCTGCTGCAGTTGGGCGTTGATGTCGGCGCGTTCGAGCATCACCCGGCGCTGCTCCAGGCCTTCGGCGGCCACCTTGGCCAGCTGTTGCAGAGCTGCCAGCTGGGCCGGCTGCAGCTGACGCGGGCGCTGGTCGATCACGCACACCGTGCCCATGCGCAGGCCATCGGGCAGCACGATGGGGGCGCCGGCGTAATAGCGGATGCCGGGTGTATCGGTGACCAGGGCGTTGCTGGAGAAGCGCGGGTCGGCCGGGGCGTTGGGCACCTCCATCACCGCATCGCCCTGGATGGCGTGGGCGCAGAACGCCAGCTCGCGCGGGGTCTCGGACACGCCCGGCAAGCCGATGTTGGCCTTCCACCATTGCCGATGCTCGTCCACCAGCGACACCAGCGCGATGGGCGTGCCGGCGATAGCCTGTGCGGCGGCTGCCAGGGCATCGAAGAACGGTTCGGATTCGGTATCGATCACCTGCAACAACGCCAGCCGCGCCAGACGCTGCGCTTCGCTGGTGGTGGATGACACAACGGTATCGCGCTGATTCAACGGCAAGCTCGCTCGTGCCCGTGCAATCCGCCCAGTCTAGCGGACTGGGCATGAGTGCCAATCAGCGCTTTCGTGCACCGGAACACGGGATGCGCTGCGGCCGCTGTGCAGGGGGTGGGCGCCCGCTTGGCCTGGTCCACGTGTTTCCTCATTCGCGGTCATCGGCGGCAGACCGCTGCATCAGCGCGCCGCCCACCTGCAGCGCTGCCGCCAGGTTGCGTGCGGTGACGCGGACATTGCGGGCAGCGTCGGCCAATGCCTGCTCCATCGTGCAGGCGCCAGGCACCACCGAAAACATCGCAGCGATGCCCTCCGCGTGCAGCTGTTCAGCGCCGTTGCCCAGCGATCCGGCAATGGCGATGACCGGGATACCGTGCCGCTGCGCCAGGCGTGCCACGCCCACGGGCGTCTTGCCGCGCAGGCTCTGGCTGTCGACACGGCCTTCGCCGGTGATCACCAGATCGGCCTGTGCGATCAGCGCTTCCAGCCTCAGCGCCTGGGCGACAACCTCCACGCCTGGACGCAACTGCGCGCCCAGGAACGCCACCAACCCGGCGCCCAGCCCGCCGGCCGCGCCGCCGCCAGGCAGCGCGTGCAGGCGCACGCCCAGCTCGCGCTGCACCACATCGGCGTAGTGCCGCAGGTTGGCGTCGAGTTGGCGCACCATCGCCGAGGTGGCGCCCTTTTGCGGGCCGAACACTGCCGAGGCACCGGTCGGCCCGATCAGCGGGTTGTCGACATCGCAGGCCACCTCGATGTGGCACTGCTGCAGCCGCGCGTCCAGGCCAGCGGTGTCGATGCGCGCCAACGCCGCCAGTGCCCCACCGCCGGAGCCGATCGGCGCACCGTGCGCGTCCAGCAGCCGCGCGCCCAGCGCCTGTGCCATGCCGGCGCCGCCATCGGTGCTGGCGCTGCCGCCGATGCCGATGATGAAACGCCGCGCGCCGGCATCCAGCGCGGCCAGGATCAACGCACCCACTCCGGCGGTGCTGGCATGCAACGGCGCGCGCTGTGCTGGCGGTATCAGGGCCAGCCCGCTGGCGGCGGCCATTTCGATCACCGCGGTGGCGCCATCGCCGGTCAGGCCGAAGAAGGCCTGCACCGGCGTGCCGAGCGGGCCGCTGACCGTGCATGCGATCACCCGCCCGCCAGTGGCAGCGACCAGCGCATCCACGGTGCCTTCGCCACCATCGGCCATGGGCACGGCGGTGTAGTGCCACTGCGGGAATACCTCGGCAAACCCCGCTTCGATCTGCGCGGCCACCGCGCGCGCAGACAGGCTCTCCTTGTACGCATCCGGGGCGATGACGACTCTCACCAGCGACGCGCCTGCGGACGCGCCTGCGATAAGGGACAAGGCGCTGCCGCGGCGATGCGCTGCGGCAATGCCACCTGCAAGGTGCGGTACATCGCCCTACGTCGCCTTGGCCTGCTTGGCCGCGTAGTCCTGCGCCTGTTGCATCACCCGCAGCAGGTTGCCGCCCCAGATGCCGGCGATCTGCGCTTCGGTATAGCCCTTGCGCTGCAGCCATGCGGTGATGCGCGGGAGCTTGGAAACATCTTCCAGCCCGACCACACCACCGCCGCCATCCCAATCCATGCCGATACCCACGTGGTCGGGCCCGACCACGGCCAGCACGTGTTCCAGATGGGCGAAGAAATCCTCTTCGGTGGCGCGCTTGATTGGGTAACGCGCATCCAGCGCTTTGAGTGCGGCGCTCAGGGCGGTGCCGTCGGCGATCTTGACGTGTTCCCAGCCGCCGTACTGATCGGTCAGCGCCTTTTCGGCGGCCTTGCGCTCGGCACTGGCACCGCTGTCGACCAGATAGCCACCGTAGGAGTTCACCTGAATCACGCCGCCGTGTTCGGCCAGCACCTTCAAGCGTGCATCGTCGATGTTGCGCGGATGGTCGTACACCGCACGCGCGCCGCTGTGCGAGAGCACGATCGGCACCGGCGATAGCGCAATCAACTGATCGAACACCGCGTCGGAGGCGTGCGATTGATCGATCACGATGCCCAGCGCTTGCGCCTGTTGCACCAGTTGCTTGCCGGCCGGACTCAAGCCCTTCCACTCCGGACCCTTGGGGTCGGTAGCCGAGTCGGCGAACTCGTTGTTGAGAAAGTGCACCGTGCTCATCAGGCGCAGCCCCTGCGCGTAATAGAAGCGCAGCAGCGTGGGGTCGGCGACCAGCGGGCTGGCATTTTCCATGCTGATGTACACCACCCGCTTGCCGTCGGCCTTGATGCGCGCTGCATCGGCGGGCGTGCTCGCAAACGCAAACCGCTGCGGCTGTGCGGCCAGCAGTTGATGGATCTTCATCAGCCGCTGCAGCCCGGCATCGCGGTCATCGAGATGCGCGGCGGCGCTGCGATTGCCCTGGCCGGTGTAAACCGCCCAGAACCCGCCATCGAGCGCGCCGTCGACCATGCGCGGGTAATCCACTTGCGACAGGCGATTGCCGGCATGCGCCTGCAACATATCGAAGTCGGGCCGCTCCAGATTGGCCGGCGTATCCAGATGCGAATCCAGGGTGACCAGGCGCTTTTGCAGCGCAGTGGCGCGCGCCAACTCGGCCTTGGAAAACTCCAGCGCATGCGCCGAGCCAGCCAGGCTCAGCAACACGGCCACACATCGCAGTTGCAGATTCATGCGCGCTCGCAGGCAGGTGGGGTCATCCGATCATAGCCGCAGCGCGGCCGCGCGCTGGCTTCGCGTTGTGCACGCAAATGGCCCGGTCATGGCGCGCACAAGTTCAACCAGCGCCACACCGCGAGCGCCGAACGCGTTGCAGTTCTAAAAAATACACTGCCAAAGCAATTGCGCGGCGGTCGGCGCTGCGCACACTTGCGCGGCCGTCGCTGGCGGCATCCCCCACTCCCGATACCCGCAGATCGCCGTGCTTTCAGCGCGCGACGTGCGGGTGTGCGCAACACCTTCCCTTCTTGGCGAGATCCCTCTATGTCCATCGCATCGCGTGCGCTGCCCCGGCGCTTGCTCACCCTTGGTTTGATCGCCACCGGCCTTGGCGCGGCCTCCACCGCGAGTGCGGCCTGCACCGCCGGCACCTGGACGGCGCGCGTCAATGAAATCGGCATGCCGCCGGTGCGCTACGAAACGGCGCATTTCGCCTTCCGCTGGAATGGTAACGGCGTCTCCGATGCGGATGTGCGTGCGGCCGGCGCGCATCTGGAAATGGTCTGGGACACCTTCATCAATCGCCTGCAGTTTCCCGAGCCGTTCTGCAATGTCGCCACCAAGTACAAGGCCAACCTGCATCTGGACCCGAGTTTTGGCCTGAGCGGCGGTGCCACCAGTAGTGGCGGCATGGGCATGTGGATGGCGCCGGGCGGCCTGCGCGACCATTGGGGTCTGGCGCACGAACTCACGCATGCGCTGCAGTACCAGGCTGGCGGTTTGCAGGAGTCCGAATACACCGGCTGGATCTGGGAATCGCACGCCAACTGGATGACCCATCAGCTGCCGGAATTCCACGGCAGCGACGTGCATTGCTCCAGCATGCTGGTGAACTACCCGCACGTGTATCTGGGCTCCACGCGCGACCGTTATTGCAACTGGCAGTTCATGGAGTATCTGAAGAACCGCTACGGCTACGCCATCATCAACGACATGTGGAGCAAGGCACCGCGCATCGATAACCCGGCGCGTCGCACCGCCGATCCGTTTTCAGTCATCAAGACCAACATGGGCTGGACGCAGGCACAACTGAACGATGTGTTCGGCGACTGGGCCATGCGCAACGTTAACTGGGATTACACCAATCCCGACGGCAGCGACCAGGGCGTGCTGTATCGCGCGCGCTACGGCAGCAATCTGTCGTTCGACCCGCAGCGCACCCAGGACTGGGACAACCGCGACCGCGCCTTGCGCATGACCGTGCTCGACCCGGTGGCCGGCCAGGCCAACCGCTATCGCGTGCCGTTCGAATGGGCACCGCAGCGCTGGGGCTACAACCTGGTGCAGCTCATCCCCGCCAGCGGCGCCACCACGATCCAGGTCGCCTTCGAGGGCCAGGTGCAGAGCGCAGCAGCGGTCACCAGCCTGCCCGGCCTGCTCAACGATCCGTCCAGCATTCCCACCCCGGACTCGGACTGGCGCTGGGGCGTGGTGGCCATCGACAGTGCCGGCAAGGCGCGTTACAGCACGCTGCAGCGCGGCGCCAAGGCCAGCGTCAGCATGTCGCTGAAGAGCGGCGATCGCGCGGTGTATCTGATGGTGATGGGTGCGCCCAGCACCATGCAGCAGATCAAGTGGGACCAGTCGTACTACGCGATCTACCGCTACCCGTGGAGCGTGACGCTGACCAATGCCGCGCCAGCCGGCAGCCAGCCCAATGCGCCCACACCCACCCCGGTGGGGCGTCGTCACGCCAACGGTGGCGGCTGGGTCGCCAACACCGCCAATGTCGCCTCCACCGCCTACGTGGGGCCACGCGCACGCGTGCTGGCCGGCAATGTGCTGGGCAATGCGCGCATCGATGGCCGCGCCACGGTAATGGGCGGCACGGTGCAGGGCAATGCGGTGCTCGGCGGGCTCACCGTGTGGCATCCGGGCGCCACCATCGGTGCCACTGCGCAGGCGCATACCGTGTTCATGGGCCCGGGTGCATTCGGCGCCATCAACGTCGGCGGCACCGCACAGCTGCGTGGCGATGTCGAAGAACAAGGCGCCTCGCCCACCCAGGGCGTGTTCTACGGGTTTGTCGATCCGGCCACGATGACCAACCCGGAGTTCGGTGCAGACCTGCGCCAGGCGGTGCCGGAAATCACCGCGCGGCCAGCCGGCTGGTGATCTTGCGCAGCTGCAGCAAGTAGCTGCGCATCAGCGCAAGAAGACTCTACAGACAGGCCAGGGACGGCCATCGGTGGCCGCACGCAACGCTCACGCCGCTTGCGCGCGTCAGTGGCACGTGCCGTTTGTTTGGCATTGCGCCTCGCGTCTGATTTGGCTGTTATGACCAGGTCACCGCACCACAGTTGCAACGTGTTGAAAGCAGCGCGTGGTCCTGTGTGGCGAGTGGGTTTGAGAGCGATCGCATGCAGGCGTGCGCTTGCATGCGGTGCTAAGGCCGCATGCACACCAGCACTGCACATCGACGCTGCCGTGCACGCTGCACGTCCAACGCAGGCTCAATCGTCGAGTTCGGCCAGCCGTGCGCGCAGGCTTTCCACATCGATGTGCTCGCGCACATGCGGCCATTGACGCGCCCACACCGAGCGGAACACGATCCACGCGCCGAACACACCCAGACAGGTGGAGCCCAGCGCCAGCAGCAACGGGTGCAGCGGCGAGCCGGTGCCGGTCTGGAACAGATACATGAACGCCCCGGAAAACAGCAACCACACGCCAAACACCGGCCAGTTGCTGGCCAGCAGGCTGGCATTGGGCCGCTCGATCTCGCGCAGCAACCGGCGCAAGGCCTTGCGTTCGTCTTCGTCGCTGGACGTCATCGGCTGCCGCTCCCTAGTGAATGTCTGCGTTGAAGTCCCGGCTGCAGTGCGCTGCCATCACCCATTGCCATCGCGCGCAGACCTGCATCCGCTGCGCGATGACGATGACCGTACCGCCTCACCTGCACCACATGGAACAGCACACGCCACGCGCTGCGGCGGCAGATGCGAGCACCCACTGTGCACCGCTTACCTGCAGTGCAACGCAGCCACACAGCGGCGCCGTCATCGGGCCACCACGACTGCAATGCCACCGCCGGTGCCCAACCACGCAGCGGGCGCTACGCATCGCCCGCTGCCTCATCACTACCGCTGTCACATCACGCGGCAGAACACGGCCTTGAGATAGCGCGATTCCTGCACGTGCGCCATGAACGGATGGTCCGGGCCGGCGCCGGCTACTTTCAGAATCTGGATGGTGCGGCCGGAGAAATACGAGGCGCGGCGCAGCATGTCCAGAAACTCCTGCTCGGCCACCAGGCCGGTGCACGAGAAGGTGGCGAACAGGCCACCGGGCTTGACCACGCCCAGCGCCAATTTATTCATGTCCAGGTACTTCTTCAGCGCCGGGATCACCTGCTCGCGGTCGCGGGTCATCTTGGCCGGGTCCAGGATCACCACATCGAACTGATCGCCGCGATTGGCCGCATCGCGCAGCCACGGAAAGATATCGGCCTGCACGAACTTGGGGCGCACGTTGTTGAGCTTGGCGTTGCCCTTGGCAATGGCGATGACGTCTTCGTCGATATCCACGCCCAGCACCTCGGCCGCACCGCGCGCGGCCGCATACACCGCAAAGCCACCGGTGTTGCAGCACAGGTCCAGCACGGTCTTGCCTTCCACCTGCTCGCTCAGCCACTGGCGGTTGTCGCGCTGATCGGCAAAGAACCCGGTCTTGTGCGCGCCGGCCGGGTCGGCACGGAACTTGATGCCGTGCTCGGTGATCACGGACGCTTCGGTGGTGGTGTTGCTGTGGAAGTCGAAGCTTTCCTGCTTTTGCACGTGTTCGTCGGCAAAGCTGTGGAAGCGGCAACCCGGGAACTGCTCGCGCAGCGCCTCGTAGATCCATTCACGATGGCGGAACATGCCGGCGGCGAAGAACTCCACCACCACCAGGTCGCTGTAGCGGTCCACCACCAGGCCGGACAGGCCGTCGCCTTCGCTATGCACCACCCGCCAGGCATCGGAGACACCGTCGAGCTTGAGCCAGTCGCGGCGCAGGCTTACCGCCGCGGCGATCTTGCGCGAAAACCAGCCCGCATCCACCGGCACCGACTGGTCGGTTTCCAGGATGCGCACGGCGATGCGCGAGTGGCCGTTGTAGAAGCCGCGGCCGATCCATTCCCCATCCACGCCGACCACATCGACGATGGTGCCGGGTTTGGGCTTGGCGATGGGCTTTTCGACCAGCTTCTGGAAGATCCACGGGTGGCTGGAACGCCACGCATTCTTGAGTCGGACGACGGGGACAGGAGTATTCATTCACCTATTGTATCCGGCTGGATTGACGTGCCCGTCCCCGGCACGCAGAATCGGCCCCAGAAGGGGAGTAGCTCCCAACGTTGTCGCCGTCATTACGAGTCCTGCTCCGGCAGACGCTCCGGTGCAACGGCAACCGGTCTGGCCGGTTGCGAGCGAGACCTTCGCCGCGCAGGCGAAGGTCCGTCACCCGGAATCCACGATTTCCGTGTCACAAGGCCTCAGCCCAACCGGCTGTCCAGGTCGTTTCACTTTTCGGGATTCTTTTATGCAAACCATTGGCAATGTCTGGTTATGGGGCGGTTTCGGGGCGGTGGTGATCGCCGCGCTGCTGATCGATCTGGTGCTGATGCGCCATGGCGGCGCCCACAAGGTCACCTTCAAGGAAGCCACCTGGTGGAGCATCGGCTGGGTGCTGCTGGCACTGGCCTTCAATGCCGGGCTGTGGTGGTACCTGCAGGGCACCATGGGCGATGCGCGGGCCGATCAGATCGGGCTGCAGTTTCTGACCGGCTACCTGGTCGAAAAATCGCTGGCGGTCGACAACATCTTCGTGTTCCTGATGGTCATGACCTACTTCGGCGTGCCCGAGGAACAGCGCCAGCGCGTGCTGATCATCGGGGTACTGGGCGCCATCGTGCTGCGCGCGATCATGATCTTCGCCGGCTCGATGCTGCTGGCCAAGTTCCATTGGCTGCTGTACGTGTTCGGTGCGTTTCTGCTGCTGACCGGCATCAAGATGTGGTTCTCCGCCGGCAAGGAGCCGGATCTGGAAACCAACCCGGTATTGCGCTGGATGCGCAGCCATCTGCGCCTGAGCCCGCAGTACCACGGCAACCTGCTCAGCGTGATCAAGGATGGCAAGCGCTGGTTCACCCCGCTGTTTGTGGTGTTGATCCTGATTGCAGTGATCGATGTGATCTTTGCGGTGGACAGCATCCCGGCCATCTTTGCGATCACCACCGACCCGTTCATCGTGCTGACCTCCAACGTGTTTGCGGTGTTGGGCTTGCGCGCGATGTTCTTCCTGCTGGCCGGCATGGCCGACCGCTTCCACCTGCTGCCGTACGGCCTGGCGGTGATCCTGGTGTTCATCGGCACCAAGATGATGATCATCGATCTGTACAAGATCCCGGTGCTGGTCTCGCTGGCGGTCGTGGTCACGATCCTGGTGGCCACCATCATGCTGAGCCTGCTGCGCCCGGCCAAGCCGGCCGGGCACTGACCGGCCGGGAATCGGGAATCGGGAATCGGGAATCGGAGGTGTGCTTCGCTGCAGTTGGTGGTGCAAGGGACGCCGCGGTTTCGCTTCGTCTCTTGCCACTGAGCCCGGTCGTGGTCTTCGGCCTTGATCGGTAGCTACGCCGCCCACTGCTCGGCTGGGCCGCAGCGCACCACAGGCGATACCGGAACATCGGCGCCGCGCCCTGGTTGCCACCCGATCATCTGCGGTGAATTGCCTGCCTGCCGGGCGTTGCATCAGCCCGGCAGGCGGCGGGATTGTCCCGTCGCCGGATCCGGTTATCCCGCGCTCACGGGGCTTGCAAAGGCAAAACCACGCCGCCATCCGTGAATGTATGACACCGCATTCTGTTGCCTCCGATACCACCACCCAGAGCCGCCTGGACCGCTCGCGGGTCCTGCGCGCCTTCAACATCAGCCTGGCCGCCGTGTTGCTGCTGGTGGCGGTGTTCACCGCGCAAGGCATGTTCGACTGGCGCGCCTGGGCGGTCGCGCCACTGCAGGCGGACGGCCTGATCGGCATTCTCACTGCGCCGCTGTTGCACGGCTCGCTCGCGCATTTGGGCGCCAATGCGGCAGCGCTGCTGATCCTGGGCACCTTGGCCGGCAGCGTGTACCCGCGCGCCACCGCCATGGCACTACCGCTGCTGTGGCTGGGCTCGGGGCTGGGCGCGTGGCTGTTGGGCGAGCCTGGCAGCCGCCACCTGGGCGCCAGCGGCGTCACCCACGGCCTGATGTTTCTGGTGTTCGTGCTGGGCCTGCTACGGCGCGACCGCCCGGCGATCGCCACCAGCATGATCGCCTTCCTGTTCTATGGCGGCATGTTGGTGACCATCCTGCCGCACGAAGCCGGCGTGTCCTGGCAATCGCATCTGGGCGGTGCGGTGGCCGGCTTGATCGCCGCGCTGCTGCTACGCCTGCGCGACCCGCAGCAGGCCAAGCCGCGCTACAGCTGGGAAGACGAGGACGAAGACGCCGCCTGGGAAGTGCGCAACGCCGAGCACGCGATGCTGGAACCCCCGCCGCCGCGTCAGGTACCGGTGCTGTGGCAACGCCAGGACGACGGCTCGGAAAACGTGGTGCTGCATTTCCCGACGCGCGAGCGCCCGCCGGGTACTTAGTACCTGCATGAAACGATGATCGAAACAATCCTGAGCTCCCGTAGGAGCGTGCTTGCGCGCGACCGGGCGTTACCGACGATGCCCGGTAAGGTGCGTACTCGAAGGCCATGCAACGCAAGAGCGGCATTGCATTACGAAATGCATCGTCATCGCATTGCGTACAAACGGGTTATAGCGCGCTGCTGCTTTCCCGGTCATGCCCGTCGCGCGCAGGCACGCTCCTACAAACGTGGTGCTGCACGTCTCGTGAAGGCAAGTAGCGCCTCTCGTAAGGTCAGCATCCAACCAATCGGGCCGCTACACCGCGTTACGTAGGAGCGTGCCTGCGCGCGACGGGGCGTTACCGACGATGCCCGGCACGGTAGGTGTCCGAGGATCACGCAACGTGAGCGTTGCTGCAACGCGAAGTGCGTCGTCATCTCATCCCGCGCGAGTGTGCCCGCACGCGATGCAGCTATCCCGGTGATGCCCGTCGCGCGCAGGCGCGCTCCTATGAACGCGCTACCTATCGCGGTGCTTGCCCGCGCAACGCACGCCGTGCCAGACCCGGATCATCGGCAAAGAACGCATCGATGCCCGTGTCCAGATAGGTCTTGAGCTCGGCCAAAGCACCTGCGTCGTTACGCTCGGTCACCGCGCCGCTACTGCGGTTATCGGCAGCCAGAAAGTAATTTTCCGGACGGAACGTATACGGCTGCACCTGCAATCCGGCCGCATGCGCATCGCGCACCAGGCTGGTCGGCGTACCCAGCCGTTGCTGCGCGTCCAGCGGAATGATGGCGCGGATGTCCGGCCCGATCGCATCGGCGTAGCTGGCCACCTGCTTGAGCCCCGCCGGGGTCATCAATTGCGCATAGGTGCCGAGCGCGTCGCCCGTGCCCGCATCGGGCAACGGCATCTGCGCCCCACCCAGCAACTGCAGCAGGCGGATGTTGCTTTGCCGCCCGATCTTGCCGCGCAGGTAACGCAGATTGCCGGTCTCGAACGACTGGATCACCACCGGCGCCGTGCGCGTATACGCATGCGCGTGCAAGGTAGCCAGCACCTTGTCTTCCATCGGCAAACCGAGCGCACTGAAATAACTCGGATGCTTGATCTCCGGAATCAGCCCGATCGTGCGCCCGGTTGCGGCAGATTCGGCCGCGACGAAATCGATGATCTCGTCGAAGGTCACGATCTGAAACTGCCCGTCCCAGCGCGTGCCACGCAGTTGCGGCAACCGCTCGCGCGCGCGCAGCGTCTTCAACTCGTTCAAGCTGAAGTCTTCGGTGAACCAGCCTTCCATCGATTGCCCATCGATGGTCTTGCGCGTCTTGCGCGCGGCAAACTCCGGGTGACTGGCCACATCGGTGGTGCCACCGATCTCGTTCTCGTGGCGCGCCACCAGCACACCATCTTTGGTGGACACCAGATCTGGTTCGACAAAATCGGCGCCATCGACGATCGCCTTGGCGTAGGAGGCCAAGGTGTGTTCCGGGCGCAACGCACTGGCGCCACGGTGCGCAAAGATCTGCACCGTCTTGGCCAACGGTGCCTCGGCCAAAACGGGCCCGCTCATGCCGACCATCATCGCTCCCAACACCAACGCACGGTGGAACTGCATCATGCCTCTCTCCTACGAAAAAGCAGCCATCAACACCAACGCGTCATCGCCGGGACAGCTCGGCCGACGATCAAGCAGAGATGCACGCCCGTGCATCCCGCTGCCTCCGCATCGTCCGCGCCCGCCCGACAATCACTCGCTAGGTGATGTCAGCCACTCTAAGTCTATCCACATCGATCAACATCAGAAATCAATCAGCAGCAACCAGACCCGCTGTTACGATTCCCGATTCCCGACTCCCAAATCCCTTCCTCAGAACTTGGCATCCAGCGTCAGAAACACCTGCCGCGGCGCACTGGCGTGAAACGCCAACTGCCGCCCATTCGGATCGCTGTTGGCGAACGCAGTGAGGTTGGAGGCGTAGCGCTTGTCGGTGAGGTTGGTGACGTTGAGCGAGAGCTTGAGCGACTGCAACACGCTGACCTGGCCGAACTCATAGCCGGCACCGGCATCGAATGACGTGTAACCGCCAAAGCCCTGATCGTTGGTGTAGGTGTAGAAGCGTTCACCGGTGTACTTGCCGCGCAGGTTGACGTTCCAACCGGCGTAATTGAAGGCGATTTCGCTCGCGAACATGCGCTTGGGCGTATCCACCGTGGTCTTGCCGGCGGTGGCAATGGTCACCCCGTTCTGCACGTAGTTGTCGTCGTAGGTGGAGCGGTTGATCGAGGCCGAGTTGTACCACTGCAGGTAGCTGGTGGGCTTCCAGATCACCGTCAGTTCGCCACCGCGGCTGCTCACCGAGCCCACATTGAAGAAGCGCGTGGTGCAGGCCGGCGTGGTGCCCTGCTGGATGCTGGCGCAGGGATTGAGCGAGAGCAGACGGTTGTCGAAGGTGACGTCATAGCCCACCAGCGAGGCCTCGAAGCGATCGCGCACGAAGCGGTAACCGGCTTCCATGGTGCGCGACTTTTCCGGCTCCAGTGCACCGACGCTGGCATCGAACGAAGCTTGGGTCACAAGCAACGGACCACCGGCGCCGCCGCCCTGAAACGCAGCGATGTTTTCTGCGTAAGAAGCAAACACTTCCTGGCCTTCGGCAAGGCGATAACCCAGCCCGATCTGCGGCAGCACCGACTCGCTGGCCTTGATCGAGCCGGTCGCCACCGGCGCTTCCACCGCGATGCCCGGCGTCTCGCGTGCGGTCATTTCAGTGCTCGGGCTCTTGATGCCCAGATCCAGACTCAGGCGTTCGTCGAGAAACTTGAAGTTGCCCTGCACGTAGAACTGCCGGGTGGTGATCACGTAGTTCTGCGAGAACAGCCGACGGTTGGGATTTTGCAGAAACTTGTCGTCGTCCACCGGCCCGGTGATCCAGTAGAAATTGCGCTCCACATCGTGGTGATTGCGCTCGTACCACAGCCCGGCTTCCAGATGATGCGGGCCCAGATCCCAACCCAGCGAGGCGATGCCGCCGGTACGGTTGATCCAGTAGTTGGTACTGCGGATCGAGATCGGCAGTGCCTGCGGTGTGCCCGGATTGGAGGCCTGGCCCGGCGACCACCAATGGCCCTGCCCCTTGTTTTCATGGTGATACACCTGCGTGTGCAGGCTGATCGCATCGTTGGGCTGGAAGTCGCCGGCGACATAGAACAGATCGTCGTCGCGCAGCGCACGGCTCTGGTAGTACGCATCGTCGACGTTATCCACGCCACCGCTGAAGCCGCAGCGTGCGGCATTGCGCGTGGCCGGCGCGCAGTACGCGGCCGCCAGTGCACGGTTCCAATCTGGTGCGTACAGATTCCAGTCCCAGCCCAGACCACGTGCCATGCCGCTCTTGGACAGATAGGAATAATCGGCCTGCGAGGTGCGCGAGGTATCGGCGAACGCAGTCAGCTTGCCGCCGTCGAACTGGTACACGCCCTTGGCGTTGAACTGGCGCGTGGTGGTCGGCGATTCCGGACGCGCCCACATGTCCGCGGTGGCTTCGATGCCCGACAGATACGCAGAAAACCCGTTGTAATCGCCGGTATCCACGCGCAGGAAGGTGCGACGGTTGGCATCGGACCCCAGCGTCTGCGAGACCTGCCCGCCGAACACGCTGGACGGGTCGGCCGAGTAGTACTGGATGGTGCCGCCGAGGTTGCTGGTGGACGCCGTGCCCAACGCACCGATGCCCGAGGCCAGCTCCACGCCACCAAAGTTTTCTGCGATCAACGCGCGGCTGATGTTGAGGCCGTTGTAGTTGCCATAGGCGTTATCGCCCAGCGGCAGACCGTCGAGCGTATAGCCCAGACGCGTGCCGTTGAAGCCACGCAGGCTGATCGTCTGCGATTCTTCATTGGCACCGAAAGCATCGTTGGATTGCACGTTGACGCCCGGCATGCGGTTGAGCAGCTTCTGGATGCTGGTGCCCGGCGGCAGCACCGGAATGTCCTGCTGGGTGATGCGTTGCACCTGACGCGTTTCGCCCTGGCCAATCACCGACACCGCATCGAGCTGCTGCACGGTGGAGCCGGTGTCGGCGGACACGTCGGCCGGCGTATCGGCCGCATGCGCGGCCGGCGACAACACAAGCGCGGTGAGAACGGCAGCACTTAAGAGATGGGTCTTGGGCATGAGTGGCGTGGGGGACGAGTCAAAAGATGACGGCAAGCGTGCGACAGCTGTCTTGCGTCGATGCGACGCTCAGATGACAGTGCCGAGACAGCTGCTGCGCATGCCGCGCTGTCGCTGGGTTGTGCTGGCATGCGCGTGTCATCTGTACGTCGTAATCTGCGCGACTCTTCCCGTCGTACTGCTTTCGAGGAATCGTCCATGGCCCACCGCATCACCCACTCGCAACGCACGCTGGCAAGCGTCGCCATTGCTGCCTTGGTGATCGGCAGCGGCGTGGCCAGTGCCCGGCAACCGGCAAAGCCGGCGGATTCGGTGCTCGCCACCGACGCGCGTGGATACCTGGAAAAACAGCAGCTGCCCGATAGCCTGCAGCTGGTTCCGCCCCCGCCGCAGGACGGCAGCGCCGCGCTTGCCAACGACGAGGCCATCGCCAAGTCCATGCTCGCGCTGCGCGGCACACCGCGCTGGGACCTGGCTGCGCGCGACGCGGTCCTGAGCTTTCCCGACGCCGCCAGCCATTTCAGCTGCGCGCTCGGCGTGCAGATCGACCAAGCCAGCACGCCGCATCTGCTGCGCCTGCTCGAGCGCAGCATGCGCGACGCCAGCAGCAGTACCAGCGCCGCCAAGGCGCGCTATCAGCGCCCGCGCCCGTTCATGCGCAATGCGCAGCCGATGTGCACCCCGGCTGACGATGCGGCCCTGCGCAAGAATGGCTCCTACCCGTCCGGCCACACCGCCATCGGCTGGACCTGGGGCCTGATCCTGTCCGAGATCGCTCCCGCCCAACGCAACGCGCTCCTGGCACGCGGCCGCGCCTTCGGCGACAGCCGCCTGGTCTGCAACGTGCACTGGCAAAGCGATGTCCTGCAAGGCCGAATGATGGGCGCGGCCACCGTCGCCGCACTGCACGGCAACCCGGGGTTTGAAAAGGATCTGATCGCTGCACGCCGCGAAATCGCAAAGGCCAAGCCTGCGGATTCGGCCACATGCGCAGCGGAAACGGCGGCTTTGCAGACAGTGTTGCCGGGCGCGATGTAGGCAACAGCGCACATTGCCCTGTTTGACTGGAACGGCCATGCCGGCCTGAAGTGCGCTGGCCTGTGCGCAGCGGTCTTACCGAACGTCGGCCGGCGACAGCCCACCGACCTGCGGCCGATGCACGTGCGACACCAACGAAGCGAAGAGCCGCGTCATGCACGCGGAACGCGGAAAACTGCGCCTTAGCGTGGGCCTATGCGCCACTGGTACGCGGACCCAAGCAGGCCCCTACCACCCCGAGCACGCAGAACCGGCGCCAGGCCGGGCAGCATCGTGGACCTTGCGGCAGGCGCCCCAATAACCCGGGGTGCAGCAGCACCTGCGCGTTCTCAACGCAGTCTTGAAGCGGTCTTGCAGCCCTTATCGGCGCGCTACGCCTTCTTGATCATGCAGTAACCGTGGCGATCGGGGATCCACACACCGCCTTGGCAAGCGCGACGCCTGTCTTACGGCGTCTGACGCTGCATGCCACGGGTCCTGGCATCGCTCCGCTTCGACGACCCGGCCCCCTGCAGCGCTGCGCCTGTCTAGCGCTGGTACCTCACGGCTGAATACTTCATTCCCATACAGCATCTGCGCGTCCGAATCTCGGCCCAAAAGCACTGAATTTGGCAATCGTTGCCGGATGATGACATTTCCGTACATCTTCGATTAATCTTCAGACAGGCTTCAGGAATGTGACATCCGTTCAGGTTGTCGACATCGTGCCCTGAAACCCAGCTCCCCCTCGACTGCGCTCGCAGTCGAGTCCCACGTCTGCAGTATCCGTGACCGAATTCATCAGGAGAGAGAGGAATGACGCGTCCAGGGGTTCGTAGTTCGTTATCGCGCAACATCAAGCGCAGCGCGTTGAGCCTGGCGCTGGGCATGTGCGTCATCGGTGGGGTGCAGGCGCAGAGCGCGGTTGGCTCCATTTTCGGTAGTGGGCAGCCCGGCAGCACCATCGCCATCCAGAGCCCGCAGACGGGCGTGAGCCGCTCGGCGACCGCCGCCGCAGATGGCAGATTCACCTTCAGCCAGCTGCCTCCGGGCAAGTACATCATCACCTCCGATGGAGTGACCCGCGAGGTCGAGGTCAAGGTTGGCAGCGGCTCGCAAGTGATGCTCGGCAGTCAGGCCAAAACGCTTGACCGGATCGAAGTGGTGGGCGCGCAGGCGTTCAACCCCATCGACGTTTCTTCGGTGGAATCGACCACCGTGTTCACTGCCGAGCAGATGGTCTCGCTGCCGGTGGCCAGCGACGTCTCTTCGGTCGCGCTGCTCGCGCCGGGCGCGGTCCGCGGCGATAGCGGGCTGGGTGCGGGCAACCTTGCCTCGTTCGGCGGATCGTCGGTGGCCGAAAACGGCTACTACATCAATGGCTTCGACGTCACCAACATGCGCACGTTCCTGTCGTTCGCCAATCTGCCGTTCCAGAGCATCGGCCAGCTTCAGGTCAAAACAGGTGGGTACGGCGCCGAGTACGGCCGCTCGCTGGGCGGCATCGTCAGCATCGTCACCAAGGCAGGCTCCAACGAATGGCACTACGGCGGTAGCGTGGAATGGGCGCCGGACTGGGGTGCTGCGGCAGGTAAAAACGTCCGCGAGCGCGATCCTGATGCGGCAGACCCGTTGTACCAGTACCGCAGCGACGATCAGTTCGACAGCACCATTTACTCTGCCTATGCGAGCGGCCCGATCATCAAGGACCGCTTGTTCTTCTTTGCAATGGTGGAAGGCCGCCAGGAGAGTCAAGACAACTTCTACGCGCTGACCAGCCGGCGCGTCAGTGACACGACCCCGCAGGGCATGGTCAAACTCGATTGGTATATCAACGACAGTAACCTGGTCGAATTCACCGGCATCTACAACCAGGCCAAGACCAAATACCGCACGTACGAATACGCCACCGACGCCAACGGCGATAACCGTTACAACGTTGGCCGGCACGAGGTGCCGATCGAGCAGTACGAGATGGAAAACGGCGGCAAGATCGGCATCCTCAAGTACACCGGCTACTTCACCGACAACTTCACACTGTCGGCGCAATACGGCTACTTGAGCAATCTGATCGACTCCCGCCTGCCGGCCGACCCGGCCGGAAGCGAATGCCCGTGGGCCTATAGCTTCGGCCTGACCACCAGCGTGATCGACCGTTACATCGGCTGCAACCCGGGCACGATCTCCACCATCGCCGACGCCGACGCAGAGCCGGACGAGGACATCCGCAAGGCGTTCCGTGTCGATGGCGAATGGGTACTGGGCGATCACCGGCTGCGCTTCGGCGTGGATCAGGAAAAGTACGAATCCAGTCACCGTGGCCGGACCTACGCCGGTGGCATCAACTGGGCGTATTACACGGTGCCCGGTACTTCGGTGGCCACCGGTGCGTTTGCGGGCCGACCTGGGCGCACGGTCAACGGCCAGCTGGTTCCGCGCAATGCGCTGTACGCACGCTCGCGTGTCTATCAGACCAGCAGCTCCACCTACGAAAACACCAACAGCGCGTTTTATCTGGAAGACAACTGGCAGGTCACCGAAAACTTCCTCGCCGTGCTCGGCTTGCGCGGTGAGAAGTTCGAAAACAAGAACGGCGATGGTATTGCCTGGATCGAATCCGATTACAAAATGGCCCCGCGCCTTGGCTTCTCCTGGGATGTGCTGGGCGATTCCAGCTTGAAGCTGTTCGGTACCGCAGGCCGCTATTACATCCCGGTGGCGACCAACTCCAGTATCCGTGCCACCGGCGCCGAATCGACTGTGTCCAACTGGTACTTCGTCAATGGCTGGAGCGAAGCCGATGGCACGCCGGTGGGCCAAGGCGCGCAAATCGGCCAGACCCAGACCAATGGCTCGCTCACTGCGCCCAATCCGGCCTCTGTCGCGTCCACCAACCTGTCGCCGATGTACCAGGACGAGATCATCCTCGGTGGCCAACTGCAGTTGACGGAAAACTGGATGGCCGGTGTACGCATGATCCGCCGCGAAGTGAAGTCCGGGATGGACGACACCTGCACCACCAATCCGTGGATCGATTGGGCGGCGGATAATGGCTTTCCGGATTTCGATCCGGGCTCGGTGCCCAGCTGCTACTTCTTGAATCCGGGCAGCGATGTGACCATCAACGTCGATCTCAATGGCGATGGCGAACTGGAACTGGCGACCTTGCCGGCCTCGTATCTTGGCCTGCCGGAATATCGCCGCCTGCATACCGCTCTGGAGTTCTTCTGGGAGCGCACTGGCGAGAAGTTCAACTTCCAGGGCTCCTATACGTTCGCCAGGACACGCGGCAACGTGGAAGGCTACGTCAATTCCACGCTGGAACAGGAGGACGCCGGCCTCACCCAGGACTTCGACCACCGCCTGTTCACCGATGGCACCTATGGGCCGACCCCGAACGATCGTCAGCACACGCTCAAGCTGTTCGGTGCTTATACGATCACGCCGGAATGGCAGCTTGGCGGAAATCTGGTCCTGCAGTCCGGGCGCCCGATCAATTGCCAGGGCTATATCCCGCTGGACGACATCCCGCAGCCTGACCAGGGCACCCTGAGCGGCTACAGCGGCTCGAGCTTCTATTGCTTGAACGCAGACGGTACCCGCGTGTTACGCCAACGTGGCGACGAAGGCCGCACGCCGTGGACCTGGACCTTCGATCTGGCCGCCGCTTATGTGCCCAACTGGGCCGATAACAAGCTGCGCATCAAGCTCGACGTGTTCAATCTGTTCAACAACGACCGAGTCACCGAGTACGACGAGTTCAGTGAAGCCTCGCGTGATGTGATCAGCCCGAACTATCTGAACGATCAGAACTATCAGACGCCGCGCTCGTTCCGGTTGACTGCCCGCTACGACTTTTAAAGTGTCGCATCACTGTGTGCGTTACGAATCCGGCCTGAAAAGGCCGGATTTTTATTAGTCGGCTCACGAGGCTCTTGGCGGCGCATCGCGCAGAGGCGCTTCACTTACCGATACAAAAACTCGAAAATATCTTGCCCAGCAACTCATCGGCGCTCAGCTTGCCGGTGATCTCGCCCAGCGCTGCGTGCGCCAGGCGCAACTCTTCGGCGGCCAGTTCGAGTTGTTCGAATCCCAGTTCCAGATCGGCCGCATCCGCATGTTGCTCGGCGCGTCGTAATGCATCCACGTGCCGGGTGCGTGCAGAGAATTCGCCGTCCACGCTTTCAACGCCATCGCCTAACGCGAGCTCGCGCAGGCGGGTGTGCAGCTGTTCCAATCCCTGGCCGGTGGTTGCCGAAACCGCCACTGCATTGGTATCGAGCAGCGGTGCGCTGTTGTCCAGCAGATCGCATTTGTTATGAATCCACAGCTGGCGCGGAACGGCGTCGATGGCATCGCCAATCGCCTCGCGTGCGGCTTGCGGGTCGCGTGCGTCGAGCACCACCAGCGCCAGATCGGCACGCTGCAATTCGGCGCGCGCGCGACGCATGCCTTCGCGTTCGATTGCATCGCCGCCATCGCGCAGGCCGGCGGTATCGACCAGCGTCAACTCGAAGCCATCGAGCTGGATCGCTTCATGCAAGGTGTCGCGCGTGGTGCCGGCCACATCGGTGACGATGGCACGATCGCTGCCGGCCAGCGCGTTGAGCAACGAACTCTTGCCCGCGTTGGGTGGGCCGATCAACACCGCATGCAGACCGTCGCGTAGCTTGCGCCCACGTTCTGCATCGCGCAGCAGCTGCGCCAGCAATGTGCGCGCCTGCTGCAATCCTTCGCGCACCTGCGTACCGCCCAATGTATCGAGCGGTTCGTCGGCAAAGTCGATCGCCGCTTCCACATGCACGCGCAAGCGCGTCAGGCTGTCGCTCACTGCATCGATGCGGCGCGAGAACACACCGTCCAGCGAGCGCCGCGCGGCACGCGCCGCACGCACATCGCCGGCAGCGATCAGATCGGCAATCGCTTCGGCCTGGGTCAGATCGAGTTTGCCGTTGAGAAACGCGCGTTCGCTGAACTCGCCGGCGCGTGCCTGGCGTGCGCCCAGTGCAATGCAACGTGCAACCAGTTGGCGCAACACTACCGGGCTGCCATGCCCCTGCAGCTCCACCACGTCTTCGCCGGTAAAGCTGCGTGGCGCGTTGAACCACAGCGCAATGCCGTCGTCGATGACCTCGCCCTGCGCATCGCGAAAGCGCGCGTAGTGCGCATGCCGCGGTTGCAACCCCGCAATGCCCAGCTGCGTTGCGATCTGCACCGCTTGCGGCCCGGACAGCCGCACGATGCCCACGCCGCCGGTTCCGGCAGCACTGGCGATGGCAACGATGGTGGACGTGGAAGAGGACATGGGCACTGCTCTTGCGTGGATTGGAACCGAATGGGTGACGATCAAAACGCCTGCACAGCCGTCAGCCGTGTGGCCGATGCTCGGGCGTTAGCTGGCACGCGTCCATCTGGGCGCAGGCCTGTCCTGGATGGTGTGCCCGCCACTGTGCATCAAAGCGTCTGCAACTGCGCGCGCGCCTGCGCCGCACCGCTGCCTTGCGGCTGCAGTTCCAGATAGGTGGAATACGCCTTGCGCGCTTTGTCGCGATCGCCGGCTTTGGCGTAGGCATCGCCAAGATTGAGATACGCCACCGCGCGCGATGGATCGATCTTGAGCGTGTTTTCAAGCCAGCGCGCCGATTCGGCAAAGCGCTCCTGGCGGTAGTACACAAACCCAAGATTGTTCGCAGCCAGCGCAAAATCCGGGCGCAGCTTCAAGGCTTCGGCAAATTGTTCGGCGGCTTCGGCGTAACGTTTTTCCTTGTACAACTGCAAACCGCGCTCGTTGGCCAACTGCGCGCGTTGGCGATCGCTGCTTTTCACTGCGGTCGGCAAAACCAGCTTGGCTTCGCCACCTTGCAAGGTCTTGACCGTGACCGGCGCAGCCGCCACCGCAGCGCCGGTAGTCGCAGCAGCAGGACGCGCGGCGTCCACGCGTCCGTTAAGTGCGATCGCATCGGCCGACAACTGCGCAGTATCGGCGGTCAGGAATTCTTCGCCGCTGGGCACCTGAAATACGAACTCGCCGCCTTGCGATCCCGGCAGGCTGCCGAATGCCGGCGTCTGCGCCGATACCGCCGACACTGCCGGTGCGACATACGCAGCCAACTCAGTCCCGGTGATCAAGCCATCGCCATTGAGATCGCCCTTGCCGGCCAGCGCCTGCAGCAGCACCCAGGTAAACACCGAATGCCCGTTCGGCCCGCTATCGGCCACTTGTTGATCGGCGCCGCCGGCGGTGAGCATCTGGCGCGCAATGCGGCGCGCGTTCTCGCGCAAGTACGCGCTGGAGGTCGGCCCGCCGCGCGTCAGACCCAACCCGCTGTAGCAGGCGTCCATCACGAACAGCACGTGCTTGGCCTGCAGGCTTTCGGCGATGTTCTGCAGGTCGCTCATCGCAATCGCATCGCTGGCCAGATGCTCCGGGTCCGAGTCGACCGGAATGATGTAGCCCAGGTCGCGCCCGGAGGCGAGCCGGCGCGTAGCGCCGTGGCCGGCGAAGAACACGAACACGCGGTCGTTGGTCTGCGCCCGCCCTTCCCCAAGCCGGTCATGGAAGGCGGCGAGGATATTGTTGCGCGTGGCTTCGCTGTTTTTCAGCACGATCACTTGCGACGACGGAAATCCCAGCGGGCCGGTCAAGGTGCTGGCGATCGCTTGCGCATCGTTGGCCGCATATTCGAGCTTGGGCCAGTGCGCGTAGTCGTCGATGCCGATCACGATCGCCCACGACTTGGCATAGCCGGTGGTCACCGTTGCGTCGGCCACGGCGCTGGGTGCACGCGCCACCGAAAACTCGCGGCCGTTCCAGCCGGCGAACTGATACCCGTCGGCGATCAACCGGTCCAGAATCTGCGGCAAGGCTTTCACTGCGCGGTCGTGGATGTCATGGAACAGCACGATGCCGCGCTGTTCCTTGTTCACCTGGTCGAGCACGCGTTGCACGATCGACTCTGGCACCGGGTCGGCCCAGTCCAGTGAATCGATGTTCCACATGATCGACTTCAAGCCGGCTTCGCCCAGCAGCTGCAGCCCTTCGGCATTGCGCGCGCCATACGGAAACCGAAACAGCGGAGCACGCTTGTCATCCACCGCACGCAACAGCGTGTCGGTATCCAGCACCTGGCTGCGCAATGCATCGCCAGTGGTCTTGGACAACTGCGCATGGGTCAGGCTGTGATTGCCCACCGCATAGCCTTCCTCCATCAGCGTATGGCTGATCTTGGACAATGGCGCCAGCTTGGGCTTGCCATCGGCATCCAGGCTGCCGAGATTCCGCCCTACTTCGAAGAACACGCCGGGCACGTCGTAGCGCTTGAGGATCGCCACAATTTCTTCGGTGTAGGCCTTGTGCGGGCCGTCGTCGAAGGTCAGCACCACCGTCTTGGGCGGCAGATCGCGGCCGAACACTTCGCTGTCGCTATCGCGCGCGGAGAACGGATACGGCTCCACCACACCATGGTCGCGCAGGATCTTTTCGCGTGTGTACAAGGTGCGCAAATGCGCCACGTAGTCGTCCCACTTTTCGCGCTTGGGCACGATGGCCCGGGTGCGATCGAAGCGACTGAAAATCTGCGTCAGTTCGGTGTTGTAACTGCGCTCGATCTCGTCCAGCGCTTCCAGATCCTCGCCGATGCGTTGATGCAGTTTGACTGCCGGCAGCGCCGAATCCTTGCCGATACGCGCATGCAGCTCGCGCAGCACCTCGCGAAATGCCAGGCGGTCGGCATCGAACAGATCCGGCGCCGATTCCACTTCGTCCAGTACCGTGGCGATCGCGGCGAAGCGGCTTGAGTCGCGCGAGCTCAACACGGTTTCAAACGCGGCGGCAATGCGTTCGCGTTGTTCCAGATTTTCATGGAACAGCTGCTGCCCCACGCTGCTGGAGGTGGCGCGATCGCGCGGGCTTTGTTTGTCCTCATCGGCCAGCAACACGATGATGCGGCGGTGCCGATCCAGCTGTTCGCGCAGCTGTGCAATCAGCGCACGCGCCTTGGCGGCGTCGCCCGTTTGTGCGGCGGCAGTGGCAGTGCCGCTGGCCGGCGGCGCCGAAGCAGATGCCTGGGTACCGGCATCGCGCTTGCCGCAGCCGGCCAGCGCCAGCAGTCCCGCGCAACTTGCGCATAGCAACAGGCGATGCAACGGCGATGGCTTCACGACGGCGTCCTTGGCAATGGCGACAAACGGAGAGGGGCTTGCATGCAGAAAGCCCGCCTTGCGGCGGGCCTTCTTGAACCTTTCTTAAGACTTACTTGGCGTTGGCCTGGATGATCTTGCTCGGCTTCTCGCCGTGCTGGCGGATCATCCACCACTGGATCAGCAACCCCAGGCCGCCGTTGACCACCCAGTACAACACCAGGCCGGCCGGCATGAAGGCCATCATGACGCCGAACACCAACGGCATGAACTGCATCATCTTGGCCTGCATCGGGTCCATGCCCGGGGTCGGCGTCAGCTTCTGCGTGGCCCACATGATGGAAATGTTGAGCACCGGCAGGATGAAGTACGGGTCGCGCGCGGTCAGATCCTGGATCCAGCCCAGCCACGGTGCCTGGCGCAACTCCACCGATTCCACCAACACCCAGTACAGCGCGAAGAAGATCGGCATCTGGATCAGTAGCGGCAGGCAACCGCCCATCGGATTGATCTTTTCCTTCTTGAACAACTCCATCGTCGCCTGCTGATACTTGGCGCGATCGTCGCCATAGCGCTCCTTCAACTGCGCCAGGCGCGGCTGGAAGCGGCGCATCTTGGCACCGGACTTGTACTGCGCGGCCGACAGCGGATACAGCGCCAGACGCAGCAGCACCACCAGGCCGATGATGGCCCAGCCCCAGTTGTGCAGGAAGCTGTGCAGGTGGCTCAGCACCCAGAACAGGCCCTGGCCGATGATGGCCATGATCGAGAAGCGGCTGTAATCGACCACGCGGTCCAGACCCTTCACGTCTTCCTTGGCAATCAGGCTGACCAGTTTCGGGCCCACCCACAGGCGCGCCTCGGTGCTGGCGGTCTGACCGGGCGCCACGGTGAAGGCCGGGCCACGCAGTTCGGCCACGTCGCGCGGGCCATCCTGATTCAGCACATACAGCGAGGCCTGATCCTTCTGCGGGATCCATGCGGTGAAGAAGTGGTGCTGCAGCAGCGCGACCCAGCCACCGGTGATCTGGCGATTCAGGCCGCCATCGTCCATGTAATCCTTGAACGCACGACGCTCATAGCCCTCTTGCGGGCTGTACCAGGTCGCCCCGTTGAAGCTGAAGGAATCCGGGTTGGTCATGCCGCGGCTGAGGATGGTCGGCACCCGGCTCAGCTTGCGGAACACATAACCGTTCCACGCCGCACCGCTCTTGTTGATCACTTCATCCTTGATCGAGATCGCGTAGCGGCCGCGCTCCAGGGTGAAGGTGCGGCGGATCGACACGCCATTGGGACCGTTCCAGACGAACGGCACCACCAGGGTGTTCTGACCCTTGGCCAGCTCGAATGCAGTACCCGGCTGCTCGGCGCGGAAGCCGCCTACGCCGGGCACCGGCGAATGCTCGCTGGCCCAACCGCTGGTGGCGTTGTAAGGGTGCACAGCATCTTCGGTCAGCAGATCGACCGGCGCGGTGCCGTCCTTGGTCTGCGGAAACTGCAGCAGTTCGGCATCCAGCACGCTGCGGCCATCCAGCTTCAGGCGCAGCACGTCCGAGGTCAGCGTGACGACCGGCGCAGCGCCGGCAGCTTCCGGCGTGGCCGTGGTGGTGCTGGTTGCCGCCGGTGCGGCGCCCGGGACGCCTGCCTGCGGGATAGCCTGGGCGGCGGGCACATTGGCCGCCGGCGCGCTGGCATCCAGGTCGCGCGCAGCCGGTACCGATTGCGTGGCGACTGCGGCAGGTGCGTTGGCGGCCGCCTTGTCCTTGCCCCACTCCATCCACAGCAGCGCCGCGACCATCAGCCAGGCAAAGATCAGGAAAACACGGGTCTGGTTCATCGGGCAGCAACTCGCTCAGTCGGAACTACAGTTCCGGCTCTGTCGGGGAAAGGGAGGATGGGTGCATCGTCCTGGCGGGCGGCATTGTGCCGGGCGCAGCAGGTGGGGGCAATGCGCCGGCACGGCGCAGCAGACGCACGAAGGCGTCGCGAATCTGTGGATTGGTCGCTTTGGCGGCTGCGGAGCGGGCCACAATGACGTAATCGCCACCGGCCAGTTCGGGCAGCAGATGCCGCATGGCATCGCGCAGGACGCGCTTGATGCGATTGCGTCCGACCGCACGCGTGTCCACCTTGCGCGACACTGCCATGCCCAGGCGCGGCGGCGTATCGCCGGTGCGCCAATGCAGGCTGAGCAGCGGATCCGAGGTGCGACGCGCGGTATCGAAGACGACCGTATATTGCGCACGCGTACGAACCCGCGCAGAGCGAGGAAATCGCCTGCACGGGTTCGATGCGTTCACGGTAGGACTTGCCTCGGCCGCGGAGAGCGGCGCGGCAATCAAGCGCTCAGGCGCTTGCGGCCCTTGGCGCGGCGGCGAGCCAGGATCTTGCGGCCGTCGGCGGTTGCCATACGTGCGCGGAAGCCATGGTCGCGTGCTCGCTTGAGGTTGCTGGGTTGGAAAGTACGCTTGGTGGCCATGGGGCCCTCTGCATGGATGGAGACGAATAGAACCGGAAATTCTATAGGACCTCCCCGGGCCGGGTCAACTCCCCCGTTGCTTTACCAACCGTGAGCCTGCGCACGCCCTGTGGATGGACCTGTGAATAACTCTGGGAAAAGCCTGCCTGCGGTGCTAGTCTGGTCCATCCTCTTTTCACTTCCGGGCTGCGTGCACGGCGCCTTGCTGCGCGCCGCAGCCAGCAACAGATGATCACACTTTGATGGATGCTTGGCCCCGCTGTCTGGAACGTCTTGAAGCTGAATTCCCGCCCGAAGATGTCCACACCTGGTTGAAACCCCTGCAGGCCGAAGACCGCGGCGACAGCATTGTGCTGTACGCGCCGAACGCCTTCATCGTCGACCAGGTCCGTGAACGCTACCTGCCGCGCATCCGCGAATTGCTGGCGTATTTCGCTGGCAATGGTGAGGTGGCGCTGGCAGTGGGCTCGCGCCCCCGTGCGCCCGATCCGTTGCCGGCGCCGATGGCCGCGCCCAGTGCGCCGGTCGCCGCGCCGATCGTGCCGTTTGCCGGCAACCTGGATTCGCACTACACCTTCGCCAATTTCGTCGAAGGCCGTAGCAACCAGCTTGGTCTGGCGGCGGCGATCCAGGCGGCGCAGAAGCCAGGCGATCGTGCGCACAACCCGCTGCTGCTGTACGGAAGCACTGGGCTGGGCAAGACCCACCTGATGTTCGCGGCCGGCAATGCCCTGCGCCAGGCCAATCCGGCCGCCAAGGTGATGTATCTGCGCTCGGAGCAGTTCTTCAGCGCGATGATCCGAGCGCTGCAGGACAAGGCGATGGACCAGTTCAAGCGCCAGTTTCAGCAGATCGATGCGCTGTTGATCGATGACATCCAGTTTTTCGCCGGCAAAGACCGCACGCAGGAAGAGTTCTTCCACACCTTCAACGCGCTGTTCGACGGCCGCCAACAGATCATCCTGACCTGCGATCGCTACCCGCGCGAAGTCGAGGGCCTGGAGCCGCGGCTCAAGTCACGTCTGGCCTGGGGCCTGTCGGTGGCGATCGATCCGCCGGATTTCGAAACCCGCGCGGCGATCGTGCTGGCCAAGGCGCGCGAGCGCGGTGCCGACATTCCCGACGACGTGGCGTTTTTGATCGCCAAGAAGATGCGCTCGAACGTGCGCGATCTGGAAGGCGCACTCAACACGCTGGTGGCACGCGCCAACTTCACCGGCCGTGCGATCACCGTGGAGTTCGCCCAGGAGACGCTACGCGACCTGTTGCGGGCCCAGCAGCAGGCGATCGGCATCCCCAACATCCAGAAGACCGTGGCGGACTACTACGGGCTGCAGATGAAGGACCTGCTCTCCAAGCGGCGCACCCGTTCGCTGGCACGCCCACGCCAGGTCGCGATGGCGCTGGCCAAGGAACTGACCGAACACAGCCTGCCCGAGATCGGCGACGCGTTTGCCGGGCGTGACCACACCACCGTGCTGCATGCCTGCCGGCAGATCCGCACGCTGATGGAGGCCGACGGCAAGCTGCGCGAGGACTGGGAAAAGCTGATTCGCAAGCTCAGCGAGTGAGTCGTTGACGCCCTTCTCGGCATGCCGGGAAAAAAGCGTGGATGAGTTGGGGTCAAATGCGGGAGAATCTGTGGATAACGTTGCCCTGCAATCCGGGCGGAAAACTATCCACAGGTTTTCCTAGCAGACCAGGGGCACTAGTCCAACGGCTTTCAGGTGCTGAAATTCTTTTGGAAACAGAGAGTTATGGTGGTTATCCGCTGAAAACGGCCCTACCATCACCACCAAGCTTTTGATTTATCCATTATTTTTTAAAGCATAGGGGCACGGAACCACATGCGTTTTACACTGCAGCGCGAAGCCTTCCTCAAACCATTGGCCCAGGTGGTCAATGTGGTCGAACGCCGTCAAACCCTGCCAGTCCTGGCAAACCTGCTGGTGCAGGTGAAGGACGGCCAGGTGTCCTTGACGGGCACGGACCTGGAAGTGGAAATGATCTCGCGCACGATGGTGGAAGACGCGCAGGATGGTGAAACCACGATCCCGGCGCGCAAGTTGTTCGACATCCTGCGTGCCCTGCCCGATGGCAGCCGCGTCACCATCTCGCAGACCGGCGACAAGGTCACCGTGCAGGCGGGGCGCAGCCGCTTTACGCTGGCGACGCTGCCAGCCAATGACTTTCCGTCTGTGGACGAAGTCGAAGCGACCGAACGCGTTGCCGTGCCGGAAGCGGCGTTGAAGGAGCTGATCGAGCGCACGGCGTTCGCAATGGCCCAGCAGGACGTGCGGTATTACCTCAACGGCTTGCTGTTCGACCTGCGTGATGGCCTGCTGCGCTGCGTGGCCACCGACGGACATCGTCTGGCGTTGTGCGAAACCGAGCTGGAGAAGTCCGGCGGCGCCAAGCGCCAGATCATCGTGCCGCGCAAGGGCGTGACCGAGCTGCTGCGCCTGCTGGAAGCGGCCGACCGTGAGGTCGAGCTGGAAGTCGGGCGTAGTCATATCCGCGTCAAGCGTGGCGATGTGACCTTCACCTCCAAGCTCATCGACGGCCGTTTTCCGGATTACGAAGCAGTGATTCCGATTGGCGCCGACCGTGAGGTCAAGGTCGACCGCGAGGCGCTGCGTGCGTCGTTGCAGCGCGCTGCGATCCTGTCCAACGAGAAGTACCGTGGCGTTCGCGTCGAGGTGTCTCCGGGCCAGCTGAAAATCAGCGCGCACAACCCCGAGCAGGAAGAGGCGCAGGAAGAGATCGAGGCAGACACCAAGGTGGACGACTTGGCGATCGGCTTCAACGTGAACTACCTGCTGGATGCGCTGTCGGCACTGCGCGACGAGCATGTGGTGATCCAGCTGCGCGACGCAAATTCGTCTGCATTGGTGCGCGAGGCAAGCAGCGAGAAGTCCCGCCACGTGGTCATGCCGCTGCGTCTCTGACGTTGCGTTCCACGTGGAACACGAAAGCCCGGCGAGAGTCGGGCTTTTTTTGTGTCTCGTGCTCGCAAGCGGGCATCCAAGGCGCAACGGGGCTTCGCCGGGGTGTGGGACAGCGCGTGTCAGTGTTTTGGTCAGAGTTGGCGGTTACGTGCTTACCGGAGGCCCACCCAGCGGGGATGGATGCGGAGCTCTTGCCACGCGTCAGTGGCGAAGATCCCCGCATCCCCGTTGCCGTCTCGTGGATCCACAGCTGGCCTTGCTGCTTGAATCGGCTCACAGCCGCCACGGCGCGGGCGGGGACATGCCGATGGGCGGCTCAAGAGTATTGGCCGCCATCAGCGAGCGTCGCACCTGCGTTTGGCAGACCCTTGCGTCGCAGGTCGTGCGAGGACGCGCTGTGGATGTTTACTGCCTTGCTACTAGCACCATGGGTCATTGATCCGATTGCGAGCCGGTTGCGAGCGATGCAATGCAGATGCATTGCAAAAAGTAATTTGGAGGTCTCGGCTGCGTGAGGTCGGCAACATGACTAGCAGCGCCAGCCAGCAGGAATCTCACCGCCCCGCGAGACCGGCTAATTTTTGGCCTGAAGTTTCTTTCGTGAATCCGTACCTGGAAAATAAACTCGTTCAGCGGGAAGCACTGGCGCGTACCGAGGTCCACGCAGCAACTCTCATCATGCTGTTTCGAAACAGCAGTTTTCGACTTATGCACATCAAGCTTTGCTTTAAAAAATAGAAATAACTTAAGAGCTTGGTGGTGATGGTAGGGCCAGATTTCGCCTAAAAGTAGGTCAAGCTATTGTTTCAATTGGTTTTTATAGGCGCGAAACCCTGTGTTTTAACCCCCTTCTTCGGCCCTGCAACCTGTGGATAAGACCAACCGCCCGTCCAACGGCTGATTTTGTCCCCAACTTATCCCCAGGAAGTCCTGTCGCGCGTTCTCGGTGCCACCGCGCGGGTGGTGGACCAATCACGTATGCTGCGGACCGGCCGGGGACCCGGATCACAGCCCGGAGCAGACTGATCGATGCACGTAGTGCGGTTGTCCATACATCGGCTTCGTCGCTTCGAGACAGTCGACCTCTACCCCGCCAGTTCCCTGAACCTGCTGACCGGTGACAACGGCGCAGGCAAGACCAGCGTGCTCGAGGCATTGCACCTGATGGCCTATGGGCGCAGCTTTCGTGGGCGAGTGCGCGATGGACTGATCCAGCAAGGTGCCGGCGATCTGGAAGTGTTCGTCGAATGGCGCGAACGCATGGGTGAGGCTGCAGAACGCACACGACGTGCCGGGCTTCGCCATAGCGGGCAGGAATGGACGGGGCGGCTCGATGGCGAAGATGTCGCACAGCTTGGTTCGCTCTGCGCCGCGTTGGCCGTGGTCACGTTCGAGCCGGGAAGCCACGTCTTGATCAGCGGTGGCGGTGAGCCGCGCCGCCGGTTCCTGGATTGGGGTTTGTTCCACGTGGAACCTGACTTCCTCGCGCTCTGGCGGCGCTATGCGCGAGCGCTCAAACAGCGCAATGCCCTGCTCAAACAGGGGGCGCAGCCGCGCATGCTGGATGCCTGGGACCACGAGCTTGCCGAATCGGGAGAAACCTTGACCTCCAGACGGTTGCGCTACCTCGAGCGCCTGCAGGAGCGCCTGATTCCGGTCGCCACTGCGATTGCGCCGTCGCTGGGCCTGTCCGCCCTGGAGTTTTCGCCAGGCTGGAAGCGTCATGAGGTCTCGCTTGCGGATGCATTGCTACTGGCGCGCGAACGCGACCGCCAGAATGGCTACACCTCGCAAGGCCCGCATCGCGCCGACTGGGCACCCCGTTTCGACGCCATTCCCGGCAAGGACGCCTTATCGCGAGGCCAGGCGAAGCTGACCGCGCTGGCGTGCCTGCTTGCGCAAGCTGAGGATTTCGCCCACGAACGCGGAGAGTGGCCCGTGATTGCGCTGGATGACCTCGGCTCGGAGCTTGATCGGCACCACCAGGCCAGCGTGTTGCAGCGTCTGGCCGCAGCACCGGCACAAGTGCTGATCACGGCGACGGAGACACCGCCGGGCCTGGCCGATGCCGGCGAACTTCTGCACCGGTTCCACGTGGAACACGGAACGATCGCGCCTCAAGTCGCGGCTGACTAAGCCCGACGGCCAGAGCGGGCCGACTGGTATAATTGACGGGCTATCCCCCTTTTCCCACGGTGCGATGCGGCTCCTGCCGTTTCCGTTCCGTGTTGTGGAGCTAACGGCACACGCATGACCGACGAACAGAACACCTCGCCTACTCCCAACGGCACCTACGACTCCAGCAAGATCACCGTGCTGCGTGGCCTGGAAGCCGTCCGCAAGCGCCCCGGCATGTACATCGGCGATGTCCATGACGGCACCGGCCTGCATCACATGGTGTTCGAAGTAGTCGATAACTCCGTCGACGAAGCCTTGGCTGGTCACGCCGACGACATCGTGGTGAAAATCCTGGTCGATGGCTCGGTGGCGGTGTCGGACAACGGCCGCGGTGTGCCGGTCGACATCCACAAGGAAGAAGGCGTCTCGGCGGCCGAGGTGATCCTCACCGTGCTGCACGCCGGCGGCAAGTTCGACGACAACAGCTACAAAGTCTCCGGCGGCCTGCACGGCGTGGGCGTGTCGGTGGTCAACGCACTATCCGAGCACCTGTGGCTGGACATCTGGCGCGACGGGTTCCACTACCAGCAGGAATACGCGCTGGGCGAGCCGCAGTACCCGCTCAAGCAACTGGAAGCCTCGACCAAGCGCGGCACCACGTTGCGCTTCAAGCCGGCCGTGGCGATCTTCAGCGACGTCGAGTTTCACTACGACATCCTGGCGCGCCGCCTGCGCGAACTGTCGTTCCTCAATTCCGGCGTCAAGATCGCGCTGATCGACGAGCGCGGCGAAGGCCGTCGCGACGATTTCCATTACGAAGGCGGCATCCGCAGCTTCGTGGAGCATCTGGCGCAGCTGAAGTCGCCGCTGCACCCCAACGTGATTTCGGTGACCGGCGAGCACAACGGCATCGTGGTGGACGTGGCCCTGCAATGGACCGACGCCTACCAGGAAACCATGTACTGCTTCACCAACAACATCCCGCAGAAGGATGGCGGCACCCACTTGGCCGGCTTCCGCGCCGCGCTGACACGCGTGCTCAGCAACTACATCGAGCAGAACGGTATCGCCAAGCAGGCCAAGGTCGCGCTGACCGGCGACGACATGCGCGAAGGCATGATCGCGGTACTGTCGGTGAAGGTGCCCGACCCCAGCTTCTCCTCGCAGACCAAGGAAAAGCTGGTCAGCTCGGACGTGCGCCCGGCGGTGGAAAACGCCTTCGGTGCGCGCCTGCAGGAGTTCCTGCAGGAGAATCCGAACGAAGCCAAGGCCATCACCGGCAAGATCGTCGATGCCGCGCGTGCGCGCGAAGCCGCCCGCAAGGCGCGCGATCTTACCCGCCGCAAGGGTGCGCTGGACATCGCTGGCCTGCCGGGCAAGCTGGCCGACTGCCAGGAAAAGGATCCAGCGCTGTCGGAACTGTTTATCGTCGAGGGTGACTCGGCAGGTGGCTCGGCCAAGCAAGGCCGTAACCGCAAGAACCAGGCGGTGCTGCCGCTGCGCGGCAAGATCCTCAACGTCGAGCGCGCGCGCTTCGACCGCATGCTGGCCTCCGACCAGGTCGGCACGCTGATCACCGCGCTGGGCACCGGCATCGGCCGCGACGAGTACAACCCGGACAAGCTGCGCTACCACCGCATCATCCTGATGACCGACGCCGACGTGGACGGCTCGCACATCCGCACCCTGCTGCTGACGTTCTTCTACCGGCAGATGCCGGAGCTGATCGAGCGCGGCTACATCTACATCGGCCTGCCGCCGCTGTACAAGCTCAAGCAGGGCAAGAGCGAGCTGTATCTGAAGGACGACGCGGCGCTCAATGCCTACCTGGCCAGCAATGCGGTCGAAGGCGCGGCGCTGATTCCCGCCACCGACGAGCCGCCGATCACTGGCGAAGCGCTGGAGAAGCTGCTGCTGCTGTACACCGGCGCCAACGAGGCGATTGCCCGCAACGCGCATCGTTACGACCCGGCCCTGCTGACCGCGTTGATCGACCTGCCGCCGCTGGATGTGGTGCAGCTGCAGGCAGAAGGCGATGTGCATCCCACCCTGGACGCACTGCAGGCGGTGCTCAACCGCGGCACCCTGGGCACCGCGCGTTACCAGTTGCGCTTCGATCCGGCCACGGAAAACACCGCCGCAACCCTGGTCGCCATCCGCCGGCACATGGGCGAGGAATTCACCCAGGTGCTGCCGATGGGCGCGTTCGAAAGCG
The DNA here is from genome assembly GCF_035012785.1 of Xanthomonas sp. WHRI 8932A. Lineage (NCBI taxonomy): Bacteria > Pseudomonadati > Pseudomonadota > Gammaproteobacteria > Lysobacterales > Lysobacteraceae > Xanthomonas > Xanthomonas sp. WHRI 8932A. Next base: position 123,409 of record NZ_JAYGQQ010000013.1, read on the forward strand.
GCGAGCTGCGTCCGCTGCGCGAAGTGTCGCTGGCATTGAACGACCTGATCCGCGAAGGCGCGCAGATCGTGCGTGGCAACAAGACCCACCCGATCACCAGTTTCGCGCAGGCACATGCCTGGCTGCTGGAAGAGGCCAAGCGCGGCCGTCAGGTGCAGCGCTTCAAGGGCCTGGGCGAAATGAATGCCGAGCAGCTGTGGGAAACCACGGTCAACCCTGATACGCGCCGGCTGTTGCAGGTCCGCATCGAGGACGCCGTGGCCGCCGACCAGATCTTCAGCACCTTGATGGGCGATGTGGTGGAACCGCGTCGCGACTTCATCGAGGACAACGCGCTGAAGGTGTCCAACCTGGATATCTGAGCCGCCCGCGTCGCACCGGCACAACGCAGCAGCGTTGTGCCGGCGACCCGGTGTCCGCAGGACGACGATGAGCACAGACCCTTCCACCCTACCGGCACCGCCCCCCGCGGCCGGCCGCTCTCCGTTGCCGCCCGTGCTGCTCGGTTTCGCGATCGACGTGTTGATCGCCGTCGGCCTGTTGCTCAGCCTGAGCGTGGCCGGCTTTGCGATCTGGGGTGCGATACGTGGCATCGGCTATGCGCAGGCCGCCAAGGCGCAGGGCCTGACGCCCTCCTCCGCCGACGTCATGGCCGCCATCGGCCAACCCGGGGTGATGGTGCAATTGCTCACCGCCCTGGTCAGCACCGCCACCCCAGCGGTGCTGCTGTACTACTGGCGCCGCCGCGCCACGTCCGTCGAACAGGCGGCCTCGCGGGCGGCTGCGCGACGGACTTCCACCTGGGGCTGGACCGCCCTGATCGCCGCCGCGGTCTTTGTGCTCAGCAATTTGGTCAGCGTGGCCGCCTCGGCACTGGGCATCAAACCCGTACCCACCAACCTACCGCTGATGGAAGAAGCCATCCAGCAGTGGCCGCTTGCCCTGGCGCTGTTTGCGGTGGTCATCGCTCCGGCCTACGAAGAGCTCCTGTTCCGTCGCGTGTTGTTTGGCCGCCTGCTGGCTGCCGGCCGCCCCTGGCTGGGAATCGTCTTGAGCGGCGCACTGTTTGCGCTGGTGCATGAAGTCCCCGGCATCAGCGGCAATGGCCCGGCCGCCATCGCCCAGCTCTGGCTGATCTACGGCAGCATGGGCGCGGCATTTGCCTGGCTGTATTGGCGTACCGGCACGCTGTGGGCGCCGATCGCCGCGCACGGCATCAACAACGCCACCGCTCTGGCTGCCCTGTACTTTTTCGGAATCGGGTAAGCCAGCGCTGCGACTCGGCCGGTGTCAGACCGTTGCGGTCAGTGCCTGCGATCCGTCCGGCCCCCCCCCCCCGCACATCGCGATGCCGAGCGCGCCATTAGCGTTTATCTGATGGCCGTTGGCCACGTTTTGCTGGCCGATCCAGGCCGTTTGACGAAAAGTTAAGACGAGCCTGCCAAAATGGTCCGCATGATTCAGGGGGATCGAATGAAAGCCAGGTTGTTGATCGTTGTTGCCGTCCTCGCGTTGACGGCATGTGCCACCACTACGTCGCCAACCGGCCGCCGACAGGTGGTGGGTGGAGTGTCGCAAGAACAGCTCGACCAGTTGGGCGCGCAGTCGTTCGCGCAGACCAAGGCCAAGGAAAAGGTCAGCACCGACGGCAAGCAGAATGCTTACGTCCAGTGCGTGGTCAATGCACTGGTGGCGCAGTTGCCGCCGCAGTGGCGCGACACCAAGTGGGAGACGGCGCTGTTCGTCGACGACGAGGCCAATGCCTTTGCCCTGCCCGGCGGCAAGGTCGGGGTCAACACCGGCATCTTCACCGTTGCCAAGACCCAGGACCAACTGGCCGCCGTGCTGGGACACGAAATCGGCCATGTGATCTCGCGCCACCACGAGGAGCGCATCACCCGCCAGCTCGGTACACAGACCGGCCTGGGCATCATTGGCGCACTCGCTGGTGCGGCCTACGGCGACGGCGCGGCCAGCGCGGTGAATCAGGTCGGCGGCATGACCGCGCAGACCGTGTTCCTGCTGCCCGGGTCGCGGACCCAGGAGAGCGAAGCCGACGTGGTCGGTCAGCGCTTGATGGCGCAGGCCGGCTTCGACCCGGCTCAGGCAGTCACGCTGTGGCAGAACATGATGGCTGCCAGCGGCAACCGTCAGCCGCAATGGCTGTCTACCCACCCCGACCCGACCAACCGCATCCGTGAACTGCAGGCCGACGTCAACCAGCTCGAACCGGTGTACCAGCAGGCACGGCAAGCCGGACGCGCCCCACGATGCGGCTAAGTCCTGCCGCAGTGATGCTGCAATCGATGCTATCGGGCATTCAAAATTGCCAAGGTTGGCGCTGTATTCGCCTCTTACATCAGTGCGCAGTGCCCACCGCACGCTCACTTCCGATGCCTTACCGTTAGCCGCCCTAAGCAACTGTCTCCTGTCCCGATTGACGCACCACAACATGGAAACCGTTTTCGGGAACTGAGACTTTCTGCTAAGTTTGCCGGCTCAGATTTTTCGTACAGCTTCCATTCCGCTTTTCGTACCGCCCAACGGCGGCTCGTCCGAGGTGAAACATGAAACTGCTCAACCGCAAGCAAGCCCTGTTGTCCCTGTTCATCGCAGCGTCCCTGGGCGGGGCTGTCGTCACCGATGCGGTCGCGCAGTCGGACCGCTCTTCCGAGCGCGCCGCGCGTAAGTCCAAGGGCAACGGCAAGGCCGAAGAGCTGTACCCGCAGTCGACCCGTCAGGCACCGACGATCAAGCCGTCGTCCAAGTTGAGCAGCAAGCTGCAGAAGCTGATCGAAATCTTCAACAAGGGCGAGGACTACCCGGGCGTGCGCAGCCAGGCCGATGAAATCCTGGCCAACAGCGCTGCCAACGAAGCCGACAAGGCGCTCGCCGCCCAGCTCGCTGCGCAGGCCGCCTACAACCTGGACGACACCGCTGGCGCCAAGAAGTACCTGCAGCAGGCCATTGGCCTGAATGCGCTGGACAACAACGGCCAGTTCCAGTCGATGCTGATGCTGGCGCAGTTGCAGATGCAGGACGACCAGCAGGCCGAAGGTCTGGCCACGCTGGACAAGTATCTGGACGAGAGCAAGTCGCAGCGTCCGGAAGATCTGATCCTCAAGGGGCAGGCGCTGTACCAGGCCGAGCGCTACAAGGAAGCGATTCCGGTGCTGAAGCAGGCCATCGCCGCCTCGCCCGAGCCGAAGGACACCTGGAACCAGCTCCTGATGGCGTCCTACGCCGAAGCCGGCCAGACCGGTGAAGCCGTGGCTGCCGCAGAGGCGCTGGCTGCCAAGACGCCCAACGACAAGAAAGCCCAGCTCAATCTGGCCAGCATGTACATGCAGGCCGATCAGATGGACAAGGCCGCCGGCGTAATGGACAAGCTGCGCGCCGCCGGGCAGTTGACCGAAGAAAAGGAATACAAGCAGTTGTATTCCATCTACGCCAACACCGAGAACAAGGAAAAGGATGTCATCGCGGTGATCAATGAAGGTATGCAAAAAGGCATCCTCAAGCCCGATTATCAGACATACCTTGCGCTGGCTCAGTCCTATTACTACGGCGAAGACGTGCCGAAGGCGATCGAGAACTGGCAGAAAGCCGCACCGCTTTCCAAGGACGGCGAGACCTATCTGAATCTGGCCAAGGTGCTGCATTCGGAAGGTCGCATCCCGGAGGCCAAGCAGGCCGCACAGCAGGCGATCGCCAAGGGCGTTAAAAAACCCGAAGACGCCAAGAAGATCATCAACCTGAAGTAAAAAAAGAAAATAAACCCCCGAAATCCCTGTGTTTTTAGTGGTTACAGGACTCGGGATTGGTATAAGCTTGGGAGTTCCTGCGGTGTCAAAGCCGTCCGAAAACCTGGGGATCATCACAGTGATCCGGGCCCCCACTGAAAGAGCCATTGGCGCATGACGGAACAACTCGTTATCCACAGGCATGACTATGATGCCGGGAACCAGGGTCTGAGCTGGGCCCGCATTATCGGTATTGCTTTTGTAATTGCCCTGCACCTCACTGCACTGATGATGTTGCTGATTCCTGCAGTGGCGCCGAAGGCTCCGGCAGAGAAGGAGCGCACCACCATGGTTACCCTGGTGGATGCACCGCCTCCTCCCCCGCCGCCGCCGCCGCCGCCGCCGCCGGAAGACAAGCCGCCACCGCCGGTCAAGAATCTGTCGCCGCCGAAGCCGTCACCGGTTCCGCCGCCGCCGGAAGCACCGGTTGTCGATGTTCCCGAACCGCGTCCCAGCGATATCGTCACGCCGCCGAGCCCACCGTCTCCGCCGCAACCGCCGAGTGACATCGGCGCCAGTGTCGATATCTCGTCCAAGAACATGAACCCGCCGAAGTACCCGCCAGCAGCGTTCCGTGCCGGCGTCCAAGGTGAGGTCATCCTGATCGTGGATGTGGATGCGAGCGGCAACGTGACCAATGTGTCGGTCGAAAAGTCCAGCCGCAACCGCGACCTTGACCGTGCCGCGATGGACGCAGCACGCAAGTGGAAGTTCAACGCCTCCACTGTCAACGGGCAGAAAGCCGCCGGACGTGTCCGCGTCCCGGTCAACTTTGCTCTGAACTGATCCCACGGGCCGGCCACGGCCGGCCCAGGATCCTGTCTTCCTTTCGCTCCACCCTTCATCACCACACACAACAAAGGTAAGCGTCATGCTGCAGGAATTCTTTATCGCCGCCGCTGCAGGGGGCTCCAATCCGTCGGCCGCACTTTCGCAGATGGGCTTCGAGCACCTGATCACCGAAATGACCTCGAGCCCGGGCGACTTTGCCGTGTCTTGGGTCGTGTTGATCACCCTGATCGCCATGTCCGCCGCCTCCTGGTACTGGACTGTCATCAACATCTTCCGCGCCACCCGCCTGAAGAGCGCGGCTGACCGCGTCACCACCGCGTTCTGGGATGCCCCGAATGCGCAGGACGCGATTCGCGCCATGGAAGAACAGCCGGCTTCCGAGCCGTTCTCGAAGATCGCGCTGGACGCAGCCCAGGCTGCTGCTCACCACCAGCGTGCCGAAGGCAGCACCGGTGGTCTGGGCGAGAGCCTGAGCCGTTCGGAGTTTGTCGACCGCGCCCTGCGTCAGGCCGTGACCCGCGAAAGCACCAAGCTGCAGTCGGGCATGACCCTGCTGGCCACCGTCGGTGCGACCGCGCCGTTCGTCGGTCTGCTCGGTACCGTGTGGGGCATCTACGGCGCGCTGATCAAGATCGGTGCAACCGGTTCGGCCTCCATCGACGCCGTTGCCGGCCCGGTGGGTGAAGCGCTGATCATGACCGCGATCGGTCTGTTCGTCGCCATCCCGGCCGTGTTCGCGTTCAACTTCTTCTCCAAGGTCAACAGCTCGGTGATCGCCAAGTTCGACACCTTTGCACACGACCTGCACGACTTCTTCGCCACCGGTTCGCGCGTTCGCTAATCCGGTAGTAAAGAACGCCTTCGCAACGATTTAGACGGAGCCCGTTATGGCCTTCAGTAGTGGAAACAGCGGTGGCCCGATGGCCGACATCAATGTGACGCCCCTGGTGGACGTCATGCTGGTGCTGCTGATCATCTTCATCATTACGGCACCGCTGATGTCCCACAAGGTCAAGGTGGAGCTGCCAGAGGCCAACTTGATCCAGAAGGAAGATGCGGAGAAACGCGCCGCGCCGATCACTCTGGCCGTCAAGGAAGATGGGTCGCTGTACTGGAACGACGAGCCGATCTCCAAGGAAGCCCTGGAGTCGCGCCTGTCCACCGCAGCACAGCAGACCCCGCAGCCGCCGCTCAACCTGCGCGGCGACCGCACGACCAAAATGCGTACGATCAACGAGATCACCAAGATCGCGCAGGGTCAGGGCATGTTGGACGTCGGTTTTGTTGCAACCAAAGTGAAGGGGCAGTAAGCCATGGCATTTAGTACTGGTGGAGGCCGTGGGCCGATGGCCGACATCAACGTCACGCCCCTCGTGGACGTGATGCTGGTGCTGCTGATCATCTTCATTGTGACCGCGCCGATCATGACGTATCCGATCGCCGTGGATCTGCCGCAGCGGGTGCTGAACCCGCCACCGCAGACGACTGAGCCGCCGCCGCCGATCGAGTTGCGTATCGACGCCAGCAACCAGGTGTTCTGGAACAACAGCCCGACGCCGGTTGATCAGTTGCAGCAGAAGATGGAAGAAGTGGTCCAGGCCGATCCGACCAATCAGCCGGAACTGCGCATCGATGCAAATCAGGATGCGGAGTACGAGGTGATGGCGAAGGTGCTGGCCGCTGCGAAGAACTCGCAGATGAAGAAAATCGGTTTCATGCAGCAGTAAACGCATCTGCAATACCGCAACACAACAGTCATGACGCGACTGCAACGCCACCGGAAACGGTGGCGTTTTTTTGTGCCTGCTCCTGTGGGCTGGTGCCTGCGAACTGCGATCTCACCGACGCGATCGCGTGCGAACAACAGATGGACACTTCGCCTTGCAGTGCGAGATACCGAGAATCTGCAACAGCGGTTTGATGAAGTGGATTATTCGGTGCAGATACCTGCAAACCCAAGCGACTTTCTCGCTTCGAGATTCCCTTTGCTTAATCCGCACCGCTCGTTGAAGTTATGGTGGTTACCCATCATGCGGGCAAGACGGTGCATGCGTGTACAGACGTCTGGCGTTACGTAAAGCCAACTAAAAGCCAGCTAGAGAGCAACGTCGGATGGGTAGACATCTAATGCAACTGAAGGCGGCTTTCTCGCTTCGAGATTCCCTTTACTTAATCCGCACCGCTCGTTGAGTTGGTGGCGGTTACCCATCATGCGGGCAAGACCGTGCATGCGTTTACAGACCTCTGACGTTACGCAGAGCCAAATAAAAGCCAGCTAGAGAGCAACCTCAGATGTGTACGCATCACGGATCAACATGTTTAGGCGATCAGCTAGAAGCTAGCTAACAACAACACATTGCATGCGGCCGGACCACGAACGCACACGTTTATGCCATCGGCTGAGCGTCCGCTTGGACACGTGGTTCTTCGCAGAAACACCCCGCTCCCACGTTCAAGGCCGTGCTGAGACCTGTCTCGATGCGTATTCCATGGCGGCTTACCAGGTGTATGCTCGGCCATGCAGCACCCACGATCACAGCACCGGAGGCAGTCATGGCTTTCAGTACAGCAGGGACTCGGGGACCACTGGCGGAGATCAATGTCACGCCTCTGGTGGATGTCATGTTGGTGTTGTTGATCATCTTTATCGTCACCGCGCCGATGGTGACGCGCACGATGACGCTGGATCTGCCGCAGCCCACTAGCCAGCCGCGCGTGCCGCTGGAGCCGCCTGCACCGATCGCCTTGCGGCTCGATGCCGACGGCCAGGTGTTCTGGAATGCCAACCCGGTGAGCTTGCAGGATCTGCAGCCGCGTTTGATCGAACAGATGCGCGAGACGGCCGGCAATCAGCCGGAGTTACGTATCGCTGCCAACCAGGAGGCCGAATATGCGGTACTGGCCAAGGTGCTGGCAGCAGCGAAGAACGCACAGGTAGAGCGCATCGCTTTCGTGCAATAGAGCGCAGAGGTGCCTGCGTCGTGCGATGCAGGTCATCAAAGGCTCACGCGGTGTCTATCGATGCACTGCGTGAGCAGCATCGCGATGAATGTGGAGGCAGCGCAGCACCGCTCGCCTATCTCACTGGCTTGCCGTAGCGCATCGTTGGCAGCATGACGGACCGGCGGTTGCACGCTATGTGGGTTGATGCTCAGCAGCAGTAGCGGGGTGTCCATCGCCCGTTGTGGCGCCAGCCGGCGTTCCACCCTGCACTGACCTGTCTGCCGCCAACCGGCAAGACGGCCTGGCGAGAAGATTTGGCAGACCTAGAGCGGTTAACAGACTAGCGCGGCAAACAGATCGATTGCGCAGCCACCCAGCTGGCGCGGCTGGTGCTTGGTACGGCAGGTACCACGCATGCATTGCGGTTCTGAGTACGCCGCGTAAACCCATCTGACGACTGCTCACGACATTTCTGTTGGCAGTTTTTGGAAGGTGCACGCAGGCGTCGCTGCAATGCGCATCGCCTACCGCCACCAGCCAGTGCGCCGCGCAAGGTTGGCAAACCAAACATCGAATAGATAAATACCGTTACGAAAACCGCGCGCCGTGGCCTACGTCTGCGTGCCGACGCCGCGCAGCAGCTGCACATACGCCCGCACGGTCGCATCCAGGCCTGCGTACAAGGCCTCGCTGATCAGCGCGTGGCCGATCGACACTTCCAGCACGCCGGGCACGGTGGCGAGGAAATCGCCAAGGTTGGCTTGCGACAGATCATGCCCCGCATTGATTCCCAAGCCTGCGGCGGTGGCACGTCGCGCGGCGTCGGCAAACAGGGCCAGTTCGGTCTGCGGCTGCCCGCTGGCATGCGCGTGCGCGTACGGACCGGTGTACAACTCGATACGGTCCGCACCCAGTGCGGCAGCCTGGTCAAGATGCGGATTGCCGGCATCCACAAACAGGCTGACGCGGCTGCCGAGCGCCTTGAACGCAGCGATCAGTTCGCCAAGATGCGCGGTGTCCTGCGCAAAATCGAAACCGTGGTCGGAGGTCAGCTGCCCATCGCTATCGGGTACCAGGGTGACCTGCTCCGGGCGTGTGGCATCGCATAGCTCCAGCAGCCCGGGATAGCCGGCGCGCGGCGGTGCAAACGGGTTGCCTTCGATATTGAACTCGACGCCGTGCTCGCGCGTGAGCGCGCTCAGCGCCAGCACGTCGTCGGTGCGGATATGCCGCTGATCCGGACGCGGATGCACGGTAATGCCGTGCGCGCCGGCGGCGATGCAGGTGCGGGCCGCCTGTACCACGTCCGGGTCGTGCCCACCGCGGGAGTTGCGCACAACCGCGATCTTGTTGACGTTGACGCTGAGCTGGGTGGTCACGACATCGTTCTCTACGCTTGCGGCTCGCCGTCGCGGGATGCTGCCAGCGCTGCGGCCTTGCGGGCCTCGGCCAGCTCGCGCAGCCGGCGCAGTTCGGCCGGGTCGATCATGCTGCTGGTGTCGCGCCGGGTATCGTCCATGCGCGCGGCGAACCAGCCGCGGGTCCACAACAGCAGCAGCAGCAACGCCACCAATAGCGACACCACCAGCAACCACACGTGCGGCGTAGTGAAGGCCAGCACCAGCGCACCCAGTGCCATAAGCAGAAACAGCCAGTGCATGACGAGCTCCCCAATGAGTGGCGGCAGTGTAGCGCCGCGCCCGCTCTGGTTCCACGTGGGACGGGGGCGGCTTAGAGCAACGGCGACAGCAGCCGTGCGAAGGCTTCGGGCAGGCGCGAGCGCCAGAGCGGACGGCGATGCACAAAGCGCACTTCCTGCGCCTGTTGCATGTCGGTGTCGATCATCCCGGCCAGCTCGGCGGACACCGCCTGGTCGCGGAACAGCATCGACAGCTCGAAATTCAGCCGGAAACTGCGGCTGTCGAAATTGGCGCTGCCGACAATGCAGACCTCGTCGTCGGCCAGCAGCGCCTTGGTGTGCAGCATGCGCGGGCCGTACTCGTAGATGCGCACGCCGGCTTCGAGCAGTTCGTCGAAATACGAGCGCGCGGCATAGGTGACCAGGCGCGAGTCGCTGACGCGCGGCACCAGCAGGCGCACGTCCAGGCCGCCCAGCGCGGCCGAGGTCAGCGCCATGCGCGCGGCCTCGCCGGGAACGAAATACGGCGTGACCAGCCAGACCCGGTGCTTGGCCTCGTGGATGGCGGCGACCATCAGGCGGTGGATGGCTTCCCACGAGGAATCCGGGCCGGACACCAGCACCTGTGCATCCACCGAGCCCTGCGCCCGCGTGGGCACGTCTTCAGGCCAAAGCTGCTGGCCGTGGAAAGCGGCGCGCTCCTGCCGGGTGGCATACAGCCAGTCTTCCAGGAAGACCAGCTGCAGGCTGCGCACCACGTGGCCCTGCAGGCGCACATGCAGGTCGCGATAGGCATCGCTGCGCACCTGCTCGTTCTCTTCGTCGGTGACGTTGATGCCGCCGGTAAAGCCGATACGGCCGTCGACCACCAGCAGCTTGCGGTGGGTACGCAGGTTCAGCCACGGCCGCTTGAAGGGCTTGAGGAACTGCGACGGATGGAACCAGGCGGTTTCCACTCCCGCATCGCGCAGCGTGCGCAGCGCGCGCCGGGTCATCGCCGAGGAGCCGATCGCGTCCATCAACAGGCGCACCTTTACCCCGGCGCGGGCGCGTTCCATCAGCGCGTCGCAGATCGCGGTGCCGCTGTGGTCAGGCTGGAAGATGTAGTACTCCAGATGGATGTGGTCACGGGCGCTGCGGATCGCTTCGATGATGGCCGCATACGTCGCCGCGCCATCCACCAGCCAATGCACTTCGGTGGCGCTGCTCGGCGCCAGCCCGGTGGTGGACTGGGCGATCTTGGCCAGCTCGGTGCAATCGGCATCCGGCGGGCAGACGCTGCTGTAGCTTTCCATGCCCGAACGCGAGCGCCCGCGCCGCAGCCGCTGGCGCTTCACTTTTTGCGGGCCAAGCCAGTAATAGATCAGCAGCCCCAGGTACGGCAGCGCGGCCAACGACAGTACCCAACTCAGCGTGGCCACCGGCTCACGCTTCTGCAGCACGATCCAGCTGGCGATCCACAGCAGGTAGAGCACGTAGGCGGCGAGGAGGAGCGCTTCGAGATGGGGAATGTTGGCCAGCCAATCCCACGCGCCCTGAGCAAATGCGAGCATGCGCGGATTCTACGGCGCGTGCGCCGTGCTGCGATGACCGTGGTGCCAATGCGGTGGTGCTTCGGTATCCGCCTGAAAGCGTGTTCGTGTCGAAAGCACAGTCGCGGCGTGTGAGACCCGCCGGTCGTACGATGCGCCGATGGCAAGCGCAATCAAGGGCCGGGGTGCGACCGGTTATCTGCCCGGACGGTTCGAGGTCACCACCGAGCAGGCGGTAGACGATGGCTGGCACGTGGACGACAGCGAGGAGTTCGCTGCGGGCGTCCTGCGCACGCAGGTCACCGAGGAAACCGCGCGCAGCATCATCAGCCGCAACCAGTCGCCGGACATCGGCTTCTCGCAATCGGTCAACCCATATCGCGGCTGCGAGCACGGTATGGTGTTTTGGTAGATTGTTCACAACGTAGGGCTGCGTTGAACGTTGGTTAGCAGCGCTTTCGTTGAGATGGAACACTGAACGAACTAAGCTAGGTCCCGAAGCCTTGGTCGACAGTGTTCAACTTGGCCCGATGTTGGCCGCTCGCTAGATTGCATGATCCCCAAGGCCGTGATTTCTTCGTTCCGGCCCCCGGGAGAAGCAGTCTTGGATATCTACCAGCCTCAGATCGCCCAAACGGTTGCCTTGACTGCCCGTGGGCAGGCGCGTCACTTGCTGGGGTCTACCGCCGCGCTTCCCGCGGGCTTCTACTTCGTTGTCGATAGACGTACGTCGGTCCCTATCCCCGACGTCTATGACTTCTTGATTTCGGAGAACGTTAGCCTGCTGGGTAGGCCAAAACTTCGCCACCAGTCCAATACAAGTAAGGCTAACGCTGAAGACTTGGTGGACCTCCTTCTCTTCGCCAACGAAATCAGCACAACTCTTGCAGAGTTTTCGGAAGAACTGCTCCAGCAGTATGCAGATAGCATGTTGTACGTAGTGAGTCCGCAGACATCTCTGAATTACGCAGATCGGACGGTCATCAAGCGGGTCTCGACTGCAAAGCGGCTCTTCCATTATCTGCAGAATAACGGGCGTTTGAAGAATCGCTTCAAGATCGCAAAGATCCTGCAAAGAGGAATCGAAAAGCGTGTCATAGCGCCGGACGTTCAAGTGCCAAAGACGCCTGCAACGGATGCGCTGGTGAAACATATTGCTACGGACCTTGTAGAGGCAATTAGCAAAAACCTTGGCCAGATGCCCAGTGAAAAAACGCAAGTCCTGACTCGGGATCGCCTCTTGCTTGCCTTCTTGCTGAATACCGGTGCCCGGATCTCAGAGGCGCTATCAATCAAGATTAGCGATCTGCCATTTCAAAAAGTCGGTAAGGAGAATTCCCTTGCAGCTTGCCACATACAAGTAATGGGAAAAGGAGGAGCGCATCGAAAACTCATTGTACCTATTTGGCTATTGGCAGAACTAAGCATCTATGTTTCTACCGAGCGTGCCGACGCCGTACACGCTTCGAAAGGAAAGGCACAGCATAACCAAGTCTTCGTCAATCATGCGGTTGCTCGTTATTCTCGTGGTCAACCGCTAACAGCAAATAACTTCAGGAAGATAATGAGGCGCGCCGCAATACGTGCAGTTGGAGAAACCGTAAACAACAGTATCCCGTCCCCGCACGCTTGTAGACATTCTTTTGCTTTGTGGCACTTCATCCTGGAAGCGCGTGCGGGAAATCCCGACCCGGCAAAGAAAGTTCAGGCGCTTCTTGGACATGCAAACAGATCTACCACAGAACAAATATACCTAAACGCGAGCCTGCTACTAGAAGAAAAGCTGTCCGAGAAGGATCAACGCCATCTAATGAATGCACTGGATGGGTACGCAACATGAAACGTACGCGATTTCGCACGGAGTCCGGCCAAAATTCATTCGGTCCTACTCAAGTGCGCTTCTCTCGATTTGAGAAAAAAGGACTACTGCACTTTCAGTGCGAAGGGCCACTCGATGAAGATATCAAACTTTACGATTTTTCCGGATGGGCAGGTCTCTCTCAAATCGCCGAAGATCTCATTGATGCAACACTTGCCATCCTTGCATCAGAAAGAGCAACAACTCGAAACGGAACGCACCGATCGCTTCGCTACGGCATTATTCAATACTTGAACGAAACCTCTCCTAACGCCGAGCTGCGTAGCCTTAATCGAGCAACTTTTCAAGACTTTACACAATGGCTGAGCAGAGGAAGAGATGGAAAAAAAAGCGTTTGGGGCTATTCCGATAGAATGCACAAGCTGAGTGCGCTTCGCAAGATGATTGCACGGCTTTCTCCGAAGCTGTCAAAGCTGGGCGTCCAGCATGATGTTCCGATAAATCCGTGGCCTGGAGACAATCCGCGCAGAAACGAAGGCAACGACAAGGAGGCGATATCACAAGACCATTTTTTGGGATTGATGAGAGCCGCGATCAAGGCACATGAGCAAATTCTCAGAGAATTGGATGTCTCGCTTACACAGATAGATCACAATATTTCTCTCATCAAAATTAATTCAGGACTCCAAAACACTCTTGAGGGACTATGCGCTCAAGCGATAGTCAAGTATGGAGGCATACTTCCGGAGCGCAAATGGCTAAAGCAACACGAACCTGATTTTTTTAATCGCGTGGAAGAGGTGGGTTACCTGCGTGTCGCAAAGCTGATCAGCCCAAGCATCAATGACCTGTTGCCTGCCTTCATCATTCTTCAGTGCTTTACTCATTGGAACGAACAACCACTGTGCTGCTTGCGTATCTCAAACATCGACAGGTGTTCCGGATTATTCTCAAACAAGTATAAGCTATCGAGTATAAAGATTCGTGGAAAAGGCATGGTCCATCGCTCGTTCTTTAAAGGCGACGAGTTGTTCAATCCCTGCAACGTTATAGACTTCGTTGAGCGATGGACCAAACACCTTCGAGCGCACGCCCCCCAACGAATACGTGACGACCTATTTCTGTACGCGTGCAAGTTCAAGACCAGAAAGATCGGAGCAATCCGCTCGCTGGGACAACCGCTCCGTGGGACCTACAATCTTTCAGCCGAAAGGAAGTCCAGGTTCTTCAAAGAGCGAGGCCTCAGAGCCGCAGGCTCAAGTGCCATTCGGTTAGCGGGGGCTGAATACCTCAATGAGATACTTGGAGATACGGAGAAGGTCCGTGTTCTCCTTGGACACAGCACGGTCTCGGTCACACACAACAACTACCGTTCTAAAGTAACTCGCAGAAATGACGAGGAAGCGTTAGCTGGAGCCATGGCTTTACAGTTTCGCTACCATGATAGCAATGCGAAAGTCGACTCACGCAGTCACTTCGGCGATCGATCTGCGGCGTCACCCGGCTACCAGTGTCTGGATCCATTTCAAAGCCCAATGCCGGGTCAAATTAACGGGCGCATGTGCACTGGCTATGGATTATGTCCGGCGTGTCCTCTTGCCGTCGAAATGAATGACGATGTTTCCATCGGGCGCAGAATTCAGATTTTCGAGAGGTACGGTGAAGCGCTCCGCACTCTTGGCACGCAGCGTTTCAGAGAGCGGTATGGAAATGCATACGACCGCCTTGGCTCAGTTCTCGCATCCACGCTTAAGAAGTCAAATGTGAAGCGACTGGAACAATTAGTTCTCAACCCCATACCGCCGTTGGAATAGAATATGCCAACACGTGAAAGAAAAAAGCTGAGCCGACTTACTTTCGCAGGTGCAGATTTTAACGCTCGCGTCTGGATGCTTCCCAATGAAACCCCTGGTCAAGTAAAAAAGAACGCGGTGATGAGATGGGACAGGCTTCTTATAAATGGGGAGTCGCTTTTCGCGCCTGAACATCAGGATCTTCTCTTCTCTCTTAAATGCTTCGTATGGACGCTGGTTTACATGCCGCAAGGATCTGCAGCTACAACTGCGGGCGGCCTACAAAGGGTCCTTATTGGAGTAAGAGACCTCGCGAGCTTCATGATTGATGAGGGCATAAAGGATCTCGACGAGTTGGACACAGGAGACTCATGGGCCTTTGCTGAGTACGCAGTTATAGTGCACGAAGCAGGAACAAGGGATGCAGAACATTGGGGCGCCTCACGAAGGCCTACCCACGCTGGCGTTATCCCATCTGTCAATGTTCTAACTCTGATCTATAGGCAGCGCTTAGCAATGTCCAGCCTAGGTGCCAGGACTCTCAAAATTGCGCCTTACGATGACAAGTCGCCCTACGAAGTAGTGAACAAAGAATTAGGACTCAAACGAGGAAGTAAAACCATACCTGCGATTCCTGATGAGGTTGCGATACCGATACTAAATGCGGCGTCACGCGTTATGGACCGCTCAGTGGAAGCACTACGCGTTGCAGTAGGAAAGATTCTTACCATCAGGGGTTTTAAAAAGGATTGGGACGAGATTAGCGCTGCTGATCGTCTAGAGTTGTACGCTCAGGTCAACGCGTTCGCAAAGGAGATGCAGATACCGATGCCTAATGGCGAGGAATCACTGTTACTTGGTGAAAAGGCTACCAGGCGGAACTCCGAAGGCGATCATTTTGTTCTTGACAAGCCGCTTCTCGTACTTCGTTATTTAATTGTCACGTGTGTTGCAGCCTGCTCAATCGTGCTGCAAGCGGGAACAGGTATGAGAGCCCATGAGCTACTCAGCTTACGCGCAAAAGCCAGTCGAACTAATGGTTGGCCGGCGTGTTTGCATAGCTCGGTTACTCCCGATGGATTGTTAGAGATGTTTTATGTGGAAGCCACGACTGCCAAGCGTGGTAGGCCTAGACAGGCAGATTGGCTAATTGGCGCAAGACCGGTTGGTGCTGACTACATGCCTCCTACAGTGCGCGCTGTTTTGGCGCTCAACGAGCTTCTTAAAGAGTTTCGCGACCTCGGTGGTCAATCCGAGCTCCTTATCACTCTAAGAGCGAAAGGTGGGCTTCCCACGACCGCCGCTTCAGTCACGTCCATGAATGGTGGTTACCTCGCAAGATTGCAGCGGGAGTTTCTTCTGAACTGGGTAGACTTTAGCATGCTCGCTGGGCAGGAGCATGCGGCCTACAAGAAAGGGCGAATTAGGCCGCATCAATGGCGACCAACTTTTGCGACATTCGTTTTTCGGACTAATCCCAATATGCTCAAACCGCTCAGCGAGCATTATAAACATGTAAACGATGCGATCACGTGCCGATATTACATAGGAAATGACCCAACGCTCGTTTCAGCGTGTTCGGATGCTCAGGCGATGTCAGCGGTACACGTTCTTCGCTCAATAACCTTCTCATCTGCCCCAATGGCCGGCGGGTTCTCTAAGGTTGTAAGTGCGGTACGTAAGGCACTGAGCCTGGAGCTGACTAGCGAAAGCTTGTCGGACGACGAAACCGCTGCCCGCTACGTCAACGAGAATGAGGTGTCATTGTGGAACACACCTTATGGCCGCTGCTGGGCGTCGCAGCTTCCGTCAAAGAGTTTGTGCAATCAGCGTGCGGGCACGTCTACATTCGCAGCGACCAAGCCCAATCTCAAAGTTGCCCATCTGGAGTTATGTCTAGGTTGTAGTTGTCTTGCCATTAGTCCTGAACACGAGGACTTCTGGCGTAATCGACGCGACGAGAACCAAGTGCTGATCAAGCGGGCACATGCGTCTGGAGACAAGGCGAGCCTGGCAATCGCCACACGGCGTAGGAAGCAATGCGATGCGATCCTTGCTGCCCTCACTGTTTAGTGCGCTTGTTTCTGAAGTTCCTTTGCATGCTGCGCACAGTGGGATCGGCGCCGAGCTCGATCAGCGCTTTCTGAGCTCGATCTAGCTCAGCACGCTGGGAGGCGATCACCGTAACCAATTCCGCTTTAAGTTTCTTTAGCTCTGCGATTTCCTGACGCAACGCCTTGATGGTGGATGAACTTGGAGCTGCCTTTTTCGCCTTCAGAACTGCCATTCGGATCGCAGGGTACTGACAGCCGTCGTAACCAATAAGGGTGCGACTCACTCCCGCTTCTAGGGCGACATTGGCGATAGAGACTAAGTTGTAGGTTTTACCGGCACCAAGCTTCGAATCGAGACTTGCTCGAAGCTTTGGGTGAGCCGGTTCACCATCGCGTAGTCTCTTCAGAGCATCTTCCAACTGCTGTTGAGTTGAATCTTTCATTGACCACTCCGTTTTCCAGAGACGCGCTCCCAAGGTGATCTTAGTCGCAGTTTTTCAGATGTCAGAGATTCCCTAAACACAGTTACACTGTGACGTTTTGACTAGCGCAAGCTCAGCCTGCAGCCTACGAAAAATCCAAGCAGTAGAACCGTAGTCAGTATGGATGCCACAAGTGCTCGCCGGGGGCTGCCGTAGAGCGTTCGGCGGTAGCGCTCCCTGTTTCTCTGATGAAGGCGTCGCCCAATTACCCAGACGCAGGCTGGAATCACCATCAGCGGAGAACTCGCGATCACCTGGATCCAGGGCTCGGCGAAGCTTCGATGATTCATAGTCCAGGCAACCGCTTGCGTTGGGAGGCCAAGGTAGAGAGCCATTGAGGCCACCTGGGTAAGGTGGAATCGAAAGCCGACCCTTGGCTTGGCGCGCCAATCCAAGTGTGTAATGACTACCTGAAGCCGGTACACCAAAGCGCAGATCAGCGATATCGCGACGATTCCCAGGTAGGCCACCGCTGGGAACACATACGTGCTGATCTCCAGCCATGTCGACATATTCTCAAAGGCTATCTGACCGAGCTCGGCTACGATCCTGTCCTCCGTCGTGTCGAAGAACATGGAGCGGTACTGGTCATAGGCGATCGCCCAAGGCGCAACCGCCATGGTTACCAATGGCCAGCTTCCTTTGAAGGCGTCCCGGATCGCATCTCTAAGGCGAGCCTTTGGCGGTATCGGAAACGACTTGGGATCGCCCCAGATGGGGAAGGCAGCCAACAGTGCATACGGATGGGCCTGAGACCAGCGCTTTGCCCGACGCTCCCATCTGTATCCGACAGCCTTCATCGTTCGAGCCGCTTGAAGTACAAGGAGCTCAAGATGCGTCAAGAGCACCAGGCATCGGTAGGCTCCTAGGTGTAGCAGCCCACGTTTAGCTGCCAGCCTCCGTGCTCGTTTTGTGGCGTGTGCGGGCGGGCTTGGGATTCTATTCACGTGAACCACTTTATGCGGGCATTGCCTCTTCAACTACGGAGTCTCCGAGCTGCAGGGTTCCATTGGCAGGCCTAAAGATTGGAGCTTTCTTGCCGAGTCCAGGCGTTCTGATGCGATGCCGCAACGCATAGCCATCCATGCAGGCGATACGCACGGGTCTATCGGAACGAAAAAAGGGCCCGCAGCAATGCGGGCCCTTTTTTATTCTTACTTTTTCTTGGTGGGAGGCGGCGACGGACGGTTGTGTTCTTTCTGAGTGGTCCGCGGGTGGATCTCCGCGAAGCGCTCGGTCACAAACCGACCAGTCTCCGAGCTGCGGAAGTCCGCAGGGCCCTTCTTACTGGACATATTTGATCCTTCTTGCGAGATCTCTCTAGAAGACGCTCTGCTCCAAGTCCAGGCCCCGGACCCAGTGGGCCGGGGCCTTCCTATTAGCCCTTAGCGGCGCGGATAGGAGCGGTAATGACGGATGACGTGTTCCACACGGCCGAAACGACGGCGGGTGTAGGCACGTACCGGCACATTCTTGGTATGCATAGCTACTCTCCTTCGGAGAAGGTGAGAGGAGCACGGTCTCGCCAAGAGAGCTCCAGGGTTGCCCGTGCGTGTTGTTGACACGCTTCGGTGAACCATGGAACCATTGTCTGGTCGAACGCAAACGACAAGACGGCACTTGGCAGTCTGACAGGTGAGTCCCCTCCGGCACTCGCTCCTGTCCCCGGCCTTGTTACCCAGGAATCGCGCGCCAACGCGACCCTCGGTGACGTCTACATTGTTAAAGAACTGACCCTCGCCCTAAACGGCGGGGGTTTTTTCGTGGCCTTCACGACCAAGTAACTGTACGGTAACCTGCCTGCGCCATTCAGTCAAGCCATTTCAGGAAAGTCTTACTCAAGCATCGACGCTAGCGGCCCTGCCCGGGCCCTGGGGCCGTTTGCAGGGTGTCCAGCTTACCCACGTAGCATTTGCCTGTGAATGGCCCCCAGTGCGTTGCAGGGGGCTTTTAGAGGCCTATTACTTTCGATCTAGTCCGTAGCAAATATCGTTTAAGTTCGCCAAAAATCGGCAAAGATCGTTCAAAAGTATTTAAAAAGTCGCATCTTGACGGAATCGTCAGCGAAAATGTGCAGATGCGGTAAACATGAGGGTTCATTAGTGCCAGCACGCCTGAGGCAGGCCCCCCCAAGGGGCGTTGGGGAACCGAGTGACGGGTGCCGCTGTTGCTTCTGTGGCCCAAGAGACGGAACCAATCTGTCTATGACCGGTGATATGTCGGCAGCAGTCGTATGGATACACCTTATATATGTGTTCTAGCTGCGGGCCGGATGCCTGTCGCCGGTTCGCTTGGGGAGCTGAGGTTTTTGGCGGACGACCGCGTCGGAATAGGCTTTCAAAGCCAGAGCCAGTGCGGGGGGAAGGAGTGGATGGGTGACCACGCGACTGGCAAGATGGTCATGGGGCTGTAGGCGAACTGCTCGTCTGAGCCCTCTGCTTCAGTACGGCGTTCAAGCTGCTGCGCCAGTCAAGGACCTGGGAATGACCTGATGGCCGTGAAGGCGGAAGCGTTCCGGGGACTGTCCTGCTAGGGCCAACCACGTCATGAGCCTGAGCCAGCAGATGGGTGAAGAAAAGGCCACGACGGTCGCTTTAGTGCGCGCATGACCGATGATGGGTCCTTCGCACAGCTGCTGCAGACGCGTTTTTGTGTGGTAGCTGAGGCCAACTGTGGTCGCAGCCATTGCTGCCCGCAGGCCCTGGTACGGTCATGCCGTTGTTGGCCTCCACTACTTCTCCAAGTCTAAGAAGAAATGCGATTGCCGGCCACATGCTGGAAGGATATCAAGAGCTATCGCCTGTAGGGTTCATCCCGACATACTGCGGTACTTGCGGTGTTCTACCCTAGGGAAAACTCACGGACGGGCTTTGCATGAAAGCGTTCCAGACTGCCATTCTAGAATTGCTACAAGAGCTAAGAGTATTTGCGAAGCAAAATTTTCCAGAGGAAGTCAGGGATCTTCTCGCGCAACTGATCGAACGACTTGAGCTCGTTCTCGAATCTACCCCCGACGATCCAGACCCTGAGATCGACGAGCTGAAAGAGGAGCTACTTGCTGCAGCTAAGGCCCTGATCGAAGCTATCGCTACCTATTTAGCTTCACTGACAGCGTCTCCTGAGCAACGGGGAAGTGCCCTTGGCCATCTGATCAGTTGCTTGTGGCGCCTTGATCGCGCCCTGACCGCAATCGAAAACGCATTGCGGCCCAGACGCAGATTTGGACCGTAATGACGGCGGCCGTACCCTGCTAGTTATCTACTGTTGATGGCGAGCCCGACTGGAATCTCAGTACAAGTAGCGCTTTGCACCTAAATCAGCGGTTGAGCTTTGCCTCAAAGGAATGCTGCAGAATGACCAAGAAGGTCTTCCTCGCCCACAACGCATGCTTGAACGCAGGCTATGACCTCAATGTGCTTCGCTCTGGCATTCAAGGTTCCGGAAGCAGCATTGTAGGCACGCCAGAGGAGGCAGACGAGATTGTCTTCTCCGGGTGCTCGGTGCGCGAACACTGGGTAGATGATGCAATCAGCCAGTTAACCGAGGCCAGTAGCCGAGCACCCAACGCTCGTATCGTCGTGACAGGTTGCATCGCCAACACCAGAGCAGACAAAGTTCGCGCGAGCGTCAATAGTGACCAATTAGACATTCTTCCCTTGGACGAAGTTCTCCGGGAGAGCACTAACACTCCGTTTGAGGAGGTCGATCGCATGTTCTCGCAGAGCGCCGAGAACAGCTTTGAATCGACCTCAGCCGGCGGACTCCACAATCTTCGTACACGCGTCGGCTCAGCAAAGTCGAGGGTGCTGGCCGAGTTGGAAGAGGAAGACCGAAGACACGGCACGAGCCTGGTTCGGGCCTATCGGCAGACGACAAAGGGCTTTGTCTTCTACGATGAGAATGATCCGTGCGAGATGATCACAGTCACTCGAAGCTGTCTCTATCAGTGTAGCTTTTGCAATATCCCCCAAGGCAGGGGCGAGTACACGTCCGTACCGCTCTCAGACATCCTTGGAAAAGCCCGTGCGGCCATTGCGATGGGAAAGAATCACCTGGTGTTGATTGGCGATGAAGTTGGTAACTACGGCAAGGGCGGCAGCGGCCCGGGCTTCAAGGAATTGGTTCAGGCACTTCTGGACCTGTCGACGGCTGTACGGCTGTCCATCCGGTATATCGAGCCAAAACCATTCCTGCGCAACTTCCCGGACATCCTGGCTTGGGCGAAGGCCGGCAGGCTTCAGTTGTTATACCTATCGTTGCAAAGTGGATCTCCTCGGATTTTAAAGCTTATGCGGAGAGGCTATGACATCGACAAGGTTGCGCAATTGCTCAGTGAGTTCCGTGGCAGCACCACTACCGTTCTATACGGCAACTGGCTGATCGGGTTCCCAGGCGAGTCAGATGAGGACTTCGCGAGAACTCAGGAGGTCGTACGCTCTTTGAATTTCCACATCAACGTCGCCATTCCCTTCTCGGCACGTCCTGATACACCCGCATATAGCATGGAACAACTGGACAGTTCAGTCGTCAGTACACGCATCCAGGCGTTGACGGAAACGGCAGCCGATCTCAAGTGCGAGCTGATGCGCCCGATGATGGAAGACCTAGACGACGAACGCCGGACCTCGCTTCTTGAGCTGATCCGCAAGGGCGAGCAGGACCAGTACGCTACCCCGACAATTACCCCGCGACGCTCCATCCCTCTGATCGTGCAAACCTTATGAACAACCTCCATTGGAGCGAGTGCCCCCTAGTTATTGTCGACGTAGAGGGCAATGGACAAGAACCGCACGATTTGATCGAGATCGCTACAGTCCAGATCGTAAATAGACAAGCCCAGGCACCAAGATCCTGGGGCGTGCGACCCCCACGCCCCATCACGGATCGGGTCACTCAGATCCACGGGATCACAAATGCCATGGCTGAGAGGTTTGAGCCATGGGCTGCCAATGCGACAGAGATTTTGGGCCAACTGGAAGGCCGCGTAGTGGTCGGCCACAACGTCAGTGTTGATGCGCGCGTAATCACTCACACTCAACCGGACTGGAAGCCGCTGTCACTTATCGACACCAGGGCGTTAGCCAAGCACGTGCTACCCGGCAGAGGTGACTACTCTCTCAGGTCCTTGGTGGCGGATGTTCTTCCCGACGCGGAAGCGTGGACGCATCATAGGGCTGCAGACGATGCCCTTGTAACCGCCAAGCTATTCCTTCACCTGGCTTCTGTCCTGGAGAAGACGATTGATCTCAACTTCCTGGCACTCGCTCAGATAGCGTGCGCCAGTGAAGACAGCTACGTTAAATCACAGCAAGGAAGCCTGTTCTAATGGCCAAGCACATCGCAATTACTGGAACCCATTCCACCGGCAAGTCCACGTTCGTTGAGTTCATCTCAGAGATAGCACGTGCCAGGGGCCTGCGCGTCGGAACGGTAAAGGACAACGCATCCGAGTGCGCCCGGTTGGGCTTCGGCATTCTCAAGAATCACACCTTCGAAAGCACACTGTGGATTATGGCGACTGTGATCCGCGAAGAGCAGTTTGAGAGCTTAGGTGCGGACTTGGTGATTGTGGACAGACCGGTCTCAGACGCCATTGGGTATCTGGAGGCGGCCTTGTCGGCTAACGAAAGGAGCATTCCGACTGACGAGATGGAGTACCTATACGCACTTGCCAAGCTCCACTCACCGCGCTACGACTTGATTTTCAAGAGTGTTTTGAATGAACAGATTGAATTAGGGGAAGGCCGTGACCCAGACCTACTGTTCCGCAAGGACGTGGACCAGCGGATCAGCGAAGTGCTTGCCACACTTGGCATCACCCCACTTGATCCGTCTGACGACAACGCACTGGCTGAGGTACTGAAGCTGGTCGACGAACTGGCCATAAAGCTGGAAGCTGCATCGTATTCATGAAGAACCTCGGCGAGGTTCATTTCATCTTCAGATGCCAAGTGAGCTCGAACCAAACGCAGCGCGAATACACTGGGAAGCGAAAAAACCCTAGCCCTGTGTACTGACGGAGAGAGGGGGGCATCGCCTGGGTAACACCGCTAAAACGGCAAACCACAAAGTGTTCGAGCACCGCCAACGTAGCCGGTATGGCTTGTCGCATCCTCCTACCGCATTGATCAGATCATCTCTAGCCTCCGATATGTGGACCATGCTTATACCCACGAGTCCAGTCAGGATCGACCGCGGTGCTCAGATAGTTTCGTACAAGCCTCGACCCCGTAAGTTGCAGCAGATGCGCTTCATTCGCCGCAATTGCTTCAACGTCCGATACTGAAGG
The DNA here is from genome assembly GCF_035012785.1 of Xanthomonas sp. WHRI 8932A. Classification (NCBI taxonomy): domain Bacteria; kingdom Pseudomonadati; phylum Pseudomonadota; class Gammaproteobacteria; order Lysobacterales; family Lysobacteraceae; genus Xanthomonas; species Xanthomonas sp. WHRI 8932A. The sequence continues at coordinate 146,555 of NZ_JAYGQQ010000013.1, forward strand.
AAAGTGACGCAGAAGTCGGTATGCCTCCGTTCGGACCGCTTTGGGCACGGCCGTATTAGCGGAAAGTTCTTTAAGAAACGCCCCAGCCTGGATAAGGTTGCGCGTGCGCTCGACTGGCATCGTCATTTTTTTCTCTCTCAGGTACGCTGCTGCCATCTCGCGGGTGTGCGCGCCTACGGTAAATTTTTGACTCCACATCCGAACCTCGATCAGGGCAGTGTCTGGTTTGCGGTGGACGGAGGCCCATTGTTGGGCTGTGGCACATCTGACCAGTACGACGTTCCTTCTGGCAGCAACATGCTCAGGAAGACATCCAGAAGGACAGGCCGCTTCCAATTCGGATCCGGTACAAAGCGGTACTCATCGCGTGCCAGTGTATTGCTGGTCGATCGCGAAGTTAGCCAACGCGCTCGCCGACGCATCTCATCTAACATCGCGTTACGTGCAGCTTCTTGATTCATGCCCGTTCGCAAGAACGCAGCGGCCGCCCCCCTGGCCCCGTACCATGCCAAGTAGCGCTTGCGCGCCAAGCTGAGCTTGGCCCACTCATTTGTCATCAAATGCATGATCATGGATGCGCCGGCCGGCTCGAGCGTTTGGCGACGTAACAAATGGGTGAGATAGGTTTCAATCTCGGCATCGGCCAACGCGCCCCATAGCTCTACCTTGGCGTCCCTTGTATCGGGGCGCGCCGCCAGCTCCACCAGAATGGCGTGAAGTCTGGCATGGAGATCCTGCGGACTGCCCCAAGCGGTGGGATAGAACCACGCCAGCGGCTCGTACAGTGCGCGCCGAATGCCGGGTTCCTGGCTCTGGGAGACCCGTATCACTCCTGCATTCTCCAAGCGCTCTAGCAACGAGTGGCTCAGCGCTGTCCCGGTGCTGAAGGGCGCATGGGTCGAGGTAGACAGTTCAAGCGCATACCAAGACGCAAGACGTATCAAGCCCAGCGACTGTGCATAGGGCACCAAGTCGCAGGCGGCGGGCGGCAGAGTCGGTTGAGTGGTTGCACATACCATCGCACCTCTCGCGAGTAAGCCGAGGATGCTACCAGTGACTGCCCGCTTTATCTACACGTTTTTCATGTAACCGGTAGGTGGGTCATAGATTGCTCAGTCGTCCAAGCCCGGTGACGACTGTGGCGTCAAAAACCATTTATCGTGATGACTATCGAAATCTGGTCGAACGGCTACGTGACCGCCGTGAGACGCTAGGGCTGTCGCAGAGTGACGTGGCCCGCGCACTGGGCTGGCCACAGCAGCGCGTCTCTGCGGTTGAGGCCGGCGCTCGTCGGCTGGATGTCATCGAGTTCTTTCAGCTGACCTCGACCCTGGGCCTCACCGCGTCGCAAGCCGTCAAACTTGTTTTTCCGCCCGCCTGAGGCTATTGCCGGCAGGCCCTTGGCTTATCGAGAGTAGGGCAGCACTCCACAACCTAGGGACCTTTTGAACAACAACGCGATCCAATGTTGCGTCGAGAATAATACTGCCGCATCGAATCAGAAAAACCAATTCATATTCGTCTCATGAATTTAGGGTAGTGACATATGGTTAATTTCAAGAAGCACCTCGCTGGCAAGGTAGCAACCAAGCCGATTGATCCTGTGGCGCTTTACGCAACGCTCGATCGTACGCATGATAAGGGTCCTTTGAGACCAGCTCAGGAAGCGATTCTCGCGGCTTGGCATCAGAAGCAGGCCACGATTCGCGATGTCATCGTCAAGCTCCACACCGGACAGGGTAAGACTCTGGTCGGCCTGCTCATGCTCCAGTCCCGTCTGAACGCAGGAAAATCTCCGGTTATCTATCTCTGTCCGGATAATTTTCTAATCAACCAAACCTGTGAGCAGGCCGAACAGTTCGGCATACGGACCTGTATAAGTGACGGCGATCTGCCCGAAGAATTTATCAATGGTGACCGAATCCTAGTCACCTCCGCCAGCAAGCTTTTCAATGGCATGACAAAATTCGGTTTGAATCGTCAGTCAATCGCACTTGACACCGTACTCATGGATGATGCGCATGCTTGCGCCGACCGAATTCGAGAACAATGTCGCGTTCGCATCCCAAGAGAGGAGCCTGCCTATGCGGCGCTTCTGGCACTATTTGGTAGCGAGCTTGAGCAACAGGGAAGCGGTACATTTGCCGAGATCGAAAATGAAAAGAGGGATGCTTTCCTTCCGGTACCCTATTGGAGCTGGCTATCGCACGAAAGCGAAATCGCCGGGATCCTTGCCAAAAATGCTGACCGTAAATCTATCAAGTTCGCTTGGCCCTTACTGAAGGACATGCTTAAGCATTGCCAATGCGTAGTCTCAGGCGCAGCGATCGAAATTGAGCCCTATGTTGCGCCACTCGAAGCCTTCGGCTCCTACGCCAATGCTGCACACCGCATCTTTATGTCAGCAACGGTGACAGATGATGCTTTCTTAGTGAAGGGTCTCCAACTTTCACCGACGACCATTTCGAGTCCCCTCACCTACGCTAAGGAAACATGGTCCGGCGAGAAGATGATTCTTCTGCCGTCAGTTATTGATGAAGTTCTGGATCGCGAGAGTTTGGTTAAGTTGATTGCAACTCCGAACGAGAAAAGAAAATTTGGTCGGGTCGGCTTGGTCCCAAGTACAGCGCGCTCGAAAGACTGGAAAGCTTATGGTGCGATCATCACTGACAAAGAAAATGTCGACAAAGTCATTGATGGACTAAGGAAGGGAAATTACGAGAAAACTGTGGCACTGGTTAACCGTTATGACGGAATTGACTTGCCCGACGCGAGCTGCCGTATTTTGACATTCGACTCTAAGCCGTTTTCGGAAAGCCTGATCGATCTCTATGCTGAACGGGTAAGGCCCAACTCCAAGGCTACACTTACAAAGACGATGCGCACGATCGAACAGGGCATGGGGCGCAGCGTCCGCGGCGAGAAAGACTACTCCGTCATCATTGTCGTAGGATCGGAGCTTGTGCGCACACTTCGCGATGCAACCTCGCGCCGGTATCTCTCGCCTCAGTTCGCTAAGCAGATTGAGATAGGGATCGAGCTTGGAAAAATGGCGAAGCAAGAAATTGCCGACGGCGAGGCCCCGTTCGACGCATTCCAAGGACTAATCAACCAGTGCCTAAAACGCGACGATGAGTGGAAAGCCTACTACGTAGAGCAGATGGATGGTGTGGCGCCAGCTGGTGCCAACAAGGCCATCCTCGATATCTACGCTGCTGAACTTAAGGCCGAGAACGCCTATATAGCGGGCGACTATGTCCAGGCTGCTACAACCCTGCAGGACCTTCTCGACAGTGGCGACATAGATGCCGATGAAAAAGGTTGGTATCTGCAGGAGAGAGCGCGATACTTCTACGTCTCGGCGCGAAATGATTCAAATGAACAGCAGAAGGCAGCCCATAAATCCAACAAGCTGCTCCTTAAGCCGGCAACCGGCGTGACGGTCACCAAGCTGACGGTGCGTAGCCAAGGGCGAGTTAAGTCTGTCCAGAATTGGATCCGAAAATTCGACAATTATGGGGATCTTGATGTCGCGGTCTCAGACATTTTGAGTCGGCTAGTTTTCGGCATGAACGCCGACAAATTTGAGCACGCGCTCAACGAACTAAGCTCCGCGCTGGGATTCAGGGGCGAGCGTCCTGATGCGGAATGGAAGGAGGGCCCTGACAATCTATGGGCTCTCGATGATAGGAATTATCTCCTCATCGAATGCAAAAGCGAAGTCGACATCATGCGTGCCGAAGTCAACAAGCGCGAAACCGAGCAGATGAATCGGTCTAGTGCTTGGTTTGAGAAGCACTATCCAGGGTTTGAAGCCAAGCGGATCATCATCCATCCGGCGGGCAAGATTCAGAGTGCTGCGGCGTTTACTCATGACGTTGAGGGAATGCGTGAGCGAGATTTGAAAAAATTTGTTCAATCGTGCCGCGCTTTCTTTAAGGCCTTTGAGGTTTTGAATTTCAAGGATCTTTTAGATGAACATACCCAGAAGTTGATAGACCTGCACAACTTATCCGTTTCTAAGATATTGTCCTCTTACTCGCAAAAGCTCAAAGATCTGAAATAGGATTTCTAAACGGCATCCTATCGACTGCGGCGATTGCCGCAATCGATAGGATGTTGCGGCGATTTTGATGCCGCAACGCGTGATCGTCTTACAGAACGGGCGTATGTAATGGCTCCTCTCAATCAGCCTGATTGGCGGCTCTTTACCATGAAAGGCCGTTTGGTAAACTTTTTCCCTGCGGGCTCGGGTTGGGCTTATGTGATTACGGACGAGGTGAACCCGGGACCCTGCTCGGGCTATTGATGCATGTCACCTCCCGCGCTGCTTCAACTATTAGCCGCTTCTGCCGTCTTTGTCCGCTTGTGCCGACCAGTTTTCTGGAGCGAGACATGTGGGATTGTGGCAATTGGTCGCCAAGAACCGCGCTATCGCCCTCACTGCCAAGCTACGATAGCTCATGTATGGACACTGCCGCCACCGGAAGCTCAAGGTAAAAGACATGCATATTTCCAAACTCACCCTGGTCAATTACCGAAACTTCAAGAACACCATTTTGAAGTTCCAGCGTGGTGTCAACACCATCATTGGAGAGAACGGCGCGGGCAAGTCCAACATCCTCCGTGCTATTCGTCTGCTCTTGGACGACAACATGGTCCGCGCAGCTTATCGATTGGATGAGTCCGATTTCAGCCGCACGCTGGATCAGTGGAAGGGGCATTGGATAATTATTAGCATAGAGTTCGAGGACCTCAGCCCTGACGAGGCAGTCCAGGCGCTGTTCTTACACGGCGTAGCTGGGATCCACGCCGGACCGATTTCCAAGGCAACGTACAGCCTAATTTTTCGACCCAAGAAGGAAATTCGGCTCAAGCTGGCGTCCCTCGAAGAACTAGACTTTGCGGCGTTGAAAGCGATCCGGGGTGAGATCACCATCGACGATTACGAGACCATCTTCACCGGCCGAAGCAGCGCTGATTTTAGCGATCCGGCAACTTACCAAAAGATCGTCGGAAACTTCGATGTATGTTGCTTCGACGAAGAAACCGAGTTCCCCGAACTTGGGGCGAAGGTGCCCGGCTTCCTTTCGGTCACCAAGGAAGTGTCACTCACGTTCATCCAAGCGCTTCGAGACGTCGTGGCTGAGTTCCACAACAACCGCACTAATCCACTGCTCAATCTTTTAAAGAGCAGGAGCGGTGAGATCAACGCGGAGGCTCTCGTTCCCATCGTGGGCCAAGTGCGCAATCTCAATGGCGCCATCGAAGGGCTTGAGGACGTGCAGTACGTGCGCAAGCACATCCGCGAGACCATCAAGGACACGGCCGGCGAAACCTACTCCCCGACGTCGCTGTCGATCCGATCGGACCTGCCCGAGGATGCGGAGCAGCTGTTTCAGTCACTACGTCTATTCGTCGGAGAGTCTGAAGACGGGTACGAAGGGACTATCAACGAGCTAAGCCTCGGCGGCGCCAACCTGATCTACCTGACGCTCAAGCTGCTGGAGTTCAAATATCAGCGCGAGAAGATGGCTATCGCAAATTTCCTGCTCATCGAAGAGCCCGAAGCGCATATCCATACCCATATCCAGAAGACGCTGTTTGACCGCATTGCCTACGAGGATGCCCAGGTCATCTACACGACCCACTCCACGCAGATCTCAGAAGTGAGCAATGTAAGCAACGTCAACATTCTTGGCCGATGCGGCGCGTTCTGTGAAGCCTACCAGCCAACTACCGGGCTTGATCCTACCCAGGTGACCAGCATCCAGCGATACCTGGACGCGGTTCGGAGTAACTTGCTGTTCGCCAAGAGCGTGATCTTGGTAGAGGGAGACGCGGAAGAGATCCTAATACCTGCGCTTGTCAAGCAGGCCCTGGGCCTAAGCGTGGACGAATTGGGGCTCAGCATCATCAACATCCGCAGCACTGGGTTTAAGAACGTCGCGATCCTGTTCAACGATATCCGGATTCGTAAGCGATGCGCCATCGTCACGGACCTGGACGCGATTTTCTTCGACACCACGCTGAATTCTGCGGACGATCAGGCCTGGGCTGCCAGGAAGCGCAAGGCGATTGGCTCGCACACGGCCGGAATTCGGCGAAAGGCTGATCTGGACGCGTTTGGGGCTGGGAACGTTTGGCTGCGAAGCTTCTACGCTACGCATACCTTTGAGGTGGATTTTGTCGCGGCAGGCAACCATGAAGCGATCGTGCGTAGCGTCGATAAGGTCTACAAGGCACCAGCGATGATCGCGCAAGCAACGACCGACCTTCGTTCGGGCTTCCTTCACCAGAGTGGCTTCCGCACCTTGACGATGGCCGAGCAGGAAGGGAAGGGATGGTTCGCGGTCTTGCTTGCCCAAACTCTGGATCACCAAGTCGTGGTGCCACCCTACATCCGAGAAGCGGTGCTGTTCGCGCATGGAGCATTCTCGCGCCCGCTTATCATTCGAATCCTCCAGTACCGACTGAACTGCCTGTCGCGCATTGATGTCGCCTCACACATGCGTCTCAAAGCGTTTGCCTCGGAACTTGAACGGTTTCATGATCAGAAAATCGATTTGCCCGCACTTCGCGCTGCGGCTGCAACAGCATTGCCGGGCGACGTGGTCCATGCGTTTTTGTCCGGTATGTCCTGATGTTTGTCTGGGATGCTACCGAACTCAACCCCGAGCAAGCGACTGCCGTCGAAGAACCGTCGAGCGTCTTTTTGGTCGCCTGCCCGGGCAGCGGAAAAACGCGCACGCTGACCTACAAGATTGCTTATGAGTTATCCCGGCGCACGGACAAACGCATCATCGTGGCCATTACCTATACCCACCGCGCCGCTGACGAGATTCAGGAGCGAATCGAAGCCCTTGGCGTCGATACTACCGCCCTGTGGATCGGGACCATCCATTCGTTCTGTCTCGAATGGATCATCAAGCCCTATGGGATCTATGTTCCGGAGCTGGCGCGTGGGTACACGATTTTGGATCGACACGACCGGGAGAAGATGCTTGAGCGGCTCTGCGCACCGTATACGGGCGTGACTTTGTGGGACTGCGACTATTATTTCGAAGGGGATGAGTGCCGGCTAGGGTGCGCTGACACATGGAAGCATGACGCGATCCGTCAGGTGCTATCGGCTTACTTTGAAGAGCTGGCGGCCACAAGACGAATCGATTTTGAGTTGATCCTCTGGTACTCCCAGGTGCTGATCCGAAATCAACCACATATCGCGGCGCTTCTATCCAAGGTCTTTTCTTATGTCCTCGTCGATGAGTACCAGGATACGAAGCGGATCCAATATAACTTGATAGGGGCCATCCTGCGGGCAGGAGCCGGCGGCACCCGGACGTTCATCGTGGGAGATCCCAATCAAGCGATTTACGGCTCGCTTGGTGGTTATGCCATCTCGGTTGCGGACTTTCGCGCGATCACCGGGATCCCCATCCGAGAGATGGCGCTGCGATTGAACTACCGGTCAAGCGCCAGGATCATCGGACACTTTTCCAAATTCAATGTGCATGCCACCGAAATAGAGGGTGCAGGGAAGATGATTGGCTATCCTAGCCAGATCTCTTACAACCAAATTATCGCGCACGAAGACCTTAGCAATGAGTTGGGAAGGCTCATTCAAAAAAGCTTGGCAGAAGGGCATGCCCCCGAAGAGATTTGCGTGCTGGCGCCGTGGTGGGCCTTGCTGGCGTCGACCACTCGAAAACTTGTGGCGCTGCTGCCCGAGCAGCAGTTCGACGGCCCGGGATTAGTGCCTTTCAGCAATGATCCCGACAACTTTTGGTTCAAGCTCTCTAAGATATTGCTGACGGAGTCGTCGCCACAGATGCTGGTAAGACGCATGCGATGGGCCAGGGACGTTATCGCCGACCTGAGAGATCTCGGTGTCGACACGTCGGGCATCACCCGAAGGTCGCTGCTGCGAGAGTCCAACTCTCTGAATATCACAGAAGCAGAGGGCCTCGCATATTTGGACAAGGCGTTCGACTCTTTGCTTAATCGCCTGAAAATCGACCTGAACTCGTTTCCCGGGCTGGTTGAGCACCGCGAGGCATTTTTTGCGAGTTCACAGGCGCGGCTAGAGCGGCTAGGAAAATCAGGTGCGGCCTACATTACTGACTTGTCTTTTTTTAAGAAAGTGTTCCGCGAGCGAAGCGGGATTACTGTGTCGACGATCCACGGAGTCAAGGGTGGAGAGTTCGACGTCGTAATTGCATTTGGGCTTCTTCAGGGTATGGTGCCTCACTTCAGCGATGCCGACGGTGATGTCGCGGCGAGCAAGCTGCTATATGTCTTGGCTTCACGCGCTCGCAAAAACTTGCACCTGATCTCGGAGACGGGTCGATCACGTGGTAGACGCGGAGATTACGAGCCCACCGAGGCCTTACTCCGCTGTCGGTTCGATTACAGCGAATACTAAAAGCGGCGCACCACGGTGTATCTGGTCCCGGCGAGTCCCGCTTTAGTTCAGAGTCCGGCTTCGCTGGGCGGCTCTCCTCGAGGTCACCCATAGCAGGGAAGGCGGCTCAGTGAACCCGAGACGCAGTTTTTAGCGCGGCCTTGGAAACCAGCTAGTAGAGGGCATACACTAGCCTTGGCACCCGCCTTGCTTGCACACGAGCAAAAACAGGCTGTTTCCCTGATCGACTCTTCTTTCTGGCCCGCTGCCGGGGAGTTAAACGTGTGCGCCTGACCCGGATCTGCGTGGCCGTCGAGGACGAGTCATGACCATCAAGCAATATGCTTTTCGTGCCCACGCGTACCTTAGGACGCAGGGCTTCGCGTCGCTTACCCGCAGCCAAGTCCATGAGCTGCTGGCTGCTGCCGCCGGGTTTGCCACCCATGCCGCGTTCCATCACCAAGCTGCATGGTGCGATGTAGCCTGGCGCGATACTGGCCTCACTCCGGTTAGTGATAGGGTCGTCCACCGGTGTCTGCACTTTGGGATGCCACCCGCGGTGGCTGAGCGCGTAGCCCAAGCCTTGGTCAGCTTCCTCGACTCATCCGGCTACGCGCCGGTGCGCTTTGAGGAGCTGATTGCCGCACTCGCAAGCGATGAAGACGCGTGGGCGGACACAGATGAAGCGGGGTCGGATGTCGGTGCCGAGTGGGTTTCGGCCGAACTGATCAGCCGCATTCAGCAGGGGGTTGATGCGCTGCTCGGCGAGCTCCTCTTGCTGCTCGAAGGATTAGAGGCGGCTGCGGCGCGCGGCATATCCGCTGCACACCTTGCTACTGCCTACATGCTTGAGCCATATGTGGATCTGCCAGACGAGGATGACCGCCGCTTCGGTCGGGAACTACGCCGGCGTGGTCAGTGGTCAACTGAGCCAGTGGGCTTCGCGACGATTGCCGCAGACACACTCAGTTCGTTCGCTCAGTTGGTTGCCAAACATCGGTATCACCTCCTTGCTGCGGCACGGAGCGGGGATAGGCGCGCGATGCTGCTCACCGCGAAACGCTACGGTGATCCTGGGGCGATTGAGCTTGAGCCGTCGGACGAAATGGATCCGTACGACATGGCTGACTTGGCCGATATGCATGGTCGACCCGAGCTGACCTACCGATGGCTGACAGTGCTCGCACGCGAGGGGGATGTATCCGCCATGCGGGAGCTCATCGAAGGCCGGGGCGAGACCCCGTTCCGCGCTTGGGTCTGGATGTACCTCTCGCGGATGCTGGGTGGGGACCTGAGCCAAGACCGGCATGAAGCGGTCAGCGAGAATGGGGCTCCGTATGACGACGATGTCGGCGGGCCAGCGTATGTCGGGGGAGACGACGGAATCGAATTGGCACCACTCGCGGCCGAGGAAAACAGCCGCGCCCAAGAAGACGCCGCTCAACTATTCGCGGCAATCAATGAGCGCTACAAACTGACCTGATCGAGTGTGGTCACGGGCGGGACGCTGCTAGGAGCACCCGCCCGCATTTCTGCGTAGACCTGGCAATGCGCGCCGTCGGAGATATCCTCCCCGCCTTAGACTCTCCCAGAACTGAAAAATTCGACCTTGGATGAGAAGCAAATTTGACGGCGAACTCCATCGGTATGACATCGCTTACTGAGAAGTGCGTTCGCGACGTTCAATCACTTAACCGGCAAGTGACGGCGTAGGCGCTGCTACATCGTGCGCTGTTGCGGGAGCTGCATGTGCTGCTTTTCAGCAGGCAAGAGAGAGCGTAGGAAATCGTGCCATTGGATGTGCTCGGCCTCACAGCGCGCCTCAACCTGCTCAACAATCCAATGCGAGTAGACCAGCACTGGGGCATTGCCGTCTGCAATGTCATCGACTGCTACGCCGACGAGCCAGCCAAGTGCAGCTATTTCGTCATCAGTGCCGGCGACAGGATCACCGCCCACTAAGACTGTCCAAGAATCTGTATCGTCACCTTCAACGTAGGCAAGAACAGCTCCATCTTCCCCAATGAGTTCAACAATGACGTTGCGCTCCGCATCAGAGATGGCCATCCAACCTTCAACCTTACTTATGCCTATGAGTGGTCGCGCCTGCGCTGCTTCAGCTCTCTTGCGACGCTCCTTGAGCTTCGCTTTTCGTGCCGCATCCGATTTCTTTGCCATTGTTGCTCCTAGCGTAAGGCGTGGTACAGATGCCTGCCCATTAGATGCGGTCTGTTGTTGTCAAAGTCTAACTTTCGATCCAATCAACTACCTATCCCAGTCACGACATTCTCGGCCCCATCCTGCTCGGGTCATTCTGGGTCTGGTCACGTGCTTGAGCTAGCTCCTGCAATCGAGTCTGTTCCTGCGTATCGCGGGTCTGACTCGCAGCTAGGTATTGCTGTTCCGGAGCTGCCGCTAGCGCCTCGCTAGTCGGCATATGTGCCCGGTTGGCGAAAGGATCCGGGGAGGCGCCTGGGCCTGAGCGCATCACGAACATCGTCACGCCGCCTGGAAGCTTGTCGGTCTGTACGTTCAGTGCAACGTCGACCTTGTCGCCGGGCTTGAATCCTGCCTCCACAGCCATTTTGTAGGCACTCGCAACCATGCGATCGCTGCGCTCATCCCAAGGTTTGTTGGCGCTCTCATCGAGTCTTGCGATGGAAGAGCGTAGTTGCTCCACCAGCGCAGCGTCTTGCGGTCTTGGGCCAACGGCGCTTTGACGATTCACAGATGGCTGCTCGTCTTCACGAGGATCGTGCGATGGATTAGAGCGCGCACCCATCTGCATTGCCGGTGCGGCGACCTGTGCCGTGGTCCTGCTCGTGGCCGCTGCACGCTGTTGCACGTGATCGTCATTCAGCGCCGACGAATGTGCCGGCGTTGTCTGCGACGACGGCGCGCTGGGTAATGGGGTTTGCGTGGGCGGCGCTGCAGGCTGCTGTGTTTGCGGCGACTGCGTGGAGGGATCGGGTTGGGGGACATTGGCGGGCATAGCCTGCTGCCGTTCTGCCTGCAATATCTCTGCTGCCGTCGTGGTAGCCCTGATTTCCATGCGGTCGTCGTTCTGGCCAACCACCGTGGCGATTGAGCCATCTTTCTGCAGCTGCAGGAAGAAGGGCATCTGCTTGCCCGTATCGCGTGCATGGTCTTGTGCAACTGCCGCCGTGGCGGCATCAATCTGCGCGTCAGTGCGTGTAATACCAGCGCGGGCGTACAGCCCGGTCACCTGGCTGTGCAAGTCGCTCTGCGTCGGCGTGGGATGGGTGCGCGCTATTTCCGCCATCGAAGCCATGTCTTGAAGGCCGGCCTGCTGGCTCTGCCACGTGCGGTTCAATTCCTCGCGTGTGTTGCCGGTGGCCGCATTGGTGCCATAGAACGTGCCGGGCGTGGTCCATTCGCCGCCGGCGTCGCGGGTGTAGGAGTTACCGTCAGAAGCCTGTAAGGGCTGCGGTTGCGTGCGCGCATTCGTGATGGCCTGGGGCACCGGTTCGCGATTGGCGAACTCATTCCAGCCGAACTGGTTGTAGGCAATCTGGTAGCGGGCCGCTGTTGCTTCCGGCGTGTTGGCGGCGTTCTGCGCAATGATCGTCTGCGACTGGCTCTCCAGCGCTGTCGCACGCTCGGCACTGATCGGGGCGTTGCGTGTGACTGGTATCTTGCCGTCGATATTCTCTCTGATTTCGAGCTGCCACTGCCCGGTCTGCGCATCGCGCACATAGTCACGGCCCGTTTCAAACGGTTCGCGCGGCGGGTGCGTTTCGGCCTTGGCATCTAAGCGGTATGGATCCTGCGGCTTTGGTGGATTTGCCAGACCGAGCGAATACGAGTCGTTCGCCGCGCGGTAATTCAGTTCATCGGCAAGGCGGCCAGCGGCAACCAGGCGGGTCTCCTGATAGCCGCCGCTTGGCAACGGAGCGCTGACCGTACGCGTCCAGGTGCCTTGTGGATCTTCTGGGCTGCGTGTCCACTCGTTGCCACTGCGATCTGGCTGTGTGTAGATCCGGTTGATGTCTTGCTTCTCGGCCCAACGTTCGCCAAGGTAGGCGCCCGCCACGCCGCCTACCAGGCCAGTCGCCAGAGCGCCAGGCCCCGTCCACGACCCTGTGACGGCTCCGTAACCTGCACCAAGCAGGAAGCCGCCGGCGATGCCGCCCGCATTGCGCCCAACGAAATGCGTGGCTGCCGACTCGGCGCCAGTGTCGTTGCCCTGCGTGCTTAGCTGGACAACGCGATGGCCGGTCACAGCGAAGTCGTAGGCCATGAGCGCTACGCCGGCCGCACCCGCGACACGAGCACCAGAAAGCCCGCGCGCTCCGGCAGCTTCCGCTGCAAGCCCTTCGCCCGCCACGACGCTGCCTTCGCCTGGGGTGCCCGGGAGCCGGGGCCCAGCCGGTGGCCGTGCGAGAACTGGGGGCATCTCCTGTGCAAAGGAGATGCGAAGACGGGCTTCAATCGGTTCGGTGATTGATAGGCGCCCGGCCTGGTTCGCTTCAGCAACTGCGGTGCCCAGCGACTTGTGGCCACCCCACTTGTCGCTGAGGGTAGATGATCCCGGCTGATTGATCGCATCCAATGCTAGCCTGACGTTACGCTCTGACTGAGTGACGCCAGCCCATTTCGCCTCTGCATCTGCCATCTTTCCCAATTCGGAAATCTGGGCTGCGTGGCCCTGTTTGTACGCAGCGAGATCCCCATGAAACGCTCGGATCTTCGCGTTCGCTTGCTCCTGCGTCATGCCCTGAGGCGTGTTAGTGACAAGATCTCCATTTACTAAGCCCACCTTAAGAGTGTCGGTTAAGGCGTTGACCCTAGCTGCGATTCGCTGAGCTGCTCCCGGATCCGTTGCTTTATCCCCGAGCAGGGTTTGTTGGCCGTCGGGAGATATCTCTAGCCGATCAAGAGCAGTCTTAAGCTCGTCGGTGTATGCGCCGAGGGGACCACCTGGATGAGGCGACAATCCCATCTCTGCCGCCAATGCCTGGTCTGCGGGCAGATTGAGAATATTGCGTGGGCCATGTAGTTCAAACAAACCGCGTTCCGATAGCGCCTGTAGTAATTCACTGCGGGCATACGCAACTTGCTCAATTACGTGATGTCCCTGGAAAACAGGTGTGTCGGCCATGCTGGTGCTCCTGCGCAAAAATCCATGAATGCGTCGGCGGAATCAAATTTCCGCAGCGTCTCGTATCCGAACACCGTCGAGGTTCGCAGCCATCAGTGCATCCGCTAGAACACGGTCGCAGATAGCATCTATCGCTAGTCGCGGTTGCCGGAAAACGTGCGCGTCACCAACGATCTCTTCCTTGAAACCGAGACTTGCACCGCCGGCCACGCTGTAGAACTTGAGATCTTCTCCGGTCTGGTGATCGCGCTCATACTCGATCTTCACCCGTGAATTTTCCTCATCGAGCGCATCGAGCGAACGCACCACACCACACAAGTAGTACTGGGGACCTGCAGAACCATCGGCGAGGGTAAAATCACACGCACAAAAAGCGAACCCGTGCGGATCAATAGACTCGAAGATGTGTTTCAGAGATTCGGAAACAATCCACTTACCTGCCAACTTTTCAAAATCTCTCGGCATCCCGCCTTGGTCGGGTACATGGATCAGGTGGGGTTTTTCTGGGTACTGATTTGGATCGCCATTTGGATTTTCAATCATGAAAGTCCCAGGGAGCCGTAGCTGCTTCTTGTTAGCAATCTCTAAGCCCGGCTGTCTGCCATTTCCCCAGAAGCTGGGCTCAAGAACAAAGAACTTCCCCTTCTGAGATGCGCTCATAACAGTGACCGGAATCGCACTTTCTTCGTTCATTTGGGCTTCCATCGGGGATGCGAGTGCGCTGCACATTGAAGTTGAATCCTCCTGCCGTCGCTATTGCTAGAGTAGCAGATGAGGTTGCCATCTATTGATGAGGTCTTACATGATTGTTGTAGAAAAAATTTCTAGCGTGGCTAAGTTATTGTCTGAGGCTGCCCAGTCGAGAAGCACTGTTGGATTTAAGAAGCTTCACGAAATTTTCGATGAGGGTACTCGAAGTAATGACGTGTACGATACTTTGGAAGCCGCTAGCCGAGCGCTTTCCGACACACGCACAGCTATCTACAGTGCAGTGCTGGCAAAAAATTCCGATGGTTGCCCTGGAAGTGGTTTTTACGACATATTTAATAATATTCGAAGGAAGGATTTTTTCGGAATCGCTGGACATAATGATATCCATAAATTAACGGATGGAGATCGGGTGTCAATGGCAGGAGTCGAGCGTGAACGGGTCTACCAGCACGCTGAGGAAGCTTGAGCACCTTGTTCTACTTCGAGAACTGAGAGTAAATAACTGACCCTATTGCCTGTAGGGCGTCTTCGATGTATCCACTGGCACAGACCACTCAACATCCCCGCCATCGCTGCGATAGGCACTCTCAACTGAGCCGAGAAACATTTTCATGGATAGCGAAGCCAGGTGCTGATCCCGAATGGGGCCAACACGAACACTAACTATCGCTTCTGCGGGGATCTCGATCTCAACGTAAGGAATCAGCATCCCATTCCTGGGTCTGTACTTGATGTCGTGCTGATCTGGGCGCGCGATCATGCGGACTTCGCTTTCCTCCTCGAAACCCGCATCTTTGAAGGTAGCTGCCAACTCGATCAGTTCGATCTGCTTGTCGATCGAATCAACGCTAATACAGCCGTTAATCTTAGCCATGGACCGCGAAATGCTGGTGCCAGCATTGGTCAACTGCTGTGAAGCTTGGTCCGCCTTTGACTTACTATCGTAGATGCAGTCCCTCAGCTTTAGTCCGAATTCTTTTAGGCGCTCGCTATCAAAGACGACGACGTAGTTGCCGTATCCACGCCATTGACTGAGCAGATCATCCTTTCGGCTGAAAGACATGGCAAACACAGGATCCTCAGTCCACGAAGCGTCTTCATATTCGTTCAATGAATTAGACAAATATGACATGGCTTTCTCAGCATAATCCCAGTTGTAGAACAGCCCATGCGGCTGGTGCTCCATCGCCTTCTTCAGGATCTCGACGCCATGCGAAAGTTCGGTCGAGTCATTCATAAAACGTAAGTCAGTCAACCAAAGCTTCCGGTTGACCAGTATTGATTGCACAGCTTGCGCATCGGTGTAGTGGTACAGGTTCATAGCTTTCTCGGATTGCACTGGTGGATGCGCGGCAATAGCGCGTAGGTAGAGATGGGCCAGGGAGGGGAAGCGACTGGGATCAAACGGTGTATCGAAAGATAAGTTTGCGGAAGTGATGATAGTCCGCCGGGCTAAGACTTAGCTCATAGGAAAACGGGCGATCAACGGCCTAGTCGCTCATCTTGCCGCACTGCCAAAAACTGGTTTCAGGTCGTCTACCACTCATGGTCAAGGCGGTCAGCTCAAGCGGGGCGTGAAAGCTACCCCAACCCCCCTTACGGGTGGCGCTGGCGGCCAGTAGCCTTGGATGCAACCAAGCCGATCTTGCGCACTTTGCCCAAATGCCCCCCCCAAATATCGTCGTTGAGCCTCCAAAGCAACTGAACAGAAAAGCGAAGTCTCCATACAGTGTTGCTGCAGTTACTGCTTTGCGCGGCCCTCGCACGCGTATCTCAATCTGTCGCCCGGGCTGGATTTCGAGACCAAGCTGTTCGCCAAGACCAACGCGCCGGACCTGCTGCGGCGTGAGTTGGCGCGGCCAAGCTATGTGCCCAGCCCGATCGCGCTGGGCATCAATACCGATGCGTATCAGCCGATCGAGCGCAAGCGCGCACTGACGCGGCAATTGATCGAAGTACTGTGGGAAACGCGGCACCCGTTCACGCTGATCACCAAAAATGCGTTGGTGACGCGCGATCTGGATCTGCTTGCACCGTTGGCGCGCGAGAATTTGGTCAACGTGTATTTTTCGGTGACCACGTTGGACCCGCAGGTGTCGGCCAAGTTGGAGCCGCGCGCCTCCGCACCGCATGCGCGTCTGCGCGCGATGCGCACCTTGCACGAGGCCGGCGTGCCGGTGGGCGTGATGGCCGCGCCGGTGATCCCGTGGATCAACGACCATGAGCTGGAAGCGATTCTGCAGGCCGCTGCCGACGCGGGTGCGAGCAGTGCCGGCTATGTGCTGCTGCGGCTGCCGCACGAAGTGGCGCCCTTGTTCCGCGACTGGCTGCAGACCCATCACCCGCAGCGCGCCGCGCATGTGATGAGCACCATCCAGCAGCTACGCGGCGGCAAGGATTACGACAGCAGCTTCGGCACCCGATTCCGTGGGCAAGGCGTGTATGCCGACCTGCTGGCGCGCCGCTTTGCGCTCGCGCATCGCCGCGCAGGATTCGAGACGCGCGCGATGCCGGCATTGGACTGCAGCGCCTTCCGCCGCCCCGCTCCGCCGGCCAAGCCGGTGCCCGACTCGCCGCAGGGGCAGTTGTTTTAGCTGCCGGGATTGGGGAGTTGGGCTTGGGGATTCGTAACGGCAACGGCGCTTCGATCGATCAGGTCCGATTGGCTGATATGAAACGTCTGCAATGTCTGGGCGATCTGGTTGATCGCGATGAAGTGTTGTCGTCACTACGGCAGCGCGTATCAATCCACATAGCTGTTCTGGCAGCGGGAATCAGCCATAGGAATGAAAGCCGCCAGGCAACGGCAACGACGCGCCGCCGTTGCCGTTGCGATTCCCCACTCCCGATTCCCTATTCCCCGCCGTAAAGCGCCTGCGCCGATTGGAACAGGATCCAGCTGGTGGCGATGAATTTGTCGCCGCCGACCGGGCGGTTGCCGCGGTGGGTGTGGGTGAAGGCAGTCGGGGCGATCAACAGGCTGCCGGTGCGCGGGCGGGCCTTGCGTTGCTGGAACAGGAATTCGGTTTCGCCCTGCTCGAAGTCTTCGTTGAGATACAGCGTCCACAGCAGGTGCCGATGCAGCGTGTCGGCGCTGGCATCGCGTGGATACAGCTCGCAATGCCAATACGGGTAGCCGCCCTGGTCGGCGGTGTACCACTGCAGATTGATCGCGCCCGGACGCAGGCAGGTGCGCGCCAGATCGCCCAGCGCCTGGTCGCTCATCTGCGCGATGTCCTCGGCCACCAGCCGATGCGGTGTGCCGTCGGCGGTGGTGACCTGCAGCATCAACGGCGAGATCAGCGCCTGCGGATACTGCCGCAGATAGGTCAGCACGCCGTCGAACACCGCCTGTTGCAGGCGGCTTTCCACTTCGGCCCACTCGGCCACACCGCTGATGCGTAGATCGCGGCTGTACTTGAGTTCGGGAAACACGCCGCCACCGATGCGGCCCGGATGCAGCTGCTGACTGTCGCGCATGCGCTGCACAATCGCCGCGCAATCGGCGGCCGCCACGGCGTTGTCGGTGATCTGGATAAAGTCGGGTTGGCTCATGTGCACGACCATAGCAATGTAAACGCGCTGCGGTAAGCAGCGTGATCAAAGGATTTCCAATGCCTCGAGCCTCATGCATTGACGCTCGGAAGTCCGCGCGCCTTCGATCACCGTGCTGCGTCGGCGGAATGTCGCCCATCACTGATCGCCGTCGCTTTGTTAGGTCGGCGGCGTCGCGCTGTGATTGCGGAGATGACGTAGCCGCGAACGGTCAGCAACAAGATCACCGCGCGACGCGTCTGTCGATGCAGCTTATCGGCCCAGCCGCCCAGTGTGCTCACGCACCATCCCAACGCACAGCCGCCCAAAGAAAAACCCCGCCGAAGCGGGGTTTTTCATCACACAACGCGGTTTGCGACGATCAGAACTTGTAGTTGATCGAGGCAGCCAGGATGTTGCCCTGCACATCGTAGCTACCCGCCAGGCGGTCGCCGGTGGCGCTGCGGGTGTCGCTGGTGGGGTCGCTGACAAACAGGTGGGTGTAACCGAAGTTGTATTCGGCCTGCTGCGACGGACGCCAGCTCAGACCCAGCGAGACCCACTTGCGGCTGGCATCGGGCACGCGCACGTCACGGTGCTCGGCGGTGGTCGGGGTCTGGTCGTAGGCCAGGCCGCCACGCAGGGTCAGCGTTTCGCTCATGCGGTAGTCGGCACCGATCGAGGCGAAGGTGGTGTCGCGGTAGGAGAAGTCCAGCACGCTGTTGGGCTGATTGGACGCGAAGTCCACGGTCACCTGGTCGAACTTGCTCCAGGCGGTGCGGGTGACGTCGGCCATGATCGACCACTGCTCGTTCACGTTGTGCGTGAAGCTGGCGGTGGCGCTGGCGGGCAGCGTGACGGTGGCACGGCCCTTGGTGTCGATGAAGGTGCCCGGTGCGGCAACGCCCAGCACGGCAGCGGCGTTAGGCGGGGTGGTGAAGTCGGCATCACCGTCGGTGATCTTGTGCTCCACTTCCGAGCGGTAGCTGAAGCCGATGTGGGTGTTCTCGTCGATGCTGAACAAGCCACCGAGGGTGAAGCCCACTTCGGTGCTGTCGCCCTTGATGCGCGAGTAGCCGTCGGCGCTGCCCGGCGCAAAGCCCGGCGCACGGCGCGCGGCAAGGATGCTGCCGAAATCCACCGCGTTGCCCAGGTCGATATCCAGACGCTCGGCGAACACAGAGGCGCCGAAGGACACGTACGGGTTCACGTCGTAGGAGAACGCGACGTTGAAGTCGATCGCCTGCAGCTCGGTCTTGGTGCCGTGGTAGCGGCCCACCCAGTCACGGTCGTATTCGGTCTTGAAGCCGAACGGCACGGTGAGCGAGGTGCCCAGGTGCATGTTGTTGTTCTCGCCGAACGGCACGTGGAAATACATCGCCGGGACCGGTGCGATCGTGCCAGCGTCGCCGCCGTTGCCGCCGGACACCGGGGCGCCGTTGGCGTAGTTGCCGCTCTCGGGCTTGAACTTGGCCGAGAAGTGGATGGCGCTGACGTCGGCCTGGAACAGGCGACCGTCCAGCTGGCGCATGCCGGCCGGGTTGTTGACGATGATCGAGGCGTCGTCCGGGGCGCTGCCCGAACCTGCGAATGCGCGGCCGAGGCCCTTGGCGCTGTTTTCCTTCAGCTGGAATGCGGCGCCGTGCGCCTGGCCAACGGCCAGAACGCCAGCGATACCAACAGCCAGCAGGGTGGCGCGGCTCAGAGTGGAAGCGGTAGACATGAGTTGTAGCTCTCCGGATAAAGACTGCAATGGTCGGTTCAGCGCCCGCGCCCAGCACCAATCCAGTGCCTGGAGCGCGCCGGAGACCCCCCCCCGACATACGACGCCGTACGCAGTATACCCACCACGATTAACCGAACAATAACGACTTGCGTCCTGAACACGCGGTTGGGTTGGGGCTGGGTTCAGGCCCGTGGACCGGCTATTGTGCGTCTCCGATGTTTGTTTCCCTCCCCTCCCGCAAGAAACCCACCCCGCGCTGGGCGGTGCCGCTGTTGTTCGCCACGGTGTGGCTGGCCTATCTGTGGTCGATCAGCCGGCCGGGCGAAGCGCGCAATACGCTGTGGCTGGATTGGGGCGCGCTGTCCAGTGGCGTCTCCAATCTGGGCGACTGGTGGGCGACCTTGCGCGATGGCAGCGTGCTGCGGCTGTTCACGGCGTTGTTCCTGCACGCCGATTGGTCGCATCTGCTCGGCAACCTGGTGTTCCTGCTGATCTTCGGGCTGCCTGCCGAACGCATCCTGGGGCCGTGGCGCCTGCTGTTGCTGTTTCTGGTGGGCGGCGCGGCCTCCAACCTGGCGGCGATCTTTGCGATCGGCACACCGGATCGGGTGATCATCGGCGCCTCCGGCGCGGTGTCGGCGTTGATCGGCACCTACCTGGCGTTGTTTCCCGGCGCCAAGCTGGGCGTGGTGCTGCCGCTGGGGCTGTTTCTGGAATTCATCCGCGTGCCGGCACCGTTGCTGATCGGTGCCTGGGCACTGCTGCAGGTGGTGTTCGCCTATATCGGCCCGGCGTTCGGCATGGTGGCGTGGTCGGCGCACATCGCCGGCTTCCTGTTCGGCATCGTCTACGGGCTGTATGTGCGTGCGGCCATCGCGCGACGGTTGCGCAAGCGCCACGGGTTTTAGCGCGGCAAGCGACGCACCGGGGACGCGGGCGTGTGGCGGGTCAACGCGCGTACGCTGCGTCCATCGCGATGGCGCGCCTATAATCGGTGCATGTCCAAGCCCTTGTACAAAGTCACCTTTCTCAATCACGGCAAGGTGTACGAGCTCTACGCGCACGAAGTGACCGGCAGCCATCTATGGGGCTTCAACCAGATCGGCGAGCTGGTATTCGACGTGCACGACGGCCTGGTGGTGGATCCCACCGAAGAACGCCTGCGCGAAGAGTTCGGCAATACCAAGACCTTGCACCTGCCGATGCAGAGCATCGTGCGTATCGAAGAAGTGGAAAAGAAAGGCCAGTCGGTGATCCGCGATGCCACCACCGGCGACAAGGTGGTGGCCTTTCCGGTGCCGACCAAGCCACGCTGATGCGCATTCTGGTGCCCGACGATTACCAGGGCGCAGTACGTCAGCTGCCCTGTCTGCAGCGGCTGCAGGGCCACGATGTGCAGGTGCTCGGTGCATTGGCCACCGATCCCAACGAATGGGCCGAGCGCCTGGTCGAAGCCGATGCGCTGGTGCTGATCCGCGAGCGCACCCGCGTGGATGCGACGCTGTTGCGGCGGTTGCCGCGGCTCAAGCTGATCAGCCAGACCGGGCGCGTGGGCACGCATGTGGATGTGGCCGCGTGTACCGAGTTCGGGGTGGCGGTGGCTGAGGGCGTCGGCTCGCCGGTGGCGCCGGCCGAGCTGACCTGGGCGCTGATCCTGTCGGCCAGCCGCCGCCTGACCGAGTATCAGCGCGCGTTGCACCAGGGCCGCTGGCAGGCGGTCGGCGACCCCGGCCTGGGCCGATCGCTGCATGGGCGCACGCTGGGCATCTGGAGTTATGGGCGCATCGGTCAACGTGTGGCCGGGTTCGGGCGCGCGTTCGGCATGCAGGTGCTGGTGTGGGGTGGCGAAGCATCGTGCGCACAGGCGGCGCGCGATGGGTACGCGATTGCGGCCAGTCGCCAGGAGCTGTTCGAGCGCAGCGATGTGCTGTCGTTGCATCGCCGGCTCACCGCGCAGACGCGCCATCAGGTAACCGCGCAGGATCTGGGCCACATGCGCACCGATGCCTTGCTGGTCAACACCAGCCGCGCCGAATTACTCGCACCCGGCGCATTGCTGGCCGCACTGGATGCTGGTCGGCCGGGGCAGGCGGCGGTGGATGTGTTCGAGCGCGAGCCGGTGCAGGACCCGCGCGACCCGCTCCTGCAGCACCCGCGCCTGCTGGCCACACCGCACCTGGGGTATGTGGAACGCGACAGCTACGCGCTGTACTTCGAAGCGGCCTTCGACAATGTGCTGGCCTTTGCTGCGGGCACCCCGCGCAATCTGGTCAATCCGGAAGTGCTGGCGATGACGCGCTAGCGCGTGTTTCGCGTGATGAATCGAACCACGCATGCGCGAAGACCTATGCACGCGAATGGCGCAGCGATGCGCACGCGAACGCATGGACAGGTTTGCAAAGGCGCTGGATTGCGTAGGACGAAGCCCGGCTAACAACACGTAGCGAGCAGTGGTCAGGTGGGCGTGGACGGCGCGGAGGAACCGGAATGTACGCGGGGTACATGCCGCACCGAGCACCGGCAGCCTGCAAAGTCCCTTTGTTAGCTGCACTGAAACCGGCGCCCGACACGGCGCTGCATGCCGCTGGCAATCCATGCAACTAGTCGATCCTCACAGAGCGATGATCGCCCGATCAACGCATGTCTGAGCGAGCGGGTGATTGAATGACGCACGTACGCGGCCTTCGTTTACCTGCGAAGATCTGGGTGTGGTGCGCAGCGAAGTTTCCTGCGCTGTAGCGATTACCGTATCGAACAACGTCCGGCGCCGTGCGAGCGATCGGTGCTGTCACTGACTCAGACAATGACGTTCGTCGTAGACACAGCGCGTGCTTTGCACTGGAGTCACTGCACTGGAGTCACTGAGGGATGCGGCTTCAAATTCGCTGATCGCAGCACGCAGCACGCAGCACGCGTCATGCAATGCATGGACAAGCTTGATCGGCACGCAGCGCGCACCATCGTCGTGCGCGCCGCGTGTGACGAGCGCGGCGCCGGCACCATCCAGCCGACCCGCGCTCGCACCCTGTTCGCTGCGCTTACTTGGTCGGTTCGACCGGTGCCGGCTTATCCGTTGGCGCTGCCGGCTTGGCTGGGTCAGTTGGCTTGGCCTTGTCGGTGCCCGCCGGATGCGCTGCTGCCGGCTTCGGCTCGGACGCTGCCTTGGTGGCCGCCCTCGCCTTCTGTGCGGACTGGGCTTTTGCCTTGAGCGCGGCTTGCGCCTTGGCGGCCGAGCCGGGCTGCTTGAGCTCGGCCAGCGCTGCGGTGATCGGGCCATCGCCAGGCAATACATCGCCGGCGCTATAGCCCTCTTCGCCCTCGGCATCGCCGCGCAGATGGCCCGGCAAGGTGGCTTCGCTGAAATCGGCTAGGCTGGCCGGCACGTCGGCATCGCCGGGCTGCGGTTCGGGAGTGAGCATCACTTCCGGCACGATGCCGCTGGCCTGGATCGACTTGCCGCTGGGGGTGTAATAGCGCGCGGTGGTGAGCTTGACCGAGTCGCCGTTATCCAGCGGCAGCACGGTCTGCACCGAGCCCTTGCCGAAGGTGCGGCTACCGATGATGCGCGCGCGCTGGTTGTCGCGCAGCGCACCGGCCAGCACTTCGGAGGCGCTGGCCGAGCCGGCGTCTACCAGTACCACCACCGGTGCACCGCCGAGCAGATCGCCCGGAGTGGCATCGAACTTGGCGTCGCTGATCGAGATACGCCCACGGGTGCTGACGATGTTGCCCTTGTCGAGCAGATCGTCGGCCACCTGCACCGCCGAGGTCAGCAGACCGCCCGGGTTGCTGCGCAGATCCAGCACCAGCCCGCGCAGTTTCCCGCCGGCCTGCAGCTGCTTGAGGTTCTTCTGGAAATCGGCGCCGGTATCGGCCTGGAAGGTGCTGATGCGGATGTAGCCATAGCCTGGCTCCAGCAGCTTGCTGCGCACGCTGGCCACGCGAATGGTCTGCCGCTGCAGGGTCACATCGAACGGCTTGGGCGTCTTGTCGCGCACGATGGTCAGGGTGACCTTGCTGCCGGATTCGCCGCGCAGCGGTTCCAT
Organism: Xanthomonas sp. WHRI 8932A; assembly: GCF_035012785.1. Lineage (NCBI taxonomy): Bacteria > Pseudomonadati > Pseudomonadota > Gammaproteobacteria > Lysobacterales > Lysobacteraceae > Xanthomonas > Xanthomonas sp. WHRI 8932A. Next base: position 170,098 of record NZ_JAYGQQ010000013.1, read on the forward strand.
CGCCTTGCTGGCATCGATTGGCTTGCCGTCGATGGCCACGATCACATCGCCTGCGCGAATTCCGGCACGCGCCGCCGGGGTGTCGTCGATCGGCGCGATCACCTTGAGCGTGTTGTCCTGTTGCTGCAGCAGCTCCACGCCAATGCCGTCATAGGCACCGGTGGCCTGTTCGTCGAAGGCTTCGGCATCTTCCTTGTCGAAATAGGTGCTGTGCGGGTCCAGGTCAGAGAGCAGGCCGCGCACCGCGGCGTGCATCAGCTTTTTGTCTTCGACCGGGTCGACGTAGGCCTGCTTGACCGCGTTGTACACCGCCACGAAGCGACGGATTTCGTCCAGCGGTACCTTGGAGACAGCGGCTTCATTGGCTTCCGGATCGTCCGCAGCGGCCTGGGCGGCGGCGGGACGGGCGGTCTGCGCCCAACCAGGCGACGCGAACAAGGCCAGCGACAGGGCAACGGACAGGACGGCTACGCGCATGAAGCACTCCGACAAAGAGATAAGACGCTCCGCACGACGGAGCTGACCGGATTATGCGCGAAGCAGCGGTAAATCCGCGTTGAATTACGCGCGTGTTGCGTGGGCAGTTCGGTGGCGGCCAGCTGGCTGGCGACCGAAGCACGGATGTGTGACGCATTGGTGCGGCCGGGCATCTGCAACTCGGGCGGCGAGCGTGCAGCGCACGGGTGTCTGCTCGCACCCGGCCGCCAACCGCCAACCGCAGTGCCATGCGCTGCTTCGATGTGCAGCCGGACAGTGCCGCGATGAAAGCATTGCCGGGGTGGCCGGGAAGGCTGCAGCGGCGAAACGCGCTGCATCGCTGCGATGTCGCCGCCACGTGCTGGTGAGCAGCGCCTGGCCGCTGCGGTGACCGTGGCGCGCTGCGAGGACGCACAGACACTGATCACCCAGCGAGCACGGCAGCGACCGGCAGCACGGCTGCGAGTTCCGCGATGCTCCGCGTCGGCCGCCGCTCACCGCACGTAGCGACTAGCGCCGTTGCAACCAGCTCGATGGGTCGACCGGCTGCCCATTGCGCCGCAATTCGAAGTACAGCGCCGGCACGCCCTGCCCGCCCGAACTGCCGACCTTGGCCACCGCTTCGCCGCGCTTGATCGCCGCACCGGCATCGCGCAGCAAGGTGTCGTTGTGCGCGTACAGGCTCATGTAGCCGTTGCCGTGGTCCACGATCAGGATCATGCCGTAGCCGGTCATCCAGTCGGAAAACACCACCGTGCCGTCGGCCACCGCGGTGACCGTGCTGCCCTTGGGCGCGCCGATCAGCACGCCCTTGCTGGTGTGACCGTCGGGCAGTGTGGCGTTGAAGCGTGCCAGCAGATTGCCCGCCACCGGCCAGCTGAGCCCACCGACCTTGGGCGCCGGTGCGCTGGCGATGACCTTGGGCGGGGTCTTGCCGGGACGCTCGGGGCGATCGGTCTTGCCGCGCTTGGCCTGTGCGGCGGCTTCGGCGGCCGCGCGCTTTGCAGCCGCGCGGCGTTCGGCTTCGGCCTTGGCCGCGGCCGCGCGCAGATTGGCGAGCAGTTGCTCCAGCGACTTGGCATCCTGGCCCAGCGCCTTTTCGCGCTCGGCACGTTGTTTATAGCGATCGTCCAGCTGCGCCACGGTGGCCGCCTGCTGCGAGCGGTCCTTCTGCAAGGTGGCCGCCTGCGCCTTTTGTTGCGCGCGCGCCGCATCCAGCGCCTGGCGCCGGGCGGCGATGTCCTGTTCCACCTTGGTCAGCGCATCCAGCTGCGTGGTCAGCGCGTGGATCCGCTGCGCGCGTGCGTTCTGCACGTAGCGGTGATCGGCGAGCATGCGGTTGGCATCGCCTACCGTGTCCTGCGACAGCAACACCTTCAACGGCGCGTTGCGGCCTACCTGATCGGCGGCACGCAGCAATGCGGCCAGCTGCACGCGCTGGTTCTGCAGGCCGCGCTGCAATTGCGCGCGGTCCTGTTGCAGCGTGGACAGATGCTGTTCCTGTGCGCGCATCGCCGCTTCGGTTTCGCTCAGGGCGCGCGAGGTCTTGGCGACCTTTTCGTCGGCCTGGCGCAGTTGCTGCGCCGCGGTGCCGCGCTTGCCTTCCAGCTCGCGTCGGTCGGCGCTGATGGTCTTGAGCTCATCGCGCAGCTGCTGCAGTTTGCGCTCGGTCTCGCGCTGGTTCTGCGCGCCCGCGCCGGTGCTGCCGAGCAGCATGCAGACCAACGCGGTCGTGGCCAGCCAGCTGCGTCCAACGCCGGTGGCGGAGACGAGCGGCAGACGCGGCAGCGGTGCAGGCGAAGGGGGCAACGAAAGGTCCAGTGACTTCAGGCAGGTGCGCGATTGTAGCTAAGCATGGTGTGATCGCCGCCACGCCCAAGACAGACGCCACCGCGCGAGGTTCAGCATGAAGCTCCAGTATCTTCTCCTGGCATTGTCCCTGGCCTGCTCAACCGCCTGGGCCGAAGAAGGCATCAGCAAGGTCAACGGCCGCATCAGCGCCGAGGCCGGCAAGACCTACGGCGGCCTGGAAACGGTCAACGGCTCCATCGAGATCGGCGCCGGTGCGCAGACCCAGGATGTGGAAACCGTCAACGGCGGTATCACGATCGGCGATGGGGCCCGCACCGGCAGCGTGTCCACAGTCAACGGCGCGATTTCCCTGGGCCGCAAGGTCACCGTCTCCGGGGGCCTGGAAACGGTCAATGGCAGCGTGTTGGTCGAGCGCGGCAGCCAGGTCAGCGGTGGCGTGGAAACCGTCAACGGCAGTATCGGCCTGGTCGAAACCGAGCTCGGCAAGGACATCGAGACGGTCAACGGCGACATCACCGTTGGCGTGGGCTCGCATGTGCATGGCGGTATCGAGGTGACCAAGCCGAACTTCAGCTTTTCCTTCAAGCCCTCGCGCAAACCGCGCGTGGTGATCGGCCCCAAGGCGGTGGTCGATGGGCCGCTCAACTTCGAGCGCGATGTGGATCTGTACGTGCATCGCACCGCCAAGATCGGCGCGGTCACCGGTGCCACCGCACGCAGCTTCGAGTCGGATGTGGCGCCCAAGGACTGACGCGCTCACCACGCGCACGTTCTAAGATCGGGACTCCGCTGCACGAGGAGTTCCGATGCCCCGCAAGATCCTGTTGTGTCTGGCCGCGACCCTGGCCCTGGCCGGTTGCAAACGCGAATCGACCGACGCGCCGTCCGCACCGGCGGCGCAAACGCCGGCCGATGCCACGCCCAGCGCACCGGTCAGCCGGCACGCGTTTTCGCCAGAGCTGACCACCGGCGACTTTGCCGAGCTGGTCAAGACGCTGGCCTCGGACGACTTCGAAGGACGCGGCCCGGGCACGCCCGGCGAAGAAAAGACCGTGACCTATATCCGCGACCAGATGCAGCGCATCGGCTTGCAGCCGGGTAATGGGGACAGCTGGTTCCAGGAGGTGCCGATGGTGGAAACCACCGCCGACGCGGCCACCGCCCCCAGCCTGCGCAGCGGCGAGCAGACCCGCACCCTCGCCTTCGGCACCGACATCGTGGTGGGCACGCGCACCGGCCAGCCCGAGGTCAAGCTGGACAACAGCGAGCTGGTGTTCGTTGGCTACGGCGTGGATGCGCCCGAGCAGCAATGGAACGATTACGCCGGCCAGGACTGGAAAGGCAAGACGGTGGTGATGTTCGTCAACGACCCTGGCTTCCATACCGGCGATGCCAAGTTGTTCGACGGCAAGCGCATGACCTATTACGGGCGCTGGACCTATAAATTCGAAGAGGCCGCGCGCAAGGGCGCAGCGGCGGCGTTGATCGTGCACGACACGCCCGGCGCCAGTTACGGCTGGGACGTGGTCAAGAACTCCTGGTCCGGCCCGCAATACGATCTGCCGGCCAAGGACGACCCGGACCCGCGCCTGCCGGTGCAGGGCTGGATCAGCGCCGACACCGCCAAGCAACTGTTCGCCAATGCCGGGCTGGACCTGGCACAGGCCTACAAGGACGCCAGCAAGCGCGGCTTCAAGCCGGTGCCGCTAAAGGCCAATTGGTCGGTAGATCTGAAGAGCAGCATCGCCGAAAAGACCTCGCGCAACGTGGTCGGTGTGCTGCCCGGCAGCAGCCACGCCGATGAGGCGGTGCTGTACATGGCGCACTGGGATCACCTGGGCAAGCATCCGGGCGAAACCGGCGACAACATCTACAACGGCGCGGTGGACAACGCCACCGGCGTGGCCGGCATTCTGGAAATCGCCGACGCCTTTGCGCATCAGGACCCCAAGCCGGCGCGCTCGGTGGTGTTCGTGGCGGTGACGCTGGAAGAATCCGGCTTGCTCGGGTCCAAGTATTACGTGGCCAACCCAAGCTTCCCGCTGGACAAGATCGCTGCGGTGATCAACCTGGACGCGATGTCGGTGGCCGGGCGCGCACGCGATGTCACCGTGGTGGGCATGGGTAGCTCGGAACTGGAAGACATCCTCAAACCGATCGCCGCGATGCAGGGACGCACGCTGCACGCCGAGGCCACGCCGGAAAGCGGCTCGTACTTCCGCTCGGACCACTTCAACTTCGCCAAGGCCGGCGTGCCGGCGCTGTATGCCGATGGCGGCGAAGACCTGCGCGACGGCGGCACCGCGGCCGGACGTGCGGCCGCCCAGGATTACGGCCGCAATCGCTATCACGCGCCCGGCGATGAGTACGACGCAGCCACCTGGAAGCTCGACGGCACCATCGAAGACCTGCAAGCGGTGTATGGCGTCGGCAAGGACGTGGCCGCGGGCGACCGTTGGCCCAACTGGTACCCCGGCAATCCGTTCAAGGCCGCGCGCGACCGCATGCTGGCCGGCAAGCCGGGCGCTGGCGCCGCGGCAGCGCAGCCTGCCGCAGGCAACACCGATCCGAAGAATGCCAAGCCAAACAACGCCAAGGAGGCGGATGCAAAGAACGCCGCGCCTGCGCGGTGAGGCGTGCAAGGAGCTCGCTGTTCGCGCGGTGAGGGATGCTGCCTGCGCTGTTGTGCCGGCGCTGGCAGCTGAAGCGAGTTGCGTGCAAGACAAAGGGCCTCCGATTGGAGGCCCTTTGTTGTCAGTTGTGTTTCGTGGGTGGCGATAGAGCGTTGGCCAGCAGATGCCGCGACGTCGCTAAATGTCGCATCAGACTCGATGCCGGCTGCAACGGCTGCTCACTGTGCACTTCAACCAGCGCTCTGCCCTGCCCGCCCGACGCACAAGCGTTCAAGCACACTCAATCGTTGTGGACGCTGACCACGTGCCCATCGTCGGGATCCACGTGCAACTCGACCTTCTGCCCGTTGTGCTTTGCATCGGCCTTCCACAGGCCATCCTTGAACTTGAGATCGTGCACGTCTGCGTAGCCGCCAGTGGACAGTGCCGCGCGGACGTCGGCTTCGCTCAGCCGCGATGCCGTCTGGTCGCCATAAACGCGCCCGGTGACCGGGTCGATGTGGACATCCACATCCTTACCATCGCCGCTGCGGGCATCGGCAGTCCACACGCCGTGCTCGAATTTGACGTCGTGCACCTTGGTGTAGCCCTTGGCGGTCAACATGCTGGTCACCTCGTTGGAGGTGAGCGCCTTGGCGGGCTTGGCGGCGTCCTGCGCGAACGCGCCCTGCGAAACAAGCGTCAGCGCGCCGATCAATGCGGTGGTCATCATGCGATGTGCCATCAGAGGCTCCTGCTGTGAAGTGCCGCCATGCTCGCCGCCTCGGGATCGTGGCTGGGTGAAAACATAGAAGATTCAGTTAGAGAAGTTCAGTTAACTGAAAGTCGTGGTCGCTGTTCATCGCTTCTGCACGTTGGATTTACATTTTGATTCCAGTGCGCAGGCATTGCATGACAGATGTCGACCACGATGCCCAAGTCATCCAATAAAAAAGCCGCCTTGCGGCGGCTTGTCGTGTGTTCAGCGCGTGGTGCGCACTGCAGGTGCAGGTGCAGCTAGACGTGCAGCGGCGGTGCCGGGTGCACGGGTTGCGCTTGCGGCCTGCGGCGAGAGGATCGTCATCTGCGGTTTGTCGGTGCCGTCCTTGTTCGGATGCACGTTATAGGCGTAGGAGAGATTCCACCACGAACCTGCCGCCCACCACGTCCAACCCAGCCACACGTCCGCATTGCTTTCCATGTAGCCGAGCATGCCTTGCAGCGCCTCATTGCAGACAGGGTTGTTGGCAGTACCGAATTCGGCCAGAAAGCCACGTTTGCGATTGGTGCGCAGCCATTCGGTGAAATTGCGCAAACGCTCGGCGCCGATGGTGGAGCTGACGCACACGCTGCTGGTGCCGCTGGAATCGGCGTCCAGATATTGATGCACTTCGAATGCGTACCGGTTGAGCGGGTCATTGATGGCCGCCAGCGCAGTGGCGTTGGAGTAGCCGTCGCTGGTGGGCGAATACCAGCTGTGCGCACCCGTCCACAAGGCGCCGGGCACCAGGATCAGATTGTTGGCACCGGTCCTGCGAATCGCATCGATGGCCGCTTGCGCAGTGCCGGCCCATTCGCTGGACGAGATATTGTTGGGCTCGTTCATCAGCCCGAAGATCACCGCGTTGTCGCCATTGAATGCCACTGCAAGACGGCGCCATAGATCGGTAAAGGTGGCCACCGGCACTTCCGGTCCGCCGATCCTGTAACCGTAGTATTTGGCGTAATTGTGGATATCGATGACCAGATACATGCCCGAGGCCTTGGCACGCGCCACCGCCTGTTGCACCAGCGCCAGCTGCACCGGATCCAGCTCGCCGCGCGCGCTGGGTTGCAGACGCTCCCACAAGATCGGCAAGCGGATCGTATTCATTCCGACGCCGGCAAAATAACTGTAATCGTTGGCCGATGCGTACATATAGTCTTTGTTGAGCACGCCGGGTTTTTTGGATGACGCAAATTCGGCACCGGATAAATTGACGCCGGCATGCGTCAGTGCGCGTGTCTGCGCGTACGCGCACGAGGTCCCGACAAGCAACATGAAACACAGGGCGCACGCAGCAAGGTGGCGTAGTGGAAAAGATGGACGTGACATGAAGCAACTCCTGGGCGGGTAAGATGCGTCGCCGCCCCAATGGCGTGCGATCGGCGCAAGGTGCGCTGCATCTGCGTGTTGCGATGCATCACGTGTGCCAAAGAGTGGTAAATCAATGAATACGTCGAGAAGTGCGAACCACTGCGCACTTAATATGGAAGAGCACGTTTATGCGTGCATATCGGTTATCACTAAAGTGCCGTGATTCTCGCGATACGCACGGGTATGTGCCGAGATGCTGGCGGAATTTGGCAACGTGCCAGTTGCATGGCGCCATCTCGGTGGCGCGGTCATTTCCGATATCCACTAAAGCGGTGCCGTTGCGAAAACGGCACCGCTGGCAAAGCACGCAGGGATGAATCAGCGCGCGATGCGACGTGCGTGCGCACTCAGGATGGACAGCTGCGGTTTGTCGCGTCCATTGCGATCGGGCTGCAACGTAAAGGGGTAATCGCCACGCCACCAGGCGCCGGCGGCCCAGGCGCTGGAACCCAGCCAGACATCGCGGTTTGCCTCCAGATACCGCAGCATGCCATCCAGCGCGCGCATGCAGGTGGGGTTGGTTGAGGCGCCAAATTCGCCCAAGAACCCACGCTTGCGCTGGGTACGCAACCAACCGGTAAAGCTGCGCAAGCGTTCGGCACCGATGGTAGCGCTCACACAACCGGCACTGGTGCCGCTGGAATCGGTATCCAGATATTGGTGCACCTCGATGGCGTACCGGTTGAGCGGATCGCGGAGAGAGGCCAGCGCAACTGCATTGGATTGCCCGGCGATGGTGGAATACCAACTGTGTGCTCCGGACCACAGCGCGCCGGGTACCAGGATGAGGTTGTTGGCGCCGGTGGCGCGGATGCCGTCGATCGCTGCCTGTGCGGCGGCGGCCCAATTCTGCGGCGCAATGTCGTAGGGCTCGTTCATCAGCCCGAAGATCACCGCGTTATCGTTCTTGAAGGCCACCGCCAACCGCTTCCACACATCGGTGAAGGTGCTGATCGGCACGCGCGGGGTGCCGATCTTCTGCCCGTAGTATTTGGCGTAGTTGTGGATATCCACGATCAACACCATGTTCGCTGCCTTGGCGTTGGCCACGGCCTGCCGGATCAGCGCAAGTTGTGCGGGGTCCAGTGGGCCTTGCGGTTTGGGCTGCAGCCGCTCCCACAAGACGGGCAGGCGTACCACGTTCATGCCGGTGTTGGCGAAGTGCTGGTATTCGCCGGGAGTTGGATAGCGATAATCGACATTGACGACGCCTGGGCGTTTTGCCGAGGCGATTTCTGCGCCGGACAGATTGATACCTGCAAGACGCAGCGCACCGCTTTGTGCCTGCGCACGCGGAAGCGCCACCAGCAACAGCACGGCCAGCGCACAGCTCAGCAGCTGGCGCGGCCAGGTGGGGGAGGGGGACATGGGGAACTCCTGAAGCATCTACGGGGGGAGATGCGTTGCATCGCAGTTGTTCGCAAGCACAACGCATCGACCTCAGCCTATGCGCATCTGCCGCGCGCAACTACGGATGCGAGGTATCACTGCATCAAGCTGTGCAGTGCTTCGCAGTTGCGAGCTGTTTTTGTCGATGCACTGCGCGTGTTGCGAGAATGCCTTGAATCAGCGGCTCTGCTGCAACTTCGCAATGGTATTGGTCGCATCAATGCATCGGCGTTGATGCGATGACAGCGACTGCGCCAATGCTGGCGTGGACGGACACGCATGACGCAACGCGCGGACGCAGACGTGCCTGCATGCACCGAGCACTGCAATCGCGTAGCACGGAGTAGGGCGGTTTTGCATTGGGCGCCCAGCGCGAGTCACTGCCATGATCGTGGTCGATGGCGGTGCATCCATCTTCGAGACAACGCTCTCGGCGACAACGGCAGCTGCATCCACCGAAACCGGACCTGCAGCAGCGGCGTGGCGAGGTCCATATCGCGCCAACGTTCGTCCACCGCATGGCTGTCATCAATCAGCCACAGTCCCGCCCGACATCCAGCGGTAACCGTGAGCACTGCAACGCGACGCAAAAAAAACGGGCGACCTACCAGCGTCGCCCGCGTCTTATTGATTTAGATCGCTGCCGTCAGTGCTTGCCCGCACGGCGTGCGTACTTGCTCAGAATCCTGATCTGCGGCTTGTCGCTACCGTCCTTGCCCGGTTGCACGGTGAAAAAGTAATCCGGCTTCCACCAGGCGCCCGCAGCCCACCAGGTCCAGCCCAGCCACACGTCGCTGTTCTTTTCCATGTAGGTCAGCATGCCTTCCAGCGCCTTGTCGCAGACCGGATTGTTGGCGGTGCCGAATTCGCCCAGAAAGCCCTTCTGCTTGTTCTCGCGCAGCCAGTCGGTAAAGCCGCGCAGCTTTTCTTCGCCCACGCTGTCGCTGGTGCATTGCGGTTTGGTGCCGCTGTAGTCGTTGTCCAGATACTGGTGCGCTTCGAAGGCCAGGTTGTTGCCGGGGTCCTTGAGGATGGCCAGCGCCTTGGCGTTGGAGACGCCGTAGCTGCTGCTACGCCAGCTGTGCGCGCCGGTATACGCGGTGCCCGGCACCAGGATCAGGTTGCGGGCGCCGGTCTTGCGGATCGTGTTGATCGCGCCTTGCGCAGCGGTGGCCCAGTCGGTTGCGGAGATGCCGTTGGGCTCATTCATCAGCCCGAAGATCACCGCCTTGTCGTCCTTGAACTCCAGCGCCAGCCGGCGCCACAGATCGGCCAGTGCGGCAGGTGGCACCTCGTCGGTGCCGATGCGCTTGCCGTTGTATTTGGCGTAGTTGTGCAGATCCAGGATCAGGAACTGCTTGTTCGCCTTGGCCGCTTCGAGCGATTTCTTGATCAGCCCCAACTGCGCCGCATCCAGCTCGCCGTTGAGCTCGGGTTGCAGACGCTCCCACAGAAACGGCAGGCGGATCGTATTCATGCCCTTGCCGGCGAAATAGCTGAAATCCGAGGCGGCCGGGTAGGTGTAGTCCTTGAACAAGGTGCCGGGCTTCTTGCGTGAGTTGAACTCGGCGCCGGACAGATTGACGCCGACATACTTCAGACCAGCGGACTCCTTCTTCGGACCATTGGGCTCTTTGGCGTGCGCCAGCGGCATTGCTGCGAGCAAGGTCAGTGCGAGCGCAGCGCTACGCAGACTGGGGAATTTTTTGGGAGCGCGGAACATGGAAGCCTCCTTCGGCATCGACGTGGGTGGCCGCGGGGGGAGGGCACGGCCAGCTGGGATGGTGCAGGGCGATCGGGTACCTGATGAGCCTAGAAGCTCAGGCGTTAGCGCCCCATTCACGCCGTGCAACATGGATTTGATCGGGATCGAACACCTGCGCGGCGCATGATGTTGCTCCGGTAGCGTCCGCAACACGACACACAAGACGCACTGTCGCAGGAGCGCGACGGGCCCCTGTCTTAAGCTACCGCTTCCATTTTCTTCTGTTGTTCGCATATGCGAATGACATCACGCCCGGAGTCTCCCATGAGCCAAGCCCACGCCTTTGCCGCCCAAGCCGCCGACCAGCCGCTTGCCCCGTTCGCGTTCGAACGCCGCGCGCCCGGCCCTGACGATGTGCAGATCGACATCGCCTATTGCGGCGTGTGTCACTCGGACCTGCATACCGCACGCAACGAATGGCACAACACGCGGTATCCGGCGGTACCGGGCCACGAGATCGTCGGCCGCGTGACCGCCGTCGGTAGCGCCGTCACCGGCTTCAAGGTCGGCGACCTGGCCGGCGTTGGTTGCATGGTCGACAGCTGCCGCAGCTGCGCCTCCTGCCAGGAAGGCGAGGAGCAGTACTGCGAAGCCGGCTTCACCGGCACCTACAACGGCCCGATGTTCGGCGGCGGCGAGAACACCTACGGCGGTTACTCCGACCATATCGTGGTCGACCAGAAGTACGTGCTGCGCATCTCGCACACCGACAACCTGGCTGCCGTGGCGCCGCTGCTGTGCGCCGGCATCACCACCTATTCGCCGCTGGCGCACTGGAAGGTGGGCCCGGGGCAGAAGGTGGGCGTGGTCGGCCTGGGTGGCCTGGGCCACATGGGCGTGAAGATCGCCAAGGCGATGGGCGCCACCGTGGTGCTGTTCACCACCTCAGAGAACAAGCGCGCCGATGCGATGCGCCTGGGCGCCAGCGAAGTGGTGATCTCCAAGGACGAAGCGCAGATGGCTGCGCAGTACAACACCCTGGATTTCATCCTCAACACCGTGGCCGCACCGCATAACCTGGACCCGTTCATCAATGCGCTCAAGCGCGACGGCGCCATGGTGCTGGTGGGCGTGCCCGAGGAATCGCACCCGTCGCCGGCGGTGTTCAACCTAGTGATGAAGCGCCGCACCCTGGCCGGCTCGCTGATCGGCGGCATCCGCCAGACCCAGGAAATGCTGGACTTCTGCGCCAAGCACAACATCGTCTCGGACATCGAAACCATCCGCGCCGACCAGATCAACGAGGCCTACGAGCGCATGCTCAAGAGCGACGTGAAGTACCGCTTCGTCATCGATATGGCTACGCTGGATAAGGCGGCCTGATTCGCGGTTGCAATAGCTTGTGATGTCAGTCACCGCTTGCGTTGTTGTATGACGCAAGCGGTGGCCTACAAACACAACGCCTAGTTAAATCAGGCGACAGATGACGTCTGTGTTTTTACAACTTTGTTTAGGTGCTGGAGCGCGCTTCAGCAATCTCAAAAAATGAAGAGTTCGCGTCCCTGGATGTCGGATGGGTCGAGCACCTGCAAGTTTGCCCCCAAGCGAATTAAATGGCGTATCCCATACCTACTCACATGGGCTTTGCAACGAGGCGATGTATTGGCCCAGCGTGAGCCCACTTTTTTCTACCTCAGTAGTGAGGTAGATAATCTTTCCACCAAGTTCTTGCGCAAGCTTCAAAGGCCCCCTTTTTTTATCATTGGTCAGCACGAAGGCTCCAAAGGAGCGCACGGCTAGAGATACATCAGCTTGGTTGGCAGTCAATCCGCTTTTGCGTGGTGTTTTTCCACGCAATTGTGAAGTTATCCCTGGCGATGCATAAAATCTGCGATCTGTAGCAGACTGAAACGTCCCTTGGCCAAACCCGCCGTTCACTTGGACCTTCGAAGGCAAACCATTAGCTCCAAAAGTTTGGAAGCCGAATATCGACGTCGTCTTGATGGATGCACTTTCAATACTGGTGCGAATGTATGCCTTTAGTGCTCCCTTCTTTTCGTCGTCGTCGGGGATCGCCTCAAGTTCACTTTTCACTTCTCGGGTGAGGTATAGCGAATACCTATTGGGTGGAAGCTCCGCTAACAGATCTATTGCCTTCTCATGAAGGTAGTTCCATGCGCAGCTGTCGATATAAACGCCGATAGTCATGTCGAGAGCCTTTTGTTTGCCGCCCAGTGCCTGAAATAAGTTGAGCCGCAAATATGCCTCGATCAGAAGAGGTGTTAGGCCTATGAGACTCGAGTGTTCAGCACGCCAAGGACACATTTTCCTCGAACAAGCGCGTACCCCCAGGCAAACGGCTTACCACTCGCCGGCCAAAGCTGCTCATAAGCCACGAAGTAATCACCGGAGCGGTACTGCTTCTTGAGCCACAGCCACTCTTTGTTGCCATAAGCAAATGGCACTTGCGGCGCCTTTGTATTTGCAGCCGCGTACTTGAGACCAATTTCTTCCATCTGCAGGGTGGAAAGGGGCAAGCCATCAAGACGTAGGTTGTCCGATTCCTGGCATGTGGCGGCCGGCGCCGCCGCAGCGCTACCGGCAGTGAAGATCAGCAAACAGGTAAAGAGTGACCTGAGCATGGGGCCTAGTATCCCTCAGCCTCAAGCCGCAGCCGGCTCCTTGACCTGCGCTTTGACGCCCAGCAGCTGCACGATGCTTGCCGCCGCATCGCGGCCTTCGGCCACGGCCGTCACGACCAAATCGGCGCCGCGCACGCAGTCGCCGCCGGCGAACAGGCGCGGGTTGGTGGTCTGGTAGGGCAGGCGGCCGTTGCCGTCGGCCGGGGCGACGATGCGACCGTTGCTGCCGGCTTCCACGCCTTGCGAAGCCAGCCAGTCGGGCAGGGTCGGGGAGAAGCCGAAGGCGATGATCACCACGTCCGCTTCCAGCAGCGATTCGCTGTCTTCCACCGGCACCGCGTTGCGGCGCCCGTTGGCATCGGGTTCGCCGAGTCTGGTTTCCACGACGGTGACGCCAATGGCTTCGTCGTCGGCGCCGGATTCGATCGACAGCGGCTGGCGGTTGAACAGGAAGCGCACGCCTTCTTCGCGCGCGTTGGCCACTTCGCGCGCCGAGCCGGGCATGCTGGCTTCGTCGCGGCGGTAGGCGCAGGTGACCTTGGCCGCGCCCAGGCGGATGGCGCTGCGCACGCAGTCCATGCCGGTGTCGCCGCCGCCCAGCACCACCACGCGCTTGCCGTTGAGGTCGGGCAGGGCCATCTGGTCTTCCCAGCCGGCGATCGGGCGGCCGTGCGGGTCGTTGCCGCTGACGATGCGGCTGTTCTGCACCAGGAACGGCAGCGCCGGCAGCACATTCTTCAGGTCCTGCCCGGGCAGGCCGCCATCGGTGTAGCGGTAGGCGCCGGTGCCCAGGAACACGGCATCGTATTCGCCCAGCAACTGCTCGATGCTGACGTCCTTGCCGATCTCCACGCCCAGGCGGAATTGCACGCCCATGCCTTCGAGGATCTCGCGACGCTTGCCGATCACCGACTTGTCCAGCTTGAAGCTGGGAATGCCGAACTGCAGCAGCCCGCCGATCTGCTCGTAGCGGTCGTAGACCACCGCTTCGGTACCGGCGCGCGCCAACCGGTCCGCACACGACAGCCCGGCCGGGCCAGCCCCGATCACCGCCACGCGCCAGCCAGTGGGCTGCACGTTGCCCAGATCCGGGCGCCAGCCCATCTTGAAGGCGGTGTCGACGATGTACTTTTCCACCGCGCCGATGGTGACCGCGCCGAATTCTTCCAGCGTGCAGCTGCCTTCGCACAGACGGTCTTGCGGACACACGCGCCCGCACACTTCCGGCAGCGGGTTGGTGGAATGGCACAGCGCGGCGGCTTCTTCGATGCGGTTTTCCTGCACCAGCTGCAGCCATTGCGGGATGGCGTTGTGCACCGGGCACTTCCAGCTGCAGTACGGGTTGCCGCAGTCCAGGCAGCGGCCGGACTGGTACTGCGCGTCGGCCTTGTCGAACTTGCCGTACAACTCGCCCCAGTCGCCGGACGTGCGCAGTTCCACCGGGATGCGGGTGGGCATGGTCCGCGGCAGGTCGAGGAATTGGAAGGCTTGCTTGCGGCTCATAAGAAAATCCGTGGCTGATTCCCTTCTACCGTGTAAGGGAGAAGGTGCCCTAAGGGGCGGATAAGGGTCGGCGGGGCCTGTGCCCTCACCCCCGACCCCTCTCCCGCAGGCGGGAGAGGGGAGTACTGCGATGACTCTGACGATGCGCTGTCAGCATTGCGATTGCGTGCGTCCTTCTCCCGTGTACGGGAAAAGGTGCCCCGAAGGGGCGGATGAGGGCTGCGGGCCACAAGCCCTCACCCCTGGCCCCTCTCCCGCAGGCGGGAGAGGGAAGTACTGCGATGACTCTGACGATGCGCTGTCAGCATTGCGATTGCAGGCGTCCTTCTCCCGTGTACGGGAGAAGGTGCCCCGAAGGGGCGGATGAGGGTTGCGGGCCTGTGCCCTCACCCCCACCCCCTCTCCCGCGCGCGGGAGAGGCGAGCAAAAACTCAGGCGGCGCGCCGCAGCGACTCGGTCAGCGACTCGATGCTGGCGGCCTTGGGTTTGACCAGCCAGAACTTGCCGATGTAGTCGCGGAACTCGTCCAGGATCTGCTGCGCCCAGATGCTGCCGGTCAGCTCGCGGTGGCGGCTGATCAGGGTGTGCAGATGCTGGCGGTGGTTCTCGAAGCCCTCGGCGGAGACGCGGTGGATGTCGATCAGCTCGTGGTTGTAGCGGTCCACGAAGTCGCGTTCGATATCCAGCACGTAGGCCAGGCCGCCGGTGAAGCCGGCGCCGAAGTTCAGGCCCACCTTGCCCAGCACCAGCACCACGCCGTCGGTCATGTATTCGCAGCAATGGTCGCCGGCGCCTTCCACCACCGCCAGCGCGCCGGAGTTGCGCACCGCAAAGCGCTCGCCGGCGCGGCCTGCGGCGAACAACTCGCCGCCGGTGGCGCCGTACAGGCAGGTGTTGCCGACGATCGGGGTGCTGCGCGCCTCGAAGCGCGCGCCACGCGGCGGACGCACCACCAGCCGGCCGCCGGCCATGCCCTTGCCGACGTAGTCGTTGGCTTCGCCTTCCAGCTCCAGTTGCAGGCCGCCGGCGTTGAACGCACCGAAGCTCTGCCCGGCGGTGCCGCGGAAGCGCAGGTTCAAGGGCGCATCGCTCATGCCGTGGTTGCCGTGGGCGCGTGCGATGGTGCCGGACAGGCGCGCACCGATCGAACGGTCGGTGTTGTGGATCAAGAAGCGATGGTCGCCGCCGGTCTTGTTGGCGATGGCATCGGCAAGCAGGCCGTCCATCTGCGTGGCCAGGCTGTCCGGCGACTCGTACAGGCGCTGGGCGGCGCAATGGCTGCCGTCGTAGCGCGCATGGGTGAGCAGGCGCGACAGATCGACCTTGACGCCTGCGCGCGGGGAGACCTCCAGCTGTTCCAGCAGATCGGTGCGGCCGACGATTTCATCCAGCGAACGCACGCCCA
The DNA here is from genome assembly GCF_035012785.1 of Xanthomonas sp. WHRI 8932A. Lineage (NCBI taxonomy): Bacteria > Pseudomonadati > Pseudomonadota > Gammaproteobacteria > Lysobacterales > Lysobacteraceae > Xanthomonas > Xanthomonas sp. WHRI 8932A. The sequence continues at coordinate 185,780 of NZ_JAYGQQ010000013.1, forward strand.
GGTACGACAACCACTGCCGCACTTCTTCGGCCAGCAGGCGGAAGAAGTGCTCCACGCGCTCCGGCAGACCGGTGAAGTAGTTCGCACGCAGGCGCTCGTCCTGGGTGGCCACGCCGGTGGCGCAGTTGTTGAGGTGACAGATGCGCAGGTATTTGCAGCCCAGCACGATCATCGGCGCGGTGCCGAAGCCGAAGCTGTCGGCGCCCAGCAGCGCGGCCTTGACCACGTCCAGGCCGGTCTTCAGGCCGCCGTCGGTCTGCAAGATGGTGCGCTCGCGCAGGTCGTTGGCCACCAGCGCCTGGTGCGACTCGGCCACGCCCAGTTCCCACGGCACGCCGGCATAGCGGATCGAGCTGACCGGGCTGGCGCCGGTGCCGCCGTCATGGCCGGACACGGTGATCAGATCGGCGCCGGCCTTGACCACGCCGGCAGCAATCGTGCCGACGCCGGCATGCGCGACCAGCTTCACCGACACCAGCGCGGTCGGGTTGACCTGCTTGAGGTCGTAGATCAACTGGGCCAGGTCTTCGATCGAATAGATGTCGTGATGCGGCGGCGGGCTGATCAGGCCGATGCCGGGCTTGGCGTAGCGCAGGCGGGCGATCAGCTCGTTGACCTTGTGGCCGGGCAGCTGGCCGCCTTCGCCGGGCTTGGCGCCCTGGGCAACCTTGATCTGCAGTACTTCGGCGTTGACCAGGTATTCCGGGGTCACGCCAAAGCGGCCGGAGGCCACCTGCTTGATCTTGGAACGCTTCTCGGTGCCATAGCGGGCCGGGTCTTCGCCGCCTTCGCCGGAATTGCTGCGCCCGCCCAGGCGGTTCATCGCAATGGCCAGCGCTTCGTGCGCTTCGGGCGACAACGCGCCCAGGCTGATCGCGGCGGTGTCGAAGCGGCGCAGCACATCGGCCGCCGGGGCCACCTCGTCCAGCGGGGTGGGGGTGTCGGCACGCTTGAGCTGGACCAGATCGCGCAGCGTGGAGGCCGGGCGCGAGTGCACCGCGTCCACGTATTTTTGCCAGTCGTCGGCATCGCCGGTGCGGGTGGCGCGCTGCAGCGTCATGACCACGTCGGGGTTGTACATGTGGTACTCGCCGCCGTGCACGTACTTGAGCAGGCCGCCCACTTCCGGCTTGAGCTGGTCGTTCCAGGCGCGTGCGGTGAGCTCGCGCGCCTCGGTGTCCAGCCGCCCCAGATTGACGCCACCGATGCGTGCGGGGGTGTCGGCAAAGCACAGCTCCACCACGTCCGGGTCCAGCCCGACGATCTCGAACAGCTGCGCGCCACGGTAGCTGGCGATGGTGCAGATGCCCATCTTGGAGATGATCTTGGACAGGCCCTTGTAGATGCCCTTGCGGTAGCGACGGCCGATCTGCGACTGCTCGCCGCCCTTGCTCAGCTGCAGGATGCCGCGCCGGCCCAGGTCGAACAGGGTCTGGTAGGCCAGATACGGGTACACCGCGGTGGCGCCGAAGCCGAGCAGGCAGGCCATGTGGTGCGCATCGCGGGCGGTGCCGGTTTCAATGATCAGGTTGACGTCGCAGCGCAGGCCCACCTTGCACAGGTGGTGATGCACCGCACCGGTGGCCAGCAGCGCATGCGCCATCGGCCGGTCCGGCACCGGGTAGCGGTCGGAAAGCAGCAGCATCACCGCGCCGTCGCGGGCGGCGGCTTCCACTTCCTGGCAGATGCGCTCCAGGCCGGCCTTCAGGCCTTCTTCGACGCTGTAGGACAGGTCGATCAGCCGATTGCGCGCGACGTACTGCTCCATCTTCAGCAGCTGGCGCAGCTTGCGCTGGCTGAGCACCGGCGAATTCAGGATGACGTGGTTCACCGTCTCCGCACCGGCATGGAAGATGTTGGTCTCCTTGCCGAGCTGGGTGGTGAGCGACATCGCGATGCCTTCGCGCAGCGGGTCGATCGGCGGGTTGGTGACCTGTGCGAACGCCTGGCGGAAGTAGTCGTACAGCGGCCGGGTCTGGCGGCTGAGCACCGCCATCGGGGTGTCGTCGCCCATCGAGCCGGTTGCTTCCTGCTCGGTCTCGGCCAGCGGGCGCAGGATCTGCTCCACTTCCTCGGTGCTGAGCTGGAACAGCTTGTGGTAGCTGCGCAGGGTCTGCTCGCTGAAGGGTTCTTCCACCAGCGAGGGGTCGATCAGCTCGGTCTGCAGATAGGTCACGCCCTGCTGCAGCCACTGCTTGTACGGCGCACGCGCACGGTTGATGCGGTCGATGGCATCGGAATCGAGCAGGTCGCCGCGCTTGAGATCGATCGCCATCATCTCGCCCGGGCCCAGCTTGCCCTTGCGGGTGATGCGCTCGGCCGGCAGCTCCCACACGCCGGCCTCGGAGGCCACCAGGAAGTGGCGGTCGGAGGTCAGCATCCAGCGCGCGGGGCGCAGGCCGTTGCGGTCGAGCATGCAGGCGGCATAGCGGCTGTCGCAGGCCACGATGCCGGCCGGGCCGTCCCACGGCTCGGTGTTGAGGCCGTAGAACTCGTAGAACGCAGCCAGATCGGCGTCCTTGAACTCCAGCGACTGGGTCGCCGGCGGCACCAGGATGCGCAGCGCCTGCAGCAGGTCCATGCCACCGGCGATCAGCAGCTCCAGCATGTTGTCCAGGCTCTGCGAGTCCGAACCGTGCATGGAGATCACCGGATCGAACTCGGCGATATCGAAGCGCGGGGTCTGCCACACCTTGCTGCGCGCCTGCGCCCAGCGGCGGTTGCCCTCGATGGTGTTGATCTCGCCGTTGTGCGCGAGCAGGCGGAACGGATGCGCCAGCGGCCAGCGCGGCAGCGTGTTGGTGGAAAAGCGCTGGTGAAACACAATCGCGCTGGACGACAGATCGCTGCGCTGCAGGTCCGGATAGAACGTGCTCAGCTTGTCCGGCAGCACCATGCCCTTGTAGCTGATGCCATTGGGCGAGAGCGTGGTGACGTAGAAGTTCTCCACCTCGCGCAGCGCCTGCTCGGCGCGGCGGCGCGCCAGGAACAGCGCCAGGGTGAAGCCGTCTTCGGTCTGTTCGGCACCGGCATCGACAAACACCTGCTCGATGCGTGGCAGGGTGTCGCGCGCCAGCTGGCCGCACACGCTGTCGTCGGTGGGCACCACGCGCCAGCCGCGGAACTGCACGCCGGCAGTGTGCAGCTGCGCTTCCAGCTCGGCGCGACAGCGCGCTGCCTCGGTTTCGTCCAGCGGCAGGAACACCACACCGGCCGCATAGCGCGTGCCCAGCGGAATGCCGGCATCGCGGGCCAGTCCGCGCAGGAATGCATCGGGTTTGCGGATCAGCAGGCCGCAGCCATCGCCGGTGAGCCCGTCGGCCGCCACACCGCCGCGGTGGGTCATGCGCGAGAGCGCCGCAATCGCGGTGTCTACCAGCGAACGGGAAGGTTGGTCGTCCAGCTGGGCGACCATGCCAAAACCACAGGCGTCGCGTTCGTCGCGCGCGCTGTTGTAGAGACCGTAGTCGTTGAGCCCTTGGCGAGTGCGGGGGGCCATGTCTGCCTCTTTGCGATCTTGGGAGAGCGGCGACGACGTTGCACCGCTCGATCCGTGGAGCGTTTCGAAGAGGTCACCGGATGATCGACTAGACCACAGTTGATGCGGTGCCGCAATACACCGTTACAGCTGCAACGAGGCCTGTCGCAATCCCTTGTGCCAGCTGGCTTGGCGCCTGTCGGGCGACAGGCGCCAGCGCAGCCTCAGAGTGGCTAACAAAACGTAGCGAGCAGTCGTCACGTGGGTGTGGACGGCGCGCTCAGAGCCGGCGTGTACGCGTGGACCATGCCGCACCGAGCACCGGCCGCGCCCGCCTGGCGGTGCGCACAGTCGGTTTGTTAGCTGCTCTTAGCCGCAACGCACCGCGGTGATGACGTTCTTGGCGTCCACTTCGACATTGAGCCGTTCGCCGTTGAATTCCATCGTCACCATCTGGCCGGGCTTGAGCACGCGCACTGACTTGGCACCGGCGTCGCTGCGGGCCTGCTCGCCCACCGCATCGGTGATGGGCTGGCCAACCAGCGACTGCACCTGGGTGGCGTCGCAACTGCCGATCGGCGGCGCTTCCGGCGCTGCATCCGGCACCGGCGCGGAGGCTTGTTCTGCCGCCTGTTGTGCGTTGGCCGCGACGGCTTCCTGCTCATCGGGTTGCGGTTTGTTGCAGGCAGTCAATGCAGTCAGCACGACCAAGGTGCAAGCCAGACGGGCAATAGGCAGGACAGCGCGCATCGATGACTCCAGCAAAGGGGGGATGCCCAAGCATAAGCACAAAGTTGCGCCGCGGGCATCGCTTGCCCACACGGCGTTGTCGTTGCGTTGACGCGGCCTAGCGCTGCGCGGCCCAACAATCGGTGCCAGTCCTTCGATCCGTGCGCAATGAAAGCCAAACGTGTTCTTCGCAATGTCGCCGCCACGGCCAGTGCCGCCGGCACGCTCGCCACCGCCGCCACCGGTGCGGTCGTCGCAACGGCCGCCGTCGCCACCGTGGCCGCGGTGGCACAGGCCAAGGCCACCGCGCGGGCAGCGGGGCTGACCTATGTCAACGATCAGCAGCCAGGCATCAGCCGGCGCAAGGCGGGCAAGAGCTTCAGCTACCGCAGTGCCGACGGGCAGCGCATCGCCGATGCCGACACCTTGCAGCGCATCCGCGCGTTGGCCATTCCGCCGGCCTATACCGAGGTGTGGATCTGCGCCAAATCCAACGGTCACCTGCAGGCCACCGGGCGCGACGCGCGGCGGCGCAAGCAGTACCGCTATCACGCTGATTGGGCGCAGGTGCGTGGCGAAGGCAAGTTCGAGCGCGTGATCGCCTTCGGCACGGCACTGCCCAAACTGCGGCGGCGTTTGCGACGCGATCTGGCGCTGCCCGGCTTTCCGCGTGAGAAGGTGCTGGCGATTGTGGTCGCGCTGCTGGCCGACACCTTGGTGCGCGTGGGCAATGCCGAATATGCGCGCAGCAATCGCTCGTACGGGCTGACCACGTTACGCAACCGCCACATGGAATTTTTGAAAGGCGGGCGTGCACGGCTCAAATTCCGCGGCAAGAGCGGCCAGGATCACGACATCGAAGTGGACGACAAGCACCTGGTCAAACTGATCCGGCAATGTCAGCAGCTGCCGGGGCAATCGCTGTTTCAATACCGCGACGACGACGGCCAGCTGCAGCCGGTGGATTCAGGCGAGGTCAACGACTATCTGCGCGAAGCGATGGGCGAGGATTTCACCGCCAAGGACTTCCGCACCTGGGGTGGCACGCTGGCCGCCTTGCAGCGCCTGGCGCGTTTGCCGCTGCCCGAGCGCAGCAGCGAACGCGCGCTCATGCAGGTGCAGAATGATGTCATCCGCGAGGTGGCCGATGCGCTGGGCAACACGCCATCGGTGTGTCGCAAGGCCTACATCGACCCTTGCGTGTTCGAAGGCTGGCGCGCCGGGCAACTGCAGGTGATGGCCAGCGGCGTGCGCGGCGAGCGCCAGTGGGAAGCGGCCACGCTGCGCTTTTTGACCGACTCGCGCAGCAAGCAACGCAAGGCCAACAAGACAGGCAAGGCGGCTACGCCGAAGCCCAATCCCAAGCCCAGCCGCCGTAAGCGTGCTGCGTGATGCTGCGGAGCTTTGCGAGAGCGCTGGTGAGATCGTTGGTAGCCACAGCCTGCTCGCCGTGACTGGCACGCGCTGATCCAGCGCGTGAACGCCTACACTGAGTTACCGCGCACGCATCGCGTTGGCTGCGATCAGTCGTCTGCAATTTGCTTTTCACGGCGCTGCGCCCAGGCATCGCGCACGAAGCTGTAATCGTCCACGGCATCGCGTCGCAGCGCGTCCATCGGCAGCATCCGTGCGCGGCCGTCGGCTAATTGCAGGCCCATCAGTGAATTGGCTACGCGCGCATTGTCCAGATAGTTGATCGGCGTCAGCTGTTGGTCGGCGACGCGACCAAAGGTATCGCGTACCGTGCCTGGCCCCAGGATCGGCATTACGAAGTAGCGCGAGTTGTCCCAGCCCCATGTCGCAAATGCTTGTCCGACATCCTCGTTGTATTTGGGCATGCCGAAGCGGGTGGCCGGATCGAACAGCCCGGCCAAGCCAAGCGTGCTGTTGACCACGAACCGACCCAGCGACTGCGTCGCCTTGACCGGGCGGCCCTGCAACACCTGACTGACCGCAGTGCCCGGCTGACCGAAATTGGAAAACATGTTGCGGATGCCGGTCTTGACCGGCTTGGGTGTGACCTTGTCGTAGGCGACTGCGACGGGACGGAACAGCACCTTGTCGGCACCGTTGTTGAATGCGTGGATCTTGCGGTTGTAGCCCTCCCACGGGTCGCGCACCGGTGCGGCACTGTAGAGCGCTTGTGCATCCTGCTCGGCGGCGGTGATGGGAGCGGCCGCTGCAGACACGGCGGGAGCTGCAAGTGCTGCATCCGGTGATGCCGGCGCTGCGTCGCCAGCATCGCTATCGATGGGGCGATCGCTCGCCACCAGCTGTTGATCGGACGGGCCAGGCAGCGGCTGCGCAGCGGGCGGCATCACCAATGTTGCCGTCGACGCCGGGCCGATCGAGGTCCGCATCGATGTCTGCGGCACGGCGGGGCGGCTCGCGCAGGCCGATAGCAACAGCAGCGTGCCGGCAGCCACCAGGTAACGGGGAATCGTCATTGCAGGGTCCTTGTGGGGTAAGTGATGCAAGGGAGAGAGGCACGACACAACCGCGACCAGCTGCGTGATCGCCCTAGGTCAGCAGGCGGCACATGCATGACCACAGCAACGGGCCGGCCCACAACACGCCGAATGCGCCGCCGGCAATGCCGGCCATCCAGCGCAGCTGCGTCAGCCGCTGACGCCTGGCGTGGTGATGCTGCAGATCTGGCAGGTCCTGCCATGCCTGCCGATTGCTGGTGGGCGACGGCCGCCGTGAAACGGTGGAGGGGCGTTGGGAAATCATGCTGCGCTCCGAAGAGATGAGGCTGCAGTCGCTCGACACCGCATCGGCCTCTGACGAGCGGCCAGATGGATGCGATGGCGAGGTGGCGGTGCTGCAGCGAGGTTGCTGGAAGTGATCCTATGGATTCGCTGCGGATCACGTTTTAAGAGTTTTTTGATCGCTTGCCATTGGTAGGCATGCGTTCACGAATCCCTTCTGCGAACGTGCGCCGGACGACTCGATCGGCTCCGGCACAGACGCGGCAGGTAACGCGTGGCGTGGTATCGCGCATACGCCTCGATTTCCCGGATAGCACATGCTGGACATGCAGCGATGGGGATGGACGACATGCATCACTGCACGGCATGCGTGTCATACGCTTCGTCCGGCGTGCTGCCGATACATTGCAATGCGCTTTGCCCATCCACGTCAGTGCTCGTGAGCGCTGTGCAGCGCTAAATCGCACCCTAAGTACGCATGGCCATAAATGTCGGAGCATGCAAGGACACCGCGCGCAACCAGCGAAGCGGGCCGATGTCATCACCGCGGCGGAACACGCCAGCCGACTAGACGTTCACCGACTTGGCGCGCGATTTCTTGCGTATCGAAAAGAACACCACGCATTCCAATGCGACCAGCGCTGCGGCGATGACCATGCCGGTGATCAGCGGATCATGTCCGGTTCCGCGCAGGCAGAAGCCGACCAACAGAAAGCACAGGTTGTAGCCGGCAATTCCAAGTGCTGCGGCGAGCAGGAAGGTCCAGAAGCGCACCCGGATCACGCCTGCCGGCAAGGCCAGATAGATCCGTGCCACCGGGATCGCCTGACCGGCCAGCGTGACCCGGAAATCGTTGCGTCGGTACGACAGCGCAAGGCGGTCGTAAGTAGCGATGCGCAGAAACACGAAACGGCCGTAGTTGCGTACCAGGGCGCGCACGCGATCGTTACCGAGCGCACGGCCGATCTCGTACCAACTGACCGTCGCCAGTACCGATCCGGCCACGCTGATAGCCCACACCGCCAGCAGCGCCGGCATGCTTTCGGCAGTCATGCCGACAACCATCAGCATCAGATAGGAGGGGATCACCGGGATGAATTTTTCGAGGTAGGACATCGCCAGCACGCCTGGCAGGCCGAAGCTCAACACCAGCGTTAATACGTCGTTGGTCTGCATGGTGGCCTAGCCTGTGTACGCACGGCGCTGCAGACGATAGGTCGTCGCTGGCGGGACGTTCCAATACGTGCGCCCGACCTTGACGGCCTCCAGATCGAGCGCATCGAGAATGTGCGCTGGCACCGAGCATTTGAAGCCGTAGGTAAACAGATACATGCGGCCGCCCGGTTTGAGATGCAGGAAGGCGCCACGCACGATGGCGGCCACCTGATGTGCTGGCATGTTCAAGAAGCCAAGGCCGCAGACCACTGCATCGACGCAGGCTCCATCGAAGCGAGGTACCGATTCAAGATCGGTGACATCCATCTGCAGCACTGACGCGTGCGGGAAGCGCTGCGTGAGCAGCGATGCAAACGTCTGGTTGTATTCGAGCAGGATGAGGTTCTTTTCGCGCACGCCCTTGTCGATCATCGCCCGGGTAAACGCACCGGTACCCGGACCAAGTTCCAGGACCCGCCCGGTACGCTCCGAGAGTTCGGAGGTGATGATGGAGGACAGTGCACGTCCGGAAGGAAGGATTGCCGCAACGGAGCAGGGGGCCGTGATCCATTCGCGAAGAAACGAAGCCATATACGAACGTGCCATCTATCCTCACAGCGTTGAAAGAGTTAGGCCAATCTGCGAAATGCAACAGTCATCCGATCGATGGATGACACGCAGTCGGCATCACAAGGCTAGGGCATCAATCTGTCCGCAGTCTGTCGTTGATGCCGAGCCGTGATGGAAAGTTCAGCCACGCATCAGCATCGACTACAGCTCGGCAGCGATGCATCGTCGCAACCTTGCGCGGTAACGAACACCTCGCACGACCGACGATGGCTGCCGTTGGCTGAATGCACTGGGTAACGGCGGACTAAACACGGCAGCAGACAGGCTATCGACAGAGAGCGCTGCCAGCATGCGCGGCAACCGACTCCTGCCTGTGCTGTCGCACTGCCGCCTCGATACGCGCCACATGCGATGCACGTTACCGCTGCATAACGACGTTTGAGAACACGATGAGACTTTCAGCCAACATCGCCTATGCGATGGCGTTGCTGGCGCTGGGTGGCTGCGCCAACCTGGCGCCGCAGTACGTGCGGCCGCCGCCACGGATCCCGCAACAGCAAACGACCTCCGAACATGGTTTCGCCCCCACGGCGCTGAGCGAGGTGTTCGCAAGCCCACGTCTGCGCGATACCGTCGCGCTTGCACTGGAGCGCAATCAGGACCTGGCGCTTGCGATGCTGAATGTGCAACGCGCCAGGGCGAGCTACCGGTTGCGTGACGCCGAGACGCTGCCGACAGTGACACTGGACGGTAACGGCGTCGATGCCAGTCGTCAGCAAGGTCAACTTTCGGTATCGCTCGGGTTTGCCAGCTATGAGCTGGACTTCTTTGGACGCGTGAAAAATCTCAAAGAAGCGGCCTTGCAGGATGCTCTTCAGAGCGATGAGAATCGACGCAGTGCCTCGCTCAGCTTGATCGCCGAAGTGGCGACTGCATGGCTGAGACTGGATGCAGATCAGCAACGCTTTGCGTTGGTGAACAAGACCGCGGGGAATCTGCAACGGGTGTACGAGTTGACACTGGCCCGTTACAACCAGGGTGCCATCAGCGGGCTGGAGTTGGCGCAGGCGGACACCGCGTTGGCGCAGATCGGCACCGAGCAGGCTGGCCTGGAAGCGCAGCTGCAGCAAGATCGCAATGCGCTGACCCTGCTGGTCGGTGCCGAGGTACCCGAGACGCTGTTGCCCGATGCCGACGCGCGTGGTCATGCAGCACTGTCGCTCAACGGTCCGTTGCCGGCAGGGGTTCCGTCGTCACTGCTGCTGCGTCGCCCCGATGTCATGGCCGCAGAGCATGCGCTGATCGGCGCCAATGCCGATATCGGGGTTGCGCGCGCACGATTCTTCCCCCGCATTGCCTTGACCGGCAGCTACGGCAACACCAGCACGGCGTTATCTACGCTGCTTGGCGGAGGTGGCTGGAACATCGCCGCCTCCGCAGCGGTGCCACTGTTCGATCACGGCGCCAACCGCGCCAACCTGAAGGTGACCGAGCTCGATACCCAAATCGCCCAGGCGCAGTATCAGAAGACGCTGCAGATCGCGTTCCGCGATGTGGCCGATGCATTGGCAATCGGCGGGAGCATCGCTGCGCGAGTGCAGGCGCAGATGCAACTGATCGACGCCGCAAGCAAGCAGGCGCGCATTGCCGCCGCCAGATACGAGCGCGGGCAGACCGGATTGGTGGACCTGCTGAATGCCGAGCGTGCGTTGTATGCGGCGCAGCAGGCCTTGCTGGACACCACCCTGTTACGCGACAGCAACCTGGTGACCGCCTATCGCGTGCTGGGTGGCGAATGGATGCAGGCACCCACGCGGGGAGGCAACGCGCCATGAGCCGCTCGATGCTGTGGTTGCAGCGCCTAGGGCGCTACCGTTGGTGGTCGATTGTGGTGCTGTCGCTGTTCGTCGGCTGGCTGGTGAAGGCGCAGGTTTTTCCTGCACCGGTTGCACCGCAGGTGGCTAGCTCGGCGGTGGTGCTGGGGGATATCGAAGAGACCGTGCTGGCGACCGGCAGGATCAACGCCTCGCAGTTGGTGAGCGTTGGCGCGCAGGTCACCGGCCAGGTAGTGGCCCTGCACGTCAAACTTGGAGACTCGGTCAAGAAAGGGCAGCCGATCGCCGAGATCGACGCGTTGCCGCAGCAGAACGCGCTGCGCACCGCACAGGCGCAAGTGCGCAGCGCCGACGCCAGGTTGACGGCACGGTTGGCCAGCCTGCGTCAGGCCACCCTGGCGGACCGTCGCCAGCGCGCCTTGATGGCAGATGATGCGGTGGCTAGGGTCGATGCCGAGGCGGCAGAGGCCACACTGGCGACGGTGCGGGCAGACATCCAGGCCTTACGCGCGGAGCGGGAGCAAGCCACGATCGCGGCAAGCACCGCCGAGCTCAATCTGAGCTACACACGCGTGGTGGCGCCAATGGATGGCGAAGTGGTGGCCATCGTCACCGAGCAGGGACAAACGGTGAATGCCAACCAGAGCGCACCGACCATCATCAAGCTCGCCCGTCTGGACACCATGACCGTCAAGGCGCAGATCTCCGAAGCCGATGTCACCCGGGTATCGGCCGGGATGGGCGTCTATTTCACCTTGCTGGGCGAGCCCGACACCCGCTATCGCGCGGTGCTGTCTGCGTTGGAGCCGGGTCCGACCACCATCGCCAGCGATGCCTCCGGCGTCGTGGCGGGTCAGGCGAGCAGTGCCGCGTCCAATGCGGTGTACTTCAATGGCATCTTCGATGTGCCCAATCCGCATCGCACCTTGCGCATCGATATGACCGCGCAAACCACGATCGTGTTGGCACGCGCACGCGCTGCACGCCTCATCCCGAGTGGTGCGCTGGGCGAGCGCACCGCCGACGGAAGCTATGTGGTCCACGTGCTGACCGCCGATGGCGGGCGGCAGATGCGCCGCATCCGTGTGGGGCTCAATAACCGCATCAACGCACAGGTGATCGCAGGCCTTGAGCTGGGCGAGAGGGTGATCACCAGCGATCTCGATACGCCTGCGCAGACGCCTTGATGCGTCGTCGCGTTGTCACGGGCAGGCGCTCATGCACCGCCTGCCCACATCCATCATTGGAGCCTGCGTCATGCCCGCACTGTTGCAAGTGAGCGCGCTTTGCAAAGAGTTTCCGTCTGCCGACGGCAGCGTTGCGATCCTGCGCGATGTCACGCTGCGCATCCACGCCGGGGAAATGGTCGCCATCATGGGGCCATCGGGCTCGGGTAAATCCACCTTGATGAACATCCTGGGCTGCCTGGATCGCCCGACGCGCGGGAGCTACCAGGTCGCCGGGCAGGACATTGGTCAACTGGATCCGGACAGCCTGGCGCGTCTGCGGCGTGCCCACTTCGGCTTCATTTTCCAGCGCTATCAGCTGCTGGGGGAGCTGGATGCGATCGGCAATGTCGAAATCCCTGCGATCTATAACGGGACCGCGGCCAGTGCGCGCCGCGCGCGCGCGCAGGCCTTGCTGGAGCGTCTGGGTCTGGGCACACGGCTGCACCACCGGCCTGGGCAGCTGTCTGGCGGGCAGCAACAACGCGTGTCGATCGCCCGCGCGCTGATGAATGGCGGCGAGGTCATTCTGGCCGACGAACCGACCGGCGCACTGGACCAAGCCAGCGGCAAGGAGGTCATGACGGTACTGCAGGAGCTGCACGCGGCAGGTCACACCATCATCCTGGTCACGCATGACCCCGAGGTGGCGGCGCATGCGCAACGCATCATCGAGATCCGCGACGGCCAGATCGTGGCCGACCGCCAGCTGCGTCCGGCGACCCCTCGCACCGCGATCAAGGACGCCGTGGTCGCCGATAGAGCGGGGCGCCTGGCAGACCTGCTGGGGCGCTTTGCCGAAGCCGGTCAGATGGCGCTGCGCTCGATGTTCAACCATCGCCTGCGGACCTTGTTGACCATGCTGGGCATCATCATCGGCATCTCGTCGGTGGTATCGGTGGTTGCGCTCGGCGAAGGGTCGCGGCGGTCGATCCTGTCCGACATCGATGCGCTGGGCACAAATACGATCGAAGTGATGCCGGGGGCGAGCATCGGCGATCGTGCGGCCGATACGGTGCGTACGTTGAGTGCCGACGATGCGGTCGCCATCGCCGAGCTGGAGTACGTGGACAGCGCCACGCCCTCGATCTCCACCAGCGCCGGCCTGCGCTATGGGCGCCACGATGTCGCCGCCAGCATCACCGGCGTCGGCGATCAGTTTTTTCGGGTGCGTGGCTACGCATTCGCGCAGGGGCGCGGGTTCGACGCGCATGCGATCCAGGCCAGGGCGCCGGAGGCGGTCATCGACCAGGCGACCCAACGTGCGCTGTTTCCAGGCAGCGCATCGGCGCTGGGCAAGGTGATTCTGGTGGGATCGGTGCCGCTGCGGGTCGTTGGCGTCACTGCCAGGCCGACCTCGGGGTTTGCCGGCGACACCTCGCTCAACGTGTGGCTGCCCTACACCACGGTGATGGCGCGCGTCTCCGGCGATGCACGCGTGCGCAGCCTGACGGTGCGTGTCTCGACGCAGGTGCCAAGCGCGGTGGCTGAGCGTGGCATCGACACGCTGCTGCTGCAACGGCATGGGCGCCGGGATTTTTTTCTGTCCAATTCCGACAGCGTGCGCAAGACCGTCGAACAGACCACACGCACCATCACGCTGCTGATTTCCTCCATCGCGCTGATTTCGTTGCTGGTCGGCGGCATCGGGGTGATGAACATCATGCTGGTGTCGGTGACCGAGCGGATTCAGGAGATTGGCGTGCGGATGGCGGTGGGTGCGCGTCAGTCCGACATCCTGCGCCAGTTCCTGATCGAAGCGACCCTGGTCTGCTTGGTCGGCGGCACCTTGGGCGTGGCGCTGGCACTGGGTGCGGGCGTCCTCGTCGGTTGGGTGAGCCCGAGTTTCGGAATGGTGTTCTCGCAGTGGTCGATCATCGGCGCGTTCACCGTGTCCACAGCGATCGGCGTGGTATTCGGTTTTCTGCCGGCACGGCGTGCGGCACGCCTGGATCCGATCAAGGCGCTTGCGCGCAGCTGATGCGCGCTGCGGTGACGTGGATGAACAAGCCCCGCTGCGGTCATGTCCAGGCAAGACAGCGTAGGGATGCCGGCACTACACCGCCGCAGGAAACACCAGTCGGAAGCAGGCACCCGCTGCGGTGTCCGGGACCAGCAGGACGCTGCCGCCATGGTGTCGCATGATGGTTTGCACCAGGTCCAGTCCCAGGCCGGCGCCACGGCCGTCCTTGCTGTCGCGATGAAACGCCTCGAAGATGCGTTCGCGCTCGGAATCCTTGACCCCGCGTCCTTCGTCGGCGACATCCACCGTGCCTGCTGCCGATACCCGGATCGTGATCGTTCCCTGACGCCCGCCATAGCTGATCGCATTCTGGATCAGGTTGGTGAGGGCGCGCTCGATGGACACTTCATCGCCATCGACGGGCACCACCGCAGCATCGGTCTCGAACGCCACCTGGTAGCCTGCGGCGAATGCCAGCGGCGCCAGATCGAGTACCACGCGTTCTGCGATCGTGGCCAGATTCAGACGCGAAAACACGATGGTGTCGGAGTCGAGCCGCTGGATGTCCAGCAGCTGCCCGGTCAATGCGCCGAGGCGGACGGCATCTTCCATCAGCCGCGTCCGCAAGGGGCTGGCCGGCAGCGCGGACAGGCGCGTGGTCAGAATCGCCACGGGGGTGCGCAGTTCGTGCGCCGCATCGGCGATGAACCGCTTGTGCTTGGCCAACGCAGTGTCCAGGCGCGCCAGGGCGTCGTTGATGGCCTGCACGAAGGGCGCCACTTCGGCCGGTACCTGATCAAGGCCCAGGCGCATGCCGGTGCGATGAAAATCGATCGATCTGGCCTCTTGCGCGGCCTTGTCCAGCCCCTTGAGGCCGCGCTTCACCGCAAGCGGCATCACCAGCATGGTGGACACCGAGACCAGCGCAATGATCAACAGGGTTTGCCACAGCACCGGCAAGGCCAGCCGCAGCAGTTCCCACGTGCTCACCGGCCCGCGTGCCCAGAATGCGATCTGCACCTGCCCGGCATCCGACTCCACCCAGGCCACGCTTGCACGCGTGTCGGTGGTGCTGGCACCGCCCACATCGAAGCTTGCCGACTCCACCAACGGCAGTGCGGACAGCGCCGGCTGGATGCCCGCTGGCGGCGTTCCCTCCGTAAGGCGCTGCCCGTGTTTGTCGGTGACGATGAACCACAACGTGGTCGACTTGGCACGCAGCTCGGACATGTCTGCGCTCGGGCGCATGTACAGCCGACCCGCGCGGTCGTGCGCGACCGACCGCGTGAGCGTTTCCAGGGTCTGCAACTCGTAGGTCAGGTTGCCGTTGGGAAACTCCATCGTGGCCTGGATGACCAAGACGAAGATGACGACTCCGGCCAGCGCGATCATGGCGGTCTGCGCGGCGGCCAGGCCACGCACCAGACGCCATCGCAACGACGGCGGCTTGTAGGTCATGCGCTCACACTCAACATGTAGCCCACGCCGCGCACCACATTGATCGCAAGCGCGCTACCCGCATCGGACAGCTTGCGGCGCAACCGCGAGACGTGGGTGTCCAGCGCATTCGGTTGCACGTCGTCGTCCATCGAAAACACCGCCTGCATCAGCGTGCCGCGCGGCACCATGCGTCCGACGCGCTTGAGCAATGCTTCAAGCACCAGCAACTCCCTGCGTTTGAGATCCAGCGCCTCGCCGTCGATGCTGGCGGTGCGATTGACGAAGTCGTAGGACAGGTTGCCTGCGGTGACAATATCGGTCTGCAAATGTGCCGGCCGGCGGACCAGTGCGCGCAGCCGGGCCATCAGTTCTTCCACCGCGAAGGGCTTGGCAAGGTAATCGTCTGCGCCGATGTCCAGGCCGACCACGCGTTCGGACAACTCGGCCAGCGCGGTGAGCACCAGCACGGGGGTGACATTGCCCTGCTCGCGCAGGGTCTTGAGAAACTGCAAGCCATCGCCGTCGGGCAACTGCCGATCGAGAATCATCACGTCGAACGCGCCCAGTGCGGCCGCGCTGGCCGCCGCTGCCAAGGTCGGGGCGTGATCCACGATCATGTTGTACGTTGCCAGGACGTCGCGGATGGCAGACGCCATCTCGGGCTCGTCCTCGATCAAAAGCACCTTCATGGTTGCGCTCCTGCCCCGGTGGATCGGTCCTTCTACACCCGCGACCTGTCGTGAACATGTCCCGGCATGCGACGCCCCAGCCTACCGCAGGACTTGGCACCTGCAGCGGGCGGGGGGGCATGGCGGACTGGAGCGCAAGGCGGTGCAGCCGATCGACCGCAGTGGCGGGTTGCGGCCGGCGTTTTCGCCTACCTGCCTGCATATGTCCGCTTTTCCTGGCGCAAGCGTGTCGGTTGTCGAGTGACTGCGACAGGCACCGACAGGCACATTGCCAGGACGCAACTGCCCTGCCCGCGCACGACGCTGCCCAATCCAGCCGCCATCGCGGGCCGCTTAATGCAGAATTAAACCCACTCCAGGATGCTGTGGCCCCCTAGTGCCTACCGACCAGCACCGAATGAAGCTGCTCCTTGTCGAAGACGACGCCATGTTGGGCGACACCATCTGCGATGGCGCACAACAGGGCGGGTGGGAGGTGGACCATGTCGTGGATGCCGCTGGGGCGCAGGTGGCGCTGATCGATCATCCCTATGCGGCAGTGCTGCTGGATCTGGGGCTTCCCGGCGAGTCGGGGCTGTCGGTGCTGCGCGGCATGCGCGCCCGGTGCGACCCCACTCCGGTGTTGATCCTGACCGCACGCGGGCAGCTGAGTGAGCGCATCGTCGGTCTGGACGCCGGTGCCGACGATTACCTGGTCAAGCCGTTCCAGTTCGACGAATTGTGGGCGCGCGTGCGGTCGGTCATTCGGCGCAGCCAGGGCAGCGTGGTGCCGATCTTCAGCTTCGGCGACGTGAAGGTGGACCGGAGTCGCCGCGCGGTGAGCAAGGCCGGTGTCGATGTGGTGTTGAGCGCACACGAATACCGCACCCTGATGGCGTTGATCGAACGCCCCGGCCATGTGCTGACCCGCGACCGTCTGCAGGACCTGGTGTACGGGCCGACCAGCGAGCTGGAGAGCAATACCATTGCGGTGTTCATCCATCAGTTGCGGCGCAAGCTGGGCGAGGACCTGATCAGAACCGTGCACGGACTGGGTTACGTGGTGGGGCAGCCGACCGGATGAGACCGCAATCCATCACTGCGCAGTTGTTCATGGTGATCGTCAGCGTCATCGCCTTGTGCTGGGTCGCGGTCATCGCGCTGGTGCTCACGCTGCTCTCGCTCAATCTGAAGAGTACGTGGGACGAAAAGCTCGAAGCCATCGCCACGCAGATGCTGATCACCATTCCGGCCAAGAGCAGGTTCGACCAGAGGGCCGGCCCGGGCCTGCAATTGCCGGACACCTTCACCGGTGCGCGCGAACAGTTGGTGTTCCAGGTCTGGATCGACCGCACCATGATGGTGGCGCACACGCCTGGCGCGCCCGATTCGGCGCTGCAGCCATCGTTTACCGATGGGGCGGCCACCACCCTCATCCAGGGCGAACACTGGCGGGTGTACTCGGTCACCGACAGAACCGGCCGTGTCAGCGTGCAGGTCGGCAACCCGCAGAGCGTGGTGGATGCGGACCTGCGCCACGAGGCGTGGCACGCGCTCGCCTTGGCCACGGTGTTGGTGGTGGTGGCGGGCGTGGTGATGTGGTGCGTGGTGCGCCGCTCGCTGCAGCCGGTCAGAGCGCTGGGCAAGGCGTTGCGGCGGCGCAAGAGCCTGGACCTCGCCCCGTTGCCGTTGTCCAAACTCCCGCGCGAAATACATGCGCTGGTGGCGTCTTTCAATCATCTGCTCGAGCGGCTGGATGCGGCGATCGAAGGCGAACGCCGTTTTATCGGCGACGCCGCGCATGAGCTGCGCACGCCGCTGTCGGCACTGCAGGCGCAGGCCGAAATCGCACTGGGCGCGCAAGACCTGCAAAGCAAGAATCAAGCACTACTGAAGCTGCTGCGCGTGGCCAAGCGCAGCACCCGCTTATCCGAGCAATTGCTGGATCTGGCGCGGTTGAACGCGGGGCGGAGCGCATCGATGCATCAACCGACCGAACTGAGCATGCTGGTGCATCACATCGCACAGGAATTCGAGGTCAATGCGCTACAGAACGGGCGCGCGTTGTATCTGGATATCCACAGCTGTGTCGTTGCGTGCAACGTGGACGACATCGGCATCCTGCTACGCAACCTGGTGGATAACGCAATGCGTTACACGCCGGAGGGCGGCAACATCCTGATCAGCTGCGGCTATGTCGCCGATGCGACAAGCGAAGACGGTGCAGAGACCGTCAGCGAGGTGTTTCTGCAGGTTGCCGACGATGGGCCCGGCGTCCCCGAATCGGAACGCGAGGCGATCTTTGTCCGCTTCCATCGCGTAGCCGGCACTCCGGTCCGCGGCAGCGGCATCGGGTTGTCGTTGGTCGCCGGTATCGTGGATCTACACCAGGCACGTATCGAGACCGGGCCTGGTCTGAGCGGGCGTGGGTTTAGCGTGCGCATCGTCTTTCCAGGCAGCGCGACGGGCTGAGCACCTGCCCCGGGCCGTGGGGAGCACTGTGTGCAAAGCGTCGATGCGCGTGCCGGATGCGTTGCGCGTGCACGCAGCTGCGGCGTCCGTGCTGTCGGCCGATCCAGGCCCGCGCATCGTCGACCGTGGCGCAAATCGGCTGGACGGTCCGCGTACCTGAAGCTGAACCTTTCGCGCAGCGGACTCGGTGCGCTTAAAAAATTCTTCAAAGGACTAAAAGTTCTTTAACGGGCGCTTGAAACGATGCCACCTAGCCAGGGTTCGCTGGTGCTTGAGACTCGCTAGTCGCTGCCTCGACGGTGCCAACGTCATTGCGTTGGCAGAGAGTGCGCGCAATGCCACACCTGGCCTGCACCCGGCCGCCTCTTGGCGCGATACCGCCGCATACATGCAAGCGCGCAGATGCCTGTGCCGCGTGCTGGTGTGGCCCTTTCCCCTTTTTCTCAGATCGCGTAACCACCATGACCCCAACCGATACAACGGACAGCGCGCGCACCAACGCTGCGGCATCCAAGCGCAAACGGCGACGTTTCGCGTTGCCGCTGATGTGGTGTCTGCTGGCCAGTGGTGCCATTGCCGCAGGCTGGGGCTGGTCCACGCGCGCCCGGCCGCAGCTCCAGAATCTTCCAATCACCGCGTTGTCGGTCACGGCCATCACCCCACGCCAGGTGGAGTGGCCACGCACGCTGTCGGCGACCGGGATCGTGGCGCCCTGGCAGGAGGCGGTGATCGGTTCGCAAAGTAACGGACTGCGGCTGGTGACGCTCAACGTGGCGGTCGGCGATGTGGTGACGCGCGGGCAGCTGCTGGCACGTTTCGATACCGCCACTCTGCTTGCGGCACGCGCAGAACTGCGTGCGGGCCTTGCCAAAGCACAGGCGGCTGCAGACCAGGCCAATACCAATCGCACACGTGCCGTGCGCGTGCAGGCGGCCGGGGCGATGAGTGACCAGGAGGTGCAGCGCTACGTGACCGAAGCGGTGACCGCCACCACCCAGATCGCGGTGGCGCAGGCGCAGCTGGATGCCAACCGGCTGCAGCTGCAGCAAGCCGATATCACCGCCCCCGACGATGGGTTGATCAGCGCGCAGAGCGCCACGCTGGGCGCGGTGGCCAGCAGCGGCCAGGAACTGTTTCGGCTGGTGCGGCAAGGGCGCCTGGAATGGCGTGGAGAGTTCACACCCGAGCAGATCGCGCGGATCGCCGTAGGCCAGGACGTTCGGCTACGGCTGCCCGACGGCAGTGCCGCCGTGGCACGCGTGCGCCAGATTGCGCCGCTGCTGGATGCGCGCTCCCGGCTTGGCGTGGTGTATGCGGATATCCCGCCCGACCGCCTGCTGCGCGGCGGGATGTACGTCGATGGTGCGGTGGCGTTGCCGGCCAGCAGTGCACTGGTGGTGCCGGCGTCGAGTGTGGTGGTGCGCGATGGCCGCAGCCTGGTGTTCCGCATCATCGGCAGCGGCGCCGAATCCAGGGTGCGCGCGCAAGCGGTGACGGTGGGGCGACGGGTCGGGACCGACGTCGAACTGCTGCAGCCGTGGAGCGGCGGCGAGCGCATCGTGGCGCAGGGGGCCGGGCTGCTTGCCGATGGAGACACGGTGTTGGTCAAGACCACGCCGGCCGGCCCGCTGGTCGGCATGCAGCTGATTCCACGTACGCCACGATGAACTTTGCTACCTGGTCGCTACGCAACCCCATTCCCGCGGTGTTGCTGTTCTTCCTGCTGACCCTGGCGGGTGTGTACGGCTTTCGCAAACTCTCCATCCAGGCGCTGCCGGATATGGATCTGCCTACCGTCACTGTCGCCTTGACGCAGCCGGGGGCGGCACCGGCGCAGCTGGAAACCGAGGTGGCGCGCAAGGTGGAAGACTCCATCGCCACCGTCAGCGGCCTGCGCCATCTGCGCACCACCATCAGCGATGGACAGGTGCAGATCGTGGCCGAATTCCATCTGGAAAAATCGCTGTCCGATGCGTTGATCGAAACCAAGGATGCGGTCGACCGGGTGCGTTCGTCGTTGCCGCCGGAACTGTTGCAGCCTGCCATCAGTGCGGTGACCGAAACCGGCACGCCGATCCTGACCTATGCGGTGACATCGACAACGCTGGATGAGACCGCGTTGTCCTGGTTTGTCGACGATACCGTAAGCAAGGCGCTGCTGAAGGTGCCTGGCGTGGGCCGCGTGCAACGCCTGGGCGGCGTGCAGCGCGAGATCCGGGTGGAGGTGGATCCGGTGCAGATGACCGCACTCGGGGTGACCACGTCCGATGTGTCGCGCGCGCTGCAACAGACCCAGCAGGATTCCTCCGGCGGACGCGTGCAACTGGGCGGCGCCGAGCAATCGGTACGCACGCTGGCCGGCGTGCAGCAGGCCGCGCAATTGCCTGGCATGTCGATTGCGCTCGCCACCGGCGGCAGCGTGCGCCTGGAGCAGATCGCGCGCGTACGCGATGGCATCGCCGACCGTCGGCAGGCCGCGCTGCTCGACGGTAAGCCGGTGATCGGGCTCAGCCTGTATCGCACCAAGGGCTTCGACGAGACCAAAATCGCCGAAGGCGTTGCGCAGGCGCTGCAGCAGTTGCAACACAGCGACCCCTCGCTGCGCATCACCCCGGTCTCCGGCACCGTGGCCTACACCCTGGAGCAATTCGAAGGCTCGATGTCGATGCTCTATGAAGGCGCACTGCTGGCGGTGCTGGTGGTGTGGCTGTTCCTGCGCGACTGGCGCGCGACCCTGATCGCCGCATCGGCGCTGCCGTTGTCCATCCTGCCGGCGTTCGCGGTGATGTGGTGGCTGGACTACTCGCTCAATACGCTGACCTTGCTGGCCCTGGCAGTGGTGGTCGGCATCCTGGTCGACGACGCCATTGTCGAGATCGAAAACATTGAACGCCATCGGCGCATGGGCAAATCCGCGTTTCAAGCTACCGCCGATGCGGTCAACGAAATCGCCTTGGTGGTCATGGCCACCACCGCGACGCTGGTGGTGGTGTTTGTGCCGACCACGTTGATGGGCGGCATCCCGGGATTGTTCTTCAAACAGTTCGGCTGGACTGCGGTGATTGCGGTGGTTGCCTCGTTGATGGTGGCGCGGCTGATTACCCCGATCATGGCGGCCACCTTTCTTGGCGCGCGGCACAGCGATCCATCCGAGCCGGCGACCGGTGCGGTGACCGCGCGCTATCTGCAGATGGTGCAGTGGAGCCTGCGGCATCGCGCGGCAACGTTGGGCGCCGCCGGCGTGTTTCTGCTGCTGTCGCTGGCGTTGTTGCCGTTGCTGTCCAAAGGCCTGGTGCCGCCCAGCGACCGCGGCTTCATCACCGTTAGCGTCGAGCTGGGGCCGGAGAGCGACATCGGGCAGACCCGTCAGGTCACCGAGCGGGTGCGCGCGGCGGTCGGCCGCATCGACGGTGTCGGCGCGGTGTTCACCAGCATCGGCGGCACTGCGGGCGGGCGCGGTGCGCAAGTGGCCGAGGTCCGCAAGGCCGAGATGACCCTGGTGTTGTCGCCGCGCAAGACGCGTGCACCGCAGGCGCAGATCGAGCGCGCAGTGCGGCGGGTTCTGGTCAACATCACCGGCGCACGCGTCACCGTGAGCGGCGGTGGGCCGGGCGAACATCTGTCGATGATTCTGACCAGCGAATCGGAAGATGCCCTCAATGCCACCGTCGCTGCGTTCGCAAGCCAATTGCGCTCGGCCGGCCTGTCGGGTGTGCGCACCACCGCAGGCCTGCAACGCCCGGAGCTGGTAGCGCGGCCGATCCAGCGCCAGACCGCCCGTTATGGCGTGAGCAGCGCCGATATCGGCCAGACCCTGCGCACTGCGACCAGCGGCGATTTCGAACCGCAACTTGCCAAGCTCAATCTGGACAACCGGCAGATCAATATCCGCGTGCAGGTTCCCGACCGGGTCAGTGCCGATCTGGAGGCGTTGTCCAACCTGCGCGTGCAATCGCGCGATGGGCTGGTGCCGTTGTCCAGCGTGGCGGTGTTGGCGATGGAGAGCGGGCCGACCGAGATCAATCGCTACGATCGCCAACGCTACGTCACGGTGAGCGCCGACCTGGGCGACATGCCGTTGAGCAAGGCGATGGCCTTGGCCACCACGCGCCCCGCCATCCAGCACCTGCCTGCGAACGTGTCGCTGATCCAGTCCGGCGATGCCGAAGTGGCGGCGGAATTGTCGTCCGGATTGCTGCTGGCGATCGCGATCGCCACCTTGTGCATGCTGTGCGTGCTGATCCTGCTGTTCAACGATTTCTTCCAACCGTTGACGATCCTGTCGGCCATTCCGCTATCGCTCGGCGGCGCCTTCATTGCGCTGTTGTTTTGCGGCAGCGAGCTCGATGTGCCGTCGATGATCGGCCTGGTGATGCTGATGGGCATCGTCACCAAGAACTCGATCCTGTTGGTCGAATACGCGGTGATCGCGATCCGCGATGGGGCCGCGTCGGTCGACGTCGCCTTGGTGGATGCGTGCCACAAACGCGCGCGCCCGATCGTGATGACCACCGTGGCCATGATCGCCGGCATGCTGCCGATTGCGTTGGGTTTCGGTGCCGATGCCAGTTTCCGCCAGCCGATGGCCATCGCGGTGATCGGGGGATTGATCAGTTCGACCCTGCTGTGCCTGGTGGTGGTGCCTGCGGTTTTCAGCTGCATCCACGATGGTCGAACATGGCTGCATCGGCGTTGGCGCGGCGCATTTAGGCGGGCGGATGATGATCCGGGCGGCCAAGCGCGTGCGGCAGACTAAGCGCAGCGAACAAGACGACGGTGTGCTCCGCAGGTGGGCACAATCCAGCGCTCGGTGCGGCATGGACCACCCGTGCACTGCGGTTTCGGGTGCGCCACCCACACCCAGCGGACGACTACTTGCCAGCTTGCGTTTGCCGCTCCAAGAAGCAACCGACGACGCAGCCGCCAGGAGGCCGCAGCCGGTGTGCGGAATCTGGTTGCCGTGTGCGTTGGCTGCGGTTCCTTTGTGCCGTGCGTCCCCGATCTGGCGGCCGTTCGCGCCACTGTGTCAGCCGCTCTGAACGCGCCGCCACCCGTTTGGGTGACCAGCAGGCGGCCAGCGTTCGGCATCTGTGCGCTGGCGACCCCGCAAAGCAGCAACGTGAGGGCGGTGCGTCAACTGCCACCGACACCTCTCACGTCAGAGCCCAGCTTCTGCGCGGCGCGCTCCGCCAAGCGCTGCGTACCGCCCGTGCTGCGGCCAACCGGTGCGCAGCGAGGCGCGTTGCCTTCAGCCGCAATACACCGCAGTGATGTTGTTGGTCGGGCCGGTTTCGATGCTCAGGTGATCGCCGCCGCTTTCACTGGCGCCCTGTGCGGGGTCGGCCAGACCGCTGGCGGTGGTGCCGCCGGTGGCGCGCTCGCCGCGCCGCACGCTGACCTGCAGGCTGTCGCTATCCACGCGCGCGCGCTCTACCGTCTGCGCCGCTGCGGCCAGACCCACGATGCCGCGGACCTTTTCGATATGGCATTGGCCGGAGATCGCGCCATCGATGGGTTGCACCTGCGCCACCTGATTGGAAGCACAGGCCGAGAGCAACAGGACGGCAGCGAGCGGGGCGAGGGTGCGGATCATCGGGCGTCTCCAGCGAAAGAATGGCGCAAGCGTGAAGAACCCGTTGTTGGTGTGGCATGAAGGCCGCCCGCTGGGGCGCGGGGTCCGCAATGCAGGGCCGTGCACTCCTGGACTGGCGGTTGGCGTCCAGCCTCCGGCTCGCTGAGCGAAGACCCCCAGACCGCGTGACCGCCCCACTTCGGGCAGGCAGCCCACGCGGGATGCCGGCCGCTATTCCGTCTGCGCGTACCAAGGAGGCGAAGGCGTGCAGGCTGGATTACTTCGATTTTTGGACGATTCCACTCCAAATCTTCCGGCTAGTCGATCAATAAGCGCATCTCTACGCTTTGCATCACCGGAGCAGCTGGCTCCACCACCGCAAAGGGATCTGTCATGAACGCACAACTGGCCACCACCTACGCCGATCAGCCGCAGCACGAGACAAGCGTGCAGGCCATGCCGCGCCCGGTGGTGTTTCGCACCCGCGGCACCACCCGCGGTCCGATCACCCGGCTGATGAGCCCGGGCGATCTGGGGCAGCTGGTCAAGCCGTTCGTGTTCCTGGACCTGTTCACCGTCAAACCGTCCGTGGGAGGAGCACCGATGGGCATGCATCCGCATTCGGGCATTGCCACGCTCACCTACCTGATGGAGGGCGAGGTCGGCTACGAGGACAGCACCGGCAAGCAGGGCACGCTGCCTACCGGCGGTGTGGAATGGATGCGCGCCGGCAATGGCGTGTGGCACGACGGTGTGCCGGTCGGCCAGTCCTCGGCCAAGGGCTTCCAGCTTTGGGTCGCATTGCCCGCAGCCGAAGAAAACGCTCCGGCGCAAAGCCTGTATCTGTCGCCGGCCGATGTGCCGGTGGCCGGGCCGGTGCGTGTGCTGCTGGGTGGCTACGGCGAGCTGGAAAGCAAGATTCCGGCGCCGGCCGACATGACCTATCTGAGTGTGCAACTGCAGGACGGGGAGCGCTGGCGTTACGTGCCGCCGGCCGGTCACAACGTGGCCTGGATCGCGGTGCACACCGGGCAGCTGGACGCGGCCGAGAGCATCGGCAGCGGCCAGATAGCGGTGTTCAAGGATGCCGAGCAGGCCATCGATGTGGTGTCGGTCGGTGCGAGCTCCTTCGTGCTGGGGTCGGCGGTCAAGCACCCGCACGACCTGGTCATGGGCCACTACTCGGTGCACACCAGCACCGCCGCACTGGCGCAGGGCGAGGCGGAGATCCGCCGCATCGGCGAGCAATTGCGCGCCAAGGGCCGCCTGGGCTGAGTCGCGCGCATGCCGGGCAGCCGAGACATGGCTGCCCGGCACATGCGGCGTCAAACACGCAGCGCTTGCCAGGCAACACAGCGCATTACCGATCGTGCGGAAGGCAATGCGCCTTTCAAACCCGCACGCCTGAGTCATGGCGTCAGGTCTTCAACGAGGGCCTGCACCGCCCAACCGTCGATGCGTGCGCACCTCAGCCATGCATCGCCAAACCATCGCACCCCCACCTATCCAGCAAAGGCATTCCAATGAAACTGCTTCATCTCGATTCCAGCATCCTCGGCGACTATTCGGCGAGCCGTCAGCTCAGCGCACGCATCGTTGCCAAGCTGCAACAGCGCAACGGCGATGTCACCGTCACCCATCGCGATCTGGCCGCCAACCCGATCGCGCATCTGTCCGGCGCGCATCTGGCTGCGCAGCAGAATCCCACGGCCGATCAGACGCCGGAACTGGCCGCCGACCTGGCCAATGGTGCTGCGGTGCTGCAGGAATTTCTGGATGCCGACACCGTGGTGATCGGTGTGGCGCTGTACAACTTCACTGTGCCGACCCAGCTCAAGGCCTGGATCGATCGCGTGCTGGTGGCCGGCAAGACCTTCCGCTATACGTCCGAAGGTGTGCTCGAAGGGCTGGCCGGCGACAAGCGGGTAATCCTGGCAGTGGCGCGCGGTGGGTTCTATGGCATCGGCTCGCCGCTGGCGTCGCTGGAGCATGCCGAAACCTACATGCGCACTGCGCTGGGCTTCGTCGGCCTGCATCACCCGGAGGTCATCGTTGCCGAAGGTCTGGCCACCGGCAAGGAGGGACGTGAAGCGGGTCTTGCCGTTGCCCATCAGCAGATCGATGGGCTGGCTGCCTGAGCTGGCGCGACGCCGCAAGCGGCGTCGCTACTGCCCATGCGCTTACAGCGCATTCAATCGCACGGTCACGGCCTGGATAAACGCCGAGACCGCACGCGGCAGATGCCGTCGGCTTGGGTAGAGCGCGTGCAGGCCCTGGCCGCGGCGTTGGAAATCCGGCAGCACCACGCTCAGGCGGCCCTGTTCGATATCCGGGCGCGTCAGTGCCTGCGGCAGTAGCGCGATGCCGAGCCCGGCCACGGCGGCCAGGCGCAAGGCGCGCGCGGTGGTGGCAGCAAACCGCGCCTGCACCTGCACCTGCTCGGCAAGCCCGGACGGCCCGATCAGCGTCCAGGTCATCTGCCCACTTGGGTGCGGGAAGCCGATGCCGTCGTGCTGGCGCAAGTCGTCCAACTGCAGCGGCCTGCCGCGCGCCTGCAGATAGTCTGGGCTGGCGACCAGCAGGTCGCTGTTGTCGGCCAGGATCTGGCGGCCGACATAGCCCAGGTCCGGCAATGTGCCGCCACGGAAGGCCACATCGATGCGTTCGGCGATCAGATCGGCCTTGGCATCGCTGAGCACGAATTCCAGCCGCACGCGCGGATGCGCGGCGAGAAATTCGCCGACCCATTCGATGCGGAAAAAATCCAGAAAATCCGCGGGTGCCGCCACGCGCACCAGCCCGGCGGCTTCGTCGCCATCAGCCACCAGGCTCTGCCCGGCCGAGGTCAGCCCGTCTACCGCATCGGCGCAACGTTCGAAGAAGGCTTGCCCGGCGTCGGTCAAGGTCAGCTTGCGGGTGGAGCGCTGCATCAGGCGCGTCTCCAGCTGCGCTTCCAGCTGCTGCACGCGCCGGCTCACGCTGTTGGGGGCGGTGCCGAGCCGGCGCGCGGCTTCGGCAAAGCTGCCGCTGCGCACTACCTGCACGTACAGCGCGATGTCATTGAGATCGATCACCAGCAGCCTTGGCGCATGTAAACGCGGAGTCTAAGCGCGGCGACTGCGCGCAGTCGATCATGGCGGCGTCGGGCGCTGTATGCGGTAGCTCAGGTGCACTAGCAGTAAAGCGCGTCATGCCTTGTTGCCCGCGCTCGGTTAATTGAGATTTTGACGCTGCGTCTAACGAAGCTAAGTTGCAAAATCTTGCTTGCTCAGATGTGGTGGAACGGTGCGGTAAGGCATGCGTAGAGCATTGGTGCTGCGTGCTTGCTGCGGGGCCCTTGCCCCGCCCACCATCGCGGGACAAGTTGCAAGTAAGTCCGTGCAGGAGCTTGCGCGGCATCCATGCCGCAGAAGGTCCCGCGACGGTGGGCGGACAATGACCGGTCGAGATGGTCGGTGTGCATGTTTTTAAGCAGCCGACCAATTTTATGGTGCGGTGTCCTCGCCGATTGCGGGACCGTGTGGCGGCATGGATGCCGCCACCGAGCCTTATCTGTTCGGAATCTGGCAGTTTAGGTGTCGAGAGCCGGCGTGGGCTGCCGTCAGAGCCTGGATCTCAGC